>JAJXUD010000059.1 GCA_021783235.1 Myxococcales bacterium | reverse complement strand
CCGCGCTCCTCGTCGCCGCCGCCGTCGCGCTGCGCGCGGCCGGCCGGCTCGCCGCCGGGCGGGCCGCCCTCGCCGCCGCGACGCTCGAGACCAGCGGCGCCCGAATCAACGGCGCCCCCGCGAGGGCCGGCTCCGCCATCGGCCCCGGCTCCACCGTCGAGGTGGACCGCAGCGTCGCGAAGCTCGCGGTCGCGCGCGGCGGCGAGCTGCGCCTCTTCCCGGGCACCGAGCTGCGGCTCGGCAAGCGAGGCGAGCGGATCGAGCTGCGGCGGGGCGAGGTCTGGTGCCTCCTCGACCACAACGGCAAGCCCTTCACCGTCGCCACCGACGTCGGCGAGGTCCGCGACATCGGCACCTCGTTCGTGGTCGAGCGCGACGAGGGCGGGACCGACGTGCGCGTGCTCGAGGGCGAGGTCGAGGTGGAGGACGCGCATCGGCTCGGCACCGTCCACGTCACCGGCGGCCACCGCACCCGCCTGCGCTCCGACGCGCCCCCCGCGCCGCCGCGCGTCTACGTCGCCCGCCGCGACCGGCTGGCCTGGGACGACTTCTTCGCCCGCCTCGTCCGCGACGTGCAGGATCTCTTCGACAGGTAGCCCGGCGGCTCGCCTCCAGTTCGAGGCGCTGCGAGGGTGCGGGGGTGGGGCGTCCGCGCGCGCGGTCCCCCGCCCTCACTCCCCGAAGAGCGCCCGCCGGGCCTCCGGCGACTCCAGCGAGGCCGCCGCGTGCTCCGCCCCCGTCGCGCGCAGCTCGGCGAGGTCGTGCCGCCCCGAGGCGACCGCGAGGCAGGGCACCCCCGCCGCCCGCGCCGCCGCCACGTCGCGAGGCGTATCGCCGACCACCAGCGCCTCCTCGGGCGCGAGCGGACGCCCCAGCGCCCCCGCCGCGCGCGAGAGCGCCGCGCGGACGATCTCGTCGCGCGCCTCCGCGTCGCTGCCGAAGCCGCCGAAGGGGAAGCGCTCCCAGAGGCCGCCGTGCGAGAGCTTCGCCCGGGCGCCCCGGACCACGTTCCCCGTGCAGAGCCCCAGGGGAGCGCCCGCCGCCCCGAGCGCGTCCAGGGTCGCCACCACCCCCGGGAGGAGCCGGTAGCGCGTGGCCGCCGTCAGCTCCGCGGGGAGCAGCTCCACGTAGCGCTCCAGCAGCGCCTCCGTCGTCCCGGCGTCCAGCTCGCGGCCGGCGCGGGCAGAGATCTCGCGCACGAGCCAGGGATCGGTCGCGCCGTCGAAGCGGACCCCTTCGAAGCTCGGCCGCAGCCCCAGCAGCTCCTCGAAGGCGCGCCCGAGCGCGCGCGCCCCCGCCCCGCCGCTGTCGAGCAGCGTGCCATCGATGTCGAAGAGAACGACCGCGGGAACCCGGTTGCGCGTCACGGCCCGAGGCTAACACGCCGCGCGCCGCAAGCCCTCCCGCCGTCTTGGCCCTCGCTTGACTTCGAATCGAGCGCTGCGATGATCGGAGCGAGCGCTCGACATCGCGACGGGCCACTTGGAGCTGTCGAGGGCTGCGTCTCCCACCGACCAGAAGCGCCCTGGTTTCACGAACGGACCGACACGATGGCCGGTCGTCTCAACAGACACTCGGTCACGCCCGAGAGGGGTTCCATGTCTCGAACGCTGCAGTCTCTCATCGCCGCCACCGCTCTTTTCGCCCTCTCTTGCAGCGGCGCCATCGGCCCGCAGGGTCCCACCGGCGCGACCGGCGCCACGGGCCCCGCGGGCAGTGGCAGTGGCGGCGGCCCGACCGGGCCCACCGGAGCGCCGGGTCCCACCGGACCGACCGGCCCCGGAGGAACGACCAGCGGCGGTGGGGCCTCTGGACCGACCGGCCCCACCGGGGCCATGGGGCCGACTGGCCTCACCGGAGCCATGGGGCCGACTGGCCTCACCGGAGCCACGGGCCCCACGGGCAGCGCGAGCAGCCAGGGCGTCATCCATGCGCTGACCTTCAACTTCGACGAGGGCTCCGGGCAGACGGCCACCGACGCGCAGGGCACCGGCGTGCAGCTCACGCTCTCCAGCGTGGGCTCCACCTGGACGCAGGGCCACACCGGCACCGCGCTGCTCGTCGACGGCACCTCGGGAGACGCGACCTCCGCCGCCAACCCGGCCTTCGACTTCGTGAGCGGAGCTTCCATCGACGCCTGGGTCTTTCTCCCCGCCGCCCAGTCCACCACCGGTGTGATTGCGCAGAACGGGACGCAGTGGGAGCTCGCGCTCTCGAACATGACCGTCCAGGCGGCGTTCGGAACCAGCTATGGGCCGGCTCCCGCGCTGGTCGGCGCCGGAAAGGTCGTCGCCGGCGTCTGGACGCACGTGGGCGCGAGCTACGACGGCGAGTTCATCCGCACCTTCGTCAACGGCCTACAGATGTCGAAGAGCTACTACCCGAACGGCCCCCTCTCGGCGACGATGGCCGGGATCCTCTCCGTCGGCTCGAGTGGCACCGGAAGCTTCTTCACCGGCAAGATCGATGAGCTGCACCTCTCCGGCCAGCCCGCTCCGTTCCCCGCGGCCGTCGGCAACCCCGTCTGCGGGAGCAGCGCGCCCACCAACGGAAACGCCGGCGGCTGGGCTGGCGTCCAGGCCAAGTGCCAGACGGCTTGCGGGAGCCCCACCGCCCACATCTGCGACTCCTCCGAGGCCGTGCGCGCCTTCCAGCGCGGGCTCTCCCCCACCCCCGGCTGGGTCGCGTCCGCCAGCGCCCTCGGCGAATCCGCGATGTCGGGTGGCAGCGCCCCTCAGCAGAGCGGCTTCTTCTACGGCTACCAGGGCTGCTGCAACTGGAACACCGGCGGCGTCGTCGTCAACAGCGTCACCTTCCCCACCTTGACCGACTTCCCGCTGGACAACTGCGCGGGCTGGACCTCGGCCGGAACCGACATGGGAGCAGCCGTTTCGAGCGGCTCCCTCGCCATCGACGCCTGTAGCGCCAGCCTGCCCATCGTCTGCTGCGACGACTGAGCACCGCGGGCGGTCGAAGGGCGCCCCTCGAAAACACGACGGCGGCCGCCCGGCGCTTGCGATCGCGCCAGGGGGCCGCCGTCTCACTTTCATGCGGCAGTCATGCCGCCTGCGCCGGCCCTACTTGCCCGAGCCGCTGCTGCTGCCGCCCGCGGTCGCCGCGGCGGGGGTCGCGGGGGCGCTGCCGCCGCTCCCGCTCGTCCCGCCCGCCGGCGCCGCCGCCTGGTCGATCACCGACGGGGTCACCACGACCCCGCCGGGCCCGACCAGCACGGTGGGGGTGCCCACGACCTTGAGCGCGGCCTTCTGCAGCCTGCCCATCGTGTGGCGCTTCTCCCGGGTGAGCTGGGCCTTGGCCGCGCGGAGCTGCTTCTGCTCCGTCGTCAGGACCTTCGGGACGTGCGGCGCGATGCCGAAGTCCCCGAGCAGGGGATTCTGGTGGCCCAGCATCCCGACGATCGATCCCTTGACCGCCGCGTAGGTCGCCCGAACCGTCGGCTCCTGCCCGTCCCGCGTCTTCAGCTCGGTCACGTACGCGATCTTCGCCGTGTTGGCGGTGACGAACAGCTCGAGCAGCCCCTGGAGCAGCACGATGAGCTGCGCCTGGCCGTAGCTCTTGCCGTTCACCATCAAGTTGGTCCCCGTCGGGATGTCCTTCTGGATCCCAGCGATCAGCTGCTGGAGCTTCTTCCAGATCCCCGTGGGGGCCGTGTTCGCTGCCGTCAATCCGTTCGCCATCTGTCTCTCTCCTTGGTTTGGCGGCCCCGTCCAATCGGGGCCACCGGGTTCACTGCGGTCGCTTCGCTCACTGCCCTTCGTCTGCTACGCAGCAGCTCCTCTCCTCGGTCCGGTCAGCGGACCGGAAACGGCTCGTCCAGCCGATCCATCAGGTCGAAGAAGTCCTGCGCCGCCGCGAAGTAGAATTCGCGGAAGTGCTCCTCTTCGTTCCAGCGGGCCACCTGGACGAGGGGGCCCGGCTCCTCCGACCCGCGTAGCTCGTCGCCCCACTTGCGCGCCTTGCGCAGGGTGACGAGCAGCTCCCGCTCCCACTTGCGCAGCCACGGCACCTCGGGCTCCGGCCGCGACTTCAGCTGGGCGATGAACCCCCGCAGGTTCTCGACCAGCCGATCGATCGACCTCTCCGGAGTGAACGCCCGGGTCATGTCGCCGTAGATCTCCCGGGCCTCCGCCTCCTCCGCGCTCAGCTCCACCGCCACCTCTTCCGCGCACGCTTCCCACTGGGTCTGCTCGTTCGACTTCGGCATGGCCGCCTCCTTGGCGTGGGCCGCGGCCCTCATGACCGCGCGCCTCACCCCCTTTCCCTGCAAGGACCCCCCACCCGGCGTGCCAACGCCGCAACCAGTCGAAATGACTTTGGATTACCGGTTTTTGGCCCGGTGGCGTCCGCCAGATCCGTCGATTTCGACGGACCTCTTCCGTCGGAATCGACGGATCCGCGGCTCTTTCCGTCGGATTCGACGGACGGGCCACTCAAACGTCCGGAATCACGACGGCGCGTTCGACCGAGTCGCGGATCACTCCCCGCGTTGGAGCGACCGCACCCGCCGCCCCGGCCATCCCTCCGGACCGGCACGTCGGCACCGGCGCCACGCTCGCCAACCGACCCCTCACTGGCCTACAATCCTGGTCCCAACAAGTCGGGGATTTCCTCATTGGCCAAACTCGAAGCCCTTCAGGTCGGCGCCGTCGTCAAGGGCATCCTGCCCGACCGGATGGTCGACGTCGTGAGTGCCAACGCCTTTGGCTCCGAGGCCGTGGAGCTCATCTACAAAGAGCCCGACGGCAAGCTCGGCACCGAGATTCTCTACCGCCACGACGAGCCCCGGCTCGAGGTCGTCGAGACCGGCCGCCCGTGGAGCTTCGACGGCGACGGCGCGCTCTTCCGGCTGGTCTCCGAAGCCCACCGCATTCGGCTGGCACACCTCTTCGACCCCGTGCTCGCCGTCCACACCTCGCGCGTGGACCCGCTGCCGCACCAGATCACGGCGGTCTACGAGTCCATGCTCCCCCGGCAGCCGCTCCGCTTCCTCCTCGCCGACGACCCCGGCGCGGGCAAGACCATCATGGCGGGGCTCCTCATCAAGGAGCTGATCGCCCGCGGCGACCTCCGACGCTGCCTCGTGATCTGCCCCGGAAGCCTCGCCGAGCAGTGGCAGGACGAGCTCGCCGATCGCTTCCACCTCCCCTTCGAGATCCTCACCAACGACAAGCTGGAGGCCGCGCGCAGCGGCAACTGGTTCCTCGAAAACGACCTCGTCATCGCGCGGCTCGACAAGCTCTCGCGCGACGAGGACGTCCAGCTCAAGCTCGCGGTCCCCGAGGCCTCTTGGGACCTCGTCGTCTTCGACGAGGCCCACAAGCTCTCGGCCACCTTCTTCGGCGGAGAGGTGAAGTACACGAAGCGCTACAAGCTCGGGCAACTCCTCGGCGGCCTCACCCGTCACCTCCTGCTCATGACGGCCACGCCCCACAACGGCAAGGAGGAGGACTTCCAGCTCTTCCTCTCGCTGCTCGATGGCGACCGCTTCGAGGGCCGCTTCCGCGACGGCGCCCACCAGGTCGACGTCACGGACCTGATGCGACGCATGGTCAAGGAGAAGCTCCTCAAGTTCGACGGCTCGCCGCTCTTCCCCGAGCGCATCGCCTACACGGTACCGTACGAGCTCTCGGACGCCGAGGCGCAACTCTACGAGGGCGTCACCGCCTACGTCCGCGAGGAGTTCAACCGCGCCGAAGCCCTGGAGAACGACAAGCGGGCCGGCACCGTTGGCTTCGCGCTCACCATCCTCCAGCGGCGACTCGCCTCCTCGCCCGAGGCCATCTACCAGTCGCTGCGCCGGCGGCGCGAACGGTTGGAGGCCCGGCAGCGAGAGCTCGAGGTTCTCCAGCGAGGCGCCGCCGCCTCCGCGCTCGCCAGCGCCGGCCCGACCCTCGACCAGGAGGACGTCGCCGACCTCGAGGACGCTCCCGACCACGAGGTCGAGGAGGCGGAAGAGCAGCTCCTCGACCAGGCCACGGCGGCGAGAAGCCTGGGCGAGCTGACGGCCGAGCTGGCAACGCTCGGCCGGCTCGAGACCCTCGCGGCCTCCATCCGCCGCAGCGGCGACGACCGAAAGTGGAAGGAGCTGGCCCGGGTCCTCGAAGACCGGATCTTCACCTCGGCGGGCGTGGCGCCCAGGGTCGCCGAGGGCGCTCCCTCCTTCGGTCACGACGTCCCCGAGCCGACGCCCTCCCCGCGCCAGAAGCTCGTGGTCTTCACCGAGCACCGCGACACGCTCACCTACCTCCAGAACCGGATTGGCACGCTGCTCGGGCGCAGCGAGGCCGTGGTGGTCATCCACGGCGGCATGGGTCGCGAGGAGCGGGCGAAGGCCCAGGATGCCTTCCGCCACGATCCCGAGGTGCAGCTGCTCGTGGCCACGGACGCCGCCGGCGAGGGCATCAACCTCCAGCGCGCCCATCTGATGGTCAACTACGACCTCCCCTGGAACCCAAACCGCCTGGAGCAGCGCTTCGGCCGCATCCACCGCATCGGCCAGACCGAGGTCTGCTACCTCTGGAACCTCGTCGCCGACGAGACCCGCGAGGGCGACGTCTACCGGACGCTGCTCACGAAGCTCGAGGAGTCGCGCAAGGCGCTCGGCGGCCAGGTCTTCGACGTCCTCGGCAAGCTCCAGTTCCAGGGCAAGGCGCTGCGGGAGCTGCTCATCGAGGCGGTCCGGTACGGCGAGCAGCCCGAGGTCCGGGCGCGGCTGACCCAGGCCATCGAGAGCGCCGTCGACCGCCGGCAGATCGCGGATCTCCTCGAAGAGCGCGCGCTCGTCCACGACAGCATGGACGTCAGTCGCGTGCAGCACGTCCGCGAGGACATGGAGCGCGCCGAGGCCCGGCGGCTCCAGCCCCACTACGTGGAGTCCTTCTTCCTCGAGGCCTTTCAGCGACTCGGCGGCAACGCGCGCCAGAGGGAGCCGCGACGCTACGAGCTGACGCACGTCCCCGCGCCCATCCGCAATCGCGACCGATTGATCGGCGCCCGGCAGACCGTGCAGCCTCGATACGAGCGCGTGGCGTTCGACAAGAACGACGTCACGCCCCAGGGGCAGGCGCAGGCGGCCTTCCTCTGCCCCGGCCACCCGCTCCTCGACGCCACGCTGGATCTGACGCTGGAGCGCCACCGGGACTTACTCCGCCGCGGGACCCTGCTCGTGGACGAGCGCGACCCCGGGATCTCGCCGCGCGTCCTCTTCTACCTGGAGCACGCAATCCAGGACGCCTCGCAGACGCGCAGCGGCGAGCGCCGGACCGTCTCGAAGCGGCTGCTCTACGTCGAGTTGGAGCAGGCGGGCAACGCAAGGCACGTGGCCTACGCCCCCTACCTCGACTACCGGCCGCTGAGGGACGGCGAGCCAGACGTCGCGGCCGTCCTCGCCCGCCCCGAGAGCGCCTGGATCACGAGGGAGCTCGAGCAGAAGGCTCTCGCCCACGCCATCGAGAGCGTCGTCCCCGGCCACTTGGGAGAGGTCCGCGGCACGCGGCTGGGCTGGATCGAGAAGACCCGCGCCGCGGTCAAAGACCGGCTCACCAAGGAGATCGGCCACTGGGATCACCGCGCCGAGGCGCTCAAGCTAGAGGAGCAGGCCGGAAGGGCCAACGCGCGGGTGAACTCCCAGGAGGCCCGCCGCCGGGCCGACGAGCTCGAGGCGAGGCTGCAGAAGCGGATGGAGCAGCTCGCCCTCGAAGAGCGCCTCTCCGCGCTGCCGCCCGTGATCCTCGGGGGCCTCGTCGTCGTCCCCGCGGGGCTGCTCGCGCAGATGACCGGACAGCGGCCCGCCGTCCCAGCGACCTCGGCCGACACCCAGGCCTCCGCCGCCCGCGCCCGCGCCGTCGTCATGGAGATCGAGCGGGGCCTCGGCTTCCGCCCCCGCGACCGGGAGTTCGAGAGGCTCGGCTACGACATCGAGAGCCTCGACCCGAGCAGCGGCAAGCTCCGCTTCATCGAGGTGAAGGGCCGGATCTCCGAGGCGAGAGACCTCACGGTCACGAAGAACGAGATCCTCTACTCGCTCAACAAGCCGGACGACTTCATCCTCGCCATCGTGGAGTTCTTGCCCGACGGCACCGAGCGCGCGCACTACATCCGGCAGCCGTTCCAGCGCGAGCCCGACTTCGGGGTCACGAGCGTCAACTACGACTTCGCCGACCTACTGAAGAGGGCGGAGGCGCCTCGGTGACCCCCGTGCCTCTGGTGAACCCGCCAGCAAGCGACGTGGACCAGGTCAACGAGTGGCTGTCTTCCAAGGAGGGCGACCACTTCGAGTTCAAGGAGGCCAAGAACAAGTTCGAGTTCGACAACCTGGCTCAGTACTGCGCTGCTCTTGCCAATGAGGGCGGGGGCAGGGTCGTCCTTGGCGTCACGGACAAGCGCCCACGAAAGGTGGTCGGCAGTCAGGCGTTTGCGCAGCCCGAGCAGACCCTGCGGGCGCTTCTCGACCGCATCCACCTCCGGATCGACTTTCGCGAGGTGAGGCACCCGAGCGGCCGCGTGCTGGTCTTCGAGGTGCCGGGCCGTCCGATGGGGACGCCCATCGAGTTCAGGGGCGTCTACTGGGGACGCAGCGGCGACAGCCTCGTTCCCCTGGACCCCGACCGCCTCCGAGCCATCCTTGCCGAGGGAGGCAGGGACTTTTCCGCAGAGGTTGCGCGAGCCGCGGCGTTCGCCGACCTGGACAGCCAGGCAATCGAGAACTTCCGGAAGCGGTGGATCGAGAAGTCCGGGAACGGCAACCTCGCGAGCGTTTCAGCCGAGCAGCTCCTGCGGGACGCGGAGCTCGTGGTCGACGAGGGCATCACGAATGCGGCGCTCGTGCTCTTCGGGACGAGGGCGGCGCTCGGAAGGCTTCTGGCGCAAGCGGAGGTGGTCTTCGAATACCGCTCGGGAGAGGCAGCAGGCCCCGCCCAGCAGCGGAAGGAGTACCGGGAGGGCTTCTTCTCCCTCTACGACGACCTCTGGGGTACCATCAACCTGCGCAACGACGTTCAGCACTACCGGGACGGTCTGTTCGTTCGGGATATCTCCACGTTCGCCGAGCGCTCCGTGCGCGAGGCGATACTGAACGCAATCAGCCACAGGGACTACCAGCTCGGCGGAAGCGTGTTCGTCCGGCAGTATGCGCGGCGCCTGGTCATCGAGAGCCCCGGGGGGTTCCCGGTGGGCGTGACCACCGAGAACATCCTCGACCGTCAGTCGCCGCGAAACCGACGCATCGCCGACGCCTTCAGTCGCTGCGGTCTCGTCGAGCGTGCAGGCCAAGGCGTGAACTTGATGTTCGAGCAGAGCATCAGGCAAGGAAAGGCGCGGCCGAACTTCGACGGGAGTGATACCTACCAGGTAGTGCTCACCCTCAACGGAGAGGTTCGGGACGAAGCCTTCGTCCGCTTCCTCGAAAAGGTGGCCGCAGAAACCGGGGCTTCTTTCGGGACACGGGACCTCCTGGTTCTCGATCTGGTGCACCGCGAGGAGCGGCTGCCAGAAGAGCTGCAGCCGCGGCTGTTCGAGCTTCGGGAGAAGGGGCTGGTCGAGCGGGTCGGCCGCGGCCGCGGGGTGCGCTACCTGTTGGGGCGCCGCTTCTACGAGGAGCGGGGTGAGCCTGGTGCGTACACCCGGCGCCGGGGGCTCGACCGGGCGACCAATCGGTCGCTCCTCCTCAAGCACGTCAAGGACAACGCCAGCAGGGGCGCCACCCTCGAAGAGCTCCAGCAGGTCCTGACCGCGCTCAGCAGGGGCCAGGTCCAGACCCTCGTCCGCGAGCTCAAGCGCGAGGGCTTGGTTCGCGTGGAAGGCAAGACCCGCGGAGCGCGCTGGTTTCCCATTCACTAAAACGCAATCGGATGCAATTGCCCAAGCAATCAATCGCGGGGATCCCTGGGATGCGTATGGAGACTTTTGGCTCCCTTTGGATAACTCGACATCGCAATTCGGAAGCGAATGAGGTGAGGACCTGATGTCCAGTCCGCGCAAGAAGCTCATCGAGGTGGCGTTGCCGCTCGTGGCCATCAACGAGGCGGCGGCGCGGGAGAAGTCCATTCGGCATGGGCACCCTTCGACGTTGCACCTCTGGTGGGCGCGGCGGCCTCTCGCGGCGGCGCGGGCGGTGATCTTCGCGCAGCTCGTGGACGACCCATCGGGCTGGCCGGATCTCTTTCCGACTCCCGAGGCGCAGCAGAGGGAGCGGCAACGGCTGTTCGGGCTGATCGAAGAGCTCGTGAAGTGGGAGAACACCGGGAACGAGGCGCTGCTCGGGCAGGCGCAGGAGGAGATCCGGGCGAGCTGGCGGAGGAGCTGCGCGGAGCACCCCGGCGATCCGCTCTTCGACCCGGAGGCGCTGCCGGCGTTCCACGATCCGTTCGCGGGGGGCGGGGCGCTGCCGCTCGAGGCGCAGCGGCTCGGGCTTGCAGCCCATGCCTCGGACCTGAACCCGGTGGCGGTGCTCATCAACAAGGCGATGATCGAGATCCCGCCGAAGTTCGCGGGGAGGCCCCCGGTGAACCCGGTGGCGCGCGCGAAGCTCGACCACTCGAAGGGCTGGAAGGGTGCCCAGGGGCTCGCCGACGACGTGCGCTACTACGGCCGGTGGATGCGCGACGAGGCCGAGCGGCGCATCGGGCAGCTCTATCCCCCGGTCGAGGTCACGCCCGAGCTCGCCGACGGGCGGCCGGACTTGAAGGGGCTCGTGGGCCAGAGGCTCACGGTCATCGCCTGGCTCTGGGCGCGGACGGTGAAGAGTCCGAACCCGGCGTTTGCCACGATCGACGTGCCGCTCGCCTCGACGTTCCTGCTCTCGACCAAGGCGGGCAAGGAGGCTTACGTCGAGCCGGTGGTCGAGAGGGGCGGCTACCGCTTCACGGTGAAGCTGGGCAAGCCGCCGGAGGGAGCTGCGAGCGGCACCAAGCTCGGGCGCGGGGCGAACTTCCGCTGCGTGATGTCGGAGACGCCCATCGCGGGCGACTACATCAAGGCCGAAGGCAAGGCCGGCCGCATGGGAGCGCGGCTGATGGCCATCGTCGCCGAAGGCGAACGGGGGCGGGTCTATCTCCCGCCCACCGACGCGATAGAGGCCGTGGCGCGGGGAGCCAAGCCCAAGTGGATGCCAGAGGGGGACGTCCCGGCCCGTCTAACGGGCGGAACCTGCGTGCCATACGGGCTTGCGCGCTGGGGCGACCTCTTCACTCCCCGCCAGCTCATGGCGCTGACGACGTTCTCCGACCTCGTGGGGGAGGCCCGCGCGCGCGCCCTCGCCGACGGCGCCCCCGCCCCCTACGCCGACGCCGTGGCGACGTACCTGGGGATCGCAATCAGCCGCTTTGCCGACCGGAACAACGCCCTATGCACTTGGGACTCAGGGCCCGTTGGGACGCGAAGTTCAACGGGAGGATCGGCGCGGACAGCTTCGCTGCGAAACCTTTTCGCCCGCCAGGCGATTCCAATGGCGTGGGATTTCGGCGAGGCGAATCCGTTCAGCGACTCCGGCGGAGGATACAATTCCGCGCTGGATTGGTTGGAGCCGGCCGTGCGTGCTCTGAGTGGAGGCCGCGATGGGTCGAGCATCTCGGCGGAGGCGCAGCATCAAGATGTGAGTCGCGGCAAGGTCGTCTCGACCGACCCGCCCTACTACGACAACATCGGCTACGCGGACCTCTCCGACTTCTTCTACGTCTGGCTGCGCCGGTCGCTGAAGCCGATCTACCCAGAGCTCTTCGCCACCCTCGCCGTGCCGAAGGCCGAGGAGCTGGTCGCGACCCCCTACCGGCACGGCGGCAAGGAGAAGGCGGAGGCGTTCTTCCTGACCGGCATGAGCCAGGCGATGCGGCGGCTCGCCGAGCAGGCCCACCCCGCCTTCCCGGTGACCATCTACTACGCCTTCAAGCAGTCGGAGAGCGACGGCGCCGACGGGACCCACAGCACCGGCTGGGACACCTTCCTCGAGGCGGTGATCCGCGCGGGCTTCTCCGTCGGCGGCACCTGGCCGATGCGCACGGAGCTGGGCAACCGGATGATCGGCTCCGGCACCAACGCCCTCGCCTCGAGCATCGTCCTCGTCTGCCGGAAGCGGGCCGCGGACGCCCCCGTCGCCACCCGCGGCGACCTCCTCCGCGCGCTCAAGGCCGAGCTGCCCTCCGCGTTGAAGCAGCTCCAGCGGGCGAACATCGCGCCCGTGGACCTCGCGCAGGCCGCCATCGGCCCGGGAATGGCCGTCTTCTCGCAGAATAGCCAGGTCGTCGACGCGAGCGGCCGGCCGATGGCCGTGCGCGAAGCGCTGGCCGTCATCAACGAGATCCTCGACGAGACGCTCGCCGCAGAGGAGGGCGACTTCGACCCGGGTACCCGCTGGGCGCTCGCCTGGTTCGCCCAGTCGGGCTTCGACGAGGGCCCCTACGGCGTCGCCGAGACGCTCTCCAAGGCCAAGAACACCAGCATCGCGGGGCTCGTCGAGGCATCCATCCTGCACTCCAAGGCCGGCAAGGTCCGCCTGCTCCGGCCCGAGGAGCTGCCCGAGGCCTGGGACCCCGCGCAGGAGCGCCGCCCCAGCGGCTGGGAGACAGTCCACCAGCTGGTGCGCTCCCTCGCGCAGGGCGGCGAGAGCGCCGCCGCCCTGCTGGCCCAGAAGCTCGGGACCCGCGCCGACCCCGCCCGCGAGCTCGCCTACCGGCTCTACACGCTCTGCGAGCGGAGCAAGCGCGCCCCCGAAGCGCTCGCCTACAACGCCCTCGTTCAGAGTTGGCCTGAGATCGACCGGCTCGCCAGCGAGGCTCCGGCGCAACCGGCCGAACCGGCGCAGGCAGCCCTCTTCGGGAGGACGTAGCTCATGGCGCTGACCGGCGACGCGATCGAGCGCCTCCTCGGCGATTTGGCGAACCACGGGCGGCCCGACGGCTTGGCACAGGCCCCCCTGGTCCTCCTCGACGTGGGGCCGGATCCGGATGCGGTGATCGGGCCCGCGAACGAGCGGGGGCAGCTCGTTCGCAACATCCGGGCGCCGTTCGAAGAAGGTCACAGACAGGCGGGCTGAATGGCACTCTCCAACCACGATCGCGTCGGCAAGGCGGTGGGTCTCCTCAAGGCGGGGCTCGGGCCCTTCGTCGAACGCGAGCTCCGGAGCGCCTACAAGGCAGAGGCGCGCGAGAAGGCCAACGCGCTCCTCGGCAAGGATCGGATCAACGCGCAGAAGCCCGTCGCCGAGTGGGACGCGGCGCCGCTGCTGCAGATCATCTGGGAGGCCTGGCACGACGTCTTCGGCAACACCCTCGGGCGCGCCGAGCGGACGCTCGTCGCCGAGCTCCGGGACGTCCGCAACAGATGGGCGCACCAAGAGGCCTTCTCGAGCAACGACGCCTACCGCGCGCTCGATTCGGCGAGCCGGCTCCTCGCGGCCGTCTCGGCGCCGGAGGCCGACGAGACGGAGAGGCTCAAGACCGAGCTGCTGCGCGTTCAGTTCGAGGAGCAGCTCCGCACGGAGAAGCGCAAGAGCGCGAGCGCCCCGGTGGAGAGCCAGGCCGTGGGAAGCCTGAAGCCCTGGCGCGAGGTCGTGAACCCCCACGCGGACGTCGCGAGCGGCCGCTACCAGCAGGCGGAGTTTGCCGCCGATCTCTGGCAGGTCCACCGCGGCGAGGGGAGCGACGAGTACCGGCACCCGATCGAGTTCTTCCGGCGGACCTACCTCACCGAGAGCCTGAAGAGGCTCCTCGTGGGCGCCTCTCAGCGGCTGACCGGCCAGGGCGGCGACCCGGTGGTGCAGCTCCAGACCAACTTCGGCGGCGGCAAGACCCACTCGATGCTGGCGCTCTACCACCTCTTCTCGGGCACCGAGCCGGGGAAGCTCGTGGGGCTCGACAAGGTCCTCGCCGAAGCCAAGATCGAGAAGCTCCCGAAGGCGCGGCGGGTGGTCCTCGTGGGAAACAAGATCTCCCCGGGGAGCCCCTCGACGAAGCCCGACGGCAGCGTGGTCCGGACGCTCTGGGGCGAGCTGGCCCATCAGCTCGGCGGCAAGAAGGCCTTCCAGCGAGTCCAGGCCGACGACGAGAGGGCCACGAACCCCGGCGACGCGTTGCGGGAGCTCTTCGAGGAGCACGGGCCCTGCCTCGTCCTCATCGACGAGTGGGTGGCCTACGCCCGGCAGCTCCACGAGGAGAAGGACCTTCCCGCGGGGACGTTCGAGACGCAGTTCACCTTCGCGCAGGCGCTCTCCGAGGCCGCCCGCGACTGCAAGCGCTGCCTCCTCGTCGTGAGCCTGCCGGCGTCGGACATGGCCGGCTCGCCGCACATCCAGGCCGACGACGTCGAGGTCGGTGGAGCCCGCGGCCGCGAGGCCCTCGACCGGCTGCGGAACGTCATCGGCCGCGTGGAATCCTCCTGGCGGCCCGCCACGGCCGAGGAGGGCTTCGAGATCGTCCGTCGGCGGCTCTTCGAGCCGCTGATCGAGCGGGCGCAGTGGGTGGCCCGCGACCAGACGGCCCGGGAGTTTTACGAGCTCTACCGGGCGCAGGAGTCGGAGTTCCCGCCGGACTGCCGCGCGACCGAGTACGAGGAGCGGATCAAGGCCGCCTACCCGATCCACCCGGAGCTGTTCGACCGGCTCTACAGCGACTGGTCGACCCTCGTGAAGTTCCAGCGCACCCGCGGGGTCCTGCGGCTCATGGCGGCCGTCATCCACAGCCTCTGGGAGCGAGGCGACAAGAACCCGCTGATCATGCCCTCGTCCGTCCCCATCGACGATCCCCGCGTCCAGTCCGAGCTGATGCGCTACCTCTCGGACAACTGGGCGCCCGTCATCGAGAAGGACGTCGACGGCCCCGGATCCCTGCCGCTCAGGCTCGACGGCGAGCAGCCGAACCTCGGCAAGCAGCACGCCTGCCGGCGAGTCGCGAGGACCATCTACCTGGGCTCCGCGCCGACGGTCACGGCGGCGAACCACGGCCTCGAGGACCGGCGCGTGAGGCTCGGCTGCGTCATGCCCGGCGAATCCCCGGCGGTCTTCGGGGATGCCCTCCGGCGGCTCACCGCAGCGTCGACCTACCTGTATCAGGACAGCGGGCGCTACTGGTACGCGACCCAGCCCACGGTCACGAAGCTCGCCGAAGATCGGGCGGAGCAGCTCAAGCGCGACCCCGACAAGGTGGCGGACGCGCTGAACGAGCGCCTGCGAAACGACCTCCGCAAGAAGGGCGACTTCTCGGCCGTCCACGCCCTGCCGGCGTCGAGCCAGGACGTCCCCGACGAGCCCGAGACCCGGCTCGTCGTCCTCGGGAAGGAGCAGCCCTACACGAAGGACGGGAGCAGCGCCGCCGAGGCCGAGGCCAAGACCATCCTCGAGAGCCGCGGCAGCGCGCCCCGACTCTACCGGAACAGCCTCGTGTTCCTGGCCATCGACAAGACCCGGCTCCAGGATCTCGACCAGGCCCTCCGCCACTTCCTCGCCTGGGACTCGATCGTCGGCGACGAGGAGAAGCTCCAGCTCTCCCCCCACCAGGTGAAGCAGGCACGAACCCAGCGGGAGAGCGCCTCGAAGACCGTCGATCTCCGGCTTCCCGAGGCCTACCTCTGGCTTCTCGTCCCGGTACAGGCCGGACCCGAGGCAGCGTTGGCCTGGCAGGTCGAGAGGCTCGGCGGCAAGGAGTCGCTCGCGGCGCAGGCGAGCGCGAAGATGAAGAAGCAGGCGCTCCTGCACCCTGAGCTCGGCCCTTCGGTCCTCCGGATGCAGCTCGACCGGGTGCCGCTCTGGCGAGGCAACCACGTTGCCATCCGGCAGCTGGTCGAGGACTTCGGTCGCTACCCGTACCTCGAGCGGCTGCCCGGGCCGGACGCGCTCCTGAACGCCATTCGGGAGGGGCTGCGCCGGATCAGCTGGGAACAGGACTCCTTTGCCTATGCCGAGAGCCACGACGAGCAGGCGGGGCGCTACCGGGGCCTCCAGGTCTGCCGGGAGGTTCCGGTCACCGAGAGCTCCCCGGGCCTCTTGGTCAAGGCCGAGGTCGCGAAGCTTCAGCTCGAAGCCGAGCGGAAGGCCACGGCCGCGGCACCAGCGCTGGAGGCCCCCTCCCAGGACGCCTCGCCGGGGGCCGCGCTCGGGGACGAGGCTCCGGCGGCAGCAAGACCAGCCGCTCCCGCGCTTCCAAGGCGCTTCCACGGCAGCGTCGTCCTCGGCGATCCCGCCCGGGTGGGGCGCGACGCCGGTCGCGTGGCCGAGGAGGTCGTCGCCCACCTCGCCGGCCTCGTCGGCGCCAAGGTGAAGGTGACGCTCGAGATCGAGGCCGAGATCCCGGGAGGCGCCCCCAGCAACGTCGTGCGGACGGTGACAGAGAACGGCAAGACGCTGAAGTTCACGAGCCAGGGTTTCGAGGAGGACTGATCGCCCGTGGCACGAGTGCGAGCGCTGCCGGGCTCTCGGGAGAGGCCGCCGCCGGCGCGAGTGCGAGCGCTGCCGCTTCTGCTCGCGTCGCTGCCGGCACGAGTGCGAGCGCTGCCGCTCCTGCTCGCGTCGCTTCCGGCACGGCTGCGAGCGCCGCCGCTTCTGCTCGCGTCGCTGCCGGCACGGCTGCGAGCGCTGCCGCTTCTGCTCGTGTCGCTGCCGCCACGAGGGCGAGCGCTGCCGCTTCTGCTCGCGTCGCTGCCGCCACGAGGGCGAGCGCTGCCGCTTCTGCTCGCGTCGCTGCCGGCATGAGTGCAAGCGCTGCCGCTTCTGCTCGTTCCGCTGCCGCCACGGCTGCGAGCGCTGCCGGGCTCTCGGGAGAGGCCGCCGCCGGCGCGCGGGGCGGCGCTGCTCGCGCGCGGCGCGCCGCCGCCATCCCGAGGCGCGGCGGGGAAGAGACGGCGAGCGGCGGGGCGCTCGGGGCCGACGCTGGCGGACGCGCGGAGGGCGGAGGGGAGGTGACGCGTGGAGCTTTGGGGAAGAGGGGAGCGGGCGGCCAACGGCGACGAGCGGGCGGCGAATGCACGAGCGACGGCTGGGGCGCCGATGCTATCGTCGGCCTCCATGGCGCTGCGGCTGCAAGCGATCGTCGGCGAGGAGCTCTACGCGGAGTGGCCGCTGTCGCCAGGGACGCATGCGGTGGGGCGCGGGCAGGACGCGGACCTCGCGCTGCCCTCGAAGGGCTTCCCCGACCTGCTCTGCCGGCTGGAGGTCACGCCCTCGCTCGGGGTCACGGTCTTCGCGCTGGGCGAAGGGGACGTCGAGACGAGCGGGGGCAAGGTGCTCGCGAGCGCGCCGCTGCGGCGGGGCGACTTCGTGACGCTCGGCGGGCTCAGGCTCCTCCTCTTCGAGCAGGCGGGGGAGCCGGCGCTGCCGTTCGTCCGCCGGGCCCGCGCGCTCACGCCCACCTCGGAGGCCGAGGCGATCCTCTCGCCGTACTTCGGGCCGATGGTGGCGCACGTGAAGGTGCCGGGCGGCAGCGCCATGGAGCCGGTCCTGGGTCCCGTGACGCTGGTCGGCCGGGATCCCAAGGTCTGCCAGATCGTCCTGCCCTACGGACCCATCTCCGAGCAGCACTTCCGCTTCCAGGAGAAGCCCGACGGCTTCTGGGTGGAGGACCTCGGGAGCACGAACGGCACCTTCGTGAACGGCCGCAAGGTGACGGCGCTGCGGGTGGCGCCGGGGGACGTCGTTACCTGCGGGCCGCAGAAGGGGGCGCCCGAGCTCTGGCTCTTGCGCCCCGAGGACGCGCTGGCCCGGCCGCCGGACGACGACCCGGTGGCGCGGCTCGTCGGCGACTCGCGGCCGATGAAGCGCCTCAAGGAGCGGCTGCGCCGCTACGGGCCGCTCCACGATCCGGTCTTGATCCTGGGCGAGACGGGCACGGGCAAGCAGCTCGCCGCCGAGGCGCTCAGCGAGATGCGCGACGGCCCCGGCGCGCTCGTGGTCTTCGACTGCGGCGGCACGGTGGAGAGCCTCATCGAGTCGGCGCTCTTCGGCCACGTGAAGGGGGCCTTCACGGGAGCCCTGCACGACCAGATGGGCCGCTTCGAGGAGGCGAACGGCAAGACGCTCTTCCTCGACGAGGTGGGCGAGCTGACGCTCTCGGCGCAGACGCGGCTCTTGCGCGTGCTCCAGGAGGAGAAGATCCGACGGGTCGGCGGGAGCCACGAGATCCCGGTCCACGTCCGGGTGGTGTCGGCGACTCACCGCGACCTGCCGCGGCTCGTGAAGGAGGGGCGGTTCCGCGAGGACCTCTTCATGCGGCTCCACGTCCTCGCGGTCCAGATGCCGGCGCTGCGCGAGCGGCACGGCGACCTCGGGCTGCTCGCCCGCGCCATCCTCGGGCGGCTCGGGGGGCGACAGAAGGAGAAGCTGCTCAGCGAACGGGCGATGGAGAAGCTCGCGTCCCACTCCTGGCCGGGGAACGTCCGCGAGCTCCAGACCACGCTCCGGCGCGCCGCCGCCGACGCGGAGGGGCAGGAGATCGACGCCGCCGACGTGACCTTCGCGACGCGGCCCGCGGAGGACGAGGAGGCGGGCGGCCTGCCGAGCCTGCCGCTCGAGGCCGAGATCGCCGCCCGGGAGCGGGCGGCCTGCGAGGCGGCGCTGCGCAAGTCCGAGGGGAACGTGGCCCAGGCGGCGAGGCTGCTCGGCCTGAACGAGTCGAAGCTTCGCCGGATGCTCAAGCGAATGGGGCTGATTCCATGACGGGGGCGATCGATCCGAGGGAGGCGCGGCCGCTCGCGCTCGTGGGGCGCGGCTCGCAGGGCGAGGTGTGGCTCGCGACGGCGGGGACGCGACTCGTCGCGCTCAAGCTGCTCCGGACGCGCGACGAGGCGGCGGCGGCCGCGCTGCTCTCCACGGCGGAGCAGTGGCTCGGCGACGGCGAGGCCGGCGTGCTGCCGCTGCTCGCCGTGGCGCGGCTCTCGGAGGCGCCCGAGGCGCTGCGGAGGCTCGCGGGGCCGCCGGGAGTCGTGCTGGCGCTGCCGTTCGTCAACGGCCCCACGGCGCGGGAGCTCGGTGAGCGGCTCGGCTCGTTTCCGCCGGTGGCGGTGGCGACCGCGCTGGCCCAGCTCGCCCAGCCGCTCTCGCGGCTGCACGCCGACGGCCGGCGCCACCTCGACGTGAAGCCCGAGAACGTGCTCGTGGGCGCCGACGGCCGGCTGCACCTCTTCGACCCCTCGCTCGGCGAGACGCGCGGCAGCCCCGGCTACGCGGCGCCCGAGCAGGGGGCGCCCGCGGGGAGCGCGCTGGTTGGGAGCTCTGCCGACGCCCACGCGCTCGGGCGGCTCGGCTTCGCGCTCTGGAGCGGCGTCTTCCCGTCCCCCGAGCGGCTGCGACTCCCCGAGCTGCCCGTGCCGCCGCCGAACGCGCCGCCCGAGCTTCGGCGGGCGCTCGAGCGGCTCGCCGATCTGCTGAGGGCCCTCGTCGCCGCTCGGCCCGAGGAGCGGCCGCCGCTCGCCGAGGCGGCGCGCGAGGCCGAGGAGATCGCCGTCGCGCTCGGCGCGGACGGCTTGCAGGGGCCGATCCGCCAGCTCCTCGCGCAGGCGGGGAGCTTTTCGCGGCTCGAGGCGCTCGCGGCCGAGCTCGCGCGCCAGGGAGTCGCCGCCCCGGGGCTGCCGCGGGCCGCCCGGTCGGGCCGGCGGCTCCTCTGGCCTGCGCTCGGCCTCGGCGTCGGCCTGCTCGCGGTCGGCGGCCTCGCCTCGCTGCGGCTGCGCCGCCCGGCTCCTCCCGCGGCCGCGAGCAGCCCCGACGCGGGCCCGCGCTTCTTGCCGCTGGCGCTCGGCGAGAGGCCGCCCGAGGGCTGGGGCGGCTTTCAGATCACGGTGGTGAACCCCGAGAGTCGGGTCGCGGTCCTGAGCTACATGGCCGACGTCATCTGGGAGCATCGCGATCCCAAGCTCGGCGAGAGCTACAAGATCGCCCTTCGGCCCGACGAGTATCTCTACGATCAGGACTCCTCCCTCCCGGGGGCGAAGTTCCAGACCTTCCCGCTGACCGTCGTGGCCGGGGACACCGTCCCCTACAAGACTCCGCCCTACCGCCAGCGGGCCCCGCTCCGCACGGGGGCGAAGCAGAACCCGAAGGACCCGAATGACCCCTGGAGTCCGCTGACGCCGGAGGAGAAGGAGAGGATCGCCCGATGAGACTGCTCGCGCTCTTCTGCCTCATGACGGCTTCGCGGGCGATCGCCGACGCGACCCCGAGCCCTCGCTGCGCCGCCCCAGAGCCAGCGGCGGCGAAGGTGGAGGAGGCGAGGGCCGAGGCCGTGCAGAGCCCACTCTACGGCTTCGCGGCGAAGACCTTCGGCCCCCCGGCCAGCTGCGACGGCACGTTTCGTTTGACGCCGGACGGCCGTTCGAGCCGGCTCACCTTTCACTTCGCCGACGGCTCCAGCCTGACCTTCGAGGTCTCCCCACCCGAGACCGTGGTCGAGACGCTGCGGTCCAAGGCTCCGCTTCCCGACGTCGCGCGAGCGAAGGCCGCGTTGCAGGCCGAGGCGAAGTACTCGAACGGCACCATCGACTGGGGAGGCAAGCCGGAAGAGCGTCGGAAGCGGGGCGCCGAGACGACGACGCGCACGTACTGGGATCCCGATCCCGACTTCCACCTCGGCGTGGACCTCGTCTACCGGGGCCGAGAGCTCGTGGGACTCCGCTTTCACCTGGCGCTCTGAGGCGGCCCGGGACCCGCGAGGCGAGGAGCCCCGGCGGTCGATCGACGAACCCTCCCCCTCGCCGACCTCGTTGTGCTATGTAGTGGACGCTCGCCGTCGAGACCCCCCCCTCCCTGACGGCTGAGCCTTGGGCTCCCTTGGTGCAAACCGAGGGAGCCCTCGTATTTTGTGCGTTCGAGCGAAGGTTGGCGCGGCTCGACCGTTCGCCCCGCGAGGACGTGAACGGCAGGCTTCCCGGGCGGCCGCCTTGTGTAGCCCGTTACAATCAGCGGAACGATCGATCCGGCCGCCGGAGGCGGCCCGGCCGGGAGTCCGGCCGTGGCAGGGAGGGAATGCCAGGCTGCGTCAGCGGCGTGGCAGGGAGGGCGGCACGCCCTCCGTCGAAGGGCTAGTGTGCCCCGAATGCCGAAACGGGCCGTTCAGTTCGGCGGGGTACACTAGCGGGCGACGCCGCGCGCCGAGCCCTCGATGAAGCCGACGAACTCGTCGATCTCGGCGTGGCCCGCGAACTCGGCCTTCACGTTGGCGACGGCCTCGCGGATGCCGAGCTTCGAGCGGAAGAGGATCTTGTAGGCGGCCTTGATGCGCGAGATGGCCTCTTCGGAGAAGCCGTGGCGCGACAGCCCGACGGTGTTGAGGCCGACGAGCTGGGCGCGGTCGCCCTGGGCCGTGCAGAAGGGCGGTACGTCCATGGTCACCATGGCGCCGCCCGAGATGAAGGCGTGGCGGCCGATGCGGACGAACTGGTGGATGGCCGAGAGGCCGCCGAGGATGGCGTGGTCGCCCACGGTGACGTGGCCCGCCAGCGCGGCGCTGTTGGCCAGGATGACGTGGTTTCCGACCTGGCAGTCGTGGGCGACGTGCGAGCTCGCCATCAGGAGGTTCTGGTCGCCGACGCGGGTGACGCCGCCGCCGCCGGCGGTGCCGATGTGGAGCGTCGCGAACTCGCGAATCTGGTTGCCGGCGCCGACGACGAGCTTCGTCGGCTCGCCCGCGTACTTGAGATCCTGCGGCACGGCGCCGAGCGCCGCGAACTGGAAGACGCGGTTCTCCGCGCCCAGCGTGGTGTCGCCTTCGATGACGGCGTGCGGGCCGATCCGGGTGCCGCGGCCGATCTTCACGCGCGGGCCGATGACGGCGTAGGGGCCGACCTCGACCGTGGAGTCGAGCTCGGCGTGCCGGTCGACGATGGCGGTCTCGTGAACGGCCACCTACGGCGCCGCCTTCTCGGCGCGATCGACCACCGTCGCGAGCAGCTCGACCTCGCAGGCCACCTGCCCGTCGACCTTGGCCTCGCCGCGCATCTTCCAGATCTTCCCCTTGCGCTTGAGCACCGAGACGTCGAGGTCGATCCGGTCGCCGGGCACGACGGGGCGGCGGAAGCGGACGGCGTCGAGCCCCATCAGGTAGACGACCTGCTCCTCCTGCGTGAGGCCGACGCTCTTGAAGGCGAGCAGCGCCGCGGCCTGCGCGAGCGCCTCGACGATGAGCACGCCGGGCATCACCGGGTGGCCGGGGAAGTGGCCCTCGAAGAACTGCTCGTTGACCGTGGTGTTCTTGTAGGCCCGCAAGGACTGCCCGGGAACGATCTCGACCACGCGGTCGACGAGCAAGAACGGGAAGCGGTGCGGGAGCAGCCGCCGGATCTCCTGGACGTCCATTCCGGTCCCGGCGAACGCCCCGGGGGCGCCTGTGGCACGTGTCTCGAGTTCGGTCATCGCGAGCGCGTCTTTAGCACAGTTGGCGGCGCTGGACGAGTTCCGTGGGGGCGGGGGGTCGGGGCCGAGCTGCCCTCCTTTTGGCCACGGCACCGACCAGTCATTGAACGGGAGGCTGGGGAACGGCTCCCGACCCTTCGCGACGCGCGCGCGGCCCCCATCGTCTCGGTAGCTTGCCGGCTTGGCGCGGCGCATCATTCTTCGGCCTCGGAATTGCAAGCCACCGGCCCGCCGAGGGATCAACGAGGTCGAGCATGAGCCGCCTGCGCCAAACCGTCGCCGTCACCTTCGCCGCCGTTCTGGCGTGGGGCTGCTCGCCGAGCTCCGTCCCGCGCAGCGCAAACGGCTGCAACGTGAGCTGCCCGGTGGGCTGTGACGTCTCGCAGGACTGCAAGGCGTGCATCCCCGAGAGCCCGACGGCCGGCCTCGGCCTCGCCTGCAAGAGCAACAACGACTGCTGCACGGGGAGCTGCGTCGCGGGGTTCTGCGAAGGGATCTCGCTGGGCCAGGGCGACGGCGGCTCGTCGGTCCTCCCGAGCGGCGGCGGGACGGGGCAGACGAGCGGCGGCGGATCGTCGAGCGGATCGGGGAGCGGCTCGGGCGGATCGTCGTCGGGCTCGAGCGGCGGGACGCCCTCGAGCTGCCAGAAGGACTCGGACTGCGGCAGCATCAAGTACGTCTGCTCGAACCAGAGCCGCTGCGTGCCGAACTGCAACGGGCAGGCGGCGAGCTACTGCACGAACGGCGACCTCTGCCTCGCGAACGGCCACTGCGGGGTCAACGAGCCGCCGGGGTCGACCACGGGCAGCGGCTCGACGACGAGCGGGAGCGTCGGCGGCGGCAGCTCGAGCGGCGGCTCGACCTCGGGCGGCTCGACTTCGGGCGGCTCGATCGGCGGCACCGGCTCGAGCGCGTCGGGCTCGGGCGGCTCGGTCTCGACCAGCGGGGGCTCCAGCAGCTCGACCGGCAGCGTCTCGACGACGGGCGGGAGCGGCGGCTCGTCGGGCGGCAGCGCGAACTACTGCGCCACCTGCCAGACGGATACCGACTGCGGCGGCTCGAACCTCTGCCTGCAGGACGCGAGCGGGAACGACTTCTGCGGCATCGACTGCAGCGCGGGTCAGAGCTGCCCCTCGGGCGCGAGCTGCCAGGCGATCAGCGACACCTCGGGCAACCCGGTGGGCCAGCAGTGCGCGCCGAGCTCGGGGAGCTGCGGCGGGACGGGCGGCACGAGCTCGGGCGGATCCTCCGGGGGAAGCTCCGGCGGGACGGGCGGCGCGATGAGCTGCGTCACCTGCGCGAGCGACAGCGACTGCGGCGGCGCGAACATGTGCCTCTCCGACCCGACCACGGGCGACCCGTTCTGCGGGATCGACTGCAGCTCGAGCCAGAGCTGCCCGAGCGGGGCGAGCTGCGTCGAGGTGGACGACGCCTTCGGCGACGTCCTCGGCTACCAGTGCGCGCCGAACTCGGGCTGCTAGCATCGCTCGAGGCAGAGGAGAGGTCGCATGGGCCAGCTCCTCGCCCGAGCTCTACGCGCCCTTCCCCTTCGCGTCGTAGGCGCGGATGATCCGCTGCACGAGGGGGTGGCGGACGACGTCGTTCTCGGTGAAGCGGCAGAAGGCGATCCCCTCGATGGCGGAGAGGATGTCCGCGGCCTCGAGCAGGCCGGACGACTGGGTGGCGGGCAGGTCGGTCTGGGTGAGATCGCCCGTGATGACGGCCTTCGAGGAGAAGCCGAGCCGCGTGAGGAACATCTTCATCTGCTCGCTCGTCGTGTTCTGCGCCTCGTCGAGGATGACGAAGGCGTCGTTGAGCGTACGGCCGCGCATGAAGGCGAGCGGCGCCACCTCGACGGTGCCCCGCTCGAGCAGCGAGGCGGCGCGCTCGTCGTCCATCATGTCGTGGAGGGCGTCGTAGAGCGGCCGCAGGTAGGGGTTCACCTTCTCGGCGAGGTCGCCGGGCAAAAAGCCGAGCTTCTCGCCTGCCTCGACGGCGGGCCGGCAGAGGACGATCCGCTTGACCCGCCGCTCGGCGAGCGCGGCGACGGCCATGGCCATGGCGAGGTAGGTCTTGCCGGTCCCGGCGGGGCCGATGCCGAAGACGATGTCGTGGGCGCGGATCGCCTGGACGTAGCGCTTCTGGCCGATCCCCTTCGGGGTGATCTGCCGGTTGCGCGAGGAGACGAGGACGGTGTCGAGGAAGATGTCGGCGAGCGTGACGCTGGGATCGACGCGCAGCACCTTGATGGCCTGATCGACGTCCTCGCGGCCGACCACGTGGCCGCGGAGCTGGATGGCGTAGATCTCGCGGAAGAGGCGCGCCGCGAGGCCCCGCTCGGCCGCCGGGCCGCTGATGCGCAGATCGGAGCCGCGCTGGCCGATCTGCACGCCGAGACGCCGTTCGACGAGCCGCAGGTTCTCGCCGTTCTGGCCGAAGAGGGCGCGCGCGGGACCCGCCTCGGCGAGCTCGACGATCTCGACTTCGGGTGACGCCTCTGGGGGTCTGTCCGCCAGCTTGGTCTCCTCGAGAGCCTCCGGGGGGCCCTTCATTCAATCGGCGGCAGCAGCACGTATTCCTGCGGGCCGCTCCGCCGGTAATAGTACGACTCCGCGAAGGGATAGCGCAGCTCTCGCTGCGAGAGCAGGCCGGCCCGCTCGAGCTCGTCGAGCGTCCGCGGGTACTCCCCCTTCTCGAGCCGGTAGACGGCGAGCGCCGTGTCGATGCGCGCGGCCTCGCTGGTCGCGACCAGGTGCTGCCCCGCGAGGTCCGTGAAGGTCCGCGCGCCGCCGACGCTCGCCACCTGCTGGGCGTCGAGCAGCCAGGCGAGCCCGAGGACGACGCCCACGACGACCGCGGTCATCCCGAGCCGGGTCACCGCCGAGGAGAGCCGCTCGCGCAGCGAGATGGCGGAGAGGCCGAGGACCTCCCCCTTCTTCTCGCGCCCCGAGGGGGCGACCGGCTCGAGCCGGTTCGAGTTGACGAGGTTCAACAGGGCCTTGCAGGCCTCGAACTCGCCCAGGCGCGAGAGGTCGATGATCTGCTGCACGCTGCGCCCCGCCTCGGCGAGCGCGTAGACCTTCCGCTCGTTGCGGCCGAGCGTCGCGAACTCGCCCTTGCCGTGGCGCTTCTCCTCCATGCCGCCGAAGGCCGCGTCGAGATCGTCGTCGCCGCCGGCGCTCGGCCGCTCCGCGGGCTCGGGAGGCAGCGGGTCGCCCTTGCGGGTGAACGTCATGGCGGGCGAGCTGATGACCTTTCGGATGGCCGGCCACTCATCCACGCGACGGAAACCCTCCATCAGGATGCCGTCGCTGCGGATCGGCGAGATGAGCGCCGGGTCGAACTCGACCGCCCCCTGCTCGAACTCGTAGGTGCCGGTCTTCCAGCCGAAGAGCCGGTAGATCGTCTCCGAGACCTGCAGCTGGTAGGTCTCCTTGAGCTGCTCGCGCGAGATGAAGCCCTTCTCGACGAGGATGTCGCCGAGCCGCTGCAGCGTCCGCTTCTGCACCTCGAGCGCCTCTTCGAGCCGCTTCTGCGGCAGCACCGCGGCGTTGACGAGCATGGTGCCGAGCAGGTCGCGGCGGCGGCGCGAGGCCGAATCGGCCCGGACGATGTTGCCGTTCGAGAAGGCGATGTGGACCTCCTCCTCCTTCGAGGCGAGGTGCAGGACGCCGGTCTTCGTCTGATGGCCGATGAGCTGGAAGATGTCGGCGATCCCGAAGTCCTTGAGCGTTCCCTTGAGCGCCATCGCGTCTTCCCTTACCGATCGTCCGAGAAGGCCGATCGCACGGCGAGGCCGTAGACCGGCAAGAGCAGCAGGCCGAAGACGAGGAGCCGCACGAGCCAGAGGCCGCCGAGCGGCGCGCGGAGGAAGTTCGCGGCGCCGGCCGCGTTGATCGCGAGAAAGGCGAGGCTCCAGAGGACGGCGTAGCCGACGAGCGGCTGGCCCCCGACGAGGTGGCCTCCGCCGCCGAAGAGGAGCGCGAGCGCGCGGACGAGGCTCTGGCGGAAGGCCTGGTAGGCCTTCACGCGGGCCTCCTTGCGGATGCGCGCCGGGGGATCGGCGACCGAGCGGCGGATGAAGACGTTGACGCACTGGCCACAGAGGCCGTCGCCCGCGAGGTCCGCGTCGCAGCGGCCGCAGACGGCGCGGCCGCACTTGACGCATTGCGAGCAGGGGCGAAGCCGCGAGGCGAGCAGGGTGAGGAGCGCGAGCAGCCCCGCGACGACCCCGGCGGCGGCGAGCGGCACGCCGGCGAGCGGCCCGAAGAGGCGCGCCTCGGCCTGGGCGCGCACCTCCCGGCCGTAGCCCTCGGTGCCCGCCCGCGAGATCTCGGCCCACGAGAGCGGCGCGTCGATGAGGTAGCGGTTCGCGCGCAGATCGTCGCCCGCGACGTGGGGCTCGATGAGCGCGTGGTCGAGCTCGAGGGCGTGGCGCTGCGCCTGCTGGCTCTGCTCGAGGAGCAGGAGGCGGTTGAAGTCCTGCCCCAGGTTGAAGTAGGCCGCCGCGAGGGCGGGATCGTGGTCGATGGCGGCCTCGTACTGCGCCCGCGCCCCCTCGAGGTTGCCCTCGATGAAGAGGACGTTTCCGAGGTCGTTCTCCGCGGCGGCGCGGCCCGGAAAGAGCGCGAGCTCCCGCCGGTAGAGCCGCTCGGCCCCCTCGAGGTCGCCGAGCCGCTTTTGCCGGTGGGCGAGCGCGAAGAGGACGGCGGCGTCCGGCTGCGCCGCCTCGGCGGCGGCGCGCAGCCGCGCGGCGGCGAGATCGGAGTCGAGATCGCGCTCCACCGAGTAGAGGTCCTCTCCCAGGGGGGAGAGCGCACCCCAGCGGGCGATCTCCCCCGCGCAGAACGGCGCGGCGACGATCCAACCGAGCAGCAGCGCCGCGATCGCCCGCTCGCCGCCGGTCAGATAGAGCCAGACGGCGAGCGCGAGACTCGCGAGGGCGAGGAACGGCCCGAGGTGGAAGAGCCAGGGCATGGCGAGGAGGATGCCGCCGAGGAGGGTCGTCTGGACCGGGCTCGCCGCCCGCGGGAAGAGGTGGTGGAAGTCGTGGAAGGCATAGCGCAGGTCGAGCGAGAGCAGGATGAGGAGGGCGAGGCAGCCCGCGATGATGGCCGCCATGACGGCGCTCGCGGCGAGGTCGCTCGCCTGCTCGCGCAGGAGCCGCGGCTCGGCGACCTCGGCGCTCGCGGCGAGCCAGGCGTCGCGGGCCGCCCGGCCGAGGGCGCCGGCGCCCCCCGCCGCGAGCTCCGCCCGCGCCGCCCAGTACGAGGCCTGGGGAAGATCGGGGGCGAGGTCGGTCGCGAGGGTGGCCGTGGCGAGCGCCTGCGGGCCGAGGCCGCTCGCGAGCTCTCGCGCCGCCTCGCGGCAGAGCGCCGCCCCGGCGGTGAAGAGGTCCGGGAAATCGAGCGTCTCGCGCAGCGCTCGGAGCGCGTCGGCCTCGGCGGCGGCCTTCTTCGGGTTCTGCTCGAGCAGGGCCCGCTGCCGGGCGCGGAAGTGCAGGAGCAGATCGCCCGAATCGCCGCTCGGAAGGACGATGGGCCCCTTCGGCGGCGGCGGCGGGAGGGCCGCGGCCGGAGGGAGCGTCTGCGGCGGGGGCGGGGGCGCCTTCGCGGGGGCGGCTGCCGGGGCCCGCGCGGCGGGAGCGGCGGCGGGCGGCTCGAGCGACGG
>JAJXUD010000117.1 GCA_021783235.1 Myxococcales bacterium | reverse complement strand
GGCTGAAGACCGATTCCGGCCTCCTCGGACCGCCACGCCCTTCGTTGCGGCCTTCACTGAGTAGGGGGTCTGCTCGAGCGAAAAGCGTGACAAGCGGCGCGTCGATTTCAGGCAAGGCCTCGAAACGACGCCGGAATCTCGCCGAGGACGACCGCGTCCGAGACGAGGACGGGCCCGCGGTCGCTTCGGACGGGCCCGCGGTCGCCTCGGACGGCCCCGCGGTCGCTTCGGACGGTCGCGCGGTCGCCTCGGACGGTCGCGCGGTCGCCTCGGACGGTCGCGCGGTCGCCTCGGACGGGCGCGCGGTCGCTTAGGACGGTCGCGCGGTCGCTTCGGACGGCCCCGCGGTCGCTTCGGACGGGCGCGCGCTCGAAGCCGCGGACGCCGCGCGAGCCCTAGATGGACCCGATGGCCCGGTCGAGCCGGGCGAGGGCGGTCTCGCGGCCGAGCAGCGCCACGAGATCCTGGATCGGCGGGCTCACCGTCCCGCCCGTGAGCGCCACCCGGACGGGCTGGGCCACCTTGCCCATCCCGAGGGCGAGCGCCTCGGCCACGGCCTTGAAGGCCGGCTCCACGGCGGCGGCGTCGAACGAGCCGAGCTTCGCGAGCTCGTCGCGGATGCGCTGGAGGATGGGCCGCGTCTCCGCCGTCAGAAACTTCGCCCGCGCCTTCGGATCCGGCTCGGGCTCGGCGAAGAAGTAGCTCGAGAGGTCCGCCATCTCGGCGAGCGTGTGCGACCGCTCCTGCTGCGCCCGCGCGATGCCGCGCAGCCGCTCGCCCGGCTCGGCCGAAAAGCCCTTCTCGCGCAGCTGCTCGAGAAACGGCGCCTCGAGCTCGGCCGGGCTCTTCTGCTTGAGCCACTGCTGGTTCAGCCAGAGGAGCTTCTCGGGGTTCCAGACGCCGGAGGTGGTGCCGACGTGGTCGAAGTCGAACCACTCGATCATCTGCGCCCGCGAGATGACCTCGTCGTTGCCGTGCGACCAGCCGAGCCGCACGACGAAGTTCAGCAGCGCCTCGGGCAGGATGCCGTTGCGCCGGTGGAGCATCACGTCCGCCTCGGGGTGGAGCCGCTTCGAGAGCTTCTCGCGGTCGGGGCCGAGGATGAGCGGAAAGTGGGCGAAGGCCGGGGGGGCCCAGCCGAGGTAGTCGTAGAGGACGAGCTGCGGGAAGCTGCTGTTGATGTGCTCCTGGCCGCGCCCCACGAGCGTGATGCCCATGGCGTGGTCGTCGATGACGCAGCCGAAGTCGTAGAGCGGCACGTAGTCGGAGCGGCAGAGGACCTCGTCGTAGAGGTCCGAGATCTCCTTGCGGATGGCGCCGCAGACGAGGTCGTCGAAGCGGACGGCCCCCTGGTCGGGCAGCCGCAGCCGAACGACGAACGGCCGGTCGGGCTCGTCGGTCCGATCCCGGCAGATCCCCTCGTACTTGTAGGGGCGGCCGAGCTTCTCGAAGATCCTCCGCCGCTCGTCGAGCTCGTCCTTCGTGCAGTAGCAGCGGTAGGCCTTCCGCTCGCGGATGAGCTGCTCCGCGAACTCCCGGTAGAGGGCGGTCCGCTCGCTCTGGAAGTAGGGGCCGTGGGGCCCGCCCACCTCGGGCCCCTCGTCCCAGTCGAGGCCGAGCCAGCGGAGCCCGTCCAGGATGGCGCGGACCGATTCGGGGGTCGAGCGCTCCCGGTCGGTGTCCTCCATCCGGAGCACGAAGCGGCCGCCGAAGCGGCGCGCGTAGAGCCAGTTGAAGAGCGCGGTGCGGGCGCCTCCGATGTGGAGGTAACCCGTCGGCGAAGGGGCGAAGCGGAGTCGGGGAGGGGCCATGGGGAGGCCTTCTCTAGCAGAACTCTCCGCCGGCCGCACCGTCAGGGGCGCCTTCGCCTCGAAGCGTGGACAGCCCTCGATTCCGGGCCTAGCTTCTAGCGTCGCGGGCTGCGGGGCTCTCGCGCTCGGAGGAGGACGGCTTGCGGGGCATCTGGTCGCACTCCTCCATCCGGACGCTCCTCCTCTCCATGGCCGGCCTCGGGCTGCTCTTCGCGCTGATGGCCGGGCTCGACCTCGCGACCTCCGCCGAGGGCAGCGCCGAGGTGCGACGGCTGCTCGCGACCGCGGTCCCCGGCACCGACAGCCTCACCGAGGCCCGGAGCCGGCTTCGGCTCATCGACGAGGAGCTCGATCGGCTCTACCTCGCCCACAGATCGCCCTCCGCCGCGAGGGTCCTCGGGGCGCGCCAGCGGTTCGGGGAGTCGCTCGCGCGCTTCGAGGGGCTGCCCCGCTCCCCGGGAGACGAGCGGCTGCGGCAGGAGCTTCGCCGCGCGGTCGGGGAGCTCGACGCGACGCTCCAGGGCTTCCTCGCGGCGGCCGGGCGAAACGATCGTGCGGCCGAGCGGGCCCTGCGGCTGCGCTGGGACCGGGCGAGCCGCCTCGTCGACCGGGCGTTCCAGGACGGCATCGAGTTCGAGAGCGCCCACGTCGTCCGCCACGCCGCGCGGCTCATCGGGATCTGGCGGCTCGCGAGCCTCCTCTCGGTCTCGCTCGGCGCCGGCGCCCTCCTCTCGACCCTGCTCGCCGCCTGGTTCGCCGCCCGGGCGATCGCTCGCCAGATGCAGTTCGAGCAGGACCGGGCCTCGGAGCTCGAGCTCTTCTCGGCCCGGGTGGCCCACGACCTCTTGAGCCCGCTTCAGGCCACCGCGCTCGCGCTCGCCCGCTCCGCCGCCGAGAGCGGGGAGCAGGGGCAGCGGGCGGCGGCCATCGGGCTCGCGGCGCTCCGGCGCGTCCGCCAGATCGTGGACGATCTGCTCGCGTTCGCCCGGGCGGGGGCCGCGGCCGACGCCGCCGGCCGCTCCTCGGTGAAGGACACGCTCGCGAGCCTCGCCGAGGAGCTCGGGCCGCAGGCGGAGGCGGCCCGGGCGGAGCTGCGCTGCGACTGCCCGGAGCCGATCGAGGTGGCTTGCCCGAGCGGCATCCTCGCGGTGCTCGTGACGAACCTCGTCCGCAACTCGCTCAAGTTCATGGGTGGCGCGACGGAGAGGGTGGTCCGGGTCCGCACCGCCGCGCGGCCGCGCTGGGTCCGGATCGAGGTCGCGGACAGCGGCCCGGGCTTCCCGCCCGGCTTCGAGCCGAGCGCCTTCAAGCCGTATTCGAAAGGCGCCGGCGAGCCGCAGCCGGGCCTCGGGCTCGGGATGGCCACGGTCAAGCGGCTCGTCGAGGCGCACGGCGGCTCGGTGGGGCTGGGGCGGTCGGAGCTCGGCGGCGCGCTGGTCTGGTTCGAGCTGCCGCGCCCAAGAGCCGCGCCCCTGTCGTCTCCGGCCCGCGGCGGCTCCCCCGCCCGGGCGCGTTGACACGCCGCCGCGCGCCGCCGAGCATGGGATCGTGCTCGCGCCCCGCCGGCTCGCCGCCCTCCTGCTGCTGTCGCTCGCCGCGCCCGCGGCCGGATCGATCGCCGTCGCCGTCCCGATCGAGGAGCTCGCGCGGCGCGCCGACGCCGTCGTCCTCGGGCGAGTGGTCGAATCCGTGGCCCACCGGGCGCGGGACGGCCGGAGCCTCTACACGCGGATCCGGATCGCTCCCATCGAGCGCTGGAAGGGGCCCGAGGGCGAGCTCGTGCTCGTCGAGCCCGGCGGAGAGGTCGGCAACCTCGGGCAGAGGGTCCTCGGCGTCCCGCGCTTCGAGGTGGGGGAGGAGGTCGTCGTCTTCGCCCGGCGGCGCGGCGAGGGCGTCTACGAGCTCATCGGCCTCTCGCAGGGGAAGTTCCGCGTGGAGCGCGGGCTGGCGCGGCAGGACCTGACGGGGCTCGCGCTCGCGCGGCAGGCGCCGGGCGGAGCCATGGCCATCGGGGAGCACGGGGAGGGCGCGCTCTCGCTCCCGCTCGACGCGCTGCGCGGCCGCGTCCGCGCGGCGCTCGCCGGTTCGCCATGAGATCGAAGGCCGCGCCCGCGATCGCCGCGCTGGCGCCGCTGCTCTGCGGCTTCGTCCGATCGCGCGTCGAGACGCCGACGGGCAACGGGCCGTGCCTCTTCTGGAGCAGCCGTTCGCCCGCGGTGCTGGTGAACGAGCAGGGCTCCCGCCACCTGACCGGCTCGGCGCAGTTCCAGGCCGTCGCGGAGGGCCTCGGCGCCTGGTCGCTGCCCGCCTGCACCGACGTCGCGATCGAGGACGAGGGGCTCTCGCCCCGCACGGACGTCGCCTACGACGCCGACGCCGGCCCGCGGCCGAACCTGGTCGTCTGGCGCCCGGCGCTCTGCGGCGCGCTGGTGCCCTCGAACGACCCGTGCGTCCTCGAGGGGAGCTGCGACGACGCCTACGACTGCCTGGACGACGGAGAGGCCGTGGCGGTGGCCGTCACGAGCTACTTCTACCGGATCGACACCGGCGAGATCCTCGGCGCCGGGACCGAGCTCGACGACCCGGAGTTCGTCTTCAGCACGGTCGACTCCCCGCCCTGCGACCCCTCGCGCCCGGCCTCCTGCGACCTCGACGGCGGCGGCGACGCGGGGCCGGCCTGCGCCGCCTTCGGCCCGCCGATGCCGGGGCCCGAGGTGGTCAATCCGAGCTGCGTCTCCTGGGACGTCTGGAACACCATGGCCCACGAGGCCGGCCACTTCCTCGGCTTCGGCCACAGCCCGGTTCCGGGCGCGACCATGAACGCCACCACGACCCCGGGCGACACGCAGAAGCGCGTCCTCCACGCCGACGACGTCGAGGCGGTCTGCGCGGTCTACCCGCGCGGGGCGCCAACGGAGACGAGCTGCGGCGGCGACGCGGGCGAGCCGGACGCCGGCGCGGCCGACGGAGGGGGAGGGGCGCCCTCGGGCTGCGGCTGCGACGGGGCGGGCGGATCCGCGGCCGCCGGGATCCTCGCGCTGCTCGTCGGGCTCGGCGCGCTACGGGCGCAGTCGCGAGACGTTCGCCGGCGGGGCTGAGCTCGCGAGCGCGCCGTTCGCCCGGTGGACCACGTTCCGGCTGCCTCGCTTGCCCGCGTACATCGCCTCGTCCGCCAGCCGGAGAAGAGTCTCCTTGTCGGTCCCGTCGAGCGGGCAGCTCGCGACGCCGAGGCAGGCCGTCACCTCGAGGTTCAGCCCTTCGCGGGCGAGGAAGCGGTGGGCCTCGATGGTCTCGCGGATCCGCTCGGCGACCGTCTCGGCCCCCTCGGCGTCCGTGCCCGGCAAGACCAGCGTGTACTCGTCGCCGCCGTAGCGGGCCACGACGTCGCCCTCCCGGACGCAGCTGCGGATGACGCGGGCGATCTCGCGCAGCACGTTCGAGCCCGCGGTGTGGCCGTGCCGGTCGTTGATCCGCTTGAAGTAGTCGATGTCCAGAAAGAGCAGGGAGAAGGTCGCCGGCGGCTGTCCCTCGGCGCTCAGCGTGAGGCGGTCGAGCGTCAGGTCGAGGTAGCGCGAGTTGTGGAGCTTCGTCAGGTCGTCGACGAAGGCCAGATCCTTGACCGCCGCGTAGCGGGACGAGTTCTCGAGCGCGAGGCCGATGTGCCGGCCGAGGTACTCGCAGCTCCTCAGCCGCTCCGCCGCAGGGGGAGGGGCGCGGCCGAAGGCGAGGGCGGCCGCCGCGACCGTCCGGTTGCCGTGGACGCAGGGCACGAGCGCGACCGGGCCCTCCCGCAGCGGCAAGGGGAGCCGCTCGGGTTCAATCAGTCTCGCCGTCCCCTCGAGCGGCTGCAGGAGCGGCGGGAAGGCCTCCTCGTAGAGGGCGCGGGCGTCGTCCGAGATGTCGAGCTTCGCCGCGAGCGTCGCCCGGCCGTCCGGCTGGAGCGTGAAGAAGGCGCCCACCCCCGCGCCCGCCTCCGAGGCGAGGGAGTAGAGCGCGAGCGGCGCGAGCTGCTCGCGATCGAGCGTCGCGGTGATCCGCTGACAGGTCTCGAAGAGGGCGACGTGCTGTCGCAGCGCGGCGTTCTCGCGCAAGAGCCGGTGGGTCGCGAGGCAGCGAGAGACCGCGAGCTGGAGCGCCTCGATGGCGACCGGCTTGATGAGGTAGTCGGCCGCGCCCGACTGGATGGCGCGGACCGCCGGGCCGACCTCGTCGAGCGCCGTGATGACGATGACGCCGACGTCCGGATCGCGGCGGCGCAGCTCGGCGAGCACCCCCAGGCCGTCGAGGCCCGGGAGGAGGAGATCGGTCACGACGATGTCGAACCGGCGCCGCTCGCAGACCGCGAGGGCGACCTCGGCCGAGGCGACCGTCTCCACCTCGTAGCCGGCCTGCTCGAGGTAGTCGCCGTAGAGTCGGCGGGAGAACGTCTCGTCGTCGACGAGGAGGACGCTGCCTTTGGCCATGATTGGCTGACAGTCTACCAGACCCGGCGCCATCGGGGAAATCCGGAGGGGGAGCTTCCGAGGGACGGCGAGGGCGGGCCGGGGAGCCGGGCCGCTCCGGGCGGATTGCCCAATGTCGACGAACGCTTGTGCGGCTTGACTCGCCTTCGAAACTGAGCTTCATTCCACGAGTCAATCGCTCGTTCGGCCGGGAACAGCCCCGCCGACTGGAAGGACCGCATGCCGCGCAACCTCCTGCTCGCGGACGACAGCATCACGATTCAGAAGGTCGTCGCCATCACCTTTCAAAACGAGGATTTCGTCGTCACCGCGGTGGACAACGGCGAGGAGGCGTTGGCGCGGGCGCGCTCGATGAAGCCCGACGTCGTCCTCGCGGACGTCGTCATGCCGCGGCGCAACGGCTACGACCTCTGCCAGGCCCTCAAGTCCGACCCGGCCCTGCGCCACATCCCGGTCCTGCTGCTCGCGGGCACGTTCGAGCCGTTCGACCCGGCGAAGGCCACGGCCGTCCAGGCCGACGGGCACCTCGTCAAGCCGTTCGACAGCCAGGCGCTCATCGACAAGGTGAACGCCCTGGTCGCCGGCAAGGCCGCCGCCCCCCAGGCGGTGGCGCAGCCCGCCATCCCGGCTCCAGCGCCGGCTCCCGCGGCCTCGCCGATCGCGGCGGCGGCCCGTCCCGCGAGCGGGCCGACGATGGCGCCGCTGCCCCCGCTCGGCGTGCCGCGGCCGGTCTCTCCGGCGGTCGCCCCGCCAGCGGCCATGCCAGCGGCGCCGGTGGCTCCGATCTTCGTGAAGCCCGCCGCGCCACGCCCCGCCGCGTCGCAGCCGATCCCGGGCGCCGTTCCGCCCGCGCCGCTGCCGGGCGGCTTGCCCCGTCCACCGCTGGCGCCGCC
>JAJXUD010000005.1 GCA_021783235.1 Myxococcales bacterium | reverse complement strand
GCCTGGCGGCGCGGGCAGCGGCGCGCTCGCCGCGCCGGCGAGGAGCGGCCCCTGGGCTGCGAGGGCGTGCCGCGTCAGGAGCCGCGGGGCGGCCCTCCGCCCGGCCGGAGGCGGCACGAGCGCGAGGGCGATCGCGCCCGAGAGGACGGCGAGCGCCCGCTTGTTCCCTGGCAGCCGCAAGTGGGTCATTATAGAAAGTCGGAGCGGTTCTGTGGGAGAAGACCTGGGAGACATGCGCGGATTCGGCGATACGGGAGAGCTCAAGGAGCACTGCGGCGTCTTCGGGGTGTTCGGCCACGCCGAGGCCTCGAACCTCACCTACCTCGGGCTCCATGCCCTGCAGCATCGGGGCCAGGAGGCGGCCGGCATCGTCTCGGGCGACGGCCGGGAGCTCTTCGCCCACCGGGCCATGGGGCTCGTCGCCGACGCCTTCGACGGTCCGACCCTCGTCCGCCTCGCCGGCGATCGCGCCATCGGCCACGTTCGCTACTCCACGGCCGGTCCCTCCGCCATCGCCAACGCGCAGCCGCTGGTCTTCAACGGCATCGTCCGGGGCCCGCTCGCCCTCGCCCACAACGGCAACCTCGTCAACGCCTTGGAGCTGCAGGCCGAGCTCGAGGCGCAGGGGGCGATCTTCCAGTCGACGAGCGACAGCGAGGTCATCGGCCACCTCATCGCTCGGGACCGGGGCGGCGATCTTCCCGACCGGATCGTCTCCGCGCTCGGCCGCGTCGCGGGCGCCTACAGCCTCCTCTTTCTCTCGCGCGACCAGCTCATCGGGGTGCGCGATCCGCTCGGCTTTCGCCCGCTCGTCGTCGGCCGGCTCCGAAACGCCTACGTGCTCGCGAGCGAGACCTGCGCGCTCGACCTCATCGAGGCCGAGTACCTCCGCGAGGTCGAGCCGGGCGAGATGGTGATCCTCGACCAGAACGGCCTCACCCGGCGCCGCTTCGCCGAGGCCGAGCGGGGCGGCCGCTGCGTCTTCGAGCACATCTACTTCGCCCGCCCCGACACCGAGCTCTTCGGCCAGAGCGTCCACGAGGTCCGAAAGAGGCTCGGCCGCGAGCTCGGCCGCGAGCGACCCGCCCCGGTCGACGTGGTCGTGCCGGTGCCCGACAGCGGCGTCCCCGCGGCGATCGGCTACGCCGAGGAGATCGGGGCCCGTTTCGATCTCGGCCTCGTCCGCAGCCACTACGTCGGTCGGACCTTCATCGAGCCGCAGCAGTCGATCCGCCATTTCGGGGTCAAGCTGAAGCTGAGCGCGGTGCGCGACGCCTTGCGCGGCAAGCGCGTCGCGGTGGTCGACGACTCCCTCGTGCGCGGCACGACCTCCCGCAAGATCGTCGGCATGCTGCGGGCGGCCGGGGCCGTCGAGGTCCACCTGCGCATCAGCGCGCCGCCCACGCTCTTCCCCTGCTACTACGGCATCGACACCCCGACGAAGCAGGAGCTCATCGCCTCGAGCCACTCCGAGGAGGAGATCGCCCGCTACGTCACGGCCGACAGCCTGGGCTACCTCACGCTCGACGGCGTCTACCGGGCGATCGGTCGCCCGCGCAACGACCACTGCGACGCCTGCTTCAGCGGCGACTACCCGATCTCGGCCGTCCCGCGCGAGTCGGGGGCCGTGCCGCTGCGGGTGATCGGAAGCTAGAGGAGGACTTCGGCGCGTGCCCATCGAGATCGGCAGCTGGATGGTCCAGCAGAACCTTCTGAACGAGGGGCAGCTTCGCCAGGTCCGCGACGTGCAGATCCAGAAGGGCGGCGAGCTCGGAAGGCTGATGGTCGACATGGGGCTCGTCGACGAGCGGCGGCTCGCGACGGCGCTCTCGCAGGCCCTCGGGATACCGAAGGTCGACCTCGGCAAGCTCCAGGGTGACGCGGACGCCATGTCCAAGGTGCCGCGCCGGCTCGCCCAGAACCTCGCGGTCTTCCCCTGCGTCATGCGCGACGGCGGCAGGACCCTCTGGCTCGCCATGGCGAACCCGCTCGACGACAACGCGAAATCCGCGGTCGAGCGGGCCGCGAAGTGCGGCGTCAAGGTGACGGTCGCCGGCTACCGGGAGATCGAGGCGGCCATCGAGCGCCACTACGCCTGGGAGGAGGTCGACGAGCTCGGCCTCGCGGACGAGGGGACCGAGGGCCCGGTCAAGATCACGGACATGTCGGGCAAGACGATGATCACCTTTGCCCCGACCGCGCCGCCCAAGCCCACTCCGCCGGTCACCGATCCAGAGCCGGATCCGCTCGATCCCTTCGCCGTCTCGCCCGGCGCTCCCTCGCCCGCCGCGGCCTTCGGCCCCGAAGAGCTGAAGCTCTTGCGGATGCTGCAAGAGGGGGTCACGAAGAGCGCCCAGGCGCTTCAGGCCGTGCTCAGCCTCTGCGAGGAGCGGGGGCTGCTCTCGCGGGCGGAGCTCACCGAGCGGCTCAAGCGTTAGCCGGCGCCCGGCTCAGTCCGCGAGCGCTTCGAGCAGCTTCGCGATCTCGAGGTCGTCTGGGGCGAGCGAGGCGGCGAGCTGGGCGTTCAGCCGCGCCTGCCTCCGGTCGCCGGAGTCCCGCATCGAGATCGCCTGCTGGAGGTAGCGCTCCGCCTGGGCCGGCCGGACGTTGGCGCGCGCCACCGGGACCGGGCGAGCCGCGCTGGCCTCTCCGACGCGCACGAGCCCTCGGTGGAGGAGCGCGATGGCGAGGTGGCCGTGGCTCTCCCAGTCCGCGCCGAGCGAGCGGCGGATCTCCGCGAGCGAGCGGTGGCCGTCGACGAACGAGAGGAAGCGTCGCTCCTCCCGGCTCATCGGGGTCCCTCCGCCAGAGCGGAGGATGGCATGCCAGGCGATCGATCGGGGCGAGCGGGTCGCGAGCAGGCCGAGGCTGGGATCGGCGAGCTGCAGCCGGTCGTAGCGGTCGAGCGTCGCCTCGAGCATCGCGGGCCTCGCGACGTCGAACGCGATGCCGAGCGCGCCTCGGGTGGCGTGGACGACGCGCCCGTCGACCTCCAGCGTGCCGGCCCCCCAGGCGGGCGCGAGCTCGACGCGAAGCTCGTCCCCCGGCTTCAGCTCCGCGTCTGCTTGCACGGAGCAGCCCTCGGGCGAGAAGTCGCGTCCCCGCGCCGACCAGTGGGTCAGGTGATCGGTGAGCGCGACCTCGAAGTCGATCGGGAGCCGGACGGAGACGCGCCGGTCCACGAGCCTCTCTTCCGGATTCCGGTCCGGGCTCATGGGCGGTCAGGGGGCCTTGCCGGCCCGCGTCTTCTCCTTCTTCTCGTCTCGCTTCTCGGCCTTGTCCTCGGGCTTCGCCGCCTCGACCGCGACCGGGGCCGAGGGCGAGGCCGCCGGCGCGCCGGCATGGAGCACGAGGTCGCCCTTGTGCAGGAAGCGGCCGTCCGAGAAGGCCGAGTAGAAGTCGTCGAGGAGCGCGTCGACGTCGGGATAGCGCGCGTCGCGCCGGTCCTGCGCCATCCGGTCGAAGATCGGATCGATCTTGGCTGGCACCTCGGCGTTGGCCGAGGAGGGCAGGGGGGAGCGGCGCCCCGGGAGCTGCCCGGTCAGCATCTCGTAGAGCAGGAGCCCGAGCATGTAGATGTCTCCCTCGGGGCCGAACTCCTTCTTCGGCGAGAGCAGCTCCGGGGGCAGGTAGGCCATTCCGCCGAGGCCGACGAAGACCTGCGGGAGCTGCCGCTGCGTCACGTCGTTGTCGATGACCCGGGAGAGGCCGAAGTCGGAGAGGCGCGCGTTGCCGAGCGAATCGAAGAGGACGTTCTCGGGCTTGATGTTCTGGTGGAGGAGCCCCACCGCGTGCGCGGCCCGCAGCGCGTAGGCGATCTGCAGGAAGGCTCGCAGCGCCTCGGGCACCGGGAGCCCCTTGCCGCCCGCGGCCTCGATCTTCTGCCGCAGGCTCCCCGACATGAGCTCCTGAACGTAGTAGGGGCGCGAGACCTCGGCGTTCTGGTCGAGGATCCCGACGACGCCGGGGTGGCGGAGCTGCGCCTGGGCGCAGATCTCCTTCTTCAGCTTCTTGACCACCTCGCCGCGCTGCAGGAAGGAGAAGTAGGCGAAGATGTCCCGCATCTCCTTGATGGCGACGTCGATGCCGAGGCCGGTCTGCTTGCCGCGGTAGACGACGGCCAGCGCGCCGCCGCCGAGGCTCTCGTACTTGACGTAGCGCAGGTCGAGCTCGGCGCCGACGGCCCGCTCGCTGGCGGGCGATCCGGTGACCGGCGGCCGCGGAGGCTCTGGGCGAGAGAGCGCGGGGGCCACGAGCGGTGGTGGCGGCGGCCGCCGCGAGGGCTCTGCGACGAGCTCCGAGGGCGGGGGAGGTGGCGGCGGTCGCCGGGGCAGATCGGCGGCCGCCTCGGTCTCCTCGCGGACGATCTCGTCTCCCAGGCGGCTCGCGAAGAACTGCTCGATGGAGCCCTCGATGCCCTCTGCGCTGCCGCCCCCGAGCAGCCGTTCGCCCTCGGGCGTCAGCGTCAGCGCGCCGAGCTCGCGGTCGAGCAGCATGAAGTTGAACTTCCGCAGGAAGAGGAAGTAGTCGTCGAACTCGAGCGTGACCTTGGCCTCGAGCGACTCCTTCACGTCGCCGAGCCGGTTCGAGCGGCCCTGGGCGGCGTTGTCGCGAACGCTTCGCAGGATGGAGAGCGCCTCTTCCTGCAACAGATCCTTGGTGAGGATGACCTCGCGCAAACTGGGCGCCTCCGTGAAGGGGATGGGCAATCATCCCCGCGAGGCCCCGCCCCGGTCAACCTCTGGCGCCGAGGTGGGTCAGCGCCCGGGGCGCAGGAGCTGCTCGAGGAGGGCGCCGACGGCGCGATCGTGGGCCTCGGGCGTGTCGGTCCGGCCGAAGCGCCGGACGGCGGAGGCCCAGGCGGGCGTACCCGAGAGCCGGTGGCATGCGAGGCAGATGCCCTCGCGTTCGGTGACGTTGCGCTCCTGCGACGAGAGCGGGCGCTCGCCGGGATCGGCGAGGCTCTTGATCTGCCGGCCGGCGCGGGTCACGAGCCGGTTGACGTCGAAGCGATCCGACGCCTCGATGCCTCCGCCCGCGCTGCTCGATGGGCCGGGGAACATCGTGACGCCGTGGGCGCCGATGAAGCGTCCCTCCTCGCCGGGGATCGGCTGGCGCTCGGGAACCGGCGCGGGCTCGGGTGGCTCGTCGCGGTGGCGGCCCACCCCGTAGCCGAGCGCCATCGAGCTCGTGTGGCAGCTCTCGCAGCTTCGCGCCTCGCGGTTCACCTGGTGCGGGATCAGGGGCGCGAGCGTGGCGCTCGGCAGCCCCTCGGAGGTGAACGTCGCGCCGAGCCGGTCGACGCCGCCGTCCGCGTCGCGGGCGCGGAGGCTCAGCAGGCAGCCGGGCACGAGGCCGGTGACGCGGCCGTTGAGGTCGACCCCGAGCGCCGGTTCGACGAGCGCGTGGGGGCTCGACGCGAAGGTCTCGACGCCGGGCGTCTCGACGCGGCCCGCGGGCTCGAAGGGGCTCCTGCGGGCGCTCGCGCTCGCGACCCAGTCGATCGCCTTCTTGCCGAAGTCGCTCTCGACGTGGCAGCCCTGGCACTGGACCGCCCGTGGGACGTGGCACGCGAGGCACTCGAGCTTCTCCTCGTGGCGGGGAATGGCGTCCATCGCCACCCGGGCCGCATCGCTGGACCAGGCGTTGCGCAGATGGAGATCCTTGAGCAGCGGGATCGGTCGCTCGCGGCCGTCGAGCGAGATGAGGAGCGCCGTTTCGCCCCGCCGGACCCAGCGCGCCTCCGCGTTGCCGCGGGAGCTGAGCAGGTGATCGATCCCGTCGACCCGGACGACGCCGCGCTGACCCGGAAGCTGCACGGGGCTGCCGTAGCCGACCGGCAGCTCCCACGGGTAGGCCCGCGCCGTGCCGTGGCAGTCCTGGCAGGCGATCGACACCTGGAGGTGCATCGTCGGGTAGACGTTCCCGTCGCCGTGGACGTCGACCGAGTCGTGGCAGTCCTGGCACTCGAGGCCGCGCTTGTAGTGGAGGTCCGAGTAGTAGCCTCCGCCCCGCCAGTGGCAGTGGGCGCACTGGGACGACGGGATCGTGGCGGTGATCCGGTGCTGGAGCGGGTGACCAGGACCCTCGCCGGCGAGGGTGGGATCGTGGCTCCGGCTGCGGCCGTCGTCCCCGTAGAGCACGTGGCAGGCCGAGCAGCCCTCGGAGCGGTAGCGGCCGCCCGCCCCGGGCCAGCCGCGATCCCAGAGGTGGCAGCGGGCGCAGTCCTTCCGGAACATGTCGCCGACGGCGCCGCGCGCGAGCCCCTCGAACTGGCGGCTCCCCGCGGGCGCCGCGGGGATGACGTCGGCCCAGGCGACCCGCCGCAAGAAGCCCCGGTCGAGCGCGAGGCTCACCCAGGACTTGTAGGCCTCCGAGCCGGCGGCGGGCGAGGCTCCGTCCGGATCGTCCACGGGGACGTCCGCGACCGCGGGTCCGCCCTTGGGGATGAGCCCGTTGGCGGCCAGGCTGTTCGTCGCCTTTCCGAGCTCGGCGGCCATCAGTCCGCGGGGCACGCGGTACGCGTGCGCCCCTCCGGTCGCGCCCGTGGGGTCGTCGGTCCGGGAGACCACGCTCATGAGCCGGCCGCCGACCGCGGTCGGGAGCGGGTGCCCCTGGAAGGTCGAGAGCGACCCGGCCGTCGCGTGGCAGCGGGCGCAGCCCTCGCCGAGTCCCACGACCCAGAGGCTGCCCGGGTTCGCGACGAGGTTCCGGTGCGCCGCGCGCTCGTCCGGGCCGTCCGGATCGCCGTCGTGGCAGAGGGCGCAAGAGGCGCCGCGTCGACCGCCCGCCATGGTGTCGAGGACCGGCTGCATCTTGGCGTTGATGCTCTCGATGCCTTCGTGACAGCGCAGGCAGCCGTCCGCGGCTGGGAAGGGCGGGGGGCGCGACCGCGGCGGGTCGTCGCCCTTGGGCGCCCCGGCGAGTCCGAGGCCGCCGAAGAATCGCCGCCAGCGGGTCACCCAGTCGCCCCGTCCCCGGTTCGCGAGGTCCGAGACGTAGGCGGCGAGCGCCCAGAGCTGTCGCCGCGAGAAGCCGGCCTCCGCGTACGAGGGCATCGGCGTCCCGGGCATCCCGGTGAGAAGGGTGCGCAGGACGTCCCGGCGGGTCGCTCCCCCCTCGAACACGCCCGGGCCGAGGGTGAGGTCTGGAGGCTTCTCTGCGAGATCCGAGACGGCGCTGCCGTCGCCCCGTCCCCCGTCGCCGTGGCAGCTCGCGCAGCCGGCGGCCCGGTAGATCGACGCTCCCTCCTCCGGGCGGACGGGGGGTTCCGCGCCGAGGTCGAGGGGCGCGGCCGCGGGTTCCCCCAGGAAGGCGGGAGAGAGCGACTTGACGTAGTCCACGAGCGCCCAGCGGTCGGCCTCCGGCAGCTGGGCGAACGAGGGCATTCCCGCGGGCGGGATGCCGGCGCTGATCGTGCGGAAGAGATCGGCGTCGGCGGGCGGCGAGTCGGGCGAGGTCGACCGGAGCGCGAAATCGCCCGTGGTCAGATCGGCGGGAGGGGCGCGCAAGAAGCGGGCGAGATCGCCATGGCCATCGCCCCGCTCGCCGTGGCAAGGCGCGCAATGGCGCTCGAACGCGGGCCGCGTCGCCCGCGGGTCGACCGGGGGCGGCCGCGAGGCCGGCCGCCAGGACGACCAGGGGCGGGCTGGCGCCCGAGGCACCATGCGCTCGGCCGCGTCGTCGAGCGGATCGGGAGGCGCCCGGCCGCACGCCGCCAGCGCGGCCAGGAGGGCGGCGGCGTGAACGGCCGATTGAACCCGAGCCTTGGCTCGGGTATGCCGGTGAGAATGACTCGGCAGGCCATTCAGTGCAGCCAGTGCACCCTCGGGGTCGCGTGTCCCGATCACCGTTGCGTCTTCACGCGGGTCACGCATCCGCCCGGCCACGTTCTCTTCCACCAGGGAGCCATCCCCGAGGCGGCCCACTTCTTGAGGCGCGGCCTCGTGCTGCTCACCGAGGTCGACTCCGAGGGGCGCGTCTCGCGGCAGGCGCTGCGCCCGGCGGGCTCCTTGCTCGAGCCGCAGGTGGTCCGTGGGACCGCGCATCGCTTCACCGCGGCCGCCGTCTCGGAGGTCGACGTCTGCTCGCTCCCGGTCGCGTCGCTGAGCGCCTGGCTCGGGCCCGCGGCCTCGCCGGCGCGGGCGCTCCTCGAACTCTGCCTGCAGGAGGCCGCGCGCGCGAGCTCCGAGGAGGCGAGGACGCGCACCTCCGCGACCGCTCGCGTGGCCGCCTTCCTGCTGACGCACGCGGGCGACGGCGAGGCCCCGCTCGAGCTCCAGCACCAGCTCGTCGCCGGGCTGCTCTCCCTTCGCCCCGAGACGCTCTCGCGGGTGCTCACCAGGCTTCGGGACGCCCGGGTGATCTCGACGGGGCGCCAGCTCCGGGTCCTGGACCGCGCGAAGCTGTCCGCGCTCGCCGACGAGGCCGACGAGGCCGAGCTCTGACGGCGCGGCTGCGGGTCCATCAGAAGACGCCTGGCAGGAAGCGCCAGCGGACCTGCTCGGCGTAGCGGCGGTAGTCCTCGCTCTGCCGCAGGTGCCGCTCCTCGGTCATGGCCCGCATGAAGTAGACGAAGTTCAACCCCGCCAGGTAGACGAACTGCCAGGGGCTGCCGAACCGGACGAGGCTCTCGGTCCACCAGGCCAGGTTCTTCGTCGCGTACGCCGGGTGGCGGATGTAGCGGTAGGGGCCGGTGGCGATGAGGCCGCGGTGGGTCAGGTTCGAGAAGCGAAGGCCGAAGACGATGGTCGCCCAGACGTAGATGGAGAAGAGGGCAAGGGTGCAGAGCATCATGGCGTGGTGGAAGGCGACCGTGGAGAAGAGCCAGTAGACGCCGTTCGGGCTCTGATCGTAGGGGACGATCTGGCCGGTGACCCCGTTGAAGGGCGGGTAGCAGGTGAGCGCCACCCACCAGCCGAGGGCCGTGGTCTCGACCGATTTGCTCTTCGTGCCGAGCCAGCGCGAGGAGGTGAGGTAGCCGAGCAGGCCGATGCTGCAATCCACGACGAAGAGGCCGTGGTAGAGCAGCTGGTAGTTGCTCTCGAGGAAGGCGCCGTCGGCGAAGCCGAAGAAGGCGCGGAAGAGCCGGCCGAGCCCTCCGAAGAGCCCCTCTCTGCCGAAAACCGGGAACGATCCGCCGATTCCAGAGTGCATGCTCCCGCACTCGCCGAACAGGAAGGTCACCATGAGCGGCGCCCAGAAGCCCTTGACCACGAGGTCGAGCAGGACCACCCGGATCCGCCGCCGCTTCACGAGCCGGTAGACCTCCCTCGGCCCCTTCTTCCAGAGCCGCCGCGCGAGCAGCACGAGCACGAGCCCCGGATCGGATCGGTCCTCCTTCACGCAGCTTCGCCGCTTGACGGTGATCGCGCAGTAGGGAAGCCCGATCACGGTGAAGCCCCACCAGATCGCGACCGAGGTCACCCGCCAGTTCAGGTAGTAGCTCTCGGTTCCGGCCGGAATCCCGGCATAGAGCTTCGTGCCGAGGTAGACGGTCACCGCGAGCGAGAGCACGGACCAGAGCGAGAGCCAGCGCCAGAAGCCCGAGCGGAGCGCGTGGCCCCAGCTGACCGGCCGCGCCACCGCGAGCGGGCTCGCGACCCCGAGCCGTTTTCGGTTCGAGAGGTCGACCGCGAGCAGGACGATGAGCGCGCCGAGCGCGGAGAGGAGCGCGGCCTCGGGCAAAGTCAACGATTCGCCCCAGAGCTGCCAGAGCTGGACTCCGGAGTTCGCGACCACCCAGGCGGCGACCGCCACGATCAGCCCGGCGGCCCAGCGGGCGCTGCGCAGCCCCTTCTCGAAGACGATCATCACGGTGAACGTGACGAGGAGGCAGAGGAGGATGTCGAGGTAGTCCCGGGCGATGCGTTGAAAGCCCCAGAGCCCGTTCCAGTCGGGTCCGCCGCCGGCGAGCCGGGCCTCGAAGAGCGTGTAGGAGACGTAGAGCCCGATCATCGTGGCCGCGCCGGCGAAGCCGGTGGCGGGCGACTGGACGCAGGAGAGCGCGGCCGCCCTGGGGCCAGCGGCCGCCGCGCCGGCAGAGGAGACGGCGCTGATCGACTCGACGCTCGTGGCCATGGACGACCCTTCGGGCAGAAGCTCGCAATACCCTAAGCTAATGTCCAAGACAAGCGCCTTGATCCAGATCAAGGCGTCGCTCGGCCCCAGGTCGCAAAATCACCCGATGAATATCCCCCTCGGGAAAGCGACGGGTCCGCTGCGTCTCCGGGCCGCCTGGGACGCGATCCTCGCCGTCTGGACCCTCCTCTGGTGCGCGCTCGTCATCGGTGCGACCCTGCCGATCGTCGCCGTGGCGCGCCTCAGCGACGGTCAAGGCGATCGCCGTCACGCCGCCGGACGCTGGATCCGCCGGGGCGCCGCGCTCATGATGCGGGGATCCCCGCTCTGGCGTCTGCGCGTCGAGGGCGAACTGCCGCGGGACGGCCGCCGTCGGGTGGTCGTCGCAAATCACCGATCGATGATGGACGTGCTCGTCCTCTCGGTCCTGTTCGCGGACGCCGATTGGAAGACCCGCTGGCTCGCGAAGGCCGAGCTCTTCAAGATTCCCTGGGTCGGCTGGATGCTGCGGCTCTCGCGCGACATCCCGGTGCGGCGCGCCGACCGGTCGAGCCGTAGCCGGGCGGCCGTGCGGGCGGAGGCGGCGCTCGGCGCCGGGCTCTCCCTCGTCGTCTTCCCGGAGGGGACCCGCAGCCGCAACGGACAGCTCCGGTCGTTCGAGTCGGGCGGTTTCCGGCTTGCGATCGGGGACGCCGCGCCGGTGCTGCCGATCGCCCTGCGGGGCACCGAAGCCTGCCTCGATCGGGCCCGAGGCTGGTGGCCGCGCCGAGCCGACGTGGAGGTCACCATCTTGCCCGAGATCGAGACGGCCGGGCGCGAGGACGCCGGGCTACTCGCCACCGAGGTGGCCGACCGGCTCGCGACCGCGCTCCATCGCCCGTGCGTCCAGGCCGGCGAGCGGCCGCTGCCGAAGCTGGATCGCGCCGCGATCGAGGCCGCCGTCGCCTCCGGGAGGCGGCTGCTCGTGCAGGGAGCGATGGGGATCATGGCCTCGGACGGCCTTCCCGGAAAGATCGCGCGGGTGAAGAGCGAGAAGTTCGTCCCCGTCGGCACGATCTCGGGCGTGGCGAAGCCCGTCTCGATGGTGGTCCAGCAGATCGAGCGGTCGCGCCGCGAAGCGCCGAACGGCTACGTCGGGCTGAACCTCATGGCGGCGGTCAACCGGAGCGACTTCGAGGCCGTGGCGCGCGCCTCCCTGGACGTGGGTGTCAGCTTCGTGGTGCAGGGCGCCGGCATCTCGCGCGAGATCATCCGCTGGTGCCGCGAGCGGAAGACGCCGTTCGTGGGGATCGTCAGCTCCGGCCGGCTCGCAGCCATGTACGAGCGCTGGGGTGCCGACTTTCTCGTGGCCGAGGGGCGAGAGGCCGGAGGGCACCTGGGCGATCCCGACGCCTCGCTCGATCGGCTGCTGCGGGAGGTCCGCGAAGCCAGCTCGCTGCCGGTGGTCGCTGCGGGTGGGCTGGCCGACGGCGCCGCCATCGGCCGGGCGCTCGCCGCCGGGGCGGCCGGGGTCCAGCTCGCCACCCGCTTCATCGTCTCGTCCGACTGCGAGGTCCACCCGAACTTCAAGCGGATGCACATGGGGAAGACCGACGCCGACGTGGTGACGATCACGAGCACGGTCAAGGGGATGCGGGCGAGGGCCATCCGCAACGCCTTCACCGAGCGGCTCGCGGCGGGCGAGGCCTTTCCGCCCAAGGACAAGGCGCCGTACTACGGGCCGGGCGGGCTCCGCGGGCGCCGCAAGGCCTGCGACGATTGCCTCGCCGAGTCGATCTGCACCTCTCGCGAGAGCGGCCACCGCCAGAGCTTCTGCATCAGCGACGCGCTCCTGCGAGCGGCCGTCGATGGGGATCTCGATCGCGGCCTCTTCTACACGGGGCAGAGCGTCACCGGGATCCGGGAGCACTCGATCGAGGAGCTGAAATCGGTCGCCGAGATCGTCCGGGAACTCGAGGAGGAGCTTTCGGCCTGGCAGTGCTCCGCCGCGGCGGCCGAGTGGAACGAGCCCCCGCGGGCGACCCCGTCCGAATCCGCGAACGCCACGGTCTAGTCCGGAGATCGCACCGCCGGGGACGGCGGTGGGCGCGCTGCGCGTGACCGGTGCGCTCGAAAGGGCGTCAGCGCGAAGCGGTGGTCGGCCCGAGGCCCGTGAGTTCGATCGCCGCCCCCTCGCAGGAGGGTGGCGGTGAGGCCTTCCGCAGGAGATCCTGGAGGACCTCGTGGAGCCGCGCGTCGAGCCGGGCGTTCACCTGCGCCTCGACCGAGCGATCGAGCAGCCGATCGGCGGGTGAGGCGGCATGGGCGGCACCGACGGCGATCACGGCGAGGACGGCGGCAAGTGCGAGCTTCATGGGCGATCTCCTCGATTCGGGGCGCGCTGGCGTCCCCAGGGTCCTCACGGTCGCACGGTTCGAGGGATCGTCAATTTTCCGCCCGCTCGTCGAAGCGTCCACTCCCCGACCGCTGGCGTTGATTCTTGACGCATTCCGCCATAGCCTTCCCCCGGCGGGGCGGAACCCGGAGCACGACATGGCCGCGAAGCTCGAACCGATCTCCCTCGCCGACATCCCAGCCGGTGGTGCCTTTCTCCTCCAGCCGCTCGGCGCGACGACGATCCACGCCCCCGAGAGCTTCACCGAGGAGCAGCGGGCCTACTACCGGACGGCGCGGCAGTTCCTCGAGCGCGAGGTGATGCCGCACGTCGATCGGCTCGAGAAGAAGGACTACCCGCTGCTCGTCGAGCTCCTGCGCAAGGCGGGCGAGCTCGGCCTGCTCATGATCGAGATCCCCGAGGCCCATGGCGGCCTCGACCTCGACCGGACCACCTCGATGCTGGTCTCCGAGGCCATGACCACCTACGGCGCCTGGTCGGTGACCGTCGGCGGCCACACGGGGATCGGCACCCTGCCGATCGTCTTCTTCGGCAGCGAGGCGCAGAAGGCGAAGTACCTGCCGCAGCTCGCCACCGCCGAGAAGATCGCCTGCTACTGCCTCACCGAGGCGGGCTCGGGCTCCGACGCGCTCGGAGCCAAGACGAAGGCGCTGCTCTCGCCGGACGGCAAGCAGTACGTCTTGAACGGCGTCAAGCAGTTCATCACGAACGCGGGCTTCGCCGACGTCTTCATCGTCTTCGCCAAGATCGACGGCGAGAAGTTCACCGGCTTCATCGTCGAGCGGACGATGCCTGGCCTCACCGTCGGCAAGGAGGAGCACAAGCTGGGCATCCGCGGCTCCTCGACCTGCCAGGTTCTGCTCGAGGACTGCCGGGTACCCGTCGAGAACGTGCTCGGCGAGATCGGCAAGGGGCACAAGATCGCCTTCAACATCCTCAACATGGGCCGGCTCAAGCTCGGCGTCGGCGCCGCCGGCGGCTGCAAGCACGCCATCGACGAGGCTGCGGCCTACGCGCGGGACCGGAGGCAGTTCGGCAAGCCAATCCTCGAGTTCGGGCTCGTGCGCGAGAAGCTCGCCCGCATGGCCGCCGTCACCTACGCCCTCGAGTCGATGGCCTACCGGACGACCGGGCTCATCGACGCGAAGCTCGCGGCGGCCGAGGGCAGCGGCGGAGATTCCCACGAGCGAGTCATCGGCGCGCTCGAGGAGTACGCCATCGAGTCCTCGATCCTCAAGGTCTACGGCTCGGAAGCGCTCACCTTCGTCGTCGACGAGGCGGTGCAGATCCACGGCGGCTACGGCTATGTGGAGGAGTACCCCATCGAGCGGGCCTACCGCGACCAGCGGATCAACCGGATCTTCGAGGGGACGAACGAGATCAACCGGATGCTCGTCCCGGGCATGCTGCTCAAGCGCGCCCTCAAGGGGCAGCTCCCGCTGATGGAGGCCGTCGCGGCGCTGGACGGCGCCTCGTCCGCTCCCGCGGCGGCCGGTTCGCTGGCGGCGCAGGCGGAGGCGGCCGAGGCCTGCAAGCGGATGGCGCTCTTCGCGGTGAAGCACGCCGTCGAGACGTTCGGGACCGCGATCGAGGAGCGGCAGGAGGTGCTCGGGGCCATCGCCGACGTGGTGATGCAGGCCTTCGCGATCGAGTCGGCGGTCGCCCGCACGCGGCTCTACGGCGAGGGCGACCCGGTGCGCGAGGCGCTCTGCCGCCTGCTCGCCTACGAGGCGCGCACCACCGCCCTCGCGCGGGCCAGGCACGCGCTCTATTGCACGCTCCCAGTCGAGGCGGCCGGCGCGGCGGTCGAGCGGCTCGAGGGCTGGGGACGCTTCGCGCCGCCGGATCCGGTGGCCGACCGCGAGCTGATCGTCCAGGCGATCGCCTCGCAGGGCGGCTACCCGTTTCCGATCCGCTAGCCCGCTCGGGCCTCCGAAGGCCCCGGCGTCCCGCCGGAGTCGATGCCTCGACGGGGCGGGGACACTAGCTTTCTCGTGTGAACCGTCCCTTCGCCTTCCAGAGCGCCGCGAGCCTCGTCAAGCACACGGGCTACTCCGCCGACAACGTCCGCGCCCTCCTGCGTGGGCTGCAGCGGGTCCCGGGCAGCTCGATCTTCTACCACGTCCACCACGCGCTCTTCCGGCGCCACTTCACCATCGGCGAGTTCATGAACGACTTCGCCCGCTGGGCGCTGACCGCGCTCGGCGAGGAGGCGCTCGCCGAGCGGCTCTCCGCCGTCGACCCGCTCCACTGCCAGAGCGTCCGCGAGGCTCGCAACGAGCTCGTCCGGGTCATCTCGGAGCAGCTCGGCGCCTCGGAGTACGTGGCCCACGTTCCGTCGGGGAAGCGCTTCTTCTTCTCGCAGGCGCAGACCTTCGTCTTCCCGACGGGCCGCTCGGCCGCGGGCCTGCGCGAGTTCGGGCAGGAGGTCCAGCGCGTCGGCGTCGACACCATCTTCCACCACTTCGTGACCGCCCCCCTGCGGCTCGGCCGCAAGGACAACGACTTCTCGGCGTGGCTGCGTGACGAGCTCGGCGAGCCCGATCTCGCCCACCAGGTCGCCGAGCTGTCGCCTTACAGCTACGATCTCTACCGGCTGCGCGAGCGCATCGGCGATCTGGTCGAACGCCGGCTGCACTAGGGGGACAAAGCCATGCCGACTCCTGAGCTCATCCGGTCGATCGACCTCGACGCTTACGCCGACGTGGTTGGCGAGGAGGAGATCGCCGAGATCCGCCGCCTGGCCCGTTCGCTCACGGGCGCTCGGGTCCAGCACGTCAACTCGACGGCGGTGGGCGGCGGAGTCGCCGAGATCCTGGCGCGGCTCGTGCCGCTCATGCAGCAGGTCGGCCTGGACGCGCGCTGGGACGTGATCTCGGGCAGCCCGCGCTACTACGCGGTCACGAAGGCCTTTCACAACGCGCTCCACGGCGCCGAGGTGGAGCTGGACGCCGAATCCTTCCGCATCTTCGATGAGAACACCCGGCAGAACCTCGGCATCGTCGATCCCGACCTCGACTTCGCGATCATCCACGACCCGCAGCCCGTCGGCCTCGCCCGGGCGCGCAACCCGTCGAAGGGCAAGTGGATCTGGCGCTGCCACATCGACCTCTCCGACGCCGATCCGCGCGTCTGGAGCTTCCTGCGGCCCCAGGTCGAGCGCTACGACGCCGCGGTCTTCCACCTCCCCGACTACGCCCAGCAGCTCTCGATCCCGCAGCTCCTCATCATGCCGGCGATCGATCCGTTCTCGGAGAAGAACCTCGAGCTGCCGCCCGAGGAGATCGCGCGGGTGCTCGAGCGGCACGGCATCGACCAGAAGCGCCCCATCGTGCTCCAGGTCTCGCGCTTCGACCGGCTCAAGGATCCGGTGGGGGTGATCCGGGCCTTCCAGCTCGCCCGCGGCTGGCACGACTGCCAGCTCGTGCTCGCGGGCGGCGGGGCGGACGACGACCCCGAGGGTGAGCGCGTGCTCGCCGAGGTCCGCGAGGCCGCGGGCAGCGACCCCGACGTCCACATCCTGAACCTGCCTCCCGACGCGCACCGCGAGATCAACGCCTTGCAGCGCGGCGCGACCGTCATCGTGCAGAAGTCGGTCCGCGAGGGCTTCGGCCTCGTGGTCACCGAGGCCATGTGGAAGGGCAAGCCCGTCATCGGCGGCGCCGTCGGGGGCATCCGCCGGCAGATCGTCCAGGGGACCACCGGCTTCCTCGTCCACACGGTCGAGGGGACGGCCTTCCGCATCCGCGAGCTGCTCACGAACCCGGGCATGGCCCACCGTCTCGGCGAGAACGCGCGGCAGTACGTCCGCCACAACTTCCTCCTGCCCATCTACCTGAAGCAGTGGCTGCTCGCGATGCTCGCGATGCGGCACGGCGAGCGGGGCGTGACCCTCCTCGAGGAATAGGGAAACTTCTCGCGAGTTGCTGCGTCTGTTCCGGCAGAGGGCGTACGATGCGCCCCAGAGCCAAGGAGCGGACCATGAAGAAGAGACCGACGTCGATCCTGGGCGGGCTCCTCGCCGCCGGGCTGTTTTTCGCCCCCGCCAGTGCGCGCGCCGAGGGCCGAATGGGCGGGCCGTTCGGGTTCGACGGAATGGGCGCCCTCCACGTGCTGCTGCGGGTGGCCCAGCCGACGCCCGACCAGCGGCGGCAGATCCACGAGATCCTGAGCGCGGACCGACGCGAGGTCGAGCCGATCTTCAAGCAGCAGCGGCAGCTGCGCGAGCAGATGGCCGATCGAATCGCAGCGACGGGCAGCGTCGATCGAAGCGCACTCGATGGGCTCGCGCATCAGCTCGCGCAGCTCGATGATCAGCTGGCGGAGCGGCAGCTCGACACGGCGCTGCGAGTCCGGGCGCTGCTGACGCCCGAGCAGCTCGCGCGAGTCGCCGAGGTCCATCAGAAGATGAAGGCGCTTCACGATCAGATGCGGGCGCTCGTCCCCGAGGGGCCGATGGGACCGATGGGACCCGAGGGACCGGACGGGCCTCCTCCGCCGTGCGGCATGGGCGGCGAGCCCCGGTAGGCCGGTGGCCGGGCCCGACACCATCGAGCTCGCCCGCCGTGGCGACGAGCGGGCGCTCGAGGCGCTGATCCGGGAGCACCAGGGAGCGGTCGCCCGCTTCGTGGGCTCCCGGATCGGCGAGCCCGCGGAGGTGCCGGACCTCTGCCAGGCGATCTTCGTGAAGGCGGTGCTCGGGCTTCCCGGGCTGCGCGAGCCCGAGCGGTTCGAGGGGTGGCTCTGGCAGCTCGCGCGCAACGTCGTGAACGATCACCTGCGCCGCCGCTTCCGGCGCCGGCTCTTCGTGCCGCTCGAGCTCTCGCACGAGGCGGCTCCCGCGCCGCTGCCTCCCATCGACGGGGGGCTCGAGCTCAGGCTCGCCGAGCTGCCGAACGAGGATCTCGGGCTCTTGCGCGAGAGCCTCGAGCGTCCGCAGGCCGAGCTGGCGGACCAGCTCGGGATCGGCATCGGCGCGCTCAAGTCCAGGTTGTTCCGGGCGCGCGAGCGGCTTCGACGGCTCGCGAAGAAGGAGAATGACGATGAGTGACGGGCTCCCCGAAGACTTCGCGCGGCGGGTGCTCCTCGCCGCCGGCCTCGAGCGCCGGCGCCGGGCCCGGCGCCGGGCAGGTCTCGCGCTCGCGGCCTGCGCGGCGGCGGCGCTGCTCGCCGTTCGGGTCTGGCCGCCGCGGCTCGCGGCCGCGGCGCCGGCCCCCGACCTGCTCGCGCTCTCGGAGGAGGTCTCCCTGCTCGAGGGGCCGAGCTCGAACGACGACCTCGGGGGAGACGAGGACGACGCGCGGCAGGCCGACCCCGGCGACCTCTTCCTCCCCACTGCGGGCGAACTCGCGTCGAACGAAGGGGAGCGGTAGACCGACAAGCGGGGAACGAGCGCAGCTCGTCGACGAGCGGCGCCTGCGCCCCTCTTCCGCGAAGCGAGAGAGGGGGTTCCGACCGAACGGATTCCTTCTTGACGCGCCACGTCACTGCTGCTATTGGCGCGGTGCGCCATCACGCCCTTTCACGGAGGTCTCTCATGGCGGGCTCCAAGAAATCCGCGTCGGTCGTCCCCTACGCCCCCGCGTCTGGGCGTCGGGCCGCCATCGTCGCGGGGCTGCGAACCCCGTTCTGCAGGTCGGGCACCGCTTTTCGCGACATGACCGCCCTCGACCTCGCCAAGGCGGTCGTCTCGGAGCTCGTTGCGCGCAGCGAGATCGACCCGCGCGAGATCGACCAGGTCGTCTTCGGCCAGGTGGTCCCCTCGATCAGCGGCCCGAACGTCGCTCGGGAGCTGGTGCTCGGCACGAACCTGCCGAAGCAGATCGAGGCCTACTCGGTCTCGCGCGCCTGCGCGACCTCCATCCAATCGCTCGTTTCGGCTGCCAACGCCATCTCGAGCAGCGGCGCCGACGTCATCATCGCGGGCGGCACCGAGTCGCTCTCCGACGTCCCCATCACCGTGAGCCGCGCGCTCGCGCAGGCGCTGGTCGAGGCGTCCAAGGCGAAGACGCTCGGCGACAAGATCAAGTCCTTCCGGCGATTGAAGGGGCGCGACCTTCTCCCCGTGCCGCCGGCCCTCAAGGAGCCGACCACCGGCCTCACCATGGGCGAGAGCGCCGAGAAGATGGCGAAGGAGAACGGCATCTCGCGCGAGGCGCAGGACGCCTTCGCCCACCGGAGCCACGGTCTCGCCGCCAAGGCGTGGGCCGAGGGGAAGTTTTCGGACGAGGTCATCCCGGTCCACGTCCCGCCCCGCTTCGACCAGACGGTCCAAGAGGACAACATCGTCCGCAAGGACGGCCAGCTCGAATCCTACCGGGCGCTCAAGCCGGTGTTCGACCGGCGCTACGGCACCATCACCGCGGGTAACTCCTCTCCGCTCACCGACGGGGCGGCCGCGCTGCTCGTCATGAGCGAGGAGAAGGCCAAGGCGCTCGGTTACGATCCGCTCGGCTACCTGAAGAGCTACGCCTTCGCCGGCGTCGACCCGGGCGAACAGCTCCTGCAGGGGCCGGCCTGGGCGGCTCCGACGGCGCTCGACCGGGCGGGGCTCGGGCTCGCCGACATGGATCTCGTCGACATGCACGAGGCGTTCGCGGCGCAGGTCCTCTCGAACCTCCAGGGCTTCTCCAGCAAGAAGTTCGCCGAGGAGCGGCTCGGCCGGCCCGAGCCTCTGGGCGAGATCCCGGACGAGAAGCTCAACGTCAACGGCGGCAGCATCGCCCTCGGCCATCCCTTCGGAGCCACCGGCGCCCGAATGGTGACCCAGACGCTGCGCGAGCTCGCGCGCCGCGGCGGCCACCATGCGCTTCTGACCGTCTGCGCGGCGGGTGGCCTCGGCGCCGCCGTCGTGCTCGAACGCTGAACCGTCTCCCCCGGAGGACAATCCCATGGCGATGGCGAAGAACGAAGCGGGCTCCAAGGCGAGCTACCTGAGCTGGGACATCATCGACGGCGTCGCCGTCGTGACCTTGGACGGCCCCGGGCCGGTGAACACCCTCTCCGACGGCCTCAACGCCGACATCGAGAGGCTGACGGCGCAGGTGGACGGCGACGCGAAGATCCGGTCCGTCGTCCTCATCTCCGGGAAGAAGGACAGCTTCATCGCCGGCGCCGACATCGAGATGCTGCAGAAGGTCAAGACGGCGGCCGAGGGCGCGGCCATGTCGCGTGCGGGCAAGGAGCTGCTCGCCCGCCTCGAGCGCTCGCCGAAGCCCTGGGTGGCGGCGATTCACGGCGCCTGCCTCGGCGGCGGCCTCGAGGTCGCGCTCGCCTGCCAGTACCGGATCGCCACCGACGAGAAGCCGACCCAGATCGGCCTCCCCGAGGTGCAGCTCGGCCTCCTTCCGGGCGCCGGCGGCACGCAGCGGCTGCCGCGGCTCATCGGCATCCAGGCCGCGCTCGACATCATCCTCGCCGGCAAGCAGGTGTCCGGCAAGAAGGCCTACAAGCTCGGCATGGTGGACGAGCTCGTGCCGAGGGCGATCCTGCGGGAGGTGGCGCTCGGGCGGGCCCGCGAGCTCGCCGACGGCAAGCTGCGCCCCGATCGGACGGCGAAGAAGAAGAAGGAGAAGCTCTCGCCCGAGAAGCTCGCCCGGCTCGCGCTCGAGGAGAACCCGGTCGGCCGGGCGTTGCTCTTCCGCGAGGCGAAGAAGAAGCTCGTCGCGAAGACCCACGGCCACTACCCGGCGCCCGAGCGGGCGCTCGAGGCGGTGCGCGTCGGCTACGAGAAAGGGCTCGCCCAGGGCCATGAGGCGGAGTCGGTGGGCTTCGGCGAGCTGTGCGTGAGCCCGCAGTCGGCGCGGCTCATCGAGATCTTCTTCGCGAGCAACGCGCTCAAGAAGGAGAACGGCGTCGACGACAAGTCCGTGAAGCCGCGCGAGGTGAAGAAGCTCGGCATGCTCGGTGGGGGCCTGATGGGTGGTGGCATCGCCTACGTCTCCATCCAGGCCGGCTACCCGGTGCGGCTCAAGGACAAGGACGCCGCCGGCGTCGGTCGCGGCTTCGCCTACGTGAAGGGCATCCTCGACGAGCGCGTCTCACGCAAGCGGTCGAGCCGGCTCGAGGTCGACCAGACCTTCGCGCGGCTCACCGGCACCTCGGACTACTCGGGCCTCGCGAACGTCGACCTCTTCATCGAGGCGGTCTTCGAGGAGCTCTCGGTGAAGCAGAAGGTGCTGCGCGAGGTCGAGGCCTTCTGCAAGCCCGAGGCGATCTTCGCCTCGAACACGAGCTCGCTGCCCATCGGCAAGATCGCCGCGGCGAGCAAGCGGCCCGAGAACGTCGTCGGGATGCACTACTTCTCGCCGGTCCACAAGATGCCGCTGCTCGAGGTGATCCGGCACGTCAAGACCTCGGACGAGACCGTCGCCACCGCGGTGGCGGTCGGCAAGAAGCAGGGCAAGACCGTCATCGTGGTGCGCGACGGAGTGGGCTTCTATACGAGCCGCATCCTCGCCCCCTACATCGGCGAGGCGGGCTTCATGCTCTCCGAGGGCGCCGCCATCGACGACGTCGACCGGGCGCTCGTCGACTTCGGCTTCCCGGTGGGCCCCCTCCAGCTCCTCGACGAGGTCGGCATCGACATCGCGAGCCACGTCGCGAAGATCATGGCCGAGGCCTTTGGCGCGCGCATGGCGCCCCCCGACGGCTTCGGCCTCCTCGCGAAGGACGGCCGGATGGGGCGAAAGAACAAGAAGGGCTTCTACACCTACGGCGAGGGGAAGAAGAAGGTCGACGAGACGGTCTACGACGCGGTGGGCGGCCGCAAGCGCAAGCCCATCGACCCACGCGAGACGGCCGAGCGGCTCGCCCTGCAGATGGCGAACGAGGCGGTCCACTGCCTCGGGGAGGAGATCCTCCGCAGCCCGCGCGACGGCGACGTCGGCGCCATCTTCGGCCTCGGCTTCCCGCCGTTCCGCGGCGGCCCCTTCCGCTGGCTCGAGAGTCTCGGCCTTCCACAGGCCGTCCGCCGGCTCGAGGAGCTGCAGCAGAAGCACGGCCCCCGCTTCGCGCCCGCGCCGCTGCTGCTGGATCGGGCGAAGGCCGGGCGGAAGTTCTACGAGGGCTGAGACGCTTCGACCGTAGGCCGCCGCGCGCGCTACTCCTCCCCGCGACGGGTCGCCTTCCGCTCGCCGTTCAGCCGCTTCGCCGCGAGGCGCCGCTCCTTCGAGGCTCGGGTCGGCCGCGTCGGCCGGCGCGGCCGCGGCACATAAGAGAGATCCTCGAGCGCGCGGCGGAGCCTGCGGATCGCCGCGTCGCGATTCTGTCCCTGGCTTCGTCGTTCGGTGGCGCTCACGATGATCCCCGTCGGCTCGTGGTGGAGCCGCACGGCGCTCGCCGTCTTGTTGCGGTGCTGCCCCCCGGGGCCGCCGCCGACGAAGACGTCCTGCCGGCACTCGGAGAGCAGCAGCTCGTCCGGCAGTCCGAGCGCCCGCTTCGCGGCCGCGCGCAGCGCGGGCGTCGTCATCGTCCGTCTCCCCCGCGAAGCGAGCCTCTGCGAGCGCCTCCCCCGCGAAGCGGCGAGGGGCCGAGAGGGGGCCCCACGAGATCGGCCGTCGTCACGGCCTCTTCCCCGAACCGAGCCGTGATCCGGTCGAGCGCCTCGTTGAGGGCGCTCCGGTCGCGGGAGGGCCCTGCGAAGAGGTCGAGCTGCGGGCGCGCCGCGCTCGAGAGGTCGTGCGCCGAGATCCCGCAGAGGCGGACCGGGGCGCTGGGCGGCGATTCGCGCAGGAGCTCGAGCAGCAGCCGGTAGAGCTCCTGCCCGTCGTCGCTCGGGGCCGAGAGCGTGCGCTGCCTCGTCACGAGCCGGAAGTCGTGCAGCTTGAGCTTGAGCGCGACGGCGCGGGCCTTCAGTCCGGCGCGCCGCAGCCGGCGGCCCACCCGGAGGGCTTGCCCGTGCAGGTAAGGGCGGAGATCGGCGGGGTCGCTCAGATCCTCGGCGAACGTCTCCTCCGCGCCGATCGACTTGCGCTCTCGGTCGGCCACGACCGGCCGGTCGTCCTCGCCGCGGGAGAGCCGAGAGAGCTGCGCGCCGAGCGGTCCGAGTCGGGCCTCGAGCGAGGCGGGGTCGCGGGCGGCGAGATCTCCCACCGTTCGCAGCCCCGCGCGCGAGAGCTCCGCCTCAGTCCTGGGCCCGACGCCCCAGAGGCGCGAGACCTTGAGCGGTGCGAGGAAGGAGACGACCTCCTCGGGGCGGACCTCCTTCTGCCCGTTCGGCTTCGCGATGTCCGAGGCGATCTTGGCGACGAACTTCACGGGGGCGATCCCCGCCGAGGCCAAGAGCCCCACCTCGACGAGGATCCGCTCGCGCAGCCGCCGCGCGATGGCCGCCGGCTCGCCGAGGAGCGCCCGAGAGGCGCCGACGTCGAGGAAAGCCTCGTCGAGCGAGAGCGGCTCGACGAGCGGGCTCGCGCTCTCGAGGATCTCGAAGACCCTCTCGCTCGCCTCCTCGTAAGCGGCGAAGCGGGGCGGGACGACGACGATCGGCCCGAGGCCGACCGCGCGGGCCATCGGCATCGCCGAGTGGACGCCGTAGCGACGCGCCTCGTAGGAGGCGGCGAGCACGACCCCGCGCTTCGGGTGCCCTCCCACCACCACGGGTCTGCCCCGCAGGCGGGGGTCGTCGCGCTGCTCGACCGAGGCGTAGAAGGCGTCGAGGTCGAGGTGGACGATGGAGCGCGGCGCGCCGCTCATCGCGCCTCCACCGCGATCGGCCAGAAGCTCGTCCAGTCCGGGGAGCCCTGGGCGTACGAGCCGATCCAGACGACGGCCCGCGCCCCCGAAGGGGTGCCGGGCGGCACCGCCACCGTCACGCCGGCGTCGCCGCCGTTCTCGAGGGAGCTCGCCGGAAGCTGCGGCTGGGGATCGAAGTCGCCGAAGTCCGCCATCACGGCGATCCCCCAGGGCGGCGAGGGCGCGGCCGACCAGCCGGCCAGGGCGACCGTGAACGAGGCGCCGCCGTCGAGCGTCACCACCGCGTCGGGCGTCGGGCTCGCGTTGAAGTAGGCCCCGGGCGAGGGGAGGCAGGGCGAGCCGTCGCCCCGCGCCGCCGCGCGGTTCGACCAGACGAGCGGCGCGTAGACCCCCGCGTCCGCGTCGAAGTAGACCGGCCCCTCGCAGAGGTCCGCGATCTCCCCGGCCCCGGGGGCCCACCAGGGGCTCGCGGGATCGGTGAGCTGCCAGCCGATGCCGCCGTCGACCGTCGAGTAGGGGTTCGCGGCCGACTCGACGATCTCGTGGCCGGCCGTCAGCTCGATCTGCTCGGTCTCGGGGTAGCCCGTCACCTGCTCGGGGCAGTCGGCGTCGAGGACGAAGGCGAAGGGGGCGCCTTCGTACCGGCCGGCCGCGTGGTACGAGAAGACCTGCTGGCAGACCCCGGCGATCCCCGCGTCGGGCGGGAAGAAGACGACGTAGAGCGGCTGCGCGAGCGAGGCCGGGGCGGGGATCGCGCCGCCGTCGAAGGCCTCGGCGAGCAGCGCGGCGAGATCCTCGGGGCGCTGGATGGTCGGCGCGCCGCCATCGAGCACGACGAGCGGGGCGGCCGTCGCGCCCGTGACGCCGTAATCCGCCCCGACGGTGGCGAGCCAGCTCGAGCTCGCGATCCAGCCGCTCCACTGGGCGATCTCGGCGGCGTAGGGGTAGCCCGCGAAGGTGATCGGGACGAGCCTCGGCGCGGAGAGCGTCGGCCCGCCCTGGTACGGAATCTGGGGGAAGGGCGCGTGCGGCGCGGGTGAGAAGCCGCCGTCACCCGTGCCCGCGTCGGAGATTCCGGCGTCGGTCGAGCCGGCGTCCACCCCGCCGGCGTCGGCTCCCGCGTCGGGCTGGGCCGTCCCCGCGTCGGCCGTCCCCGCGTCCTCGGCGGGGGGCACGCCGCCGTCGGGCGGCTCGCTGGGCCGCCCGCCGCAGCCGGCGAGGAGCGCGAGCGCCAAGGCGACGGCCGTCCGCCCTCGCCCTGCGTTCTCGGGCCGCGCACCGGGCGCGGAGGCTGGCGCATCGGGGGCGCGCATCCTCCCATCTTCCACCGATTGGGGCGTGCGGGAAAGCTGATACCATGGCGGCGCTTGGACGCTCAGTCGACCATCGCCCGGATTCGGACCGCTCGCCACAACGAGGACCTCGTCCTCGCCGAGGGGGCGCTGGAGGCCGAGCGGGTGGTCGCGCGCGTCCGGCTCGGCCTCATCGGCTTCATGGCCCTCGGCACCGCCGTCCAGTCGCTTTTGACGCACCACCGGCTGCCGCTCGACCCCTGGCTCGTCGCCGCCGTGCTCGTCTACCTCACCCTCGCCGCCGGCAACGCCGTGTTCCTTCGGGGCGTCGCCGCGAGCGTGCGGGGCGCGGAGCTCGCGCCGCTCGCCTACCTCCTCGTCGACTACGGTTGCCTCACGCTCTTCCAGCTCAGGGTCTTTTCGGCGACCCAGGCGCCCGCGCTCGGGAGCCTCGCCGCGGTCTACGCCGTGATCCTCTGCTTCTCGGTCGGGCGAAGGCGGGCCTGGCACGTCGCGGTGTCCTGCGCGTGCGCCTGCTTCTGCTTCGCCGTCGCGGCGCGCATCGAGGAGCCGGGGGCCGCCGCCCTCCCGCAGATCTGCATCGTGCATGGCTCCTTCGCCGCGCTCGCCCTGCTCGTCGGACGAACCGGCACCCGCACCCGCCGCATGTTCCTCGGGCTGCGCCGCCGCGAGAACCTCTCCCGCTTCGTGCCCCACGCGGTCGCGGACCGGCTCGTCCGCTTCGGCGAGGAGGCGCTCGAGCCGACGCAGCGCGAGGTGACGATCCTCTTCTGCGACCTGCGCGACTTCACGGCCCTCAGCGAGCAGCTCGCCCCGCGCGCCGTCCTCGAGCTGCTCGACGCTCACTTCGCCGATCTCACGCAGATCGTGCAGGGTCGCGGCGGCATGGTGGCGAAGCTGATCGGCGACGGCCTGATGGCCGTCTGGGGGGCGCCCGACCGGCAGGAGGACCACGCCGCGGCCGCCCTCGCGGCCGCCCTCGACATGCGGCGCAAGCTCGCCGAGCGAAACGCCGAGCGGGCCCGGGCCGGCGGCGAGCGGCTGCGGATGGGCATCGGCGTCCACTCGGGGGCCGTGGCGGCCGGGATGCTCGGCGGCGCCGAGCAGCACGAGTACACCGTCATCGGCGACGCCGTGAACCTGGCCTCCCGGGTCGAGGGGCTCACGAAGGAGCAGCGCGTCGACATCCTCGTCACCGAGGCGACCTGGCGGCTTGCGGGCGGCCGTTTCCGGGGCGAGCGCCTGGCCGAGCTCCGCGTCAAGGGGCGCGAGGAGCCGGTCGTGGTCTGGCGGCTCGACGGTCACGCGGGCGAAGAGGACCTCTTGGCGGTGGGCTGAGCGGCGTGGCTGCCCCCAACGTCCAGCGCGGGCACCGCGCCCCGCCCGCGGGCCTCGTGCGCCTGGCCTTCGTCTCGCTCCTCCCCCTCGCCGCCTGCCAGCTCTTCGACAGCCCGGCGCCGCTCTTCCCGTTCTGCTCCGATCCGCCGCTGGTCGTGCCGGACGGCGGCCCGCCGCTCGGCTGGGCGGACGTGGGGCCGATCTTCCTCACCCACTGCGCCGGCTGCCACACCGCCGGCGGCATCGCCCCCTTCCCGCTCGAGAGCCCCTCCGACGTCGCCGCCGAGGCGCTCGCCGTCCGCGCCGCGGTGGTGACGCGCCTCATGCCGCCCTGGCCGCTCGCCCACTGCTGCGAGAGCTACCTGGGCGATCCGTCGCTGAGCGACGCCCAGATCGGCGAGATCGCCTCCTGGATCGACCAGGGGCTGCCCGCTGGCGTGGGCAGCGTGGCCGAGGCCACCCCTCCCCCGATTCCCGGGCTCGCGCGCGTCGACCTCACCCTCTCGATGCCGGAGCCGTACCTGCCGCAGCCGCAGCCCGGCTCGACCGACGAGCTGCGCTGCTTCCTCGTCGACTGGCCGGTGAAGACCACGACCTACGTGACCGCCTTCGACGTCCGGCCGAGCGCCCCCTCCGAGGTCCACCACGCGCGCGCGTTCCTCATGCCGCCGGGCGCGGCGCCGCCGGGCAGCTCGGGTGCCGACGGTCGGCCCGGCTGGAACTGTCCGAACGGCGTGCCGGGAAACGTCGGCGCCGTCGGCGGCTGGCGCCCCGGCGCGCTCCCCGAGACGCTGCCGGGCGGCCTCGGCTACCGGGTCGATCCCGGCTCCCAGATCGTCCTCAGCATGCACTACCGCTCGGCGACCGGCGTCCTCGTGCCCGACCAGACCGAGATGCGCTTCACCCTCGAACCCTCCGTCGCGCGCGAGGCGCAGCTCGTCTTCCTCGCGGACCCGAACTGGCTGCGCGGCGGCATGCCCATCCCCGCCGGCGATCCCGACGCCGCCTTCGCCTGGGAGACCGACCCCACCGGCCAGTCGGGTGGCAAGCCCATCAGCGTCTGGGCCGCGAACCTGCACATGCACGAGCACGGCAAGAAGATGATCGTCGGCGTGCGGCGCAAGGACGGCAGCCTCGACTGCATCGCCGAGGCGCCCGCCTGGAGCTACGAGCAGGTCGGCGAGGACTACTTCCTCGCGACCCCGATGCAGCTCTCGCCGGGCGACAAGCTCCACATCGAGTGCCACTTCGACAACTCGGCCGGCAAGACGGCTCTCAACTGGGGCAACGATCAGGAGATGTGCATCGGCTACGTCACCGCGACCTGGTGAGCCGAGGCGGCCGCGAGAGGGCGCCGACCGTTCAGTCCTGGATCTGGAGGGGGCAGCCGAGCCTCTCGGCGATCCGCGCCATCGCGTCCTTCGGCGGCTCGTGGCGCGACCCGGGGAGGAGGGCGAAGGCGATCCGCTCGGGCCGTCGCCGCTCGGGGCTCCGGGCGACGATCGACGCCTCCCAGTAGTGGTTGCGCGCCGAGGAGAGGTACCAGAGGCTCACGGCCGTGACGCCATCGCGCGGCCGCGCGAGGCGCCTCTCGCCGAGCAGCGACCGGGTCGCGAAGACGACCTCGCGGCCGCCGTCGCCGAGGGTGAGCCGCTTCCGCCACGCCCAGAGCTGCGCGTAGAGGAACGCCGCGCCGGCCGTGAAGAGGATCAGGACGGCGAGCAGGAAGATCTCCCCCCCGGTCACCCGGGGCTCGCCGAGGAGCGCGATCGCCACCTCGCGAGCGCCGAAGCCGAACGGAACGACGAGCGCCCAGCCCGTGAGCTTCGCGAACCACGAGGGGGTCCACTCGTAGAGGATCTCCTCTTCGCCGCTCAGGCTCGTCTCCACGGCCGTCCCTTCGCCCGCCGCGTGGGTGAGCCCACGTTCGCTCCTCCGATTCCACTGCCGTCCTCTAGCACGCCCGCGCGCGGGAGTGGTGTGCGCGGTCGCGGATTCGACGAGCCGAGCGGCCGTGTGAGGTTGTGGACCCATTTGCCCCCGGGGCCCAAAGACGCCTCTTCTCCCTTGCGGGACGACCGCTCCGTAGGCATCCTCCTCATCGCCCCCGCCCCCCGGAAGGAGGTCCCTCGTCGATGCTCTCCGCCCTCTGCGCGGCCCTCGCGCTCGCCGCCCCGCCGCCCTACCAGCAGAAGGTCCTCGACGACGGCCTCACCGTCCTCGTCGTCGAGGACCACGCGCTGCCGCTCGTCACGGTCGAGATCGGGGTCCGCTCCGGCTCGATGGTCGAGGATCCGAGCTTCAACGGCCTCTCGCACCTCTACGAGCACATGTTCTTCAAGGGCAACGAGGCCATCCCGAACCAGGAGGCCTACCTCGCGAAGACCCGCGAGCTCGGCATGGTCTTCAACGGCTCCACCGAGACCGAGCGGGTCAACTACTTCTTCACGACCACCTCCGACCGGCTCGGGCCGTCGCTCTCGCTGATGCGCGAGTCGATCGAGCAGCCGCTCTTCGATCCGAAGGAGCTCGCGCGCGAGGAGGAGGTGGTGGTCGGCGAGATCGACCGCGACGAGTCGGACCCCGGCTACCACTTCAAGAAGGAGCTCGACGACCTGCTCTGGAAGTACCCGAGCTACAAGGACCCGCTCGGAAACCGAAAGACGGTGCTCTCGGCCACGCCGGCGATGATGCGCGCGCTCCAGGCGCGCTACTACGTCCCGAACAACGCGGTGCTGGTGGTGGCGGGCGACGCGCGCGCCCCGGCGGTCTTCGACGAGGCGGCGAAGCTCTTTTCGGGCTGGCGGCGTCAGCCCGACCCGTTCGTCGCCCACCCGCTCGTGCGCGAGCCGCCGCTCGAGAAGAGCCGGGTGGCCGTGGTGACGCAGCCGGTGCGGACCGTGGCGCTCGGCTTCGAGTGGCAGGGCCCCTCGGTCGCGGGCGACGAGATCCCCGCGACCTACGCGGCCGACCTGCTCTCGGCGATGGTCGAGCGGGCGGGCTCGCAGTTTCAGGAGGCGCTCGTCGACTCGGGCGACTGCGTTCGGGCCGACTTCTCCTGGTACACGCAGAGCCACGTCGGGCCCGTCACCTTTGGCCTCGAGGCGGCGCCCGACCGGGTCGACCGCTGCGTCGCGGCCGCGCTCGCCGAGCTGCCGAAGCTCGCGGACCCGAAGAGCTTCGACGCCGACGACTTCCGGGACGGCCTCACCCGGCTGGAGGTCGAGCGGGCGGCGGAGGAGGAGGTGCCGTCGGCTTACGCCCACGTCCTCACGTTCTGGTGGAGCACCGCCGGGCTCGACTACTACCGGGGCTACCTGGACGGGATCCGCCGCGTGACGCCGAAGGACGTCGCCGACTTCCTTCACCGCTGGGTGATCGGCAAGCCGTACGTCTTCGGCGCGATGCTCTCACCCGAGCTCGAGCGCGAGCAGGGGCTCGATCGCCGCCACTTCGAGCGGCTGCTCGGCCTCGGTCCGACCACGGAGGCCTCCCGATGAAGCGCGCCCTTCTCTTGCTCCTCGCGGCGACGGGGATCTCCGGGGCGGGCTGCGCGGCGGCCTCGCACGAGGTCAACCGCCGTGACCTCTCGAAGCCCATCGAGCAGGGGGTGGAGACGCGCGACGTCGGCGGCCTCACGGTCCTCGTCAAGCGCGTGCCGCACGTGCAGATGGTCTCGGCCCAGCTCTACCTTCTCGGCGGGGTCCGCAACTGGACGGCCTCGGACGCGGGGATCGAGCGGCTCGCCCTCGCCTCGGCGGTGGCCGGAGGCACCGAGAAGCTGCCGAAGGCCGCCTTCGACCGGAAGGTCGCGGACCTCGGCAGCCAGATCGGCTCGCAGTCGACCGCCGACTACTCGGTCCTCGGGGCGAAGTCGCTCGTCTCGCGCTGGCGGCCGACGCTCGACCTGCTCGCGCAGCTCTTCCTCGAACCCGCCCTGCCCGCGGGGGAGATCGAGGTGCAGCGGCAGCTCCAGCTCTCGGCCCTGCGGCAGGAGGAGGAGGAGCCCGACGCCGAGCTCGAGCTGCTCTCGAACAGGCTCGTCTACCACGGCCTCCCGTACGCAAACCGGCCCATCGGCACGCCCGAGACGGTCTCGAAGCTCACGAAGGCCGATCTCGCTCGCCACCTCGCGAAGCTCCGCGAGAGCTCGCGGCTCGTGCTCGTCGTCGTCGGCGACGTCGACGTCGCCGAGGTCGCCGCCTGGGCGAAGGGGGCCTTCGGCAAGCTGCCCCGAGGCGACTTCCGCGAGAGCCCGCTCGCGAGCCCCGTCTTCCGCGACTCGCGCGTCGAGGTCGAGCCGAGGCTGCTGCCGACGAACTACGTCCTCTCGACCTTCCCCGCGCCGAGCTGGCGCGATCCCGACGTCGCGGTGGCGGCGGTGGCCATGAGCGCCCTGCGCGAGCGGCTCTTCGAGGAGGTGCGAACCAAGCGCGAGCTCTCCTACGCCCCGAGCGCCGGCCTCGCGCTCCGCGGCCTCGGCGAGGGCTACCTCTACGTCACGGCCGTCGATCCCAACCGGACCTTCCGCGTCATGCTCGACGTGCTCGCCGATTTCCAGGCGGGCCGGATCGACCCTGCGGTCCTCGAGGGCGACAAGCGGATCTTCCTCACGCAGTTTCTGATGCGCGACCAGTCGACCGACGGCCAGGCCGAGCTGCTCGCCCGAGCGCAGATCCTCGGCGGCGACTGGCGGCTCGCGGGAAAGATCCTCGACGAGGCGCGCGCGGTGACGCCGGCACAGGTTTCGGCGTTCCTCGCGGGCCACGCGAAGGCGCTGCAGACGGTCGTCTTGGGCGATCCGAGCAAGATCGACCCGCGGCTGTTTAGCTCCCGCTAGCGATCGGGGGTACAATGGGGGAACCCCAGGAGGAGCGCCCCATGCGACGGACCTCTGCCTTCCTCGCCTTTTGCGCGGCCCTTGGCTGGGCCGGCTGTAGCTGCCAGAAGCCGGCCATCGAGGCGCCGTGCCTTCCGGACGGCGGCTGCGCGAGCGGCCTCGTCTGCAACGGCGAGAAGCTCTGCGTGAGCCCGGACGCCGGCTCGACCGGCGGCACGAGCGGCACGACGACCGGCGGGGGCACGAGCGGAACGACCAGCGGCGGCTCGACCGGCGGCACCACGGGCTCGAGCAGCGGCGGCCTCGGCGACGGCGGCCCAGCCGATGGCGGGCCCGTCGACGCGGGGTCCGTCGACGCGGGGCCCGTCGACGGCGGCCCGGCCGACGCCGGGCCCGTCTGCCTCGCCACCGGCGCCTCGTGCAGCGCCGCCGCGCCGCCGCCCTGCTGCTCGGGGGCCTGCATCGCGCTGGACGGCGGCGGCAGCGAGTGCGCCGCGCCGAGCTTCTGTCTCCCCCAGGGCGTCGCCTGTCAGAAGGCGACCGACTGCTGCTCGAACTCCTGCGTCTCGGGCCAGTGCGCAGCGGCCTGCGTCACGACGGGCGCGACCTGCGCGCAGGCCTCCGACTGCTGCAGCCTCAGCTGCGCCGCCGGTCTCTGCCAGCCGCTGAACCCGGTCGACGGCGGCTGCATCACCCTCGGCAACGCCTGCGGCTCGGGCGGCCCCTGCTGCTCGACCAACTGCCAGGGTGGGATCTGCGCGCGCGCATCCAGCTGCAACGCCACCGGCGACATCTGCCTGAGCGGCGCCGACTGCTGCTCGGGGATCTGCTCGGCGACGGGCGGTGGCCCTGGCACCTGCCAGCTCGTGACGGCGCCGGGGACGGGCGGCTGCACCGTCGACGGCCTTCCCTGCGCGGCCGGCAGCGGCTGCTGCAGCAAGCTCTGCCTCGACCCCGGCAGCGGCGCCACGGTCTGCGCCTCGGCCTCGGGCTGCCGGCTCACGGGCGACCTCTGCACCTCGAACGCCGACTGCTGCGGGGGGCCGCCCACCGACAGCCAGGTGACCTGCAGCCTCGTCAGCACCAATCCCCCGATCGGCTACTGCACGAACCCGAACGGCTCGGGCGGCAACACCGGCTGTCAGCCCGTGGGCGACGTCTGCGGCGCCTTCGGCAACGGCGCGCGGCAGGACTGCTGCGACGGGCATCAGGCCGTCTGCAAGGTGGACAGCGAGGGGATCGATCGCTGCTACGGCGGCGGCAGCTGCTCGCCGACGGGCTACTCATCCAGCGACCCGAGCTGCTGCATCGCGGTGGGAGCCGCCTGCCAGTTCAAGGACCAGTGCTGCAACGGCAACCCGTGCGTCCAGGTCTCGGACGGCGGCTTCGCCTGCGACGCGGTGCCGACCTGCCTCGCCGCCGGGAGCGCTTGCAGCGGTGACGGCGGCTGCTGCACGGGGCTCGTCTGCCTGCCGGCGGGGGTGCTCGGCGACGCCTGCCAGTTCCCGCCGCCCCCGCCGCCCCCACCGCCGGACGGCGGCCTGCTCGCCGACGGCGGCATCGCCGGGGACGGTGGAGTCCCGGACGCGGGCCCGGCCTGCTTCGCGAACGGCAACGGCTGCGCCTTGGCCTCCGACTGCTGCTCGGGCTACTGCCTGAGCAGTAGCTGCGCGCCCCAGCCGACCTGCGAGCCCACCGGCGGCCCCTGCACGTCGAACGGCGACTGCTGCCTGGGCCTCGACTGCGTCTCCCTGGTGGGCGAGCTGACGGGCGGCAGCTGCCAGCAGGCGACCACGAGCTGCGCGAGCGCAGGGCAGGTCTGCACCGCGACCTCGCAATGCTGCGTCGGCCTCGCCTGCGACAACTCGACGGGCGCGAGCTGCGCGGCGGGGCAGCTCTGCAGCTGCATCGCGACGTTCCTCTAGTGTCGTCCGTCGTCTCTCTTCGACAGCGCGGCCTGCAGCCGGTCCAGCAGGGCGAGCCGCGCCGGACCGCGCAGCGCGCCGTCGGCGACGCGCAGGAGGTAGCCGTCGACCGCGCCGAGCTTCTCCGCGAGGACGCGCAGCAGCTCGTGGCCGCGCTGGCCCATGAGCCGTGCGTCCTCCGGGGAGGGGAACTCGGCCTCGAAGCGCTGCGCGGCCTCGCGGAAGAGTCGCGCGCTGCGGGCGAGCCGCCGCCGCTCGGCCCTGGCCCGCTCCACGGGACCACCGGGGCCGCCGAGCAGCCCGGAGAGCTCGGGGAAGAGGACCTCCTCTTCGACGCGGGCCTGTCGCTCCGCCAGCCGGCCGAGTCGATCGGCCGCCTCGACGGCCTGGGCGAGGTCGGCCTTGGAGCGGACCGCTCGAAAGAGAAGCCCCGAGAAGCGGTGGGTCGCCTCACGCAGCTCGACCCGATCCGGTTCGAGGATCCGGTCGAGGGTCGTCTCGTTCGCTTCTCGGTCGCGGGCCATCGCGGAGGGGCAGACAGCGGCGCGCTCCGATTTATTTCGAGGCCGCGGCTCCGGTCACGATAGGCTCCCAAGGCCATGGCTCGCCGCGCGCCGCTCGGTCGCACCGTCTGGGCGCTCGGGCTGACGTCGCTCTTCACCGACGTCGGCACCGAGATGATCTTCCCCTTGCTGCCGCTCTTTCTCACCCAGCTCGGGGCTGGCGCCACGGCGCTCGGACTCATCGAGGGGACCGCCGACGCGGTGGCGGCGCTGCTCAAGCTCTGCTCGGGCTGGCTCGTCGATCGCTGGCCCCGGGCGAAGGAGCTCGCGATCTTCGGCTACTCGCTCTCGACCGTGGCGCGGCCGCTGGTGGCGCTCGCGACGCTTCCGGGCCACGTGTTCGCGATCCGGATCGCCGACCGGGTGGGCAAGGGCGTCCGCGGCAGCGCGCGAGACGCCTTGCTCGCGGGCGGGGCGCCGCCGGGCGAGGCGGGGCGCGCCTTCGGCTTCGATCGGTCGATGGATCACCTCGGGGCCTTGACCGGACCGCTCCTCGCGTCGGGACTTCTCGCCATGACCGGGCAGAAGCTGCGGCTGGTCTTCGGCGTCGCGCTCGTGCCGGGGCTGGTCGCGGTGAGCTGCCTCGCGTTCGGGGTGCCGAATCGGGGCGGGAGTCCGATCTCGGCCCCCCCAGAGCCGAACCCTCCCTCGCTTCGCGGAAGGGGGGGCTTGGCGCCGCTGCCGGCTCGGTTCTGGCTGTACGTCGCCATCTCGGGCCTCTTCGCCCTCGCGAGCTCCTCCGACGCCTTCCTCCTCCTGCGCGCGGGCGAGCTCGGCGTGGCCGCCACCGCCCTGCCGATCGTCTGGGCGCTGCTCCACCTCTCGAAGACCGTCAGCTCCTATCCCCTGGGGAGCCTCTCGGACCGGATCGGCCGCTTCCCGGCGCTCCTCGCCGGCCTCGTCTGGTACGCCGCCTCCTACCTCGGCTTCGCCTCGGCCCACAGGGCCGCCGAGGTCTGGCTCCTCTTCGCGGCCTACGGCGTCTTCTACGGCCTCACCGAGGGGGTCGGGAAGGCGCTCGTCTCGGACCTCGTCGCGAAGGAGCGGCGCGGCAGCGGCTTCGGCGTCTACAACGGGGTGACGGGGCTCTTCGCGCTGCCCGCCGGCCTCTTGACGGGCGCCCTCTGGCACCGCTTCGGATCGGGCGTCGCGCTCGAGGTCGACGCGGCGCTGGCCTTCGCCTCGGCGCTCCTGCTCGGCGGCCTCTGGGCGGCGAGCGGTCGAGGCGGAAGGCCCGTCTCGAGCGGCTAGCGGCGCGCGGAGACCGGCTCGGCGGTCTCGCCCCGCTCGAGCTCCCAGGCGATCAGGGCGTCGACGAGCCTCTCGACGTCGGATCGAGGCCGGGATCGAGACTGGGATCGAGACTGGGACCGAGACCGGGCGCTGGCGCGGGCCTTCTCGCCCCGGGAGCGCGAGCGGAGCCAGCGCGAGGCGAATTCGCGGGCGCGCGGGGCGAGGAAGAGCGAGGCGAGGATCAGCGCGCCGTCGCCCTCGAAGCGGGTGAACCGGACGGCGAAGCCGTTGCGGCCGCCCGGCCGGCGCGCGTCGTACTGCTCGATCCGGACGACGACGCCCTCGGCCTCGACGGGCCGGCCGTCGCCCGGCAGCTCGAAGGAGACGCGCAGCTCGCTGCCGATTCGGAGCGAGAACTCGCTCTGAAAGAAGATGCCGCCGAGGCTCACGTCGATCGACGGCAGGACCGCCTGGAAGCTCCGGCCGCCGGGGCCGGCCGTGAGGCGGACCTTGGTCTCGAAGGGGGCGCGCGGGTGGCGCCGCTGCTCACTCTGCTGGGGCGAGGACGGGGGAGGGATCATGGACGGGGGAGGCGAGGAGGAGGGTGAGGGCGAAGGCGACGCCGAAGCCGACGAACCAGCCGTAGTCGAAGAGCGGCCGCAGCGCCGGCACGGCGAGGCCGGAGAGCGCGGTGAGGGTGCCGGCCGCCAGCGCGACGAGCGCCTTCGGGTTGACGCCGCGCCGGTACGAGTAGCGCCCGTGGGCCCGGTAGAGATCCTCGGGCACGAGCGTGCGGCGGCGCACGACCCAGTAGTCGGCGATGAGGATGCCGGCGATGGGGCCGAGCAGCGTGCTGTAGCCGCCGAGCCAGGCGAAGACGTAGACGTGCGGGTCGAGGAGCTTCCACGGCAGGATGAGGACGCCGATGACGCCGGTCAGGAGGCCGCCGCGCCGAAAGTCGATCCGGCTCGGCCAGAGGTTCGCGAAGTCGTTCGCCGGCGAGACGACGTTCGCGGCCACGTTCACCGAGATGGTGGCGATGACGACGCCGACGACGCCCACCGCGACGATCCAGGGGTTGCCGAGCCGGGCGAGCAGATCGACCGGATCCCAGATCGGCGTGCCGAAGACCACCACGGTGGCCGAGGTGATGAGCACGCCCATTCCGGCGAAGATCGTCATCGTCGGCGGGAGCCCGATCGCCTGGCCGATGACCTGGGCCTTCTGGTCCTTCGCGAAGCGCGTGAAGTCGGGGACGTTGAGCGAGAGGGTCGCCCAGAAGGCGATCATCGCGTTGAGCGACGGGACGAAGACCGGCCAGAGGCTCCGGAGGTCGTGGAAGCGCGAGGGCTGCGAGCTGATGGGGCCGAGGCCGTGGGCCGCGCGGAGCGCCCAGCCGAGCAGGCCGGCCGTGAGCACGAGCACGAGCGGCGCGGCCCAGTTCTCGAAGACGCGGACCGCGTCCATCCCCTTCCAGACGATCAGCATGTTGAGCGCCCAGAAGGCGAGGAAGGTGATCCACTCGGGCACGGGCAGCCCGAGCGGCGCGGCGCCGCCGCCGAGGCGCGCCCAGCCGGGCCAGAGCACGGTGAGCAGCTTGTGGACCGCGTGGCCGCCGATGAAGGTCTGGATGCCGAACCAGCCGCAGGCGACGAGCGCGCGCAGGATCGCCGGCACGTTGGCGCCGAAGACGCCGAACGAGGCGCGCGCGAAGGCGGGGAAGGGGATGCCGTAGCGGGTGCCGGGGTGGGCGTTCAGGAGGATCGGCACGAGCACGATGCAGTTGCCGAGCGCGATGGTGACGATGGCCTGCCCCGCGCTCATGCCCGCCTGGATGAGGCTCGAGGCGAGCATGTAGGTGGGGATGCAGTGCGCCATCGCGATCCAGAGCGCGGCGTAGTTGTAGCTGGTCCAGACCCGCTGGGCGGGCGCCACCGGCGCGAGGTCGGCGTTGTAGAGGCGCGGATCCGCGCCCTCGATCGCCACCCCCGTGGTCTGCATCAGTCCAGCGGCGCGGGGAACGGCTGGCCGGCGTGCCAGAGCGCGTAGACCGCGAGCCAGCCGATGACCAGCAGCACCGCCACGACGAGCAGCGCGACGCGGGTCGTCCAGGCGAGGCCGCGCTGGCTCGTCACGATGCCGAAGCTGAAGCAGAAGTTCCAGAGCCCGTTGCCGAGGTGATAGGCCACCGCGGCGACGCCCAGGATGTAGACGAACAGCGTCGGGGCGTGGTGGGCCATGTGGGCCGCGAGATCCTGGAACGTCTCGGGGCGGCCGGTCTCGACGAGCGGCTCGAGCTTCGCGAGCCAGACGTGGGCGCCGATGAAGAAGAAGAGGCCGAGGGCGGTGATCCGCTGCAGCCACCAGCGGGCGTTGCCCAGGTACTGGTAGCCGTTCGGCTTCCCGAGGCGCATCCGCCGGAAGCCCCAGACGATGTGCCAGACGATGAAGAGGAGCAGGAGGCCGAGGCCCACGAGCTCGCCGTCGCGGTTCGGAAACTCGGTGACCGAGCGCGCCCAGGCGTCGGGCCCGTTGAAGGCCGCGAGCTGGTGCCAGAGGTGGAACGCCGTCCAGATGCCGGCGGGGACGAGCCCGACGAACGATCCGATCTTGGCGAGCGTGTACTGCCGCCCGGCGGCGGCGGGGCTGAGGGCGGTGGCGGTGGCTGCGTCGGCGGACACGGGCGTTTCCTCCCGGCGAGGTGGTTCGAAACCGGCCAGACGACTAGCACTCTCTCGCTGGACGGGCAACCGCGGCGATGCGCCCCGTGGCAGCATTTTCGACGGAGGAGTTTCCAGGCTGTCGGTGTCTCGGGCGTGCCCATGCGCCGAGAGGGGGAGTGGCCTGCGATCGCTTTCCGGCCCCGCACGCTTCGTCGGGTTCGGGCCCCCGGGCATTGCTTCACCCGGGGGCCCTCTCCCTACTGACGCTCCGGGGCTACTTCCCCGTCGCGCCGCCAGCCGGCGGGGTCTCCCCGCCGACCGGCTTCCCGTCGGGACCGAGCAGCTGCACCGTCACGGGGCCGCCCACGATGGAGAGCTTCTGCTTCTTCCCCATCGTGCCGCGGGCCTTGCGGGTGAGCTCGCGCTTGGCCGCCGCGGCCGCCTTCTGCTCGGCGGTCAACGGCTGCCGCTGCTTGGCGGGGGCGTAGCCGATCTCCGTGAGGAGTGGGTTCGCCTTGCCGAGCAGCCCCTTGAGGGCCTGCCCCAGCTCCACGTAGAACACGTGGCCCTTGGGCAGGGCGGCCCGCTCGGCCGAGCGCGCCGGCTGGAGCTGCTGCCGGAGCTGGTCGACCGCGTCGAGCACGGCGTACAGGTCGCCCAGGGTCTTCAGGACCTCCTGGACGGAGTACGTCTTGCCGTTCACGGGGATCGACGTGGTCGCCGGAACGACCGCCGCGATCCCGTCGCGGGCCTGCTTCACCTTCTGCTTGAACTTCGTCATGGTCATCGTCACCTCCTTTCCGGGCCTGTCCGCGCCCTTCACCTCCATGGGGGCCAGGAGGCCGCGAAAGTGCGGCGAGAAAAGTGACGTCGGGGGCTCGATCGCGACTTTCCCGGGCGTGTTCGGGGCCTTCGGCGGCCGGAGAGGCGCGAGGACGACCGCGAGAGGGCTCAGCGGGCCCGTGACGAGCGCGAGGACGACCGCGAAGAGGCTTCTCGAGGTCGTGATGAGCGCGAGGACGACCGCGAAGAGGCTTCTCGAGGTCGTGATGAGCGTGATGAAGACCTCGAGAAGGCTCATCGAGGTCTTGATGAGCGAGATGACGACCGCGAGAAGGCTCATCGAGGTCGTGATGAGCGAGATGACGACCGCGAGAAGGCTTTTCGAGGTCGTGATGAGCGAGATGACGACCCCGAGAAGGCTTCTCGAGGTCGTGATGAGCGAGATGACGACCGCGAGAAGGCTCATCGAGGTCGTGATGAGCGAGATGACGACCGCGAGAAGGCTTCTCGAGGTCGTGATGAGCGAGATGACGACCCCGAGAAGGCTTCTCGAGGTCGCGATGAGCGAGATGACGACCCCGAAAAGGCCTCTCGAGGTCGTGATGAGCGTGATGACGACCCTGAAAAGGCTTTTCGAGGTCGTGATGAGCGCTTTGACGACCGCGACCTCCACACGTACGCTCCGGGAGGTGGGCTACGGCTCGACCAGCGTCACCTCCTCGCCGACCCACCAGATGCAGCGGCCGGCGCTCCTGCTCGACCACGGAATCCTCTACCTGGCCTTCGGCAGCTACGCGGACAGCAACCCCTACCACGGCTGGCTCTTCGCCTACGGCGCGTCGAGCCTCTCTAAGTTCGGGATGTTCTGCACGGGCCGTGGAGAATCCGACCGGGGGAGGGGGTGGCAGCGGGACCTGCGCGAGCCCTTCGTTCCCGACGACAGGAGGCGGCGTCTACGGGCCGCTGGTACATGTCACGGCCGGAAGGGGCGTTGATCGTGCTCTCTCGTCCTCGGCTGCCAGCCATGCTGGCAGTCTTCATCGCGAGCGGCTGCCTCCGCGCCGTCTCGGAGGGAGCTGCCAGCTCGAGCGGCGGAATCTCGGCGTCGACAGAGGGAGGTTCAGGGAGCGGCGGCACTCTCGCTGGGTCATCGACCGGGGCGGGAGCAACCGGTGGAGCCACTGGAGGAGGGAGCGGCTCCGATGGCGGGACGCCTTCCTCGGGGGTGGGCTCGAACGGCTGTCCCCCCGCGGCGGACGCGGGACCCGCCGCCGGGAACGGAGTCGCCGACGGCGGCTGCGCGATCGACGGAGCTTGCTGCATGCCTGGCTGCTGCTTGCCTGGTCAAGCCGTCTGTTGCCGGACGGGGATGGCGGCGGGGTCCCCCTGCACGGTCACGACCTGTGGATCGACCTGCGCCGCCGGGGAAGAATGCGTCGCCGACCCGTTCGGCTTCCCTTCTGGGCTCTGCGAGAGGCCATGTTCATACCCAGATACAAGCACGAGCAGCGCTTCGTGTGGCTTTTCGTACGACGGCGGTCTGGAGTTTTGCGTGGAGGCAACCTACGGTCTGACCGCGACGAACGACCCCGGCTATGGTTGGGGGGTCGTGGGGAGCGCATCGGGGGATTGGGGTAGCTGCGTGGCCAATCACCCGACTTTCGAGTTCGCGCCCTGCGAAGGGCACGACGACGCCGACCTCAGCAAGGGGATCGCCCAGTGCGGGTGCCCCGCCTGGTGCCTGGGAACCTGGCGTCACGCGTATTGCGAACTCCCTTGCGGCTCCAACGTCGACTGCCCGCTGAACGCTGCCTGCACCCCAAGCCCCGGGTCCTGCTGCCCGAGTGCCGGCTGCGCCCCCGTGTTTTGCCAGGACGCGGGCGCGTCCTGTGACGTCCCGGACGCCGGCCCGGGGACCTGCCTGCCGATGTGGATGTACACTGGCCCGTCGCTCTTCTGTTCGTTCGGAGGGACGGCCAGTGGAAGCTGCAGCACCGATCCCCTGCTGACCCGCGCCCACCTCGACGAGGCTTGCCCGGTGGGGCAGTTCTGCGTGCCGAACGACGGGATGGACGGCGGCAGCTGCGCGCCGGTCTGCGACCCGACGTCGTCGAATCCCGGCTGCCCGCCGGGGACCCGCTGCGGCGTCGTGATGGACGGCCTGCCCTCCTTCGGCGCCTGCGTCGCGTGCCTTCCCCGCCGGGCCCAGTGCAGCCAGAATTCCGACTGCTGCGGCGGCGACTGCGAGCCGGGATGCAGCTTCGACTACACGCAGAACGGCTGGGGGCAGGGCTGCATGGAGTGCCGGTAGGCGGCCGTTCGCGTCTCGGCGGGATTCGGCTCCATCCAGCGGGCCTGGCGCGACGAGGTCCCGAACTCGTGGGCCCCCCACCCGGGCTCCCGCGGTGCGTCGGTCGGGAACCCTGCCCTCGCGCCGGCGGTTTCCTTCGGTATGATGCCGGCCCCGATGGTGAGCCCAGACGACGCGACGCAGACCGCGGAGCCGCCGGAGCCCCCCCTGGGTTCTCGGGGGAGCGAGCCCCCCGCCACTTTCGGGCTGGATGCCGAGGGGCTGGCCGTGGTCGCCGAGGAGGAGGCGCTGCTCGCGCGGCTGCGCCGCCGGCTGGAGGAGCTCTCCTCGGGCCGGACGCAGGGCGACTCGCGCGCGCGGCTCGTCGATCTGCGCGACGAGGCGACGAGCGCGCGGCCCGACGACCTGCCCGCCCTGCTCGACCAGCTCCACGTGGTCCGCGCGCTGGAGGAGCGGCGGCGCAGCGGCCCCCTGCCCGATCGCGCCTGCCCCTACTTCGCCCACCTGCGGCTGCGGGAGGACGGCGTCGCGAAGGACTACCTGCTCGGCCACGTCGCGCTGCTCGATTCGCGCGAGGGGCTGCGCGTCATCGACTGGCGCAACGCGCCGCTCTCGCAGATCTTCTACCGCTACCGCGAGGGCGACGCCTACGACGAGGAGCTGCCCGCCCGCCGGGCCGAGGGCGTCGTCGAGCTGCGGCGGATCCTCGTCATCGCGGACGGGAAGCTGCGCGCGATCCACGCGGCCACGGGGCTGCTCGAGCTCGGGCCCGATGGCTGGCGGCGCCACGGCGCGGGCGCGCTCTCGGGCGGCGCGGGGAGCGCCGAGCGCGGCAAGCTCGGCCTCGGCGTCGGGCGGGCGGAGCGGGGGCGCGGCCCCGACATCGCCGCGCTCCTCGACAAGGTCCAGTTCGACATCGTCCACGCCCACGGCGACGGCCCCCTGCTCGTCCTCGGCAGCGCGGGGAGCGGCAAGACGACGGTGGCGCTCCACCGGCTCGCGGCGCTCTCGTACGCCCACCCGGAGCGGCTCTCGCCGAAGCGGCTGCTCGTCGTGGTGCCCGAGCCCGGGCTCGCGAAGCTCTCGCGGCGGCTCCTCGCGCCGCTCGGCCTCGGCGCGGCCGAGGTGCTGACCTTCCGCGGCTGGGCCCGCCGAGAGGTCCTGCGGCTCCTTCCCGACCTGCCCCGCCGGAGCCTCGACGACGCCCCCAGCGGGGTCGCCCGGCTCAAGCGGAGCCGCGCGCTCTTCGAGCTCTTGCCCGAGTGGCTGCGCCACCGCCCCTTCCAGCCGCTGCCCTCGCTCGCGCGGCTGCGCGGCGAGCTGCTCACCGACCGTCGCTTTCTCACCGAGGTGGTCGTGCGCTCGGGTGGCGAGGTGCCGGCCTACGCCGTGGACGAGACCGTTCAGCGGACGATGCGGCAGCTCGACGTCCCCACCGAGGCGAGGCTGCGGGGCCTCGTCGACGACGACCGGCTCGCGACCCTGGACGGCAAGTCGCTGGACGACGGGAGCCCCGAGGAGCTCGGCCAGACGCTCGACGAGGAGGACGACGCGCTCCTGCTCGAGCTCTGGCGGCGCACGCGAGGCGCCGGGGTGCGGAGCTGCGCCCACCTCGTGATCGACGAGGCGCAGGAGCTCGGGCCGTTCGAGCTCTCGGCGCTGCGGCAGGCGCTGCGGGGAGGCGGCGCCGTCACGGTGGCCGGCGACGACGTGCAGCGCACCTCGGCCGGCGGCTTCGCCGGCTGGGACGCCGCGCTCGCCGACCTCGGCGTCCCAGAGGCGCCGCGGCGGACGCTCGCGACGAGCTACCGCTGCCCCGCGCCCATCGCGAGGGTCGCGAACGCGGTCCTGGGGCCGCTCGCCCCGGCGCAGCCCGCCACCGCGGGGCGGCCGGGGGGGCCGGTCGGCTGGCACCGCTTCCCGAACGAGGGGAGCGCGACCCTCTTCCTCCAGGACGCCGTGGGCGATCTCGTGCTGCGCGAGCCCGAGGCCTCGGTGGCCGTGCTGACCCGCGGCGCGTCCGGCGCGGCGCGCTGGGCGAAGGCCCTCGCGCACCTGCCCCGGGCGCGGCTCGTGCGGCAGGGCGAGTTCAGCTTCGCCCCGGGCGTGGACGTCTGCGAGGTCTCCGAGGCCAAAGGGCTCGAGTTCGACTACGTGATCGTGCCCGACGCCGACGCGGCGAGCTACCCCGGCGACGACGAGGCGCGCCGCGCGCTCCACGTCGCCGCGACGCGGGCGATGCACCAGCTCTGGTTCTGCTCGGTGGGCACGCCGTCGACCCTCCTCCCCTGGGAGGGGTAGAATCCGGGCTTCCCCTCGGAGGTCCCGTGAAGCCGCTCGCGCTCGCCGTCCTCGCCCTCTCCGTCGCCGCCGACCCGCGCCCAGCAGTGCGGCGGCGCGGGGAGTGGATCGAATCGACGGTCATCGCCCCTCGTGGGGATCGGGAAGGTAGCTCTTCGGGGCCCAGGAGTTGCGGGTCGAAGAGACCGATGACGAGCGTTCGCGGCGCAAGGGTGAGGGCGGTGAAAGCGCGAGGGGGGCGAGCGCGGGGAGGGTGGGAAGGGCTACCCGCGCTTCCTTCGGGCATCAGCTTCCGCTCGAACCCTGCGATCTCGAGCACGGGGGCAAACCCCGTCGTTCACGTCTACGGGCTGATGGGCCGCTGAGATGCGACGCGCCCTGCTCGTGGAGTGGGTCCTCGCCTGGGGAGCGATCGGTTGCCTGCGGGCCGTCTCCGAGGCGCCAGACTCCGGGAGTGCTCGGGCCGGATCCTCGGGCGCGAGCAACTCCGGTGGCTCGACGACGGGGTCGACTGAAGGAGCGTCGAGCACCGCGGGTGGCCTGGACGGTAGTTCGACCGCCGGAACCACTGGAGGTAGCGTTGGCGGTGCCTCCGGGGGGACGACCGGAGGCACCTCGACCGGCGGTGGAACGGCGGGCTGCGATCCGACGGGCAGTGACTGTTGTACACCAGGCCAGGGTCCTGGCTGCTGCAGGTATGCGAGCGACGCAGTCTGTTGCGAGACCGCCGGGGCCGGGGAGGCATGCCTGTTCCTGCCAGACGGCGGGTCCTCCTGCGCCCCTGGGGATAGTTGCGTACCCGATCCCGTCGACTTTCCCATTGGAGCTTGCGAGGTGATCTGTCCCTCTCCAGGGGGCGCTTGCGCTGGATTCGGCGGGAGTTGCGGGATTCAGTTCGACGGGGGGTGGACCGCCTGCCTCTTTGCGGCCTACGCAGGGAACCTCCCATCCGGCGCCCAAGCCCCCAGCAATTCTTGGGGGGTCGTCGGCGTCGAGGCATCAGCCAATCAGGCCGGTCAGTGCGCCTGCGTACAGGAACACCCGTCCTTTGAGTTCTCCTACTGCACGCTGGGCCAGACTTCATACTCGTCACTTACCGCTGTCTGTGGTTGTCCCGCCGAATGCGTCGGGGGCCCACGGGACGCCCACTGCCTCTTTCCTTGCGGCAGTAACGCCGATTGTCCTCTCAACGCGACATGCGCGGCATCCTCTGTCCTCCAGGGTCACTGCCAGCCCGCCAACTGCGCCGACGCCGGAGCGCCCTGCCAGGTCGGCGACGCCGGGGCGGGGACCTGCCTGCCGATGTGGACGTACCTCGGGCCGTCCCTCTACTGCTTCCAGGGTGGCACCGCCTCGGGGCGCTGCGACCCCGATCCCTACCTGACCCGCTCGAGCCTCTCGCGCGCCTGCCCGGTGGGGCAGGTCTGCGTGCCGGGCGCGCTCGACGGGGGGACGTGCGCGCCGGTCTGCGATCCCTCGGCGGCGACCTCCTCCTGCCCCGCCGGGACTCGCTGCGGGGTCGTGTTCGACGGGATGCCGAGCTTCGGCGCCTGCGTCGCCTGCCTGCCTCGCCGCGCCGCGTGCGCGCAGGGCTCGGACTGCTGCAGTGGTGACTGCGAGCCCGGCTGCAGCTTCGACTACGGCCCGAACGGCTGGGGGCCGGGCTGCCTGGAATGTAGGTAGAGCTCGTCGGGCAACCGGATCGAGCGAAAGACTGTCGCGGTAGCGGGCTCGCATCCGACGGGGCTACTTTCCGTGGGCGAACAGGATTCGGCTCGCGGGCGTGGACGTCTGCGAGGTCTCCGAGGCCAAGGGGCTCGAGTTCGACTACGTGATCGTGCCCGACGCCGACGCGGCGAGCTACCCCGGCGACGACGAGGCGCGCCGCGCGCTCCACGTCGCCGCGACGCGGGCGATGCACCAGCTCTGGTTCTGCTCGGTGGGCACGCCGTCGACCCTCCTCCCCTGGGAGGGGTAGAATCCGGGCTTCCCCTCGGAGGCCCCGTGAAGCCCCTCGCGCTCGCCGCCCTCGCCCTCTCGCTCACCCTCGCGTCGCCCCCGGCCCGCGCCCAGCAGTGCGGCGGCGGCTCCTGCTCGACCGGCGCCGAGTGCAACTACGGCAACTGCAGCAACGGCCTCTGCTACTGCGTGTCCCAGAGCATCTGCGGGGCCTACTGCGACCAGTGCTGGACGCCCTACTACTACGGCACGGCCCCGAACTGCGTTCCGTGCCCCTGCGCGCCCAACGGGAGCTGCGACGCCTCCGGCGCCTGCACTTGCGAGCCCGGCTACACCGGGAGCACGTGCGATGCCTGCGCCCCGGGCTACGCGGGCTACCCCAACTGCCGGCCCTGCACCGGTCCCGCGAGCTGCAGCGACGCGGGCGTCTGCTCGCCCGACGGCGGCTGCGACTGCAACCCCGGCCTCGGTGGCGGTAGCTGCGACCAGTGCGCGACGAACTACTACGGCTACCCCTCCTGCAACGTCTACTGCCAGGCCTCGACGAGCTGCAACGGCAACGGCTCGTGCAATCAGTTCGGATGCCTCTGCTTCACCGGCTACGCCGGAACCGACTGCTCGACCTGCGCGCCGGGATACACGGGCTACCCGAACTGCACCCAGTGCGTCGCCGCCACGACCTGCAACGGCCACGGGAGCTGCGGCGGCGCTGGCTGCGTCTGCTCCCAGGGCTTCGCGGGCGCCGCCTGCGACCAGTGCGCGCCGAACTACTACGCCTACCCGACGTGCAGCTACTGCAACGCCGCGACGAGCTGCGGCGGCCACGGGAGCTGCGACTCGAGCGGCGCCTGCGCCTGCTCGCCGGGCTGGAGCGGAGCGGCCTGCGAGGTCCCGCCGCCGCCCGACGCGGGGCCGCCGGACGCCGGCCCCACGCTCGACGCCGGTGCGCCGCTCGACGGGGGCGCGGTCCCGGACGCGGGGGCGGCCGGCGACGCCGGTGAAGCCGCCGACGGGGGCGCGGTTGGCGACGCCGGCGCGGTCGCCGACGCCGGCCGGGCGCTGGACGCGGGCGCCGCGGCCGATGCCGGTGGCTCGCGCGCCGACAGCGGCCTCTCGCCCGGCGGCGGGGACGGTGGGAGCGTCCGGTCGACGGCCGGCGGCTGTGGCTGCACGACTGGCGGCGCCGATCCGACCATTCTGTTGCTCGCCGTCGCGCTGGTGGCGGCGCGGCGGAGGCGGGCGGCGCGGCCGTAGAGGCCGAGCGCCCGCCGGAACCGTCAGCAGGGGCCGCAGTTGGCGGTGGTGGCGCAGCTTCCCGCGAGGCAGGCGCCCGGGAAGCTCTGCGTGCCGCCGTCGCAGCCGCAGGGGTAGCTCGGGCAGCTCGCGTTGGACGAGCAGGGCTGGCCGCCGCTGCCGCCCTGGCCGCCCGAACTCCCTCCGTCCGTCGAGGGGCCGCCGCCCGCCTGGGCGCAGACCGAGCTGCAGTCGGCCTGGGTCGCGCAGACGCCGCCGGGCAGGCAGCCGTTCGGGCCGGTGCCGCCCTCGCAGAGGCAGAACGAGTCGATCGTCTCGGAGCCGCAGGCGCAGGAGATCGCGGGGCAGCTCCCGCCGTCGACGCAGCCCCCGCCAGTCGCTCCCGGGCTGCCGCCCGAGCAGGCGACGGCGAGGAGGAAGGGCAAGATCGAGGCCGGGCCGAGGGCTCTCACCGGCCCCTCACGCCCGTACGGCCGACGAGAGCGCGCGATCCATCAGCTTCGCCGCCTCGTCGACGTCGCCCTTCGTCGCCGTCATCGGCGGCGCGATCCGGACCGCGTTGCCGTAGAGGCCGCCCTTGCCGACGAGCAGCCCCTCGCGCCGGCAGGCCTCGAGGAAGCGGCCCGTCACCGCGGCGTCGGGCTCCTTCGACTGGCGGTCCTTCACGAGCTCGATCGCCTGCATGAGCCCGAGGCCGCGCACGTCGCCGATGGCCGGGTACTTTTCGGCCAGCTCGACGAGCCGTCCGCGCAGCTGGGCGCCCACGGTCTCGCAGTTCGCGAGGAGCTTCTCCTCCTCGATGACGCCGATCGTCGCGAGCCCCGCCGCCATGCTGACGGGGTTGCCGCCGAAGGTCGCGATGGTGAGCGCCTTGAACTGGTCGGCCACCTCGGCGCGCGCCAGCGTGACGCCGATGGGGGCGCCGTTCGCGAGCCCCTTCGCGTAGGTGAGGACGTCCGGCACGACGCCGAAGTGCTCGATGCCGTTCCAGCGACCGCCGGTCCGCCCCCAGCCCGTCTGCACCTCGTCGGCGATGAAGAGGCCGCCGTACTTGCGGACGATCGGCACGACCTCCTGGAAGTACTCCTTGGGCGGCGTGATGAAGCCGCCGACGCCCATGACCGGCTCGGCGATGAGGCAGGCCACCTTGCCGTTCGTCTCGGTCTGGATGAGCGTCTCGACGTCCTTGGCGCAGCGCAGCCCGCAGTCGGGGTAGCTGAGGCCGAAGTCGCAGCGGTAGCAGTAGGGGGCGTGGGCGTGCTTGATGCCGGGGAGCTGGCTCGGCATCACCCGGTAGCCGGCGTGCCCCATCATGTTGATGGCGAGCGTGGCTCGGCCGCCGTAGCTGTGGCGGAGCGCGATCATGTCGGTGGTCCCGGTGGCGAGCTTCGCGGTCATCACCGCCATCTCGTTCGCCTCGGTGCCCGAGCTCGTGAAGAAGCTCTTCCATCGGATCGGGGGGCCCGTGCGGTCCTCGGCCTTCGGCCTGCGGTCCTCCGATGCCCCCCGTGCCCCCGCGCCCTCGGTCGGGCTCAGCCGCCCTCCCTCGGGCTTCGGCGGCCTGTGGTCCTCCGATGCCCCCAGCGCCCCCGCGCCCTCGGTCGCCCCCTCGAGCTTCGGCTGTGGGGCCAACCCGGCGATCTTCTCGGCGAGCGCGACCATCGGCTCCTGCGGGTAGAGCGTCGAGAGGTGCTGGAGCCTCTTCATCTGCTCCATCGTCTTCTCGAGCACCTTCGGGTGGCAGTGGCCCACCGAGACCGTGAGGATGCCGCCGAAGAAGTCGAGGTACCGCCGGCCGTCGGCGGCGTGGACGTACAGCCCCTCGGCCCGCACCGGCACGAGCGGCTCCGCGTAGTAGTGGGTCACCGCGGGAAAGACGAACTCGCGCTGCTTCGCAACGACTTCGGCGCCGGTCATGGGCATCGGTCTCCTGTGCGTGTCGGATGTCACTCGAAACCCTGCGTGCAGACGCCGTTCGTGCAGACGAGCGGCGCGCAGCAGTCGGCGCTGGCGCGGCAGGCGCCGCAGGCGCCGTTCACGCAGGCCTGGTTGCCGCAGTCGCGGCAGCTCGCGCAGCTCGGGGCCCCGGCGTCGCTGCCGCCGTCCGCGGCCGTGCCGCACTCCGAGCCGGCCGACAGGATGGCGCTGTCGTAGTGGATCGTGGTCGTGCCGTTGTCCGCGTAGCTGCCCGCGAAGATCGAGCCGAAGAGGGTGAAGTCGCCGTTCGGGGCGACGCTCGCCGTCGGCAGGTAGAAGTTGCCCGCGAAGACCGAGCTGCCGTTGAAGCTCGCGTCGCCCGCCACGTAGACGCGCGTCTGCGCCGGCACGATCGTCGAGCCGAAGGACGAGCCGCCGTTGACCGAGATCGAGCCGCCCACGAAGACGTCGAGCGTCGCGTCCGGGTCGAGCGTGAAGACGAGGCCGCCGTTGGGCGCGACGTCGCCGCCCACGAAGACCGCGGTGCGGCCGTGGACGCCGATGGCGGCGACGCCGTTGGTGGTGACCGCCGACAGGTAGTAGCGGCCGCAGGGCAGGTCGAGCCGCAGGGGCTGGTTCGTTCCGTCGAAGACCGTGGGGTCGAGCCCGACGGTCTGGTCGTCGTTGTGCGCCTCGCCGTCGGCGACGATGGCCGGCAGGTCGAGCAGCTCGGAGGCGGCGCAGTCGCAGGGCGGCGGCACGGCGACGGCTCCCCGGACGATGCCCCTCTCGGTGACCTGTGGTCCCACGCTCGCGCCCGCGGGCACGTAGAGCGTCCCGCCGACGCTCACCTGGCCCGAGACGTCGCCGTCCACGAAGGCGTTCGAGCCGACGCCGAGCTGGCCGTTCGACGTCAAGATCCCGCCCGAGTGGAGCTCGAGACCGACCGCGGAGCCGGTCGAGTTCAGCGTGACGCCGCCCGTCCCCGCGACCCAGAGCGAGCCGCCGACGCCGACCGCGCCGTTGACGCCGAACGACTGGTTCGCGCCCACCGCGCCGCCCGGGCCGCCGTCGTAGGGGCCCTTCTGGCTGTCGAAGGCGTCGGTGGCGAGCGCGCCGTTGTCGTTCACCTGGTCGCAGGCGCAGAGCGCCCAGCGGAAGGTCACCTGGGCGACGCTGCCCGTGCAGACGCCGGCGTCGCCGTCCTGCACCACGATGGGCGGACCGCCGTTTGGACAGGCGGGCGTCTGGCCGGTGAGGCCCACGGCCTTCACGCAGGAGCCCATGGCGCAGCCCTGTCCCGAGGGGCAGGCGTGGCCGCAGGCGCCGCAGTTCGCGTCGTCGGTGGAGAGGTCGGCGCAGCTGCCGTTGCAGGCGGTGGTCGTCAGCGGGCACGAGGCGGGCGAGCCGCAGACGCCGACCGCGCAGACCTGCCCCGCGGCGCAGGCGTGGCCGCAGCCGCCGCAGTTCGCCGGATCGGTGAGCGTGACGACGCACTGGCCGCCGCAGATCTCCGAGTTGAGGCCGCAGCTCGCCCCGGCGCTGGTGGCGCCTCCCCCGGTCGTGCCGCCGCTCGCGTCCCCGGTCGTGCCGCCGCTCGCGCCTCGCCCGCCGTCGGGCAGCGCGGGAACCGTGGTCTTGCAGCAGGCGGCGAGGGCGACGAGGCAGCTCACCGCCGCGAGGGCTCGCGTGGACACGGCTCAGCCCACCTGCCGCGCGGCGCGCCGGAGGAACTTGCCGCGCCCCTTCTTGCCGACGAACCGGCCGCCCTCGACGACGACCTCTCCCCGCGAGAGGACGGTCTCGGGCGCGCCGGTGACCTGCCGGCCTTCGTAGGGGTTGTAGTCGACGTTCATGTGGAGCGTCTTCGCGGAGAGGGTCAGCCTCTTCTCGGGGTCGAAGACCACGATGTCGGCGTCGGCCCCCGGGGCGAGGGTCCCTTTTCGGCCGTACAGGCCGAAGAGCTTCGCCGGCGCTGCCGAGGTGAGCTGCACGTAGCGGCAGAGGTCGATCTGCTTCGCCCGCACGCCGCCGTCCCAGAGGAGGCTCATGCGCGTCTCGAGGCCGGGGGCGCCGTTCGGGATCTTGGAGAAGTCGCTCTTGCCGAGCTCCTTCTGCTCCTTCATGCAGAAGGGGCAGTGGTCGGTCGAGACGAGCTGCAGGTCGTCCTGCCGCAGCCCCTGCCAGAGCGCCCGCTCGTTCCCCTTGGGGCGCAAGGGGGGGCTCATCACGTACTTGGCGCCGTCGAAGCCCGGCTCGTCGTAGGAGTCGTCGGAGAGGAAGAGGTACTGCGGGCAGGTCTCGGCGTAGGCCTCGACGCCGCGGTCGCGCGCCTCGCGCACCTCGGCGAGCGCCTCCGCGGCGGAGAGGTGCACGATGTAGACGGGCGCGTGGGCCACCTCGGCGAGCGCGATGACCCGGTTCGTCGCCTCGGCCTCGAGCCGCGCGGGGCGGGTCAGCGCGTGCCACTTGGGCGTGACGTGCCCCTTCTCGAGCGCCTGCTTCGTGAGCACGTCGATGACCGGCCCGTTCTCCGCGTGCATGCAGACGAGGCCGCCGTTCTCGCCGGTCTTCTGCATCGCGCGGAAGATCTGCGCGTCGTCGACGAGGAAGACGCCGGGGTAGGCGGTGAAGAGCTTGAACGAGGTGACCCCCTCGTGCTTCACCAGTCGATCCATCTCCGCGAGCGTCTGCGGGTTCACGTCGCGGACGATCAGGTGGAAGCCGTAGTCGATCGCCGCCTTCCCCTCGGCCTTCCGGTGCCAGGCCTCGAGCCCCTCCGCGAGCGCGCCGCCCTGAGGCTGGATCGCGAAGTCGATGACGGTGGTGGTGCCGCCGCAGGCCGCCGCGACGGTGCCGCTCTCGAAGTCGTCCGCGGACTTAGTTCCGCCGAACGGCATGTCGAGGTGGGTGTGGGCGTCGATGCCGCCGGGCAGGAGGTACTTGCCCTTGGCGTCGATCGTCCGGTCCACCTTCTCGAGGTAGCGGCCGAGACCCTGGCCGACGAGGGCGATCTTCTCGCCCTCGACGAGGAGGTCGGCCTCGTAGGCGTCGGAGGCGCCAACGACGGTGCCGTGCTCGATGAGGGTCCTCATCAGCGGCTCTCCGTGAGGATGCCGTAGCTGTCGGGCCGCCGGTCGCGGAAGAACTGCCAGGTCTTGCGGACCTCGTCGATGAGCGAGAGGTCGAGATCGGCGACGACGAGCTCGTCCTCTTCCTCCGAGCCCTCGGCGAGCGTCTGGCCGCGTGGGTCGCACCAGTAGCTGTGGCCGTAGAACTTGCCGATGTTCCAGGGGCCTTCCGTGCCGACGCGGTTGATGGCGCCGATGAAGTAGCCGTTCGCCACCGCGTGCGCCGGCTGCTCGAGCTTCCAGAGGTACTGGCTGAGCCCCGCCACGGTGGCGGAGGGGTTCACGACGATCTCGGCGCCGCCCAGGCCGAGCGCGCGCGCCCCTTCGGGGAAGTGGCGGTCGTAGCAGATGTAGACGCCGAGCTTCGCGTAGCGGGTCTGGAAGACCGGGTAGCCCAAATTGCCGGGCTTGAAATAGTACTTCTCCCAGAAGCCAGAGGTCTGGGGGATGTGGTTCTTGCGGTACTTGCCGAGGTACTTGCCGTCGGCGTCGAGGACGGCGGCGGTGTTGTAGTAGACGCCGGCCATCTCGCGCTCGTAGACCGGCACCACGATGACCATCTGGTGCTTCTTCGCGTAGGCGGCGAGCTTCTCGGTGGTCGGCCCGGGGACCTCCTCGGCCATGTCGTACCAGAACGGCGTCTGGGCCGGACAGAAGTAGGGGCCGTTGAAGATCTCCTGGAGGCAGAGGATCTGCACCCCCTTCTTCGCCGCCTGCTCGATGAACGGCAGGTGGCGCTCCAGCGCCGCCGCCTTGATCTTCTCGACGCCGGCCCCCTCGTCGTTGATGGGGTTTCTCGCCTGGATGAGGCCCCCGCGAACCATCCTCGCCATGCGCACGCTCCTCGTGAAAAACCGGCCGGAGACTGCGCCCGGAGCGGGGAAGGCGTCAAGGGGGCCCTGCCTCCTGTGCTAGCATTCGGCCGCTCGCCCCCCGATGAGGTCGCCCATGAGATGGATCTCCCCGACGTTGATCGCCGCCGCGCTCGCGGCCGCCTGCGGCTCCCCGAGGGCCGTCCAGTCCGGCGCCATCTCCGGCGGGACCTCCGACGGCGGGGTGGGCAACTTCCAGCGGGTCTTCGTGATCCTCATGGAGAACCAGAGCGCGGCCGCCATCTACCAGGGGACGACCGATCCCTACCTCACGGGCACGCTCATGAAGCAGTACGGCTACGCCACCGCCTACCAGAGCGTGGTCCACCCGAGCGAGCCGAACTACGTCTGGCTCGAGGCGGGCAGCAACGACTGCGGCGACGTCACCTTCACGACCGACAACGACCCGAGCGGCGGCAACAGCACCGCCACCACCGAGCACCTCTCGACCCTGCTCGATCACGCCGGCAAGAGCTGGCGCGAGTACGCCGAGGACATGCCGCCCGGCGCCTGCCCGCTCGGGGACTCGGGCGAGTTCGCGGTGCGGCACGTACCGTACGTCTTCTTCCAGGACGTCGCGGGCGATCCCCCGAGCGCCACGAGCGCCCCCTGCCTCGCGCACGTCTACCCGTTCGGCCAGCTCGCGCAGGACCTCGCCTCGGGCACGCTGCCCGACTACGCATTCATCACGCCGAACGTCATCGACGACATGCACGACGGGACGGTGGCCGACGGCGACGGCTGGCTGTCGGGCAACTCGACGGTGCAGCAGGTCGTGAGCTACGTGACCGACCCCGCGAACCGGGCGCTCCTCCTCATCCTCTGGGACGAGTGCGACAGCTGCGGCAACGCGGTCGGCGCGGGCTCGGCTCAGCCGGCCTTCGTCGTGACCGCCCCCTCGTTTCTGACCGGCAGCCACGCCAACGCGACGGTGCTGAGCCACAGCTCGGTGGTGCGGTCGATGCAGGAGATCTTCGGGCTGACGCCGGCGCAGAAGGACGCGACGACGGGCAAGCCCTACGGCTGGCTCCGCCACGCGGGGGATTCGGGGACGAACGACCTCTCGAGCTTCTTCGCGGCGGGCGACTTTCCGTGAGCCGCCCCAGCCGGGGTCCCCTCCTTTGGGCGGGGTCCCCGCTGCTCTTCAGCCGCGCGCCAGCGAGCGCAGCGCCTTCTCCCAGAGCCGCGCCTCGCGGGCCGAGAGGCGGGCGCGGACGAGGGTGGCGAGGAGGTCGCGGCTCGCGTGGCGGCCGGGCTGGACGAGGAAGCCGCTCGCCCGGAGCGCCGCGGCGAGGGCGGCCTCGAGCGCGGCGAGATCCTCGGTGAGCGCGGGCCTGGGGCCCGGCGCGGGGGGAGGCGGCTCGGCCTCGAGCGCGGCGACGCGCAGCTCGTAGGCGTAGAGCAGCACGGCCTGAGAGAGGTTCAGGGACGGCTGCGCCTCGTCGGTGGGCGCCGCGGACAGCGCGTGGCAGCGGTCCATCTCGGCGTTCGTGAGGCCGCTCCGCTCGCCGCCGAAGACGAGGGCCACGGGCGCCTCGAGGCCCCGGCGCACGGCCTCGCGGGCGAAGTCGCGCGGCGAGAGGCGCGGCCGCCCTTCGCGCCGGCGCGAACCGGTGGCGACCACGAAGCCGCAGCCGGCCACCGCCTCCTCGAGGGTCGGCACCGCGCGGGCGGCGTCGAGCAGCTCGCCCGCGTGGACCGCGAGCTTGCGCGCCGGCCCGAGCTCCTCGAAGGCGGGGGCGACGAAGGCCCAGTCGGAGAGGCCGAAGTTCTTCATCGCCCGGGCCGCGGCGCCGACGTTCTCGGCGTTCCGCGGCCGGACGAGCACCAGGCGCACGCGGGGCGCGCTCCGGCCCCCCCGGGCGAGCGGCGCGCGGCTCACGGGATCGGCCGTCAGTACAGGTTGCCCTGGCGCGCGGCGCCGGTGGTGTCGACGTAGACCGTCTTCACCTCGCTGTAGAAGTCCCAGGCGGCCCGCCCCATCTCGCGGGCGCCGACGCCGGTGGCCTTGACGCCGCCGAAGGGGAGCTGCGCCTCGCCGCCGACGGTGGGGTTGTTCACGTGGATCATGCCGGCCTCGAGGCCGTCCGCGAAGCGCTGGGCCCGCGAGAGGTCGCGCGTGTAGACCGAGGCGGTGAGCCCGTAGCGGGTGCCGTTCGCGATCTCGAGCGCCTCGTCGTCGCCCGAGGCCTCGAGGATCGCGAGCACCGGTCCGAAGAGCTCCTCCTGGGCGAGCGACATCTCGGCGCGCACGCCGCCGAAGACCGTCGGGGCGACGAAGAAGCCGTGCTCGTGCTCGGGCCCGAGGAGCCGCTCGCCGCCGCAGAGGAGCCTCGCCCCCTCGCGCTTGCCCGCCTCGATGCCCGACAGGACGACCTTCATCTGCCGCTCGTCCACCGAGGGGCCCATCTGCACGCCGGCGCCGAGCCCGTCGCCGACTCGCAGCGCGCGGGCGAGCTCGACGACGCGGCGCGTGAACGGCTCGACGAGCCTCCGGTCGACCACCGCCCGAGAGGTGGCCGTGCAGCGCTGTCCGGTCGATCCGAAGGCGCCCTGGACCGTGGCCGCCGCGGCCAGCTCGACGTCGGCGTCGTCCAGGACGACGAGGGCGTTCTTGCCGCCCATCTCGCACTGGACCTTCTTGCCGAGCCGGGCGCCGTCGGCGTGGAGCCGCTGCCCCACCTCGTTGCTGCCGGTGAAGGAGAGGGCGCGGATCTCGGGCTGCTCGACGATCGCCTGGCCGATGGCGCCGCCGGGGCCGGTGACGAAGGCGAGCACGCCCGCGGGCACGCCCGCGTCCTCGAACAGCTTCGCGACGAGCATGCCGGTCCAGGGGGTCGCGGTCGCGGGCTTGAAGATCGCCGCGTTGCCGGCGAGGAGCGCGGGGGCGAGCTTCCAGACGGGGATGCAGATCGGGAAGTTCCAGGGGCAGATGGCGGCGACGACGCCGACTGGGGTGCGCGTCGTGTAGGCGAAGGTGCCGGCGATCTCCGAGGGGATGACCTCGCCGATCGGGCGGCGGCCGTCGCCCGCGGTGAACTCGAGCAGCCGGATCGCCTTGTCGACCTCGCCGCGCGACTCGGCGAGGGTCTTCCCCTCCTCGATCGTCATGGCGCGGGCGACCGCCTCCTTGCGCTCCTCGAGGAGTCTCGCGGCCCGGGCCAGGACCGCGCCCCGCTGCGGCACCGGCGTGCGCGCCCAGGCGGGCTGGGCCCGCTTCGCGGCGGCGACCGCGGCCTCGATCTCCTCCACGCCCGAGACGGGCGCCACCGCGACCTGCCGGCGCGCGTCGGCCGGGTTCACGGTGATCTGCGTCTTGCCCGAGCGTGCCGGCAGCCAGCGCCCGTCGATGAGGTTCGCGATCGTCTCCATGGGATCTCCTCCGCCTCTCGGTCCCCCGGCGCGAGCACGGCCCGCACGGCCGCGCGCGGTCGAGGGGCTACTTCGCGGTCAGCGCGTCGGTCTCCTTTGCGATCGCGCCCTGCCACTCGTCGTCTCGGTGGCGCTTGCCGGCGCGCGCCTCCTTCGCGGCCGCCTGCCGCCCGACGAGGTCGGCGTGGGTCGTGAAGTAGGGGAGGCTCTTGCCCACGAAGTCGGCGACGCGTCCAAAGCCGTGGTCGGTCATGAAGCGCGAGAGCTCGTCTTTCAGCTCGGCGATGATCTCGTAGCCCCGCAGCATCGCGCCCGTGCAGACCTGGACCGTGCTGGCGCCGAGCAGCATGAACTGCACCGCGTGGCCGCCGGTCTCGATCCCGCCCATGCCCGAGAGGGCGACGCCGGGGTGCGCCCGGGCCACCTCCATCACGTGCCGCAGCGCGATGGGGCGGACCGCCTGCCCGGAGTAGCCGCCGGGGACCGTGTAGCCCTCGACCGTCGGCATCGGGCGCAGCGTCGCGAGGTTCACCCCGACGATCGAGAGGATCGTGTTGATGAGCGAGAGGCCGTCGGCGCCGCCCTCGAGCGCCGCCGTCGCCGGATCGACCACGTTGCCGACGTTCGGGGTCAGCTTCGCCCAGACGGGGATCGTCGCGACCTCGTGGACCCAGGCGACCACCTCGCGCACCAGCGCCGGGTCCTCGCCCATCGCCATCCCCATGCGCCGCTCGGGGAGGCCGTGAGGGCACGAGAGGTTGAGCTCGAGGCCGTCGACGCCCGTCTCCTGGATCGCCCGGACGATCTCCTGCCAGGCCTCCTTGCGGTACTCCTCCATGATGGAGGCGATCAGCACCTTGTGCGGATAGTCGCGCTTGAGCTCGCGCAGCTCGCGCCGCCAGCTGTCGAAGTCGCGATCGGAGATGAGCTCGATGTTCTCGAAGCCGACCACCTCGCCGGTCTCGCGCGCCTCGAGCTTGCCGTAGCGCGGCGCGGTGTTCACCACCTTGCTCGCGTCGAGGCTGATGGTCTTGCAGACGACCCCGCCCCAGCCGAGGTCGTAGGACTTCGCGATGACTCTCGCGTTGGTCCCGGGCGGGCCGGAGCCCAGCAGGAACGGGTTGTCGAAGCGGATGCGGGTGGAGGTGACGCTCAGCTCCGTGGCCATGTGCTCCCCCCGGCGGCGGGAAGGCTCGGCTTCTAACGGCCTCCCCCCGCCCGGTCAATAGCCGCCCCAGACGGCCTGGAGGGCTTGGGGCGCCGGCGGGAGGCTGGTAGATTCGTGGGCTGGACCTTCACGGGAGCGGCGCCGCCGGTTTGAAGACCATCGTCCTCGTCGAACCGGATCTCGCGCGAGCCGAGGCCTTTGGCCGGGCGCTCCAGGCCGCGGGCGCCTCGGTGGCCTCGCTTCCCGACGGCGAGAAGGCGCTCGCCAAGGCGCGCGCCGCGCGCCCCGATCTCTTCGTGGTCGCCTCGGCCTTGCCCGACATGAGCGGCTTCTCGTTCTGCAACCGGCTGCGGCGCGCGCCGGGGCTCGCGGACGTCCCCATCGTGCTCGTGCCCGGGGCGCAGGACGCCGCCGCCACCGAGGCCCACCGGGCGAGCAAGACCCCAGCGAACGACTACCTCGCGCCCGGGGCCGACCCGTCCGAGCTCGTGAGGCGCGCCGCCTCGCTCGTGAGCCTCGGGTGGGAGGAGGCGCCTTCGGGCAGCGGCTCGCCCGAGGAGCTCTCGACCGAGGATCTCCTCGACATCGTCGACGACGCCACGCGGGCCCCGCCGCCGCTCGCCGCTCCCGCAGGTCCACCGCCGCTCCGGCTCTCCGCTGGGCAGGCGACGGCGCGGCCGCGCATCGCCGACCCTTTCGCCGACGCGGCCCCGGAGCCGCGGGCCTCCCTCGGCGGCTCGCCCGAAGAGAAGCTCGCCTTCTTCCGCGACCGGGTGAAGGCGAAGGACGAGCTGCTCGCCCGGGCGAAACAGGCCTTCGGGCAGGCCCAGGAGGCGCTCCAGTCGCTCGACCAGGAGCTCGCGGGCGCTCGGACCTCGAGCGCGCAGCTCGCCGAGGCGAAGCGCTCGCTCGAGGCGCAGCTCGCCCAGGCGTCGCAGCGGCTCCAGGCGCTCGAGAAGGAGCTCGAGGAGGCCCAGGGCGCCAAGGCAGAGTCGGTCGAGCGGGCGCAGAGCCTCTCGGAGCTGACGAACGAGGCGCTGCGCGAGCGCGAGCGGGCCGAGCAGGACTGGGCGGCGCGCCTCGCCGAGGCCGATCAGCGGCTCCGGCTCTTGCAGGAAGAGGCCGAGCATCTCGGGCAGGAGAACGAGCGGCTCTCGGGCGAGCTGGAGCAGCGGGGCAAGGCGGCGGCTGAGCTCGAGGCGTCGCTCGCCGATGAGCGGGGGCGCTTCGCCGAGACGAACGAGAAGCTCTCGGAGGCGAAGATCGAGGTCGCCGCGCTGCAGGGCGAGCTCGAGGCCTCGCGGCAGGAGATCGACGCGGAGCGCGCCCGCTCGGGATCGGTGGCCGCCGACCTCGACGCCGAACGGGCGCGCGCCGAGGCCGAGGCCGCGCGGCTCGTCGAGCTCGAGGGCGCGCTCGAGGGCGCCCGGGCCATCGCGGCCGAGCTGACTGGCGAGCTCGAGTCGCTCCGCGGGAAGCTTCCCGAGCTCGAGAAGGCGCGGGACGATGCGCTGGGACGGGCCAAGGAGCTCGAGGAGAGGCTCGCGGCCCTCGAGGCCAAGGCCAAGGTCGATCTCGAGGCGTCGGAGGGCGAGCGGCATGGCGCCGAGCAGCGGCTCGCGGAGGCCTCGAGCGAGCTGTTCGAGACGAAGGGGCAGCTCGACGCCCTCCAGGAGTCCGACCGCGAGTGGCAGGCGCGGGCGGCCCAGCTCGAGGGTCGAATCGTCCAGCTCGAGGCCGATCTGTCGTCCCGGGAGGAAGAGACCGCGGGGCTGCGCGCCGAGCTCGAGCGGGCGCGAAGCGGGCGCGAGGAGCTGCAGGACGACCTCGCCTCCCAGATCGCCGCCCTCTCCCAGCAGCTCCACGAACGGGACGCCCGGGTCGCCTCGCTGACCCAGCAGCTCGAGCAGGCCCCGGCGCCGAAGCCCGCCGCGGCGGCGAGCGACAAGGAGCTCGCCTCCCTGCGGGTGCGGCTCTCGGACGTCTCCGCGGAGCTCAAGGCGCTGCGGGCCAAGCAGGCTGCCTCCGCGCCGGCCGGCAAGGCCGATCCCGCCGTCCGCAAGCTGCAAGCGGATCTCGAGGCGCAACGGGGCCAGAACGAGCTGCTTCGGCGGGAGCTCGACCGGCTCCGGGCGCAGCTCGGCGATGACACGACCATCGAGATCGACCTCGCGAAGTAGCGACGGCGCCGAGCGGGATCAGCTCCTCGGCGAGGGCTTGAACTTCCGTCCCTGATGTGCTGTTTCGCTAGAGCATGCGCCAACTCAGCGGCTTGATTCTGGTCATTGCGCTCGTTGCCTGCGGCGGCGCGGCTGGTTCTCGGCCGCGGGACGCGGGGCCCGCGGCCGATGCCGGGACGGGCTGCGTCGCGTCGCCCGTTGGCAGCTGCTCTCCGTCGGCCTGCTCGACGGGCAACGCATCGAACATCGGCGCCTATTGCTCCCAGGGCGGTGGCGAGTGCGCCGGCTACCCGAACGGCGCGAACCTGGTCTGCGCCGTCGACCTCGAGCCCACCCAGACCAACGCCAAGTTCTGTATCTCCATCGGCTGTCCGAGCAACGCGGCCTGCGGGAGCGGCGCCTGTTGCTACCAGGGGCAGGCCTGCATCCCGCTCGAGTGCGCGGCGAACGACGCGGGGATCTGTCCGGCGTACCCCGCCGCCGACGGCGGCAGCGGCGACGCGGGCTGACGAGTTCTCGAGGAGGCGTCTCATGGGGCGGTCGATCCTCTGGTGCGTGGGCTGTGCGGCGCTTCTCGCCGCCTGTGGCAAGGGGGCGGGACCCGCGTCCGCCACGCAGGCCAGCCAGTACATCCCGGGCTTCGATCCCCCGCCCGCTCCGGCGGGCTACACGCGCTACGTGACGCCCGTCGTCGACATCGGGCCGGGGCAGGATCAGATCTGGTGCCAGTACGTCGCGGGGCCCGCGGCCGCAGACCAGCTGGTGCTGGACGTCCGGGGAGAGCAGTCGACCTTCGGCCACCACATCGCGGTCTACGCCACCTCCATGACCGCGCCGGTCGGCACGAGCCGGCCCTGTACGAACGACGACATGCTCTCGGTCCGCTTCCTCGGCGCCATCGGGGGCGAAGGGACCGCCGACATCTTCGAGAAGCTGCCCTCGGGAGTCGCCTTCGAGCTGCACCAGGGCGAGTCGCTCATGTTCAACACCCACTTCATCGACACGAGCAGCCAGGCGGCTCAGGGGGAAGGGGTCATCGACATCGAGTACGCCGATCCGTCCCCGCGCTACCAGGCGGCGGGTTTCTTCACCAACGTGGACACGCAGTTCGAGCTCCAGCCGAACGACAGCAGCCCGCAGTCGGCCGATCGGAGCTGCCCCGTGCAGCAGGACCTCGACTTCTTCCTCGTCGCCGAGCACATGCACGGCCTCGGCGTCTCGGCCTACACCGAGGTGATCCATCCCGACGGAACGAAGGCGCAGCTCATCTCCGACCCGACCTGGACCGCCGACGAGCAGTTCAACCCAGTGATGGAGTCGTTCCCCGAGAGCTCGATGTTCCAGCTTCACTCGGGCGACACGCTGCACACGCACTGCGAATGGATCAACTCGGGCCCCTCGGTCGTTTCATTCCCAGAGGAGATGTGCGTGATGCTCGGCTTCTTCCTGCCGGGGGGCGGCCCGGAGATCGATTGCGTGGATGGCCAGTGGCCGGCGGGGAAGTAGCCGCGTCCCTCGGCGTCTACATTCATTTTCCCTACTGCCTCTCGCACTGTCCCTACTGCGACTTCGCGGTGGAGGTGGCGCGAACCATCCCCGGCGAGCGCTACGCCGCCGCCGTGCTCGCCGAGCTCGATCGGCGCGCGGACGGCTTCGCGCCCCTCGGGCCGGCGCGGAGCGTCTTCTTCGGGGGTGGCACGCCGTCGCTCTGGGAACCGGCCTTCTTCGCCCGGATCCTCGAGGCGATCGACCGGCGGCTCGGCCTCTCCGAAGGGGCGGAGGTCTCGCTCGAGGCGAACCCCGAGGACGGCGCCGCGGATCGCTTCGCGGCCATCCGCGCGGCGGGCGTCACGCGGATCTCTTTGGGGGTTCAGTCGTTCGACGACGCCACGCTCAAGGCGCTCGGGCGGCGCCACCGGGGCGAGGAGGCGTCTCGCGCGGTCGGGGCCGCGCTCGAGGCCGGCTTCGCGAGCGTCTCGGTCGACCTCATCTATGGCGCCCGCGGGCAGACGATCGAGGGCGCGGCGAGCGACGCGCGCCGGACGGCGTCGCTCGGCGTCCCCCATGTCTCGGCCTACGCGCTGACGCTCGACGAGCTGGCCGTCGAGGTGCCGATGGCGCGCCTCGCGCGGAGCGGTCGCCTGCGGCTGCCGGACGCGGACGACCAGGCGGCAATGGGCGGGGCGGTTCGCGAAGAGCTCGCCTCGGGGGGCTTGCCGCGCTACGAGATCTCGAACCACGCGCGCGAGGGGCACCGCGCGCGCCACAACCTCGGCTACTGGCTCGCCGAGCCGTACCTCGGGCTCGGGGTGGGCGCGGCGGGGGCGCTCGCCACCGGGCGCTACACCAACGCGCGCCCCACCGGTCCCTACTTCGAGTCGCTCGAGCGCGGTGAGCTGCCGCCGGGCGAGCGCGATCCGCTCGACCGGGACGCACGCCGATCGGAGCGGATCTTCCTCGGCCTCCGGCTGGTCGAAGGGCTCGACCTCGCGGCCTTCGCCGCGGCCTTCGGTGGGGCGGACGCGGCGGCGCTCCGCGAGCGCGCGCGGCCTCTCGCCGAGCTCGGCCTCGCGAGCCTCTCTCGGGATCGGCTCGCGCTGACCGAGCGGGGGCTCGACCTCCACGGCGAGCTCTGCGCGCGGCTCGTCTGATCAGCTGCCGGCGGGAAGGGCGTACTCGACCCGCTCCTCCTCGGCGCGATCCACCGCGCTCGCGAAGCCGGCGAAGTCGGCGTAGCGGCCGGCGGGGATCCGCTGCGGCGGCAGCACGAGCCGCTCGTGGACCTCGACCGTCGAGCCGCTCCGCCGCTCCTCCCGGACGTAGCTGCCGAACGGGCCGTCGATCCGCAAGGGCGCGGGCGAGAGCCCCTCGAGCCGGGCGCCGGGGGGCAGCTTCAGGGCGACGGTCACGTCGGGCCGCTGCCCCTCCGCGACGACGAGCGGAAGGTCGCGGGCAGCGAGCTGGAGGTAGCGGTCGGAGAGCTTCACGGGGAAGCCGTGCGGCACGATGGAGAAGCGGCCGCCCCCCTCGTCTCGGGCCAGCGCGGGCACGGTGAAGCGGTAGTCGAGCGAGAGCGGGGCGCCCGGTCCTGCCCCGACCTCGAAGCGGGCCGCTTCGAGCACGGCCCCCGGGAACGCCGAGGCGAGACCCGATTCGATCGCCTGCCGGCGCTGGGCGTCGTCGAGCCCGTCGACGGCGGTGTGGGCGAGGGCCGCCTCGAAGCCGCCGAAGCGCTCGCTCGCCTTCCCCTCCGCAGAGCCGTCGGCATGCAGCTCGAGCGCCAGCGAGAAGTGGTGGTCCTCGGGGCCGGGCGGGCCGTCGGCGCGCTCGGGGCAGGCGGGCAGGTCGAGGCGCCTCGGCTCGCCGCCTTCGTCGGGCAGCTCGATCGCGGGCCGCCCGCAGAGCCCCGGCGGGAGCGCGTCGAACGGCGCGAAGCGCAGCGCCGGGTCCAGCCAGATCGGCGCTGCCCCAGCCAGATCCACCCGGACGAGCGCGTCGGTCCAGTCGGAGAGCCGGGCGAAGCGGCGCGGCTCCTCGCTCGCCTGCAAGCCCGAGGCGAGCACGATCCGCGACGGAAGGCCGAGCACGGCGAGCGCCGCCCGCAGGGGCGAGAGCCGGTCGCCTTGCCCGCGGGCCAGGGAGACGCTCGCGGCCTCGGCGAGGGAAGGGTTGTCGCTGCGGATCCGCGCCGAGAGGAGCTTCCAGAGGGCCCTCAGCTGTGCACCGGGGGGCCCAGCCTCCTTCGCCTTCGCCGCCAGCGCTCGGATCCCCTCGTCGGGGACCGATCGAGGCGCGAGCTGATCGGCGACCGAACGGGCGAGCTGCTCGAGGCCGCCGTCGCCGAGGCCCACCTGGATCCATGGGTAGACGTCGGCGCCCGGTGGTCCGTTCGGTTCGTCGACCAGCGCCGGCACGTGGGTCCGCTCCACAAAACCGCTGCCCTTCCACGGCTTCCAGCTCCGGGGCAGCTCCAGCTGGTGCAGGTCGGTGATCGGCGCGGCGTCCGACCGCACGACGTAGAGGGAGCGCTCGAGGGAGCTGTCCCCGGCCTGGAAGTAGAACGGCTCGGCGGCGCCGCCGAGCCCTCGCCTCGGCGGTGGGCTCGAGACCAGGTAGTCGATCTCGAGGTCGTCGCCGACCTGGAGCGCCGGGGCGGAGAGCGACCCCTTCTCGCCGACCGTCGTCGCCTCGGCGTCGAACACGCTCCCGTCGCGCTTGTGGGTCCGCAGCGCCACGAGCAGCCCGCCCGGTGGGAGCTGCAGCTCGGCGATCTGGCCCAGGGCCGTCTGGTCCATCACCCGCTCGACGGTCCGGACCCGCTCGGTCACGCTGCCGTCCGGGTGGAGCCAGGCTACGCCCGAATCGAGGAGCGTGGCCGTCGGCGCGCTCGCGTCGGCGGACCAGAGGGGCCCCTTCAGCGCGCCCGCCGCGTCGGGGAGTGCCCCGTCGAGGACGTCGGAACCCTTCCAGAGGTCGAGGCTTCGCCGGAGCCGGAGATCGGAGGGATCGAGCGCGAGCGCGTGGCCGAAGGCCTCCCGCGACTTCTCCGCGTCGCCCGCCGTGGCCCAGAGCTGGCCGAGCCGGCGCCAGGCGTCGAGATCCTCGGGCCAGGCAGCGAGGCGGAGCTGGAGCGCCTCGGCCGCCGGCCCGAAGCGGCCGAGTCCGAGGAGCGCCTCGGCCAGCTCGGCGGCGGCGTGCGGATCGGCGGGCGAGCGCTGGAGGCGAGCGCGCCAGAACCGGACGAGCGCCGTCGGCCCCTGCCGGCTGGCCCGGAAGGAGGCGAGCCGTCCGAGGCCACCCGGGCAGTGGGCCTGCCGCTCGACCGTCTGCTCGAGCAGCCTGACCGCCTGGGCCTGCTCGAGAAGGCTGAGCTCGAGCTCTAGGGCGGGGCAGTGGCCGGGATCGAGGGCGAGCGCGGCCTCGACGGGGGCCCGCGCGAGGGCGCCGGCCTCGGCGGCGAGCGAGAGCCGGCCGCGCGCGACGAGGAGCCTGGGGGAGGGCTTCGCGATGGCCGCGAGGTCGGTGGCGGCGTCGTCGAGCTGGCCCGCGTCCAGCTCGATTCCCGCGCGGCGCAGCCGGGCCCAGTCGGCTCCGCGGTCGCGCGAGAGCAGCTCGTCGAGATCGGCGCGGGATCGGCCGCGGGCCGCCTCGTCGCCGAGGGTCCCGAGGGCGCTCCAGAGGTCCGCCCGCACCGTCCGGCCGAGGGGGCCCGACGCCTCGGCGACGAGCGCCAGGGCGGCCGGGGGATCGGCGACCGCGCCGTCGAGGGCCGCGACGGCGGCGGCGGCCGCGTCGCCGAGCCTCTCCGAGAGCCGCTTCGAGAGGGTCCGCGGGGAGAGTGGGGCTGGGTGCGCGCCGTCGTCGGGCAGGGCCCAGAGGCGGAAGCCAGTCCCCGAGCCTCCGGCGATCGCCTCGACCCAGAGATCGTGGCTCCCGGGTGGAAGCTCCACGTGGCTCCAGCTCTGCCTGCCGAGCTCGCGCCGGAAGAGATCCCGGGTGAGGACGCGCCGGCCGTCCACGTCCACCGCGAGCGACGCCGAGGATTCGACCCGCAGCCAGAGGCCGTGGCTCCCGGCCGTGACGTCGGCTCGCGCGAAGAATACGTCCCCGGTGGGCGGCGGTTCGCGAACGTCGCCCGCGGCCGGCTGCGCCTCCTCGACGGCGTGGCCGATCGGGATCCAGCCGTTCGCGAGCACGAGGCGGCGCCAGGCCTCACGGCCCCAGGGCGTCGCGTAGCTCTTCGCGGCAGGGTCGAGCCTCGGGCCGAGGGGGCGGTCGAAGTCGAGGTAGTGGTAGGGCGACAGGGGGCCGACCAGCTTCCAGCGAGTGACGAGGCCGGCGCGCGCGCGGAGGTCGGCGGCCTCGTCCGGCTGCTCGTGGGCGACCCGCAGCGCCGCGGCCAGCTCGCGCAGTCGCGCTTGAACCTCGAGGTCCGCCTGTCCGAGATCGATGCCGGCGATGCCGAGGAGGATCCGATCGTCGAGCGTCGTGGAGAGGCCGGCCTCCCGCTGGAGCTCGGCCGAGGCCGGCCGGGCCTCGGGGCTCTGGGGCGCGCGCCAGAGGATCTCGAGCGCCTCGCCGATCAGCGCGGCGTCGTCCAGGCGGCGCCGCGCGAGGAGGAGCTTCGCGAGCCGGAGGGCGGGATCGGAGGGGTCCCTGGCGGCGGCGCGGTCGAGGCTCGACGGATCTCCCGGGGCGCCCTCGCGCTCCCAGGCGGCGAGGAAGGCCGCCGCGGGACCGGTCCCGGAGGAAGGTCGCGCCGGCGCGGCGGCGCAGCCGGCCACGAGGATGGAGAGGAGAGCGGCGCGTGCGCTAGCGCGAGGCACGGGGGGGCTCCGAGTGGGTCAGCCAGGCGGGGGTCGAGAGCGCCCGGTCGGCGGCCTCGAGAAACGAGCGGAAGGCGGCGTAGCGCGAAGGCGAGACCTCGCTCACCGCGATCGCGAAGTGGCCGTGGACGGTGAGCGATCGGCTGTCCGGAGCGAGCGCCCAGTCGACCTCGAGGTCGCCGAATGGCGTGATCTCGCGCACGCTCTGCGGCGGGGCCGCGAAGCGGAGCCCCTCGGGCGCGCCGATCCGGTAGTCGAACGCCTGGGTCCAGGGTGGCGGGAGCGCCACCGCGAAGCGGCGCTTCGAGAGCGGCGCGAACCGCTCGGCGTAGCTCGCCGCCGCGCCGAAGGGCTGGAGACGGAGGCGGTCTCCCTGCCGGCTCGCGAGCCGGGGGACGGCGAGGTCGAAGGTCACGCGGACCGGCTTCTCGAGGTCGGTCAAGCCCTCGAAGTCGGCGCGGCGGACGGCGAGCTCGGGGTAGGTGCGGCTCCATCCCTGCTCGAAGAGCGAGCGGCGGCCGGCGCCGGGCTGGTAAGAGCGTCGGTACTCCGCCGCGTCGGAGCCCCGGATCTCGGCGCTCCCCTGGAGCGTCGCGCTGCCGTCCGCCGCCAGGGCCACGGCGAGCGTCGTCGTCGTGCCGTTCGACGCCGCCGGCAGCGAGGGCACCGTGACGAGGCGGCTCTGGCCGTTCGGGGAGATCACGAGGGCGCTCGCCCCCTGGTCGCCCTCCGGCAGCTCCCGAGATCCGTGGAAGCGGGCGGTGGCGTCGAGGAACCGATCGAGCGCCGGGACGTAGAGGATGGCGTGGTCGAAGACGGCGAACGAGGCGGGGCCATCGGCGAGCCGCCCGAGCGGCCGCGTCCGGACGAGCACGAGCCTCGAGTCGATGCCGATCGAGTGGAGCAGCGACCAGAGCAGGGAGGCCTTGTCCTTGCAATCGCCGAAGCCGCGGTCGAGCACCTCGCCCACCGGGTAGGGGCGGTAGCCGTGGATGCCGAGCTCCAGGCCGACGTAGCGGGTGTGCGAGACGACGAAGTCGTAGGCCGCCGCGACGCGGGCTTCGATCGAGGGGCCCGCCCCGTCGGCGAGCTCATCCGCGACGGAGGCGACCTTCGCGGTCGGCTCCAGCTGGCTCCGCACGAGTTCCCAGTACGAGTCGCCGAGCGCGGCCCAGGAGCGCTCGGTCGAGACCTCGAGGTAGGGCGCGATCTCCGCCCAGCCCGGCATCTGCGGCTCGGGCAAGAGCTTCGGCACGGCGCCGGCCGTCCAGATCCAGCTCTTCCCGCCGTCCGGCCGCTTCTCCTCGCGCCGCGAGAGGCTCGGGACCTCGGGCTGGTTCGAGGCGAGGTCGCGGCCGGGCGGCATCGACACCGCGTAGACGAACCGCTCGCGCGGCACCGTGTCCTGCAAGAAGACGATGTCCCCGAAGGAATCGCGCAGGAGGTTCTCGCGGGCCACGTCGTCCAGCCGGTAGGCGACCTCGAGGACGTCGCCGGGCGCGAGGCTCGGGAACGAGACGTCCCGCTCCCGCTGGTCGTAATAGAGGCCGTACCAGGGCTCGGAGAGCGATCGGCTGCTCTCCTCGAACGTCGTGGCGACGTGGCCGTCCGGCTCGAGGAGCCGCGCCGAGAGGATCCGCAGCTCCTGCCGGTCGGGGTCGTACTCGATCGGCGTCACGCGCGAGGCCTCGACGCCGCGCTGCGTCTGGGCGCGCACGATGAGCTGGTGGACGCGGCTCGAGAGGCCCGAGGGAAACACCTCGACCGCCGTCGCATCGGAGAGGACCACCGCGTCCTCGCCGGGGATCGGCGGGCTCGCGCGCGCGACCTCGACCAGGTTCGCGAGGTAGCGCCGCGAGAAGTCGTCGGCCCGCGCCCCGAGCTGCCGATCGAGGCTGCGCAGCAGGGGCGCCTGCGGCTCGAGCGCGAGCGCCGCCCTCAGATCGGCCCGGCCCCTCGCCTCGTCGCCAGCCGCCAGCTCCAGCTCGGCGAGCTGCCCGAGCGCGTCCCCGTTCCATCTCCCGAGGTCGGCCGCGGCCTTCGCGAGCGCGCCTCCCCGGCTCCGGTCGGCCTCGCCCGCGGCCCCGGCCGCTGCCCTTCCGAGCCAGATCTGCGCCTCCTGGAGGAGCGGCCGGGCAGAGAGGGGCGCGTAGCTTCGGCCGCCCTCGATGACCTCGAGGGCCCCGGTCACGTCCCCCGCGGCGAGCAAGAGGCGATCGAGCGTCTCGCGGGCGCCGAGGAGATCCGGCCGCAGGCCGAGCAAGAGCCGCAGCTCGCCCCTCGCCTCGGCGCTTCGGTGAAGCCGCTCGTTCCGGTAGGCGCCGGCCATCTGTGCGTCCGGTGAGCCCGGGAAGCGTTTCGCCGCCTCGAGCTCTCGCGCCGCGGCGAGCCCCTGCATCCCGAGCGCCTCGAGCGCCTGCGCCTCGAGCAGCAGCGGCTGGTCGTCATCCGGATCGAGCCCGCGCGCCTCCCGGGCGAGGCCGAGCGCCCGGTCGGGGTAGCCGAGCTCGAGCCACAGGTCGGCCTGGGCGAGCCGCAGCCGCGGCGTCACCGGGCCGGCGGCCACCGCCCGGGCGAGCGCCGCCTCGGCGTCGATGCCGCGACGCCCCCGTCGCGCCAGCGCGAGCTCGTCGAGCCAGCAGTCCTCGGTCGGTTCGGCGTGGCAGGCGGCGTCGCGAGCGCGCCAGGGCTCGTGGCGCGCGTCGTCGAAGGGATCGAGCGCCTCGAGGACGTCGGCCGCCGCGTCGCCGGTGGCCTTCGAGGCGAGCTGGACGAGCTGCGAGACCGGGATCGGCGTGGCCTTGCCGGCGCGCGGCGCTGGCGGGGGGCCGGGGGCGCTGAACCGCAGCTGCGCGAGCGGCCGGCCGTCCGGGGCGGCGACGCGCAGGCTGGCCTCGAGCGGCCGCTCGTCCCGGCAGACCTCGAGCAGGACGACGTGGTGGCCGGGCGATAGGGTCAGCGGCAGCCGGAGCTGGCCGGGATGAGCCGGGTGGTGTCCCGCGTCCACGCCGAGCCAGGCGCCGTCCAGCGCGATCGCCGCGCGGCCGCTCGTCCCGAGGAAGATCGCCGCGGGGAGCCTCGCGTCGACGTCGAGGCCGGTCGCGATCGCCGCCGTCTCGCCCTGCCGTCCCGTCAGGAGCTGCTCGAGTTCGAAGACGCCCGTGGGGGCGGCTCCGTGAAACTCCCGCCAGTCGCCTCCGACGGGAGGGGGCGGCTCCGCGGCGCCGCAGCCCCCCGAGCCCTCGGGGAGACGCTGGATCCAGGCGGCGGAGGGAAAGCCGAGCCCCTCCATGCGATCGGCCGTCCGCTCGGGCCGACCGCGCGCGAACTCGAGCCTCACCCCGAGCAGGCGCGCCCAGGCCCAGGCCTCGCCGGCGCCGGGCCGAGCATCGCGCGCGAGGTCTTTCGTTCCGAGGTCCACCTGGCGAAGGAGATCCGCGATGGGGCCGAGGTGCGGGAAGAGCTCCTCGATGTCGGCGAGCTCGGCGGCGGCCTTCAGCGGGTCGCGCTCGGTCGCGAAGGCCGTCGCCTCCCCCAGCGCCTCCCGCTGCCGGGCGCTGGAGCCTCCGAGGGTGGCGGCCGCGATCAGGGCGAGCGCGATCACGGCGCCGCCCGCGCGAGCGTGAGGCCGAAGACCCGGCGCGCGCCGCCTTCGACCAGCGCCTCGGCCGCCGCCCGCAGCGTCGCCCCGGTCGTGAGGACGTCGTCCACGAGCACGACGTCCCGTCCGCGCGCGAGCCCGGCGGTGGCCCGGAAGGCGCCCGCGACGTTGGCCGAGCGGGCCTCCCGCCCGAGCCCGACCTGGGGCCGCGTGTCGCGGACGCGGGAGGCGAGGCGCGGCCGCGCCTCGGCGCCGAGGGCCTGGGCGAGCCGGTGCGCGAGGAGGGCGGCCTGGTCGAAGCCTCGGCTCGCGAGCCGGGCCGGGTGGAGCGGCACCGGCGCGAGAAGGCTCCCCGAGCCCAGGAAGTCCGGGAGGCCGACGGCGCGGAGCGCCTCGATCCAGAGCGCCGCGAGCGGAGCGGCGAGCTCGTGCCGGTCGCCGTACTTGAAGGCGTGAAGCGCCTCGCTGAGGGGCCCCTCGTGCTCGAAGGCGCAGCGGACGGCGGCCAGCGGCGAGAGCCTCCCGGCGCAGCCCCGGCAGAGCCCCTTCGGACCGGCCGGCTGCTCGCAGGCCGGGCAGATTCCGGGGTCGTGCTCGGCGAGCGCGACCTCGCAGCCGTCGCAGAAGAGCGCCGCCCGCCCGAGCGGTTCATCGCAGCCGGTGCAGCGCGGTGGCGAGAGCAGGCTGGCGAGCTCCTCGCCGAGCCGGCCGATCCGCCGCGGGAGGAGGACGAGGCTCGACGCGAGGGCTTGGGGCGCGGCGGACACGACCCTCCGCTTATACTCTCCGGGAGGCGGCCTGTCCCGGTCCTCGGGGCAGCGCATCCCTCGCGAGGGAGCGCGGCGTCTCCAGCGCGCGCGGTCTCTCTCGCGCCGGCTGCCTCCGTGATTGATTTGGAGGATGGCTACTTGTGGTAGGGCTCGCCCCGCAGGATCGTCAGCGCCCGGTAGAGCTGCTCGACGAGGACGACGCGGGCGAGGAGGTGGGGGAGGGTGAAGCGGGAGAGCGCGAGGCTGAAGGCCGCCTGGGCGCGGAGCGAGTCGTCGAAGCCGCTCGCCCCTCCCAAGACGAAGGCGAGGTCGCGGCCGCCGGATCGCTCGGCCGCCGCGAGCCGGGCCGCGAAGGCCGGGCTCGCGAGCTCCTCCCCGCGCTCGTCCAGGAGGACCACGCTGTCGCGGGGGCGCAGCTTGGCCCGGATCCGCTCGGCCTCCTCGCGGCGCGCGGCGGCGTCGTCCCCCCGCGCCTCGCTCGCGACCACGATCTCGAAGGGGACGTAGCGGCCGATCCGGCCCGCGTACTCCTCGACGAGTGCCTCCTCGGGTGCGCCGCGGCGCGCCTTCCCGATGCACACGACTCGCAGCTTCAAGCCGCGGGGGCCCGAACGCGCGGCGCGTCCGACCAGAGCCCTTCGATGTCGTAGAAGTGGCGCGTCTCCTCGGAGAAGAGGTGGATCACGACGTCCCCAAAGTCGATGAGCACCCAGCCGGATCTGCCCGAGCCCTCGATTCCGAGCGCCCGGATGCCCTGCTCCTTCAGCCGCTCCTCGATCGACCGGGCGACCGCCGAGAGCTGCCGCTCGCTCCCAGCGCTCAGGACGACCACGTAGTCGGCGTAGCTCGAGATGCCGCGCACGTCGAGAATGGTGGGGTTCTCGGCCTTCTTGTCGAGCCCCGCTTGCGCGGCCCGCAGCGCCAGTGCGCGGTTCGGATCGAGCGAGGTCACCGGCGCCTCCCGGACCGCCGCCTTGGTCCGCGAGCGGCCGGCCGTCGACTTGGGTGGGCCCGCGCCCCGCCGGGTCCTCGGGGGTCTCTCCTTCATCTTCATCTTCTTCTTCTGCCGTACCGGCATTCTCGCCTCTCCCCGCGCCGCTCAGGCGCGTACTTGGCCGTCGCCCTCGACGACGAACTTCTTCGAACAGAGTTCCCGCAGCCCCATCGGACCATAGGCGTGGAGCCGGCCCGTGCTGATGCCGATCTCGGCGCCGAGTCCCAGCTCCCCGCCGTCGTTGAAGCGGGTCGAGGCGTTGATCATCACGGCCGAGGCGGCGACCTCGCGCTCGAAGCGGCGGGCCGCTGCGAGGTCGCGCGTCAGGATCGCCTCGGTGTGGCCCGTGCCGTAGCGCTCGATGTGGGCGAGCGCCTCGTCGAGGTCGCGCACCACCCGGACCGCGAGGATTCGGTCCAAGAACTCGCGGCCGTAGTCGCTCTCCTCGGCCGGGCGGGCCGGAAAGCCGGCGCGCCGCACGATCGCGAGCGAGGTGGGGCAGCAGCGAAGCTCGACGTCGGCATCGCAGAGCGCCCGGGCCGCCAAAGGCAAAAGCTCCCGGGCGGCCGAGCGGTGCACGAGGAGGCACTCGGCGGCGTTGCAGACCCCCGGCCGCTGCGCCTTCGCGTTCACGATGACGCGCACGGCGGCGTCGCGGTCGAGCGAGGCGTCGGCGTAGACGTGGCAGACGCCGGCGCCGTGCGGGATCACCGGGATCCGCGCGTGCTCGCGGACGAAGGACATCAGGCCCGCGCCGCCGCGGGGGATGCAGAGGTCGATCTTCCCCTCGAGGGCGAGCAGCGCCGCGAGCCGCTCGCGCTTCGGGTCCTCGACGAGCTGGACGGCGTCTGCGGGGAGCCCCGCCCGCCGCAGCCCCTCGCCGACCGCCCGGGCGATCGCGCGGTTCGAGTGGAGCGCCTCGCCGCCGCCTCGCAGCAGCACCGCGTTGCCGCTCTTGATGCAGAGCGCCGCTGCGTCCGCGGTGACGTTCGGCCGGGCCTCGTAGACGACGAGGAGGACGCCGAGCGGCAGGCGGATCTGCTTCACCGTGAGCCCGTTGGGCCGGCGCCAGCTCAGGACCACCTCGCCCACGGGGTCCTGGAGCGCGGCGATCGCCCGTACCGCCTCTGCCATGGCGGCAATCCGCTTCGGGTCGAGCGCGAGGCGGTCGAGGAAGGCGCCGCGAACGCCGGCCCGACGGGCGGCGGCCAGGTCGTCGCGATTCGCCCGCTCGATGCGGCCCCGGGTCGCGACGAGCCGGTCCGCGATGGCGCACAGCGCGTCGTCCTTCGCGGCGCTGTGCGCCCGCGAGAGTTCGCGCGAGGCGGCGCGCGCGGTCTCGGCGAGCCGGGCGGCCTCGGATGGAGGGGCCGTCGGGGCCACGGGGGCAACGGACTGCTTCAAGCGGCGGCGCCTCCCTCGAGCAGGATCAGGTCGTCCCGGTGGACGATCTCGTCGAGGTACTTGTACCCCAAGATCCCAGCGATCTCGCCGGACTTTCGTCCGCAGAGGCGCGACAGCTCCGAGGCGCCGTAGCCCGCGAGCCCCCGCGCGAACGGCCGGCCGTCCTCGCCCGCGATCTCGACGGCGGCGCCGCGGCCGAAGTCGCCCTCGACGGCGCGGAGGCCGGACGGGAGCAGGCTGCCGCCCCGGCGCAGGAGCGCCTCGCGGGCGCCCGCGTCGACGAGGAGCCTCCCCTTGGGCTTGAGGGCGTGGGCGATCCAGCGCTGGCGCGCCCGCAGCGGCAGCCTCGGCGCGCCGAAAACGGTCCCGACGGGCTCGCCGCGCAGCAGCGCGGCGAGCGAGCCGTCGCGCCGGCCGGCGGCGACCACGGTCACCGCGCCCGATTCGGCGGCGAGGCGCGCGGCGCGGACCTTCGCGATCATGCCGCCGGTCCCGAGCCCGGAGCGGCTGCCCCCGGCGAGCGCCTCGATCTCCGGCGTCACCTCCGCGACCTCGGCCACGAGCTTCGCGGGCGCCGCCGCGGTCGCGTCCCGCGGGTCGCGGTCGTAGAGGCCGTCCACGTCGGAGAGCAGCACGAGCAGCTCCGCGCCGCACAGCCCGACCACCAGCCCCGCGAGCGCGTCGTTGTCGCCGAACTGGATCTCCTCCACCGAGACGGTGTCGTTCTCGTTGATGACGGGCAGCGCCCGCTGCGCGAGGAGAGCCGCGAGCGTCTGGCGCGCGTTCAGGTAGCGCTGCCGGTCGGCCACGTCCTCGTGAGTGAGGAGGATCTGACCCACCGCGAGCCCGCGCTTCCCCATCGCCTCCGCGTAGCGCTGCATCAGCGCGCCCTGTCCCACCGCCGCCGCCGCCTGCTTGCCCGGCAGGTCTCCGGGGCGCCGCTCGAGCCCCAACCGCTCCAGCCCGAGCGCGATGGCGCCGCTCGAGACCACGACCAGCTCGCGCTCCGCGGCCGCCTCGGCCAGCTCGTCGCACAGCCGCCCGAACCGCAGCGCGTCGAAGCGGCCGCGCTCGTCGGTGAGCACCGCCGTGCCGATCTTGACGACCACCCGCCGCGCCTGCGCCGCCCGCTGCCGTGGAGATCCGTTCACGCGGGCGTCTTTAGCCGTGGCCAACGGGCTCGTCAACGCGAGCGAACCGCGCGCGGCCCATCGAGCTCCCGCCGGCGGGGTTCACGAGCAGCGCGCCCGGTTCGCGCGGGCCCGGGTCGGGACGCCGCTTCGGGGCGGCCGCGACCCTCCGTTCGACGGCGGGGACAGACCACCTTTCGAGGGTTTGCGAGGCAACCGGGCGTGGGACGAGCGATGAAACCGCTTGGACGCACGATGAAAGGCCTTGGACGCTTCATCTCGGGCCCTTCACCGACGATGAAAGGGGCGGGACGAACGATGAAAGGTGCGAGATGAACGATGAAAGCCCCTCCCTACTCGGTCCAACCGGTTTCATCGCGCGTCAAACGGCCGCGACGCTTCGTCCAGGCGGTTCGATGGTCGAGGAGACCGGCTTCACGCTCCATCCAACCCCTTTCATCGAGCCTCACACCGGTTTCATCGACGAACTCCGGGGCGAGAAGAATCAACTCGCCCCGTTCATCGACGATGAAACCCCTTGGACGAAGAAACCCGCCCCTTTCATCGAGCGTCCAACCGCTTTGACGAAGGAGGACGGGGCCGATCAGCCGCGTCCAGGCCAAGGGCCGGTCCGGTCGCCCAGCTTCTTCGCGAATCCCTCGAGCTCGTCGAGCTCCCCCTCGAGGAGGACGAGGCTGCCCCGCACCGGGATGGCGACGTGCTGCGCGATCCTCGCGAGGGAGGCCTCGCTCATCGGGCGGAACGCCAGCGAGAAGCGGCGTCGCCCGCCCGGGAGGTCGCGAATCGCGTCGTTCGAGAGCTCATTCGAGGGCCCGTTCGGGTCTCCCCCACGCCCGAGAGGAGGCCAGAGTTGGAACTCGTAGGTGAGCCACAGGAGGGCGAGCTTCGAGTTCTCGAAGGCGCGGTCCGGGTCGTAGCCGCGCTCGAGGCTCGGGTCGTCGAAGTCGAAGTCGACCGGCGTGCCACGGGAACCGGGCAGGTGGCCAGCGTCAGCTCGACGCCCCGTCGCCGGAGGGCTGCCGCACGGGATTCGTCTGCATGACCCCTGAGACGTTGAACAGCACGTCGAGGGTCGGCTCGCGCCGCAGCAGTTCGTCCGCGAAGGCGCGGCCGGTTCCGTTCAGCGGCACGGCCCAGGCGGTCGTCCAGTAGCCGCGGGGGGCGGTCCGGCGGCGTTCGGGAAGTCGACGTCGCCCGCTCCGCTCCGCCCGGTACGCGCGGGGCCGGAGCCCACGTGGCCTCTGGCGGGGTACCGGGGTAGGCTCTCAGGCACCATGCCAAGCGTCGTCGCGCTCGTTCGTCCGCCGAAGAACCTCGAGGCCGTCTCGAAGCTCCTCGCCGCGGAGGCTGGCTTTGCGCCGGCGGAGGCGCGGATGCGGCTCGCGGGGGAGCCGCCGTTGCTGCTCGTCCGCTGGGAGGACGAGCGGGCCGAGGCGCTCGCCGCCTCGCTGCGGGGCACCGGGGAGGCCGCGGTGAGCTGCCCGTTGCCGCCGCCGGGGGATGCCGACCGGCTGGTCTGTCGGACCTTTCGCCTCGCGCCGGGCGCGGTCGAGCTCTCCCCGCGCCTCGGCCCGCCGCTCGTCCTCCCCGACGGCCAGCTCCGGCTCGTCCTGCGGGGCCTGCGGGTGCAGCGCGAGTCGAAGGTCCGCGTGGAGAAGGAGCGGAAGTTCGACCTGGGGAAGGCGATCATGACCCAGGGGCTCATGCTCACCTCCGAGAAGAAGCGGGAGGTCCAGACGGAGGTCGAGGAGGCCGAGGGCTTCGTCTTCCTCTACTCGGACGCGGGAGGCGCCGCGCTCTACGAGGCCGAGGTCGCCTTTACCTCGCTCGGCGCGCAGGTCCGCCCCTCGCGCCACGAGAACCTGGACCTCGTCGTCCGGCTCCTGCGCGAGCGCAGCCCCGCCGCCCTCTACGACGATCGGCTCATCCGGCTGGGCAAGCGGAGCGCGCCCTTCGATCCGGGTCGGTCGGTCGATCTCTACGCGGAGATCCTCCGGCGGGGGCTGCTTGGGGGTTAGCGGCGGGAGCGATCGATCCCCGTCGGCGCGCTTTGCCCGCTCGGGCTACTTCGCCGGCTTGCCGTGGCCGGGGCCGAGGATGCCGGGGAGGTAGTAGGAGACGTAGCTCTCTCTCGAGAAGCGCGTGTCGTTGTCCGGGGTGTGGCAGCGCAGGCAGGTCTGCAGGTCGGGCTTGGGGATCGGCATGGGCGCGTCCCCCATCGAGTCCGCGTGGGCCGAGCCCATGCCGTGGCAGGCCTCGCACTGCACCCCGCCCAGCGCTCCCACCCGGTCGAGGCGGCACACTCCGCCCGGCTGGTCGTAGCCGAGGACGTGGCAGCGAATGCACTCGACGTCGAGCTGGCGCCCCTTCTCCACGAGCGTCTGGTAGGCGTGCGGGTGCTTCGTGCGATCCCAGACCTGCGCGGCGTCCGGGTGGCAGTCGCGGCAGCCCGCGGCGCCGACGTAGTGGAGCTCGCCCGGCTTCGGCGGCGCGCAGATCTTGTCCTTCTGCGCGGCGAGGTTCTGCTCGGCCACCAGCGTCGTGTAGCGCTGGAAGATCTCCTGGATCTTGGGGTCCTCGGGGCTTCCGTCGCCGAGCTCGACGAAGGCGACCTCGGCGACGGCGCGGCCCGCGGGCGGCGTCTCCGGCCTGCGCAGCGCGTCGCGCCGCGCGCCGAGCTCGGTGAGCTTCTTCTGGAGCAGCTCGCGCAGCGGCCCCGCGGCGCCCTGGAGGCGGGCGCGGTCGCTCGCGATCAACGCGTCGAGGTCGTTCGCCCGGGCGGCTCGCTGAGCCGCGGGCTCCGGAACGACGAGCCCCGCCGGGGCGCCCGCGGGGAGGTGGAGCGTCAGCGCGAGGAGGCTCCGCCCCTTGTCCTTTACCCGGAAGGCGGGCGGCCCCGCAGCGGGGACCAGGGCGGCCTCGTCGGTGTCCTGGACGGGGTCGTCGACGCCGGCCTGGAGCGCCAGATCGGCGCCGGCGGCCTGGCCCCAGAGCTGAGCGTCCGCCACGCGCGGCGCCTGGGCGAGCGCGACGACGACGCGGGCCCCCGCCTTCCGGAGCGCGGCGGCGGCGCCGGGGGCGGGAGGTCCGTCGAGCGGCAAGAGGCCGATGGGAACGCCCCCCACCTTCACGACCTCGCCCCCGGAGACGGGCGGCAGCGAGCCCAGAGCCGAGTCCGCGAAGGCCGCGCCCGCGACGAGGTCGTAGGGCCCGCGCCGAAAGCGGCGGGTCGTCCCCGCCGTGGCCTCCGCCCACGAGCGGGCGATCGCCACGGCCTTCGCCCGGAGCTGCTGCTCTTCGTCGGGCTTCGGGGCCAGGGTGCCGAAGAGCAGGTTGCCCCCCTCCAGGAAGAGGGTCGGTAGCCGTCTCGCGCGCGCTTCGATGGCCCCCGCCGCCCGCGCCGCGCCGCCGAGCTGATGCTCGGAGCAGCCGCAGGGCGCGAGGTAGCCGAGCTGGTCGGCGGCGAAGACGATCTGCACGTCACCCCCGGCCGGCGCCGCGTGGCAGCCCAGGGGAGACACGGCGGCGAGCGCGGCGAGGAGGAGCGGGCGGCGCATTCGACCGGAACTTACCACGAGCGGCGAGGGTGGGACGGTCCGGAGATCCGCGCGGCCGCGCGACGAATTTGGGCTGGCGGATCAGTGGCCGGGGAGGGCCTGTGCCGCGTGCAGCTCGGCGTCGACGATCCGCTGGCCGCCGGCCGGAAGCTGGACCCGGTTGCGGAAGGTGGCGAAGCCCGAGGCGCGGACCTCGACGTCGTGGTCGCCCGGCGGGAGCGTCAGGGTGAAGGGCACGGAGCCCGGCTCGCGCGCGCCGTCCACGTAGACCTCGGCCTGGACCGGCGTCGCGTTGACGACCAGCACGCCGGGCGGCGGCGCGGAGCTGCGGAAGAGTAGGAACGCGCCCACCCCGAGGGCGACGACGAGCGCCCCGCCGGCGCCGGCGAGCAAGGAGCCGAGCCAGGGCGGCGCGCCCGAGGCCCGCTCCGGCGCGCGGGCTGGCGGCACCGGCACGCGGGGGCTCAAGGCTGGCCCGCGGGCCGGTGGTGCGAGGGGGATGCCGGCGGCGGCGGAGGGCGAGGTGGGCGGGAGCGACGAGCGGCCCGGGATGCGCGGTGGGGTGGTGGCCGCGGGGCTCCCGACGGGGGACTCCCAGGGCACGCCCGGCGTCATCGCCCGCCCCGTGTGCGGCGGCGGGGAGAGGGGCGGTGGCTCGGCCGCGGGCGCCGCTGCGGCCGTCGCCAGCTCGGCGGCCTTGGCCTTCTCCTTGTTCCACTCCTCGGAGAAGGTGCTCCGCATGTAGGCGGCGAGGTCGTTCGGGCCGAAGACCGACTGCTGGGTGAGGAGGAAGCGCTGCAGGTCGGCGCCGAACTCGCTCGCCCAGCGGTAGCGCTGGTTCAGGTCGCGGGCGAGCGACTTCATGACCACCGGCTCGAGCTCCCGCGGGATCCGGTTGTTGTAGGTCGACGGCGGCAGGATCTGCATGTTCCGGACGTTCTCGAGCGTCGAGAAGTCGCTCTCGCCGACGAAGAGCCGCTCGCCCGTGAGGAGTTCGTAGAGCACGGTGCCGAGCGCGAAGACGTCGGAGCGGCCGTCCAGCGGCGCGCCGCGGATCTGCTCGGGCGACATGTAGGCGAACTTACCCTTGAGAATGCCCGCCTGCGTCTGGCTCGCCTTGCTGGCCGCCTTGGCGATGCCGAAGTCGATGAGCTTCACCTCGCCGTCGTACGAGACGAGGACGTTCTGCGGCGAGATGTCGCGGTGGACGATGTTGAGGTCGCGCCCCTGAGGGTCCTTCTTGCGGTGGGCGTAGTCGAGGGCGTCGGCGACCTTGGAGATGCAGTAGCAGGCGAGGGGCACCGGGACGTGCTGCTTGCGCTTGCGGGCCCGGTCGAAGATGCCGCGCAGGTCCCGGCCCGGGACGTACTCCATCGCGATGAAGTAGCTGTCGTCGATCTTTCCGAGGTCGTGGGTCTGGGCGATGTTCGCGTGCGTGAGCTGCACGGTGATCTTCGCCTCATCGATGAACATCGTGATGAACTCGGTGTCCTCCGCGATGTTGGGGAGGATCCGCTTCAGCGCGATGATCTTCTCGAAGCCCTCGACGCCTCGCAGTCGGGCCTTCCAGACCTCGGCCATGCCGCCGACGTTCACCCGCTCGAGCAGGTCGTATTTTCCGAATCGGACGATCTGGGGCATCGCTCTCTGGACCTGCCGTCGCGCGAGAGACGGTCGGCCACCCCGGCGACCGCGCGTCAGAGGAAAATAGCGGCCGCCCGCTGGGGCGTCAATTCTTCGGCCGTCAACCGTCCGAGAGCGTACGCGCCGGATCGAGCCGCGCCGCCAGCCGGGCGGGCAGGTAGGCGCCCCCCAGGGCGGCGAGCAGGCCGACCGCGAGCGCCGCCGCCGCGGAGGCGGTGCCGAACGCGAAGATCGTCTCCGGCCGGCCCGGAAACGGGAGCCGGCGCAGCCAGGCGTCGGCGAGCGAGGCGGCCCCGAGCGCGCCGCAGAGCCCCAGCGCGCCGCCCGCCCCCCCGAGGATCGCGGCCTCGAGGAGCAGGAGCCCCGAGGCCTGCGCGGGCGTCGCCCCGAGCGCCCGCAAGATGCCGATCTCGCGCCGGCGCGAGCGCACGGCGCCCGAGAAGAGCTGGAAGACGCCGCCCGTCGCGAGGACGACGAGCAGGAGCGCGAGCAGTTCGAAGGCCGTGGCGCCGACGGCCGCCGCGCGGCCCGCCGCCTGGGCGGCCTCCCGGTCGCCCGAATTGAGCTCGAACCCGAGCGAGCGGACGGCCGCCTCCACCGCCGGCAGCTCGCGCGGGCTCGCCACCGACAGCGAGACGCCGGTGTAGCCGTCCCCCGGCAGCCCCTGCCGGAGGTTCCAGGCCCGCGCCACCTCGAGCGGTACGGTGAGGCCCGCGAGCATCGCCCGGGGCGAGACGCAGGCGATCCGGACGGGCACCGTCTCCACCGGCCCTCGGCTCGCCGCGACGAGCGACCGCCCGAGCGTGATGGGGGCGGTGAAGCCGAGCAGCATTCCGGCCGTGAGGCGCGGCAGCCCGCGCGTCGGGGCGAAGACGCCGTCGTAGAGATCGAGCAGTCGGGACGAGACGCAGGCCGGCACGGGCGAGCCCGCCGCCGCGGAGAACGGCTCGTCCCTCGGCAGCTCGGCGGCGAGCGCCCCGCGCTCGACTCCCTCGGCGGCCACCTCGATCGCGACGTCGAGCCGCGCGCCAAAGAAGGAGCCGTCGTAGACCGCGCTCGCCGGCGCGCCGAAGAGCAGCCTGCGCCGCGCCTCGGTCACCCCGGGGAGGGCGCGCAGCCGCGCGACCGCCGCCTCGTCGAGCCGGCCGCCGAAGAGCCCGCCGAGCCGCAGCCGCGGCGGTACGACCTCGACCGTCCGGTCGGCCTCGGGGAAGAGCCGAGCCACGGCGTTCGAGAGGCCGGCCCCGAGCCCGGCGAAGAAGAAGAGGGAGCCCGCGCCGAGGGCGATGGCGGCCGTGACGAAGGCGGCGCCGAGCGCGTCGCGCCGCAGGTTGCCGAGGGCGAGCCGCAGCAGCGTCACGCCGCCCCCGCCAGCCGCGCCCGCAGCCGGCCCCCCGAGAGCTCGAGCGCCCGGTCGGCTCCACGCCAGAGCGACGGGTCGTGGCTCGCGACGAGCACGGCGACCCCGCGCCCGCGCGCGAGGGAGACGAGCAGCTCGGCGACGCGCCGGCCGTTCGCCCCGTCGAGGCTGCCGGTCGGCTCGTCGCAGAGGAGCAGCCGCGGCCGGGTCACGAGCGCGCGCGCCACCGCCGCCCGCTGCCGCTCCCCGCCCGAGAGCCGTGCGGCCCGCTCGCGGGCGAGCGGCGCGATCCCCACGGACTCGAGCGCCTCGCTCGCCGCCTCCGGCCCGGGCCGCTCGCCGCGCCGGAAGGCGAACGGAAGGAGGAGGTTCTCCGAGACGGTGAGCCGAGGCAGCAGGTTGTGGTCCTGGAAGACGAAGCCGACGGTCCGCGCCCGAAGGCGCGACCGCTCGGGCTCGGCGAGCCCCGACAGCTCGACGCCGGAGAGCCGAACGCTGCCCGCGAAGCCGTCGTCGAGGCCGCCGAGGATCGAGAGGAGGGTGCTCTTGCCCGAGCCGCTCTCGCCGAAGAGGGCCACGACCTCGCCCGGGGCGATCGAGAGCTCGGCGCCGTCGAGCACGCGCAGCTCCCGGCCGTCCCGCCGGAAGGAGCGGACGAGGCCGCGCGCCTCGACGCCCCCCGTCCCGCCGGCCGCCCCCTCGCTCATCGAAGTCGCACCTCGGCGTCGATCGTCGCCGCGTCGGCGTCGAGCTGGAGCGTCGCGACGACGGGGCCCAGCTGGCCGAGCGCCGCCTCCGCTCGGTCGAAGAGCGCTCGGAGCGTGAAGCCGGTGAGGCCGCCGAAGGCCGAGTCGGGGATGGCCGAGAGCGCCTCCCGGGCGGCGGCGCTGTCGAAGGCGATCCCGTCGCTGACGTGGCCCGTCAGGGCGCGGAGCAGCTCTCGCGGCGGGGCGTAGCGCGCGCCCTTCGCGAGGGCCCGTTCGACGGCCGGCCCGAGCTGGCCGTCCCCGCCCGTCACCACGACGACGTCGCCCGCGAGCGCCACGGTGACGCTCTCGCCGAGCGAGTAGCGGAAGATCCAGGCCGCGGTCGCCCCCGCGTCCCGCCGCTCGGCCGAGGCGCCGAAGCGGGGCGCGAGCGCGAGGAGCTTCGGCAGGGCGGCGAGCGCCTTCGCGGGGTCGCGCACGCGGCCGACCGCCTCGAGGGTCACGACGCGGAAGGGGTTGCCCCGGCGCGGATCCCACGAGGCCGAGGAGAAGTCCGGCTTCGGCGCGAGCCCCAGCGCGAAGGCGATGCCGGGCCGGAGGTTCGCGAAGAGCTCCTGGCCGAGGTCCAGCTTCGCCTCCCGGGCCGCGTCGACGAGGGCGGCTGGGAGGAGCCACGTCCAGGCCTGGGCGAGCGCCGCCGGCTCGCCGCCGAGCCGCCCGACGATCGGGGCGCCCGGCGGGAGGAGCGGCACGAGATCGCCGCCGGCGGGGAGAGCGAGCGGCGAGAGGCCCGCCCCCTCGCCCACGGAGAAGACGTCGAGCGCGCGCAGCGTGACCCGGCGATTGGCGAGCGAGAGGCTCGCGCCGAAGCCGAGCCCGGGCAGCCGCGAAAGGGATGGCGGCAGCGCGCCCTTGGAGACGTAGGCGAGGAGGTCCTCGCCGGGCAGCAGCCGGCGGAAGACCAGCGGCGCCACGGGACTCCGCTCGAGGCTCGCCTCCAGGGGGCGCGACAGCCCGCGGGCGAGGAGCGGGGCGCTCGCGTCGCTCGATCCCACGAGGGCGTAGCCCCCCCGGAAGGCGAGCGCCGCCTCGCCCGAGGGGCCCTGAAAGCGGAGCACGCCGCCCTGCTCGCGCGGGGCCGGCGCGCCGAGCCGCGAGGCGGCGAGCCGCTCGATCGCCGCGCGGAAGCGCCCCTCGTCGCGCACCGGCAGGGCCGCCCAGGCGGCGGCGCCCTCGACCACGAGCGCCGCCGGCCGCGCCCCGTCGAGCCCCGCCGAGGCGAGCGCCGCCGGCTGGCGCGGATCGAAGCCCAGCGTGGCGGAGAGCTGGTCGAGCCCCATCCCCAGCGCCTCGCCGCCGGGGAGGAGCGCGAGCGGCTGAGAGAGCTCGGCGAGGTGGCCGGCGAGACGCCCGAGCGACGGCGCCTCGACGTAGGCGACGGCGTCCGCCGGCGCGAGCGAGCGCGGCGACAGAGTCGGCCCGCTCGTTCGCCGGCAGCTCGAGCAGCCGGCCTGAAGCAGGAGGGAGAGAGCGACGGAGAGCAGCCGCGGCGCGCGCATCCCCGCCGACTACCGGGAGGGCCGTTCGGTGTCAACGAGCCCAGGCCGGAGCCGAGGCAAAAAAAGGCGGCGTAGGTTTCCCTACGCCGCCCGTGGACCCAGAGGGGGAGGGGGGGGACCCCTGGGCCCAACGCTTCGAAGGCTGCCGTCGCCCTCTGGGGAACAGTAACGAACGCTCCCCTCGCTTTATTCTACCCTCAGCCTCTCAATCGGCAGGCTGAGCAGCCTGAGCAACTCGCCGCCTTCTGCCCGTAGTATAACCGGTCCGATCGCCCCCATCAACTTGGTCGCCTGTAGGACCCGAGTGGGAGTGTAAGCAAAGGTATGTCCAAAGGAGGCCAAGAGAGTCGGGAGCTGCTCGGGCTCGTCGCCCGGGCGGGCGCGCCGCTGGTGCCTGCCGGGAGCCGGCTGCTCTGCGCGGTGAGCGGTGGGGGAGATTCCGCTGCACTCTCGCATCTTTGCGGCGTCCTTGGCCCGCGCTGGGGGCTCGCCGAGCTCGCGCTCGTCCACGTCGATCACCGGCTGCGGGAGAGCTCCCGAGTCGACGCCGCCACCGCCAGGGCGTTGGCCGGCGTGCTGGGTCTTCCGTTTCACCTCCTCGAGGTCGAGGTCGGCCCCGGCGCCGGCCCCGAAGACGCGGCGCGTCGAGCTCGTTACGAGGCGCTCGGCCGCTTCGCGCGCCACCGCGGCTTCGACCGGGTCGCGGTGGGCCACACCGCGACGGACCAGGCGGAGACGGTGCTCTTGCGGCTGCTTCGCGGGACGGGCGTCAAAGGGCTCGGCGCCATGGCCCCTTCCCGGCGGCTGACGGCCGGAGTCCGGCTCGTACGGCCGCTCCTGGGAGCCTCGCGGCGGCTGGTGCGGGCCCACGCGGAGAAGCTGGGCCTTCCCGTCTGCGAGGATCCGACCAACGCCGACCTGGCGCTTCGTCGCAACGCGCTCCGGGCGGCCTGGGGCGCGCTCGAGTCGATCTCCCCCGCGCTCGAGCGGCAGCTCTGCCGGCTCGCCGAGAGCTGCCGCGAGGACGAGCGGCTCCTCGACGGGCTCGCCCGCGCCGCGCTGGAGGCGCTCGGCCCGGTCGTGGCGGCGACGGGCGGTCGAACGCTCGTCTTGGAGGCGGAGCGGCTCGCGGCCCTTCCGACCCCCGTGGCGAATCGGGTGGCGCGGCACCTCGTGCGCCGGCTCCGCCCTCAGGCCCAGCCCTCCCGAGAGCAGGTCGAGCGGCTGGTCGGGCTGGCGCGGTCAGGCCGAGGCGGCGAGCTGCACCTCTCGGGCGATCTGGCCGCTCGCGGCCGTGGCGGCCGGATCGAGCTCGGGCCGAGGCAACGGCCGGCGCCCAGCCCTTTCTCCTACCGGATCGAGGGGCCGGGGCGCTGGGAGTGCCCCGCCGCGGGCCTCGTGCTCCACGTGGAGCCGCGGGGGTCGGGGGCGCTCCCGGAGGGCTGCACCCTCGAGCTCTCCGAGGCGAGCGCTCGCTTCCCCCTCGAGCTGCGCTCCCGCCGCCCCGGCGACCGCTTCCGGCCCTCCGGCGGCGCGGGCTCCCGAAAGCTCAAGCGATTTCTCATCGACGTAGGGGTGCCCCGGGAGGAGCGGGATCGGGTGGCGCTCCTCTGCCAGGGCGAGGAGATCCTCTGGGTGGTGGGGCTCCGGGCGGGGGAGGGCGCACGGCGGCCGGAGGGCGATGGCGGCGGCCTCGCGCTGCGGGCCGAGTCATTGGGGCGGCCGGGAAGAACCGGGCGGCCCCTGGGAGTTCCTCTTGCATCCCTCGCGGCGCGGACTTACGAACCCGACAACCCGCCGGGACGCGGCTTGCGAACGAGAAAGCGCCTCTGCTAGAAGCTCATTGACCCTCCTTTTCCGTCCCCGAAGAACGAGGTCTCGCTTGAAACAGCTGTACAAGAACGTCCTGCTCTGGGCCGTCATCATCGTGATGTTCGTGGCCTTCTACCAGTTCTTCAACGGCCACCAGCAGGCTCCGCGGGATCTCACTTACGGCGAGTTTCTGACCTACGTCGACCAGGGGCGCGTCAAGGATCTCGCAATCAAGGGGCAGACCTACCAGGGTCACATCAAGGACAACGGCGCCGAGTTCCGGGTGACGGGCACGACGCCCTCGGACGTCCTGCTCGACCGGCTCCACAACCACGGCGTCGACTTCAAGATCGAGAAGGAGGACCAGAACGGCATCTGGCTCTCCATCCTCGTGCAGGGGCTGCCGCTCGCGCTCCTCTTCCTCCTCTTCTTCTTCTTCATGCGGCAGCTCCAGGGCTCGGGTGGCAAGGCCATGAGCTTCGGCAAGTCCAAGGCGAAGCTGCTGTCCGAGAACCACAACAAGGTCACCTTCTCGGACGTCGCCGGCATCGACGAGGCCAAGGGCGAGCTCGAGGAGATCATCGACTTCCTCAAGGACCCGAAGAAGTTCACCCGGCTCGGCGGCCGCATCCCGAAGGGCGTGCTCCTCATGGGTCCTCCCGGCACCGGCAAGACGCTGCTCGCGCGGGCCATCGCGGGCGAGGCCGGCGTGCCGTTCTTCTCGATCTCGGGCTCCGACTTCGTCGAGATGTTCGTGGGCGTCGGCGCGAGCCGCGTCCGCGACCTTTTCGAGCAGGGCAAGAAGAACGCCCCCTGCATCGTCTTCATCGACGAGATCGACGCCGTGGGTCGCCACCGCGGCGCGGGTCTCGGCGGCGGCCACGACGAGCGCGAGCAGACCCTGAACCAGCTCCTCGTCGAGATGGACGGCTTCGAGAGCAACGACGGCGTCATCCTCATCGCGGCCACGAACCGGCCCGACGTGCTCGACCCGGCGCTCTTGCGGCCGGGCCGCTTCGACCGGCGCATCGTCGTGCCGCGGCCGGACGTGCAAGGCCGGCTCGGCATCCTGAACGTCCACACGAAGCGGACGCCGATGGCGCCGGACATCGACCTCGACCAGATCGCCCGCGGGACGCCCGGCTTCTCCGGGGCCGATCTCGAGAACCTCGTCAACGAGGCGGCGCTCCTCGCGGCGCGGCAGAACAAGGACCGGCTGGATCTCGCCGACTTCGAGTTCGCGAAGGACAAGGTGTTGATGGGCGTCGAGCGCAAGTCGATGATCATCAGCGAGCGGGAGAAGAAGGTGACCGCGGTCCACGAGAGCGGCCACGCGCTCGTCGCGAAGATGCTCCCGGGGACCGATCCGGTCCACAAGGTCACGATCATCCCGCGCGGCCCCGCGCTCGGCCTCACCCAGCAGCTTCCCGCCGAGGATCGCTACAACGCGAGCCGCGAGTACGCGCGCCACCGGATCGCCATCTCCCTCGGTGGCCGGATTGCCGAGGAGCTGGTCTTCAACGAGATGACGAGCGGCGCCTCGAACGACATCGAGGTGGCGACCGACCTCGCCCGCCGCATGGTCTGCGAGTGGGGCATGAGCGAGGCGCTCGGGCCGCTCGCCTTCGGCAAGCACGAGGAGCAGATCTTCCTCGGTCGCGAGATCGCGAGCCACCAGGACTACAGCGAGCAGACGGCGCAGCAGATCGACGGCGAGGTTCGCCGCATCGTCACGGAGCAGTACCAGAAGGCGAAGCAGATCCTGACCGAGAACCTCGAGACCCTGAAGCGGCTCGCCGATGCCCTGCTCGAGTACGAGACGCTCGACGGCGCCGAGATCAACGCCATCATCAACGGTGGCGCCATTCAGCGGGAGAAGCCCCAAAAGCCGAGCGGCAGCGTCGCGAAGTCGCCGCAGGCCCAGGATCGCAAGGAGAAGAAGAAGATCCTGGACGCCCTCGAGGGGCTGGGCAAGCTCTCCGAGCCGTCGAAGGCCTAGTCGCGCGGCGGCCGTACCGGGGGGGGCGCTCGCCCCTTCCCGGCCGGCGCGGGGGGCGGGGATGAAGCTCGAGGTCGGTCGCGCGGTCTGGGAGCTCGGTGAGCGGCCGCGGATCCTCGGTATCCTCAACGCCACGCCGGACAGCTTCTCCGACGGTGGCCGCTTCCTCGACCCGCAAGAGGCCGTCTCGCAGGGGCTCCGGCTCGCCGACGAGGGGGCAGACGCGCTCGACGTCGGCGGCGAGTCGACCCGGCCCTCGGGAGCGACCTACGGCGAGGGACGGCGCGAGGTCTCGCTCGACGAGGAGCTCGGTCGCGTCCTCCCGGTCGTCAGGGAGCTGCGCCGCCGGTTGCCGCTGCTTCCGATCTCGATCGACACCCGCAAGGCCGTCGTCGCCCAGGCGGCGCTCGCGGCCGGGGCGGATCTGGTCAACGACGTCAGCGGCGGCGCCTTCGACCCCGCGATGCTCCCGCTCTGCGCGCGGAGCGGCTGCGGGCTCGTCCTCATGCACAGCCGCGGTACGCCCGAGACCATGGCCTCCCTCGCGAGCTACGGGGACGTGGCCGGCGAGGTCGCGGCCGAGCTCCGCGAGCGGCTAAAGGCCGCCCTCGCGGCCGGGATCCAGCCGGAGCGGATCGCGCTCGACCCCGGATTCGGCTTCGCGAAGAGCCCGGCCCAATCGCGCCGGCTCCTACGCGATCTCGGTGGGCTCACCGGGATCGGCCGGCCGCTGGTCATCGGCGCCTCCCGCAAGGCGCTGCTCGGCTCGGCCGCCCCGCCCGCCGAGCGGATCTTCGAGTCGATCGCCGCCGCGGTCCTCGCGCTCGAGCGAGGGGCGAGGCTCTTCCGCGTCCACGACGTGGGCGCGACCGTCCGCGCTTTGCGCGCCGCCTGGGCGGTGCTAAGGGAAGGCGAGAGGGCCCCTCCCTCGTGGACGACATGAGCGTCTGGTCCCAGCTCGCGCCCCTGCGCGCGGATCCCATCTTCCAGTGGCTCGTCGCGGCCGCCGACGTCTTGCTCGTCGCGGCGCTGATCTACCGGGTGCTCCTGCTCATCAAGGGGACGAGGGCGGTCCCCGTCCTCTCGGGAGTCCTCTTCCTCGTCGCGAGCCACCTGATCGCGCGGCAGCTCGGCCTGCGGACGCTCGCCTGGATGCTCGGCCGCTTCCTCACCTACGGCCTCGCCTTCGGCCTCATCGTGCTCTTCCAGGACGAGATCCGGCGTGGGCTCGCGCAGCTCGGCCGCAACAGCTTCTTCTCGCGCGACGAGCGGCTCGTGGAGCCGGCGGTCATCGACCAGGTCGTCGCGGCCGCCGAGGCGATGGCCGCGCGGCGCGTCGGCGCCCTCGTGGCCATCGAGCGGTCGGCCCACCTCGAGCCGTTCGCGGAGTCGGGCGTCCGGCTCGACGCGCGCGTGAGCCAGGAGCTGCTGCGGACCCTCTTTCACCCGGGCTCGCCGCTCCACGACGGGGCGGTGATCGTGCAGCGCGATCGAGTGGCCGCGGCGCGCTGCGTCCTGCCGCTCGGCGATCCGGCGGGCGACCGGGAGCTCGGCACCCGTCACCTGGCCGCCCTCGGGCTCTCCGAGCAGGTCGACGCCGCCGTCGTCGTGGTCTCGGAGGAGCGGGGCGAGATCGCGCTCGCGGTGGACGGCGGCCTCCACCGCGGCCTCGACGCCGTCTCCCTCAAGCGGCTCCTCCTGCAAGCTTGCGCGCCCTCTCCCGGCTCGGGCCGCCGCTTCTGGTGGAGCCTGCGGCCGGCGCAGCGCCCGCAGGCGCGCCCCGCCGACGCCCCTTCGACCTCGGCCCAGCCCACGCAGGGGCCGGCGTGACGCCTCGCCTCCTCGCCCAGAACTGGGGCTACAAGCTCCTCTCTCTCGTCCTCGCGCTGCTCTTCTACTGGTTCGTCAACGGCGATCGTCCGGATCGCTTCAGTCCGGCCGCTCGCCCCCCCTCCACGGAGCGTCTTTCGGTCCCCCCGCGGGCGCCTTAGAATTCGAGCGTCATGTCCAACCAGCAACGGCACCTCTTTGGAACCGACGGCGTGCGTGGGGTCGCGAACGTCCACCCCATGACGGCCGAGATGGCGATGCAGCTCGGCCGCGCGCTCGCCCACACGATTCGCAGCGGCCCGCACCGCCACCGCGTGGTCGTCGGCAAGGACACGCGGCTGTCCGGCTACATGCTTGAACAGGCGCTCGCGAGCGGACTCTGCTCGATGGGCGTCGACGTGCTCCTCGTGGGGCCGCTGCCGACGCCGGGCATCTCGTTCATGACGCGCTCCCAGCGGGCCGACGCGGGGGCGGTCATCAGCGCCTCGCACAACCCCTACCAGGACAACGGGATCAAGTTCTTCAGCCGCGACGGCTTCAAGCTGCCCGACGAGACCGAGGTCGAGATCGAGCGGTTGGTCCAGGATCGGAGCATCGACCACCTCCGGCCGACGGCGCAGAAGATCGGCAAGGCCTTCCGGGTCGACGACGCGGCGGGCCGCTACGTCGAGTTCCTCAAGAACAGCTTCCCCTCGGAGCTGACGCTCGACGGGCTCACGGTGGTGGTCGACTGCGCCAACGGAGCCGCCTACAAGGTCGCCCCGGCCGTCTTCGAGGAGCTCGGGGCGCGGGTCGTGACCCTGGGCGTCCGGCCCGACGGGAAGAACATCAACAAGGGCTGCGGCTCGCTCTTCCCCGAGCAGATGTGCAAGGCGGTGGTCCGCGAGGGGGCCCAGCTCGGCATCGCCTTGGACGGTGACGCCGACCGCGTCATCGTGGCGGACGAGCGGGGGCGCGTCGTCGACGGGGACGCCATCATGGCCATCTGCGCGCGGGACATGGCTCGCCGCAAGACGCTCCGCAAGAAGACCGTGGTCGCGACCGTCATGTCGAGCCTCGGACTCGACCTCTCGCTGCGAGAGGTCGGGGTGCGCCTCGTCCGCACCAAGGTCGGAGACCGCTATGTCGTCGAAGAGATGCGGCGCCTTGGGGCGAGCTTCGGGGGCGAGCAGAGCGGCCACCTCATCTTCCTCGACCACGCGACGACTGGCGACGGTGCGCTGGCGGCGCTGCGTCTGCTCGCGGTCGCGGTGTCGCTCGGCCAGCCGCTCTCGAGGCTCGCCCAGTGCTACGAAAAGGTGCCGCAGCAGCTCTTGAACGTGGCCGTGAAGGAGCGGCGGGATCTCGGCAGTTTACCGCACGTGAACCGGGCGATTCTGGACGCCGAGCGGAGGCTTGGGGGCGACGGCCGCGTCCTGGTCCGCTTCTCGGGCACCGAGCCGAAGGTCCGAATCCTGGTCGAGAGCCCGAACGAGGGCCGGAATCGGGTCCTCGCCGAGCAGATCGCCGGCGAGATCCGCGCCGCCCTGGGATAGCCGCATCCTGAGTCTTGGACTCGCGGCGGTGGCGCGGTAGAACCGCCCGTCGTGAGACGCGACCTCGCGGATCTCCTCGCCGAAAGGCCTGACCTGCCCCCGGAGCGGCTCGAGCTGGCGCGCCAGCGGCAGCAGGCGCTCGGCGGAACGCTCGACACGGCGCTCCTCGAACTCGGCCTCATCCGAGAGGAGGAGGCCGCCGAGCTGCTCGCCTTGGCGTCGGACCTGCCGTTCGCCACCCCGGACGTCTGGGCCGCCGCCGGCCCGGAGCTCGCGCCGGTCCTGCCCCAGGATCTCGCCGAGAAGCACGGTCTCGCGCCGCTCCGAATCGAGCGGCGCCAGCTCACGCTCGTCGTCCAAAGTCCGGTCGACCTGCGCGTGCTCGACGAGATCGGCTTCTTGCTGTCGCGCTCCTTGCGGCCTCTCGTCGCGACCGAGCTGCGGGTGAGGCTCCTGCAGCAGACGGTCTACGGCAAGCCGCTCGACGAGCGGCTCGAGCGGCTGCTGGCCGGCAAGCCGATTCCGGGGCCGGGGACCGAGCTCCGCAAGCGGACGAAGACCCAGCCGCAGTGGACGGTGGCGGAGCCGCCCGTGCCGCTGCCGGCGCCGGAGGAGGGGGGCGGCCCGCCCAAGCCGGCGCCCCCGCGGCTCCGGGACGGGGCGCCCGAGCGGACGTCGGCCGAGCCGGCCGAGCGTCCCGATCCGGCCGCCGCCATCGAGCGGCTGCGCGGGGCGCGCACGAGGGACCAGGTGGTCGCGGAGGCGATCCGCTTCGCCCGGGGCGCCTTCGCCTTCGTCGCGGTCTACGCGCGGCGGCGGCAGCGCCTCTGGGTCTTCGAGCGGTCCGGTCCCGGCGCGGAGCAGGTGGACGCCAAGGCCGCGTCCCTCTCGCTCGCGGAGCCGTCCGTGCTCGGGACCGTCGTGGAGACGCGCGCGCCCTACGTCGGCCCGGTCCCCGCGGGCGATCCGCTCGAGCGGTCGCTCGGCGAGCTCGGGCGGCGGCGGTTGCGGGCCGTCCTGCTCTACCCGGTGGTCATCCGCGATCGGACCGTCCTCGTGCTCTACGGGGATGGGGCCGGGGAGGCGCTCGCGCCGAGGCAGATCTCGGACGTCGCCTGGACGCTCTCGCAGGTGGGGCCCGCGCTCGAGCGGCTGCTCACGGAGACGAAGCAGCGCGAGCGGGAGTTGGCGTCCTCGGGGCCGACGAGAGCGCCCGCCGCGCCCTCGTCGGCCGCGTCGCCCGGAGATGCCGAGCGCCGCGCCGCGCCACCCGCCATTCAGCTCCGGCGGCGGCCGGCCACTCTCCGCTGGGGCCTCGCCGCCGACGGCGGGGAGTCGAGCGCCGACGCGGCCGCGGTCGCACCGACCTCCCTGGGGGCGCCTCCGCCAAAGCCGGACGCGAGCGTTGCCTCCCAGGTCGTGCCGGCGCTGCCGCCGCTCGAGGCCGAGCCCGGCGGGAAGGGAGTCGAGCCGCTCTCCGGGCCGCTGCCGCCAGCTCCCGCGGCGGTCTTGGTCGAGGTCGCGCCGGCGCCGGCGCCCGCTCCGATCGCGGAGGCGATCCCGCCCCCCGGCACGGAGTTCGAGCTCGACGTCGACTGGGAGGAGGCGCCCGCGCCGCCGGACGTCTCGCCCGCTGAGCTCGTCCGGATCTTCCTCGCCGGCAGCGCCCAGGCGAGGGCGGAGGCCGAGGCAAAGCTCTCCCGGGGCGGCGTCGTGGCCGCGGAGGCGCTCTGCAACCGGTTCCCCGGGCCGCTCTTCGTCTTCCGGACGACCTACGACGAGCTGCCCGGGCCGGACAAGCTCGGCCCCGTGCTCGGTCTCCTCGCGCGCATGGGCCCGGAGGTGGTTCCTCCCCTCTCGGCCGTCGCGGACGGCGCCGGCGAGGAGAAGCGCTTCTGGTCGACCGTGCTGCTCGCCAAGATGGGGCTACCGAGCTGCCTCTCGCCCTTGGCGCGCCGGGTCTTCGATCCGGCGCCGGACGTGGCGCAGGCCGCCCGCCGGGGCCTCTGGCACCTGCGCTCGGCGCCCGAGTTCCCACGGGTGCTCGAGTCGATCGCCCTCGATCTCGCCTCGCCGGATCCGGCCCGCGCCGCTCAGGCGGCCCGGGCGCTCGGCTCGCTCCATTCGGCCGAGGCGGTGCCGCGGCTCATCGAGCGGCTCTCGTCCCGGCAAGGCGAGATCGTCGAGGCATCCGTCCACGGCTTGCGGGAGATCACCCGGCAGGACTTCGGCACGAGCGAGCGGCGCTGGTCGGCCTGGTGGAGCGAGGCCAGCCAAAAGCCGCGGCTCGCGTGGCTCGTCGACGCCCTCGAGCACCGGGACCCGGACATCCGGCTCGCCGCCCTCGGCGAGCTGGCCGCGGCGACGGGTCGCGACTTTGGTTATAAGAGCGACCTCTCGCCGTCGGAGCGGGCCCAGGCGGTCTCTCGCTGGCGCGCCTGGTGGGAGAGCGAGGGGCGCTACCAGCGCCTCTCCGTCTGAGGATCGAAGCGTCGCCGGAGACGAAGAAGCGTCGCCGGAGACGAAAAGGAGAGTCGATGTCAGCCACCGCCGAGACGACCCAGCTGCCCGACGCCGAGGCGTCCCTGCCCTTGACCCGCAGCCAGCTGACGCCAGAGGAGGCCCGGCGGCTCGCCTGGAAGCGGCTCGCGGTTGCGACGCTCATCGCGTTCGGCGTCGCGGCGGCGCTCTTCGTGGGGATCTGGTACCTGCCGTTCGGCGATGGCGCCTTTACCACCTTCGCCGACTGGTTCTACCGCCACAGCGCGCTGCTCATCATCGCCGCGCTCTCGCCGCTGATGGCGTCCTTGCTCGTCGGTTACGGCTACATGGGCCGCGCGATGCGCCGCCGGGCGGCGGAGAAGGCCGCGGCCGCGAAGGCGGGCTGATCAGCCGCAGTGGCCGAGTACGCACTTTCCGCTGCAGCACTCCTGGTCGACAATGCACCCGCTGGTGCCGGGGAGGCAGTTGCAGAATCCGGTGTTGCAGCCTAACCCCTCGCCGTTCCGATAGAAGCAGCAGTCCTCGTCGGCCCTGCAGCCGGTCGTCTTCGGCGCAATGCAGCAGCCGAGCGACGGGTCGCCGCAAGCGCAGGGGGAGCGACAAACGGTGCCGCACCCTTGCGCTTTCGGCGGGCAGGCGGGGCCCGCGTCCGTCGCGCCAGCCTGGGCTCCACCGTCCGTGCCGCCGCAGGCGCCGTCCACGCAGTGAAAGTAGCTCGGGCAGTCGACGTCCGTCGTGCAGGCGACGACTCCCGGCTGGAAGGAGCTTGGCAGGCAGCCGAGCGAAGCGACCAGGGTGGTGGCGGCGAGGCGTCTCATGGCGATCACCAGGTCAGGGCCGCGGCGGCGCCGCAGCCGAGTGCGACGACGATCCCGAGGAGCTCGACGGCCGTGTCGATGTTCGCGCTCCGCTGCGCGTTCGCGGCCCCTCCTTTGAAGAGCTGGGGGCTCGTGTTCTGGTTGAACTGCGCGACCCGCCCATCGTAGCCGGCGACCCCGAGCGCCCCCGCGAGGCCGGTCAGCGCGCCGACGCCGGCGAGGCTCGCGAGGACGATGCCGGCCGTGTGGGAGTGGGGCGCCGGGGCAGCGATCGAGGTGGCGGCCATGGGCGCCGCCGTCGTGGCGAGCGGGGCTTGCGTGCGCGGCGCCGCGGCGGGTGGCGGTGCGATGAGTACGAGCGGAGCCTGCGGCGCCGCAGGGGCCGGTGGGACCGCCTCCTTCGCTCGCATTGCGATCTCTTGCCTCTGGCTCGCGTCCATCTGCGTGATGAGCTGCTCCACTTCGGCGCGGTTCTTTGCGGCGGGCTTCGCGCGCAGGTAGGCGCGGTACGAGTAGGCGGCCTGCTCCCAGTGGTGGAGGGCGCGCTGGGCCTGGGCGACGTCGAAGAGGAGGCCGGGGATGGGGTCGAGCAGGTAGGCCTGCTGCGCGTCGCGCAGCGAGTCGTCGAACCGGCCAAGGTCGTACTCGGCGATCGCGCGGCGGGCGAGCGTCTGGGCCTCGGCCAACTGCGCCGGGGAGGGCTTGGGGGCGAGGGCGAGGGCGAGCGCCAGCAGGGCGACCATCGGCCGGACCATAACACGGCCTCTAACGGCGAGGCAGAAATCCAGCTTGGTTCTCGCTCCCACCGTCGACACTCCCCCGCAGGACGTGTAGATGCTACTCTGCCGCTCCCCCAGGAGGTCGACAGCGAGCATGGCGCGCACGGTTTCCGCACGGAGAGAGACGACGGAGGGGAAGGACGGCTCGGGCCGCTCGCGCAGGGCGCTGCTCGAGGAGAAGAACCGGCTCGCGCTCGAGGCCGGCGGCGAGGATCGGATCAAGAAGCAGCACGAGGCCGGCAAGCTGACGGCCCGCGAGCGGATCGATCTCTTCGTCGACCCCGGGAGCTTCGTCGAGCTGGACAAGCTCGTCACCCACCGCTCCGCCGACTTCGGCATGCAGGACAAGAAGATCCTGGGCGACGGCGTCGTCACGGGCCACGGCCTGGTGGACGGGCGACAGGTCTTCGTCTTCGCGCAGGACTTCACGGTCTTCGGCGGCTCGCTCTCCGGGGCATACGCGCAGAAGATCTGCAAGATCATGGACCTCGCGGCGCGCGTCGGGGCGCCGGTGATCGGCCTGAACGACTCGGGCGGGGCTCGCATCCAGGAGGGCGTCGAGAGCCTCGCGGGCTATGCCGACATCTTCCTGCGCAACACCCTCTGCTCGGGTGTCATCCCGCAGATCTCGGTGGTCCTCGGCCCCTGCGCCGGCGGCGCGGTCTACAGCCCCGCGATCACCGACTTCGTCGTGATGGTGAAGGACACGAGCTACATGTTCATCACCGGCCCCGACGTCATCAAGACGGTGACGCACGAGGAGGTGACGAAGGAGGCGCTCGGCGGGGCCTCGACCCACGCGCAGAAGAGCGGGGTCGCCCACTTCGCCGCCGACGACGAGGCCTCGGCGATCCGGCTCGTCCGCGAGTTGCTCTCGTACCTGCCTTCGAACAACGCCGAGGACCCGCCGCTCCTTCCGAGCGAGGACCCGGCCTCCCGCATGGACGAGTCGCTCAAGACCGTCGTCCCGGAGAACCCGAACAAGCCCTACGACATCAAGGAGGTGATCCGCGCCGTCGTCGACGACCGGCACTTCTTCGAGGTGCAGGAGCAGCTCGCGCAGAACATCGTGGTCGGCTTCGCGCGGCTCGGCGGCCGGCCCGTGGGCATCGTCGCGAACCAGCCGCTCGTGCTCGCGGGCTGCCTCGACATCGGCGCTTCGGTGAAGGCGGCTCGCTTCGTCCGCTTCTGCGACTGCTTCAACGTGCCGCTCGTCACCCTCGTCGACGTCCCCGGCTTCCTCCCGGGCACCGATCAGGAGTGGGGAGGCATCATCAAGCACGGCGCGAAGCTCCTCTTCGCCTTCGCCGAGGCGACCGTTCCCAAGGTGACGCTCATCACGCGCAAGGCCTACGGCGGCGCCTACGACGTCATGGCGAGCAAGCACATCCGCGCCGACGTGAACCTCGCCTACCCCACCGCGGAGATCGCCGTGATGGGGCCCGAGGGGGCGGTCAACATCATCTTCCGCGCGGAGATCCAGGCGGCGAAGGACGTCGCCGCCGAGCGCGAGCGGCTCGTCACGGACTACCGCGAGAAGTTCGCGAACCCCTACAAGGCGGCCGAGCTCGGCTACGTCGACGAGGTCATCTTCCCCGAGGAGACGAGACCCCGGCTCATCCGCGCCCTCGAGATGCTCAAGAACAAGCGGCAGGAGAACCTCCCTCGCAAGCACGGCAACATCCCCCTCTGAGCCATGGCCGAGAAGAAGATCCGAAAGGTCCTCATCGCGAACCGGGGCGAGATCGCCGTTCGGGTCATCCGCACCTGCCGCGAGATGGGCATCGCCACCGTCGCGGTCTACAGCGACGCTGACCGGCCGGCGCTCCACGTCCGGATGGCGGACGAGGCGCTGCGGCTCGGGCCCGCCCCCTCGCGCGAGAGCTACCTCGTCCAAGAGAAGGTCGTCGAGGCCGCGAAGCGCTCGGGCGCCGACGCCATCCACCCGGGCTACGGCTTCCTCTCCGAGAACGCCGCCTTCGCCCAGCGCTGCGCGGACGCGGGCATCGTCTTCGTGGGGCCGCCGCCCGCCGCCATGGACGCCATGGGCGAGAAGACGCGCGCCCGCGACCGGATGCGGGCCGCGAACGTCCCGGTGGTTCCGGGCAGCCCGGGCCCGATCGACGACGAGGCGGAGGCGGCGCGGGTCGCCGGGGAGATCGGCTTCCCCGTGATGCTCAAGGCCGCGGCTGGCGGCGGGGGCAAGGGGATGCGCCGGGTCGACCGGGCCGAGGACTTCGCCTCCGCTTGGCGGGGCGCGCGCGGCGAGGCGAAGAACGCCTTCGGCGACGATCGGGTCTACCTCGAGAAGTACCTGGACGAGCCGCGCCACGTAGAGGTGCAGCTCTTCGCAGACCGGGAGGGGCGGACCATCCACCTCGGCGAGCGCGAGTGCTCCGTGCAGCGGCGCCACCAGAAGGTCATCGAGGAGACGCCCTCGCCGATCCTGGACCCCGAGCTGCGTCTGCGGATGGGGGAGGTGGCGGTCCGCGCCGCTCAGGCGGTGGGTTACGTCGGGGCGGGCACCGTCGAGTTCCTCGTCGACTCGAAGCGGCGCTTCTACTTCCTCGAGATGAACACGCGGCTCCAGGTCGAGCACCCGGTGACCGAGTGGGTCAACGGCGTCGACCTCGTCCGCTGGCAACTCGAGATCGCGGCGGGCGCCCCGCTACCCTGGAGTCAGGGAGACGTCCGGCCGCGCGGCCACGCCATCGAGGCGCGCGTCTACGCCGAGGACCCCTCCCGCAACTTCATGCCCTCGCCGGGGCGCATCGAGCAGCTGCGGGTGCCCTCGGGCCCGTTCGTTCGCGACGACGGCGGCGTCTACGCGGGCTACACGGTGCCGATCCACTACGATCCGATGATCTCGAAGCTCTCGGTCTGGGCGGAGGACCGGCCGCGGGCCATCGAGCGGCTCCAGCGCGCCCTCGGCGAGTACGTGGTGCGCGGCATCACGACGAACGTCCGCTACCTGCGCCGCATCCTCGCGCACCCGGAGTTCCAGAGCGGCCAGTACGACACGAACTTCCTCGCGCGCCGCGCCGACGACCTGAAGGTCGTCCCCGATCCGAAGCTCGAGGAGCTGGCGCTCCTCGCGGCGGCGGCCTTCGCCTACCGGAAGGACGAGGCCAGGGCGAACGAGGCCGCCGGGCAGCGGACCCCAGACCAGCCGGCCTGGCGGCTCGCGGGGCGCCGCGCCGCGATGGCGCGGGGGAGCTGGCAGCGATGAGGCGCTACTTTGGACGGATCGGCGATCTCTCGCCCGAGGCGAAGCCGCGCGAGATCCAGGTCGAGGCGGAGGGCCCCTTGCTCCGCATCACCCTCGATGGGAAGAGCCACACGGTCGACGCCCTCCGGATCGAGGGCGGCGCCTTGAGTCTGCTCGTCGACGGTCGCTCGTTCTCGGCGGAGCTCGAGGAGAAGGGCGAGGCGGCCGCGCTCCTCGTCGCTGGAAGCGTCTTCCCGGTAGAGGTCCTCGACGAGCGGCGGCTGCGGCTGCAGGCGGCCTCGGGGGGACTCCATCAGGGCGGGCCTCAGGTCGTCGTGGCGCCGATGCCGGGCAAGGTGGTGCGCGTCCTCGTGAAGCCGGGCGACGACGTGAAGGAGGGGCAGGGGCTCGTGGTCGTCGAGGCGATGAAGATGGAGAACGAGCTGCGGGCCGTCCGCGCCGGCAAGGTGCGCGAGATCTCGGTGTCCGAGGGGACCGCGGTCGAGGGCGGCGCGAAGCTCTGCGTGGTCGAGTGAGGAGAGCCGATGGACGAGCGCGAGATCCTCGAGTCGGTGCGTCGCGACCGCGCGCGCTGGCTCGAGCGCGTCTGGGGGCCGGCGACGAAGAAGGCCCCCGAGCGCGAGCCAGCCTTTCGCACGACGAGCGGGATCGAGCTGCCGCCCCTGCTCGGTCCGGACGCGGCGCCTCCCGAGCGCTACGCGGAGAGGCTGGGCATGCCGGGAGAGCCCCCGTTCACGCGCGGGGTCCAGCCCACCATGTACCGGGGCCGCCACTGGACGATGCGCCAGTACGCGGGCTTCGGCACGGCCGAGGAGAGCAACCGGCGCTACCAGCTCCTCCTGGCGGCCGGCCAGACCGGCCTCTCGGTCGCCTTCGACCTGCCCACGCAGATGGGGCGCGACAGCGACCACCCGCGCGCCCAGGGCGAGGTGGGGCGCGTCGGCGTCGCCATCGACACCATCGAGGACATGGAGACGCTCCTGCGCGGACTCCCGCTCGAGCGGGTCTCGACCTCGATGACCATCAATGCGACGGCGTCGATCCTGCTCTCGCTCTACGCGGCGGTCGGCGAGGCGCGCGGTGTGCCGCTCGACCAGCTCTCGGGGACCGTGCAGAACGACGTGCTCAAGGAGTACGTCGCGCGCGGCACTTACATCTATCCACCCGAGGGCTCGCTGCGGATCGCGACGGACATGTTCGCCTTCACCGCCGAGAAGATGCCGAGGTGGAACCCGATCTCGATCTCGGGCTATCACATTCGGGAGGCTGGCTCGACCGCGGTGCAGGAGGTCGCCTTCACGCTCGCCGACGGCATCGCCTACGTCGAGGCGGCGGTGCGGCGCGGGCTCGACGTCGACGCCTTCGCGGGGCGGCTCTCGTTCTTCTTCAACGTCCACAACAACTTCCTCGAGGAGGTCGCGAAGTTCCGCGCGGCCCGTCGCCTCTGGTCTCGCCTGATGGACGAGCGCTTCCACGCGAAGGACCCGCGCAGCCGCGCGCTCCGCTTCCACGCGCAGACGGCGGGCAGCACGCTCACCGCGCAGCAGCCCGAGAACAACGTGGTGCGCGTCTCGCTGCAGGCGCTCGCGGCGGTGCTCGGCGGCTGCCAATCGCTCCACACGAACTCGAAGGACGAGGCGCTGGCGCTCCCCTCCGAGGCCGCGGCCAAGCTCGCGCTGCGTACCCAGCAGGTCATCGCTTACGAGAGCGGCGTCGCCGACCTCGTCGACCCGCTCGGCGGCGCCTACGCCCTCGAGCAGATCACCGACGAGATCGAGGCCAAGGCCGAGGACTACCTGCGCCGCATCGACGAGCTCGGCGGCATGGTCCGGGCGATCGGCACGGGCTTCCCACAGCGCGAGATCCAGGAGGCGGCCTACGAGGAGCAGCGGGCCGTCGAGGCGGGGAAGCGCGTCGTCGTCGGCGTCAACAAGTTCCGCGAGGCCGAGGGCATCGCGCCCGACCTGTTGCGCATCGACCCCGCGCTCGAGGCGAGGCAGGTCGAGCGGCTGCGGGCCTTCCGGAAGGCTCGCGACGGCGCCGCCTCCGGGGCCGCGCTGCGGGAGGTCGAGCGGGCGGCGCGCGGCGAGGACAACCTCGTGCCTCACATCCTCGCGGCCGTGAAGGCCCGCGCCACCCTGGGCGAGATCTCGGACGCCCTGCGCGCGGCGTTCGGCGAGCACCGCGAGCAGGTGGTATTGTAGACGGCGGCGGCGCTCGAAGCGCCGCCACGCATGGATCTCTGGGTCCGCAGCAACGGAAAGATTTGGGGGCCGCTCAGCCCCGTCACCGTCGAGATGATGGTCGATCACGGCCTCATCCAGGCGCCGTTCGAGGTCTCGACGGACGGGCTCGTCTTCGGGTCGCCGCGCGGAGCGCTCGCGGACGCTGCTCCTGCCGCGGCAGAGGCTCCAGCGCCTCCTGCGGCGCCGGCCCGCCGCCCGGTGACTGCCGCCATTCCCGTCGCGCCGCCCCCGGCCGCGGCGTCCGCGCCAGCCTCCCACCCAGCCGAGCCGCGCGCCGCCGGGGGGTTGCCGCCCCGTGCCCAGAGCAGCGGGCCGCTACCTCCCCGCGCGGCCCCACCGTCCGTCGCCCCGAGGAGCACGCCGCCCCCACGCATGAGGGTCGCGCCCGCCGCGGCAGCGCCCGCGCCCGCGGCAGCGGCAGCGGCTCCGCCGCCTCCCACTAGGCCGCGCGCGATCCAGGCGGCGCCACCCAACGGAAGGCTCGAAGCGCACTCGCCCTTTCGGCTCTACTACCTGATCGCGGCGGCGGAGGCGGGTGGGAAGCTCACGCTCGGCGAGGGGGCCGCCGGCTTCGAGATCTTCTTCAAGCAGGGGACGCCGCACGCCGTCTCGAGCGCGGCGGCCAGCCTCGGCGACTTCCTCGTGGGCCAGAACGCGCTCGCCGCTGCCGACCTCGCGGCGGCCGTCGCGGCGTCGCCGGCCGATCCCGTCGGCGCGCTGATGGCCTCGGGCAAGCTCGATCCAGCCGCGCTCTTCCCGCTCCTGCAGCAGCACGCCCTCGGGCTGCTCCAGCACGCGCTGCTCCTCGAGCGGGGGCCGTTTGCCTTCGACCCGGCGGCGCTCGTCCCGCCGTCGGGCTTCCCTCTCGGACAGCGCTTCGATCTGCTCGTCGCCGCGTCGCGCCGGCTCGAGCGGACGGGGCTCTCGCGTCGGCTGGGCCACCGCGCGGAGCAGGCGCCGCGGCTCACCGGGTCGGCCGGCGAGCTGCGGCTCACGGCGCTCGAGACGCGGCTGCTCGGCCAGCTCGACGGCAGGAGATCGCTCTCGGCGCTCCTCGCGGGCGCCGAGGGGGACGCGCTTCTGCGGCTCGTGTTCCTCCTCGGCGAGCTCGACAGGCTCGACTGGCAGGCGCCGCTCGCCGCCGCGGCGGCTCCCGCTGCCCTCGCGGCCGCCACCAGCCCCGCCCCCCCCGCCGCGGTCCCGCGGCCAACTCCCGCTCCGCTGGTCCCCGGGGGGCCGGCCGCGCC
>JAJXUD010000058.1 GCA_021783235.1 Myxococcales bacterium | reverse complement strand
TCGACGGCGGCGCGGACGGAGGCCCGGGCGACGACGCCGGCCCCGACGCGGGCGCGCCGTCCGACGCGGGCGGCGACGCTGGCCCGGCGTGCCTCCCGGTGGCCGGCGGCGCCACGAGCTGCGCGGGCTCGGCCTGCGGCTGGTCGGGGGTCAACCCCGGCGAGCTGATCTCGCTCGGCGCGCTCGACCCCGCCTCGCTGCCCTCGCCGCGGCTGACGCTCTCCGCGGCGCCCGACGCCGGCGTGCTCGTCTTCAGCGACGACCCCGAGACGTTCCCGGCCGCCGGCCTGCTCTACCGCGACACCGTCGGGCCCGGCCCCGTGCGCCTCTTCGTCTACCACGTGAACGGCGGCGGCCCGTCGCGCAAGGTGAGCGTCGTCCTCGAGAACGGCGACCCGTCGAACGCCGTCGCGGTGGCCGTCACCGCGCAGGCGCTCGCCGGCCCGAGCACGAACTACCTCTACACGGGCAAGGTCGCGGCCGAGCGCTGGCTCGCGGCCTCCCCGGGCGCCACGCTCTTTGTCCCCCCGAGCCAGGCGGCGCTGCTCGACCCGGCCCTCGACGGCCTCGCCCTCGCCACCGGCCAGCTCGTCAACGGCATCTACGACCTCGTGCTCGGCGGCCCGCTCACGGTGGAGGTGGTCGCGCTGCCGGCGGGAACGGCCACGCTCTCCGCCTACGCGCGGCTCTCGCTGCTGGCGGGCGACGGCCACCAGCGCGGCACGTTCTGGCCCGACGCGCTCGTCGCCGCGGGCGACCCGAGCTGCCCCATCGACACGGCCGCGGGCGCGTTCGCCCTCCCCCTCCCCGTCAGCTACCCCGTGCGGGGTACCGACGCGACGACCGGCCAGACCGAGACTCTCGGCGGTCAGTACGGCGTGCTCACCGAGCTCACCCTGCCCGTGGCCGCGAGCGACGGCCGGCGGCTCGCGCTGCTCCTCGATCCGCGCGGCGGCCAGTACGGCGGCGCTGCCCTCGTGCCCTCGGGCCTCACCGCGGGCGGGGTCACCGCGCTCCCCTCGAACGCCACCTCCGCGCTCTCCCAGGGCATCGCGCTGGGCCGCTACGACCCCGCGAGCGAGGCCTCCGTCGGCCCGCTCGTCTGGACCCTACCGGGCGGCAGCTCGGCGCCCGTCGACCTGCTCTTGCTCCCCTACTGACGCCCCTTGCGCCGCCGCGGCTGCCACGGAAGCGAGCGGCACCTCCGAAACGGCTTCATCGCCCTCGGGCGGGCCTTGAGCAGCCGGCTGCCCCTCTCTGCCGCGCTCTGTGCCTATGGAAGTCACCTGGTCCGCGACCCGCCCACGCAACTCCCCTGGTCGGCCGCACTCGTGACCATTCCGGAGTCTCATTCCCTTGACAGACTATTCCCTCGAGACCATACTCACCCCATGGTCGAGGTCATCACGACGGACGAATTCGCGGCCTGGTACCACGGGCTCGACGAACGGGACGGCGAGACAGTCGACCGCGTCGTTGGGCGCCTGGAAGTCGAGGGGATCCGCCTTGGCTTCCCCCATTCCAGCGCGATCGAAGGCTCCAGGCTCCCGCTTCGAGAGCTTCGCGCCCCGGGGAGGCCGATCCGCATCTTCTACGCCTTCGATCCGAACCGCGACGCGGTTCTCCTGATCGGCGGCGACAAGACGGGGGACGATCGGTTCTATGAGCGCATGACGCCCATGGCGGAAAGGATCTGGAGTGAATACCTGCGGGAAGTCTTCCACAGGTAGCAGCATGCTGGAGCAGACGCGGCAGCATACAGCATACATGCGGGAGCATATCTTTATGAAGACGCACAAGTTCAACGATCTGGCGATCGCGAAGCTCGGGAAGGAGAAGCACCAGAAGATCCGCGCCGAGGTTCGCGCCAAGATCGCCGAGGAGCAGGCGGAGGCTCTGGAGGCTTCCCTACGCGAAGCCAGAGAGATGGTCGGCAAGACCCAGACGGAGGTCGCCCAGCTTGCCAAGATCGCTCAGTCCGAGGTCTCGAAGATCGAACGGCGCGAGGATCGCCTGATCTCCTCGGTGCGCAAGTACATCGAAGCGCTCGGGGGCGAACTCGATCTCGTCGCACGCTTCGGAGACAAGACCATCCGCCTTCGGGGGGTGTAGAGACAACCCTGTCCGTGGGCAGAGGGGCCGCTTCGTCGAGGGCACCGACGCGACGACCGGCCAGACCGAGACCCTCGGCGGTCAGTACGGCGTGCTCACCGAGCTCACCCTGCCCGTGGCCGCGAGCGACGGCCGGCGGCTCGCGCTGCTCCTCGATCCGCGCGGCCAGTCTGGACCCTCCCGGGCGGCAGCTCGGCGCCCGTCGACCTGCTCTTGCTCCCCTACTGACGCCCCTTGCGCCGCCGCGGCTCGGCGGTCGGGGCGAGCGAGGCCTCGTCGCGCCGCTTCGGCCACCCGTTGGCGGGCAGGTCGAGCTCCTCGCCGGGCAGCGGTTCGTCCATGGCCCGCAGGGACCCACCGATGGCGCGCCATCGGACGGCGGTGGAGGCGAGGGAGCGGTCGCTGGCGCAAAACGGCCCTCGATGGGCGCCTCGCCGGCCCTCCTTGCGCCGAAGGAGGGGGCGATTGGCGAGGAGAGAGCAGCCCTTGCGCCGGCCGAGCCGCCCGCTCGCGACCAATCAGGGCCTGTTGGACGTAGGGAGCCGCTCGCTGGCGTCCAATGAGTGCCCGTTGGATTCGAAGAGCCGCTCCCTGGCGTCCAATGAGTGCTCGTTGGATTCGAAGAGCCGCTCGTTGGCGTCCAATGAGCGCTCGTTGGATTCGAAGAGCCACTCATTGGCGTCCAATGAGCGCTCGTTGGATTCGAAGAGCCGCTTATTGGCGTCCAATGAGCGCTCGTTGGATTCGAAGAGCCGCTCGTTGGCGTCCAATGAGCGCTCGTTGGATTCGAAGAGCCGCTCGTTGGCGTCCAATGAGTGCTCGTTAGATTCGAAGAGCCGCTCATTGGCGTCCAATGAGCGCTCGTTGGATTCGAAGAGCCGCTCGCTCGCGTCCAATGAGTGCTCGTTGGATTCGAAGAGCCGCTCGCTCGCGCCCAACGAGCGCTCGTTGGATTCGACGAGCCGCCCGCCGGCGCCCAAGGAGGCCGCTTTGGACGTCAGGAGCCGCTCGCCGGGGCCCCATCGGGGCGCGCTGGAGGCGAACGGCCGCCCCTCGAACGAGAGGTCGGGCGAAGAGCGGCTCGAAGCGGGGCAGTTCAACCGCTCTCTCGCTTGTCAGGCCAGCGACCATCGGGTATGACCCGTCGCGATTTCGGAGGGTTCCCCCGTGTCGACCCAGCTTCGCGCCTACGTCTTCCTCGACTCGCTCCAGCCGCAGCTCGCGGCCCACGTCGGCACGACCTCGCGCGGCTTCCTCCCGGTCCCCTACGTCGCCTCGCTCTTCGTCGAGATCGCGCCGGGCATGGGCATCCACCAGCTCCTCGACTCGGCCCTGAAGCGGACCCGCTGCCAGCCGGCCTCCATGGTCGTCGAGCGGGCCTACGGCATGATGGAGGTCCACCACGAGGACAAGGGCGAGGTGATGAGCGCGGGCCAGGCCGTCCTCGCCTCCCTCGGGGTGAAGGAGGAGGACCGGCTGAAGCCGCGCCTCGTCTCGAACCAGATCATCCGCTCCATCGAGCCCACCCACGCGCAGCTCATCAACCGGATCCGCTTCGGCTCGATGATCGTCCCGGGCGACAGCCTCTTCATCCTCGAGACCGAGCCCGCCGCCTACGTGGCCTTCGCGGCGAACGAGGCGGAGAAGGCGGCGCGGGTGCAGCTCGTCGAGGTGCAGACCTCCGGCGCCTTCGGGCGGCTCTACCTCGCCGGCGCGGAGGCCGAGATCGACAGCGCCGCCGCGGCGGCGGTCCAGGCATTGAAGGCGTTGTCGGGGCGCGAGGCGGCGCCCGGCGGCTCGAAGTGACCCGTTTCGCGAACGAAGGAGAGCACCGTGGCTGACGCGCTTGGGATGATCGAGACGAAGGGCTTCGTGGGGATGGTCGAGGCGGCCGACGCCATGCTGAAGGCGGCCAAGGTGGACCTCGTGGGCTACGAGAAGATCGGCGGCGGCTACGTGACGGCGCTGGTGCGCGGCGACGTCGCCGCGGTGAAGGCGGCCACCGAGGCGGGCGCCCGCGCCGCGGAGCGGGTCGGCGAGCTGGTCTCGGTCCACGTGATCCCCCGCCCGCACGCCAGCGTCGACCTCGCGCTGCCGCTCGGCCGCGTCGAGCAGGCGAAGGCCGAGCTCGGCCGCAAGTAGCCGGATGGTCCTCGGCAAGGTCATCGGGACCGTCGTCGCGACCCGCAAGGAGGGCTCGCTCGAGGGGCTGCGGCTGCTCCTCGTGCGCGGCCTCGACCTCGACGGCAAGGCGACGGGCGCGCTCGTGGTGGCGGTGGACGCGCTCGACGCCGGCATCGGCGAGGTGGTGCTCTACGCGTCGGGCTCGTCGGCGCGGCAGACCGAGGTGACGAAGGACCGGCCGGTCGACGCGACCGTCATGGCCATCGTCGACCAGGTCGAGGTCTCGGGCGAGCTGCGGTACCAGAAGGTCTAGCGCGTGGCCTCGCTCTCGCCGGGAGATCTCGACGCCATCGTCGAGCGGGTGGTGCAGAAGCTCGGCCCCGAGCTCGCCGCGGCCGAAGCGCGCCCGTCGGCGGCGACCTCCACGGGGCGCGCGGGTCGGGCGCCGGCCTACGTGCGCGGCCACGCCGGCGTCTACGACGACGTCGACCAGGCGGTGGCGGCGGCGCGGCGGGCCCACGAGGAGATCGTCGAGAAGCCGCTCGCGCTCCGGGCGAAGATCCTCGAGGCGATGCGCGAGCGGACCCGCAAGCTCGCCCCCGACCTGGCCCGCGAGGCGGTGGCCGAGACCGGGCTCGGCCGGGTCGAGGACAAGATCCGAAAGAACCTGCTCTGCGCCGACAAGACGCCCGGGCTCGAGATCCTGGAGCCGTGGAGCCGCACCGGCGATCACGGCCTCGTGCTCATGGAGCGGGCGCCGTTCGGCGTCATCGGCAGCATCACGCCGTCCACGAACCCCACCGAGACCATCATCAACAACGCCCTCGGCATGGTGGCGGGCGGCAACGGCGTGGTCTTCAACGTCCACCCCTCGGCGAAGGAGGTCAGCCGGGGTTTCGTGGAGGCGCTCAACGGCGCGATCGTGGAGGCGGGCGGCCCCGAGGGGCTCGTCGCCTGCGTCGCCGAGCCGACCATCGAGAGCGCCGGCGCCCTGATGAAGCACGCCGGGGTGCGGCTCGTCGTCGTCACCGGCGGCCCGGCGGTGGTGAAGGCGGCGATGAGCTCGGGCAAGCGGGCCATCGCGGCGGGCCCCGGCAACCCCCCGGTGGTCGTGGACGAGACCGCCCACCTCGCGCAGGCGGGCAAGGACGTGGTGGCGGGCGCCTCGCTCGACAACAACATCGTCTGCATCGTCGAGAAGGAGCTCTTCGCGGTCGATTCGATCGCGAGCGAGCTGAAGGCCGCCATGCTGCAAAGCGGCGCGGTGGAGGTGAAGGGGGCGCAGATCTCCCGGCTCGAGCGGCTCGTGGTGACGCCCGACGGCCACCCGGTCCGCGACTTCGTGGGCAAGGACGCCGCGAAGATCGCGCGCGCCGCGGGCATCTCGTGCCCGGAGGAGGCACGGCTGCTCGTCGCCGAGGTGGACGAGGGGCACCCGTTCGTGCAGGTCGAGCTGCTCATGCCGGTGATGGGCTTCGTTCGGGTGCGCGACGTCGAGGCGGGGATCGCCGCCGCGGTGCGCGCCGAGCACGGCTTCGGCCACACGGCCGTGATGCACTCGACGAACCTCGATGCGCTGCACGCCATGGCGCGCGCCGTCGACACGAGCATCTTCGTGAAGAACGCCCCCTCGTTCGCCGGGCTCGGGATGGGCGGCGAGGGCTACACGAGCTTCACCATCGCCTCGCCGACGGGCGAGGGGCTGACCACCGCCGTGAGCTTCACCCGCGAGCGCCGCTGCACGCTCGCCGGCTACTTCCGGATCGTGTAGGTGGCCGCCTCCCCGTCTTTCGGCCCCGCGCTCGCCCTCCTCGAGATCGACGGCATTGCCCGCGGCTACCTCGCTGCCGACGCGCTGCTCAAGCGGGCGCCGGTGCGGCTGCACTGGGGGGAGCCCGTGACGCCGGGCAAGTACCTCCTGCTCTTCTCGGGCGGGGTCGCCGAGGTGATCGAGGCGCTCGAGGCGGGCGCGGCGCTGGCCGGCGATCGGCTGCTCGACCGGCTGCTCCTCCCGCGCGCCCACGACGAGCTCTGGCGGGCGCTGGACGGCGAGCGCGCCCCGCCGCTCGCCTCGCTCGCCGTCGTCGAGACGATCGGCGCCGCCGCGGCGCTCGCCGCGGCCGACGCGGCCTGCAAGGCGACGCGGGTGGCCCTGGGCGCCCTGCGGCTCGCGCGCGGCATCGGCGGCAAGGGCTACTTCACGCTGCACGGCGAGCAGCACGACCTCGAGGCGGCGCTCGAGGCCGCCGTCGGCGCGCTCCCCGTGGGCGCGCTCGTCGAGACGCAGCTCATCGCCTCGCCCCACCCGGAGCTCGAGGGGCCGCTCGTCGCCCCGGCGAATTCGTCCCGCGAGGGCTTCGGGCCGCGTTAGAATCAGCCCCGGGGATGCCGGACGCCGTCGTCACTCTTGGCTCGGGACCGAACCGCCCGTGCGCCGCCGCGCGGCGCGCCCTCACGGAGATCGGCTAGGCGCCGCATGGGACGCTTCGACGACCGGGCGTCGCAGCCGGGGCGCGGCCTGCGCGACCTCCTCCGCTGGCGGCAGGAGCGGCGGGCCGCCCGACGCGCGGGGCCGCCGCCGCCGGACGTGCCGGCGCCGCGCGCCGAGGCCGACCTCGAGCTCCTTCGCTCGCCGCGCGCCTCGCTCACCTGGGTGGGCCACGCGAGCTTTGCCCTGCGGCTCGGCGGCAAGCTCGTGCTCTTCGACCCCGTCTGGAGCGAGCGGCTCGGCGGGCTGGTCCGCCGGCTCGCGCCGCCCGGTCTCCCCCTCGACGCGCTCCCGCCGCCCGACCTCGTCCTCGTGAGCCACGACCACTGGGATCACCTGGACCTGCCGACCTTGCGCCGCTTCGGCAAGCGGCCCACCTACGTCGTGCCGCTCGGCAACGAGCGGTTCCTCCGGGGGCTCGGCGCCCGCGTGATCGAGCTCGACTGGTGGCAGAAGGTCCAGGAGGGCGGCCTCGAGCTGACGCTCGTCCCCGCCCGCCACTGGTCGAGCCGGATGGGCTGGGACCGCAACGACGCGCTCTGGGGCGGCTTTCTGGTCCGCGGCCCCGAGGGGACCGCCTACCACGCGGGCGACACCGGCTTCTTCGAGGGCTTCGTCGCGATCGGCCGGCAGGCCGGGCCGATCGACTGGGCGATGCTGCCCATCGGCGCCTACGCGCCGCGCTGGTTCATGGAGCCCCAGCACATGGATCCGGTGGACGCCGGTCAGGCCTTCGAGCTGCTCCTCGCGAAGCGCTTCGTCGCCATGCACTGGGGGACGTTCAAGCTGACGGACGAGCCGACGAGCGAGCCGCCCGAGCGGCTGCGGGCCTGGTGGAAGGAGCAGCGGCTCGCCGAGGAGCGGCTCTGGATCCCGGCCATCGGGGAGAGCCGCCCGCTCGACTGACGAGCGGCCTCAGAGGCCGGCGTAGGCGAGGACGCCCGCGAAGAAGTCGGCGCCGCTGTTCCCGCCGACCGCCGCGGCGACGTCCTCGACGGGCATCCCCACGTAGACCACGGTCGAGCTGGACTTGGCGCCCGCGGCCTTGTTGCCCGTCGCCACGGGCAGCGGCCGGTCGGTCGTCCCGTCGGGATCGGCGACGACGGTGGCCAGCGTGTCGACGCCGGCCTTCGGGTTGATGACGTCGGCCGTGCTCGGGATCGGCGTGTCCTTCACCACGTCGAAGGTCATGCCGGCGAGCGGCCCGCCGGCGGCGCCCGTCGCCACGTAGCTCGCGTGGGCCAGGGTGCCGTTCGCGTCGCTCGCGACGTCGTAGTCGTCGCCGACGGCGCCGACGTACTGCGCGAGGAAGCTGTCCTGCTCGGGCCCCGCCCAGCGGTAGATGCCGACGGTGAGGTCGTAGACGAGATCCTCCGAGTAGACGAGCAGCGTCTTGCCGCCCTGGTCGAGCCAGCCCTCGAGGGTCTTCTCCTGCGCGGGGCTCATGGTCAGCGCTCCCGGGCCGTAGGTGGGGCCGTTGTACCAGAGGATCGTGGAGTAGGGGGCGAGGTCGCTCGCCGCCGGCACGTCGGCCGCGCCGGAGGGGACGACGTAGCGGTTGTAGACGAGCTTGCTTCCCGTCGCGGCGTTCGCGAAGAAGAGATCCGAGGGAGAGGGCGTCGGGGCCGAGCCGGAGTTGTTCGCGCTGTCGTCGTCGTCGACGATCAGAACGGTCGCGGTCGGACCGCCGACCTGGATGAGGCCAGTGCCGGACCAGCCGCCGCTGCTCCCCCCGCTCGTCGACCCGCCGCCCGTGGCCCCGGAGGTCGAGCCGCCCGAGCCGCCAGCGCCGCTCGACTTGGCGCCGCCGCCGCACGCGGCGAGCGCCGCGCACAGAACCAGGAGAGCGCCTCTCTGGATGCCCCTCATCTCGATCCTCCGAATCAGGCGTTGATTCGCCCATTTAGGGCCCCGCCCTCCGATCGTCAAGCGGCCGCCATCCAGAGTTTGCAAAGATGTCACCCTCGGATTTAGGGTCGAGGCCGACGGCGCTCTCCACCGGCGAGGTTCTCCATGCGAGCCCTGACGCTCTCCCTCTTCTTGCTCTCTGCCCCGCTGGGCCTCGCCGCCGCCTGTGGCGGGGCGACCGGCGGCTCGGGGAGCGGCGGCGGAGCGACCTCGGCGGGAAGCGGCGGGTTGATCAACGGGAGCGGCGGCACGGGCGCGACGGGCGGGAGCACGACGAGCACGGGCGCGACCGGCGGGAGCACGACCGGCGGCAGCGCGGGCACGAGCACGAGCACGACCGGCGGCAGCACGACGGGCACGAGCACGGGTACGACGGGCGGCAGCACGACCGGCGGTTCGACGACCGGCAGTGACGCCGGCGCGACCTGCGTCCCCGACTGCGCGGGCAAGCAGTGCGGGCCGGACGGCTGCGGCGATCGCTGCGGGAGCTGCGCGGCGAACCAGTACTGCGATGCCACGGGCAGCTGCCACGCCTCGAACATCCAGCACGTCGTGCTCATCGTGCAGGAGAACCACACGTTCGAGAGCTACTTCGGCGCCTACTGCCAGGCGGCGGCGGGCTCGAACCCGACCTGCACGAGCGGCCCCTCGTGCTGCGAGGGCGCCCCCGTCGTCAACGGCTACTACACCGAGCCGAGCGGGACCCGGGCCGGGGTGCTGGACGACTCGAGCGACGGCGACTCGAACTTCGCGACCGACCGGGACCACGAGCAGGTCTGCGAGATCCAGCAGATCGACGACGGGAAGATGGACCGGTACGTCACGGGGGCGAGCGGCGCGATGACCTGCCTCGGCTTCGGCCCGGACTGCTCGGCATCGGCCAACTGGGTGCTCGCGGCCGGCGCGGCGCCCACCGACACGGTCTCCTACTACTGGTCGCTCGCCGGGCAGAACGCCCTCGCCGACCGCTACTTCCAGCCGATGGCGGGGGCCTCGGCCTCGAACGACATCTACTTCGCCGACGCGCGCTTCCGCTTCCTGGACAACGGCGCCATCCCAAAGGTCGCGGCGGGCACCACGAACGGCAGCCTCTGCGCGGGCGGCCCCTGCCTGAACGCGCCGCAGGAGATCTTCCCCGACCCGACCATCGCGGACCTCCTCGTCGGCGGGGGCCACTCCTTCGGCATCTACGCCGACGGCTACGCCGAATCCGACGCCGTGGCCGCGAGCGGGAGCTGCCCCGACACGAGCTCGATCTCCGAGTGCCCGTACAGCGACTGCCTCCTGCACCCCGCCGCCTGCTACGGCTGCCAGTACGACCCCTCGGACTACCCCTTCCTCTACTTCCAGGGCTTCACCGACACGGCCGCCGGCGCGACCCCCGTCGAGAAGGACTACTCGGCCCTCGCGCAGGACGTCGCGTCCGGCAATCTGCCGAACTTCGCCTTCGTCAAGGCGCGGATGTTCCACAACGAGCACCCGAACATGTCGAAGATCTCCGACGGCATCGCGTTCGTCTCCGCGACGGTCGACCTCATCGAGCAGTCGGCCTACAAGGACGACACCCTGATTCTGCTCACCTGGGACGAGGGCGGCGGCTTCTTCGACCACGTCGCGCCCCCGGCCTCGCCGCCCACCACGGTGGACGCCGACTCGAGCGGGAACCCCGTGCCCTACGGCACGCGCGTGCCGCTCCTCGCCATCGGACCGTTCGCGAAGAAGGGGACGATCTCGCACGTGGTGATGGAGCACTCCTCCATCGTGGCGTTCCTCGAGTTCAACTTCCTCGGCTCGACCGGCCAGCTCCAGGCGCGCGACGGCTGGGTGAACGGCCTCGGCAGCCTGCTCGACCCCGCGGCCGTGGGCCTCACGCTGCCCTGACGGCCCGGCTCCGCCCATCCGGAGATCCGCGAGAGACCGCCGCCCGCCGCAGGAGAATCGAGGACTTGGGTGGCGGTGCCCAGACTCGAACTGGGGACGCAGGGATTATGAGACCCTTGCTCTACCACCTGAGCTACACCGCCTGGCTTTGCCGCGCCTTTGTAGGGGAGCGGGCACCCGGGGGTCAAGCCGCTACTCGACGGCCGCGGAGGGGGCCGGGGCGGCGGCCGGCTCGTCGCCCATGGCCTCCTCGGCGTGCATCAGCTCGCCGAAGGTGACCCGGTGGCCCACGCCGAGGTGGCGCGAGAAGAGGAAGACGACGCCGAGCGCGACCTGCTGGACGAACTGCGAGGCCCAGAGGACGTTCGCGTAGGCGGTGCCGCGGCCGCCGGTCGCGTCCCGACCGAGGAAGAGCGCGAGGCCGAGGCCGCAGAAGTACTGGAACGTGCCGGCCATGCCCGGACCCGCGGGGATCATGACGCCGATGACGAGGACGCCGAGCACGGTGAGGCTCTGCACGTAGCCGAGCCGGATGCCGAAGCCGTACCCGAGGATCTGCATCCCCCAGGCGTTGATGCCCCAGTAGACGCAGGTGAGAAAGACGATGCTGGCGAGGCTCCGCCAGCCGGGCAGCGCGCGCAGCCCGTCGATGAAGGCCTCGAGCATGCCGCAGAGCCGCTCGCAGAAGGCCGGGGCGACGCGGCCCAGGGTGGCGCGCGCGAAGCGGAGCGCGAGGGGCTTCTGCCAGTAGGCGACGACGAGAAAGACGAAGAGCGTCGCGAAGAAGGCGAACATCGCGTCGCCCCCGGCGCGGACCCAGCGGATCTGGGCGCTCTCCCCGGGGATGCGCAAGAGCAGCACGATGAGGAGCGCCGCGACGATGAGGCCGTCGAGGACCCGCTCGACCACGACCGAGGCCATGGCGGCGGTGCCGCTGATCTTCCCCTTCTCGCGGATGAGGTAGGGGCGGGCGAGCTCGCCGAGCCGGAAGGGCAGGAGGACGAGCGCCATGAACCCGACCGCGCAGACCGCGTTGAGCCGCGCGAAGGAGACCTTCTGGAGCGGCTCGATGAGCTTGCCCCAGCGGATCGTCCGGACGACGTGGATGACGAGCAGGATCGCGAAGTAGGGGACGAGGTAGAGGTAGTCGGCCTCGCGCAGCTGCCGCCAGACGGCCCCCATGTCCTTGCCGCGCAAGGAGAGCCAGACGAACGCGAGGCTCACGAGGAGCCCGCCGACGAGCTTGAGGGCCCGCTTCACCCGGCCTCCGGCCGGACGAGATCCTCGCCGCGCAGCGCCCGCGCGGGGTTCTCCGCGAGCAGCCGCCCGGTCGCCTCGGCGCCCACGCGGCGCCGCAAGGCCAGGATCGCCTCGGGGAGCCAGCGGTCGGCGCCCACCGGACCGTGCAGATCGCTCGCCGCCATGGCGTAGAGCCCCTCGTCCAAGAAGCGCTCGCAGAGCTTCTTCGCCTTCGGGCCGTACCGGCCGAGGAGCGCGCCGAGCTCGGCCTGCAGCGCCGCGCCCGCCTCGGCCGCCTCGCGCGCCCGCTCGGGGCGCTCGGCGAACTCGAGGCAGCGCTCGGGGTGGGCGACGATGGGCGTGAAGCCCTTCACCCGCAACCGGAAGAGGAGCTCGGGCAGGCGCGGGAGCGGCGCATCGAAGGGCGCCTCGACGAGCAGGTAGCGGCCCGCGCCGAGCGGCCGGGCGTCGTCCCGCTCGATCCGATCGAAGAGCTCCGGGTCGAGCCGGTTCTCCGCGTTCGGGTGGAGCTCGAGCGCGATCCCCTCGGCGGCGAGCCGGCGGGCGAGCGCCTCGCGCTTCTCGGCGATCGCGGCGGCGGACGGGTTCTCGGGCCAGGCGTGGGGGCTCGGCGCGACGGCCGCGAAGCCCGCCGCGGCGAGCGCCCGCGCCATCGCGACCGACTCCTCGACCGACTTGGCGCCGTCGTCGACGGCGGGGAGGAGATGGCAATGGAGATCGATGTAGCCTGGGTCCGCCATCGGAGCGCGCGAGGCTAGCACACGGGCTTCACCGTCCGGAAGGCGTCACGAGCGCGTGGCGGGGCGGCCGGCCGTCGAGGAGCACGGCCACGACGGCGGAGAGCGCCGTCGCCATCATGGCCTCGCGGCTCGAGACGGTGGCGCTGCCGAGGTGGGGCGAGAGGACGGCGCGATCGCTCGATCGCAGCCCGGGCTGGACCTCGGGCTCGCGCTCGTAGACGTCGAGCGCGGCGCGCAGCCGGCCCTGGTCGAGCGCGCGGGCGAGCGCCGCCTCGTCGACGATCGGACCGCGGGCGGCGTTGACGAGGATCGCGCCCGGTCGCATCCGCGCGAGGGCCCGCTCGTCGATGAGGTGGCGGGTCGCGGCGGTGAGCGGCACGTGGAGCGAGACGGCGTCGCTCTCCTCGAGCAGGGCGCCGAGCGGGCGAAAGGAGGCGCCGAGCTCCTGCTCGAGCGCTTCGTCCGGGCCGCCGAGCCGCTCGTAGAGCAGCCGCATCCCGAACGCCCGGGCGCGGCGCAGGACGGCCCGGCCGATCTTGCCGGCGCCGACGACGCCGAGGGTGGCGCCCGAGAGCTCGAGGCCGAGGAAGAGATCCGGCGACCAGCCGCGGAAGCGCCCCTCGCGCACGAAACGGTCGGCCTCGACGAGGCGGCGCGCCGCCGCGAGCAGGAGCGCCAGGGTGAGGTCGGCGGTCGCCTCGGTGGTCGCGTCGGGGGCGTGGCAGACCCAGAGGCCGCGGGCCCGCGCGGCCGAGAGGTCGATGTGCTCGAAGCCGGCCGTGGGGGTGGCGACGATTCGCAGCGCGGGTGCCCGGGCCAGGAGCTCCTCGTCGACGCGGTCGTCGAGCGTGCAGACGAGCCCCTCCGCGCCGGCCAGCCGCTCGAGCAAGATCTCGCGGGGCGTCCCCTCGGCGGGGCCGACCCAGAGGTCGAGCCGGCCGTGGGCGGCCTCGAGCGCGCGCCCCGGAAACGGGCGGCTGACGACGACGCGGGGCGGGCTCACCCCTCGTCGTCCTCTTCCGGCGTCTCCCCGCGAACGGGGACCGGGCCCTCGTCCTCCCCTTCCCCTGGGCGCGTGGGGACGCGGTACTCGTCGCCGAGCCACTTGCCGAGATCGACGAGCTTGCAGCGCTCGGAGCAGAAGGGGAAGGCGGGGTTCGCCTTGCGCGGGGGGACCGGACGACCGCAGATCGGGCAGGGCATCGGGCGAATTCCTACCATTTCTCCGGGGAGGGGCGGGAATGCCAAGAGGGTGGATCGGAGCATTCGCGGCGGCGGCCAGCCTGGCGCTCGGCGGCGGGCTCTTCGTCGCGAGGCTACGCCGGGGGCGGATGGGCGACGGAGCGCTGGTCGCGATGCGGATCGAGCGGGTCGCCATCGGCGGCAGCCCCCCGACCGGGGTCGTGATGCTGGGCGGCGCGGACGGGGGCACGCTGGTGCCGCTCTTCGTCTCGCCGGCCGACGCGAGCCGCCTCGAGCAGCCGTCCGAGGGGGGGCTCGCCGGCCGGACTCTCGAAGCGCTCGGCGCGCGCCTCTCGGGGATCGTGCTGGATCGGCCTGGAGACGCGGCCTCCTCGGGTCGCGCGGAGATCGAGCAGGGCGGCCAGCGGCGGGAGGTGCGCGGCTCCACGGGCGACCTGCTCGACTGGGCCGTCCGGCTCGGCGTGCCCATCTGGGTGACGAGGGGCGTGATCGCCCAGCGCGGCCTCTCCGAGCGGCAGCTCCGGGAGATCGCTCCGGGGCTCTCGCCGAAAGGCCAGGACGAGCGCGAGCCCGCCCTGCCGGAGCCCCCGCCCTTCTAGAACCTTGGACGGACAAAAGGTCTTGGTGGTAAGGAACCCGGACGGGCTCCCGTCGGCCCGACGAGGAGTTCGATGTCCACCACCCCGCCACTGCGCAAGGCCCGCATCGTCTGCACGCTCGGCCCCGCGACGAGCAGCCCGTCCGCCATCGCTTCGCTCATCGAGGCCGGCATGGACGTGGCCCGGCTCAACTTCTCCCACGGGTCGCACGAGGATCACCGCAAGCGGCTCCAGCTCGTGCGCGCCGCTGCCGAGAAGGCGGGCCGCCCCGTGGCCGTGCTCCAGGATCTACAGGGGCCGAAGATCCGCGTCGGGCGGCTGCGCGGCGGCAAGCTCGTCCTCAAGCCGAACCAGCAGGTGACCATCACGACCCGGGACGTGCTCGGCCGCGGCGATCTCATCCCCACGACCTACACGGGCCTGCCGCAGGACGTCCGCAAGGGCGAGGCGGTGCTGCTCGACGACGGCCGGCTGCGGCTCGAGGCGCTCTCGATCACGCGGAGCGAGGTGAAGTGCCGCGTCATCGTCGGTGGCGTCCTCTCGGACAACAAGGGCATCAACCTGCCCGAGTCGGACGTCAGCGCCACCTCGCTCACCGAGAAGGACATCGAGGACGTCCTCTTCGGCCGCGAGCTCGGCGTCGACTTCGTGGCGCTCTCGTTCGTGCGCTCGGCCGAGGACGTGCTCGCCCTGCGCAAGGTGCTCGGCGGCACGCCCATCCCGCTCATCGCCAAGATCGAGAAGCCGCAGGCGGTGGAGCGGATCTCGGAGATCGCCGCCGCCGCGGACGGCATCATGGTGGCGCGCGGTGATCTCGGCGTCGAGCTGCCGCTCGAACGGGTGCCGCTGCTCCAGAAGACGACGATCGAGCGGGCGACTCACGAGGGGAAGCTCTGCATCGTCGCCACCGAGATGCTCGAGTCGATGGTGACGGCGCGGCGGCCGACGCGCGCCGAGGTCTCCGACGTCGCGAACGCCATCCTCGACGGCACCGACGCGGTGATGCTCTCGGAGGAGACCGCCACCGGCCACTACCCGGTCGAGGCCGTGCGCACCATGAGCGCCATCATCGGCGAGGTGGAGCACAGCCCGCGCTTCCGCGCCCGGCCGCCCCCGCCCGCGCTCGACCGCAACGACAGCTTCCCCACGGCGGTGGCGCGGGCCTGCGTCGCCGCGGCGGAGCAGCTCGGCATCTCGACCATCGTCGCCTGCACGCAGACGGGGCGGACGGCGCGGCTCATCAGCGGGCACCGGCCGGCGGCCCGGGTCATCGCCTTCACGCCGCTCCAGGAGACGTACCAGCGGATGGCGCTCTACTGGGGGACGACCCCGTTCGTCATCCCCTCCTACTCCACCGCCGACGAGATGCTTCGCTCCGTCTCGCAGGTGCTCAAGGGGCGCCACCTCTGCCGCAGCGGCGAGGCGGTCGTGATCGCCTCGGGCGTGCCGAACCAGCCCGAGAGCACGAACCTCATGACCGTCCACCGGCTGTGACCGAGCCGCTCGAGCGCAAGCCCGTCCGCCTCCGCGTGGAGGTCTGCCTGCCGGGGGGCCGGACCGTTCCGGGGACGGTGCTCGACCTCTCCCGGAGCGGCGCCTTCGTCGAGCTCGAGGAGCGGCCCGAGGTCGGCACCTCGGTGGAGCTGCGCTTCATCGGCGCGGGGCTCGGGGGGCTCGCGATCGCGGCCCGCGTCGCGCGGCGCGGCCGCTTCCCGAGGGAGCTTCAGGGCGAGGCGGCCGAGCACCTCCTCGTCCGCGTCCCCGGAGTCGGGGTACACTTCGGCTCGCTCGCCGCCGACGTGAAGAGACAGATCGCGAGCTTCATCGGTCAATCGGAGGCCAGAAAATGACCCAATCGATCCGCATCCACAGCGCGAAGGAGTATGCGGAGGCCGTCGGACCCCACCTCGCCCACGGGACGGAGCGCGCGGACGACATCCCGAAGCGGCTGCTCGGCGTCGCCTGCACGAGCTGCGACAAGCGGTTCCAGATCTCGATCCCGGAGTTCAAGGGGACGGGCGATCTCGACGCCTACCAGGCGGCGATCGAGCCGTTCAAGGGCGCCGAGGGGAAGAAGTCCGAGGCGTAGCCGGACCGAGGGCGCCGCGGCCGCGGGGCGCTAGAAGCGCAGGGCGATTGGGGCGACGACGGGGCGGGGCAGCGACGACGAGCCGGGCAGCCGCGCGAGCTGCGCGCGGGTCGCGTCGAGCTGCTCCTCGAGATCGCCCTCCCGGTGGAGGACCGAGGCGAGCTCGAACGATCCGAAGACGAGCGAGATGAGCCCGGGGACGCCGACGAAGGCCGCCCAGATGAGCCCGTCGACGCTGTCGAGGATGTACAAGATGGCGGCCGTTCCGACGCCGAGCAGGCCGAAGATGAGCTCCTCCACGGGCGGCCAGACGCTGAGCGCGTCGTAGCGTCCCTGCAGATCTCGCAGCTGCGACTCGAGGTAGAAGCGGTGCTGCTGGGCGAGCAGCTCGGGCGTCGCGAGGGGCGCGGGCGCCCGCGGTCGCTCTATGTCCACGACGTCGCCGTACGGCAGCACGCTGGTCTGCCCGGTCTGCGCGTCGTGGAAGAGCAGCCCGTTCTGGACCGAGGTCAGGATCTTGCCGCGCAGCGTCCGCCCGTCCCGCAGCCGGACGACGTCGAACCCCGCCGGCGGAAGAGCCGCGGCGTCCTCGGGGCCCGGCGGCAGGACCACGGGCGGCGGCGGCAGCGGGGCCTCGTCGCCCAAGAGCAGCGGACAGGCGAGGGACGGCAGGCCGAGATCGAGTCCGAGCGGGCGCGCCTCGGCGCCCGCGGAGACCAGCCCGGCGAGCGCTCCGGGAACGAAGGCGACGAGCGGAAGCAGGCGACTCATCCGCGAGAGGCTACGCCGAGCCCCCGCCCGTCGCAATCGGTGACCGCCCCTTCGAGGGGGCGAGCGTGTCGATCGACGGCCGACTAGACCGTCGCGCCCGAGCTCTCCCAGGGGCGGTCGCGCAGCGTCTGCTCCACGTAGCGCAGGTGGCGCTGCTCGTCCTCGAAGTTGCGCTGCACCACGGTCACGACGTCGGCCGGGAAGCCCTTCCCGAGCGACTTCTGGTAGGTCGCGTTGGTGAGCTGCTCGTTGCGGCGCATGGCGTTCAACGCACCCTCGGTGCCGGTGGCGCTGCGGATGGCGGTGAAGCCCGAGATGATGAAGCCCTTGAAGTCGGGGGTGGACTTCGGGGGCTCGCCGCCGTGGCGGCGAACGATCTCGGAGAGATCGGTGACGTGCCGCTCGTGGTCGCCTCGGAAGCGGGTGAGCTGATCGGCGATCGGCTGGAAGTCGATGTTCCGGATCGCCATCGAGTAGGCGTTGACCGCGTCGATGTCGAGCTGGATCAAGCTGTCGAGCTCCTTGCAGAGCGTCTTGTCGTCCATGGGTTTCTCCTCCCCGGGGATCGGGTTCGGGCCCAAAGGTCGATCGCGGTCGGCTGCGGGAGGAGCCCCCGAACGGGTAGGATGGCCGCGTGGACGAGCCCCCGGACCAAGAGAGCCTGGAGGGGACGATCGAGCGGATCGTCTTTCAGAACGCCGACCGCGGCTTCACCGTGGCCCGGCTCCGCACCGACGCGGCGCTCGTCACCGCGGTCGGCCTCCTGCCCGGCGTCTCGCCCGGAAATCGCGTGAAGCTCTTGGGCCGCTTCATCGAGAACCCGCGCTACGGCGAGCAGTTCGAGGTCCGCTCGTTCAGCCCGGCGATCCCGACCGACCTCGCGGGCCTCGAGCGCTACCTCGGCTCGGGCGCCTTCCCGGGGATCGGGCCCGTCCTCGCCCACCGGATCGTCGAGCAGCTCGGCGAGGAGTCCTTCGCGGTGCTCGAGGACGACCTCGAGCGGCTCGCCGCGGTGCCCGGCCTCGGGGTTCGGCGGGCCATGGAGCTCGCGAACGGCTGGCGGGGAGCCAAGGGGCAGCGCGATCTGCTGCTCTTCCTACAGGCGCACGGGCTCTCCGCCGCGATCTCGCAGCGGCTCGTGCGACACCTCGGGCCGCGGGCCCTCGACCGGCTGCGCGAGGAGCCCCACCGAATCGCCCAGGGGGTGCCCGGGATCGGCTTCCGGCTGGCGGACCGGATCGCGCTCGCGCTCGGGACCTCGCCCGGCGCGCCGTCGCGGGTCGACGCGGCGATCGTCCACGTGCTCGCGGAGGCCACGGCCGCGGGGCACGTCTACGCCCCCGAGGCTTTCCTCGGAGAGGCGCTCGATCGGCTGGGCGTACCGGGCGACGCGGTGGCGGACGCCCTCGCGCGGCTCGAGGGCGAGGAGCGGGTCACGGTCGAGCGCGGAGAGGCCGGCCTGCGAATCTTTCCAGCGCCGCTCCACGCCGCCGAGGTCGAGAGCGCGAGCCTCGTCTGCTCGCTCGCCTTGGGCGATCCTCCCGGCCAGCCGCTCGACGGACCCGAGGCGCTCGCGGTCGTCGAGGAGAGCGCGCTCGTTCGCCTCTCGCCGGGGCAGCTCGAGGCGCTGACGGCCGCGATCCGCGAGAAGGTGCTCGTCGTCACGGGCGGCCCGGGCACCGGGAAGACCACCCTGGTCCGCGCGTTGCTCCGCCTCTGGGAGCTGCGCGGAGTCCGGCCGCTGCTCGGCGCACCGACCGGCCGTGCGGCGAAGCGGCTCGCGGAGGCGACGGGCCACGCGGCGCAGACGCTCCACCGGCTGCTCGAGTGGAGCCCGTCGCTCGGCGACTTCGCCCGCGGCCCCGACCGCCCGCTCGAGGCCGAGGCCGTGCTCGTCGACGAGGCCTCGATGATCGACCTGCCGCTCCTCCACCGGCTGCTGCTCGCCCTGCCGCGGCAGGCGCAGCTCGTGCTGGTGGGCGACGCCGACCAGCTCCCCTCGGTCGGACCCGGCGCGGTGCTGCGCGATCTCCTCGACTCCGGCCGCGTGCAGAGCACTCGACTCACCGAGGTCTTCCGCCAGTCGGGCCGGAGCCTCATCACCGCGGCCGCCCACCAGATCCGCGCCGGCCTCGAGCCGGCGCCGGGCGCGCCGGGGGACGACTTCCTCTTCGTCGAGCGCGAGGATCCCGACGAGGCCGCCCGGGCGATCTGCGAGCTCGTCGCGCACGAGCTGCCCGCCCGGCACGGCCTCTCCCCCCGGGAGGACGTGCAGGTGCTGACCCCGATGCACCGGGGCGCCGCCGGCACCCGCGCGCTCAACGAAGCACTGCAGCGCGTTCTGAACCCGGACGGCCCGGAGCTTCGGCTCGGCGAGCGGCTGCTCCGCCAGGGCGACCGGGTGATGCAGCTGCGCAACGACTACGAGCGGGACGTCTTCAACGGCGACGTCGGGCGCGTCCTGCGCGTCGACGCGCCCGGCGGCCGCCTCTGGGTCGAGCTCGACGGGCGCGAGCTCGAGGTCGACCGCGACGAGCTCGACGATCTCGCGCTCGCCTACGCCTGCTCGGTCCACAAGGCGCAGGGCAGCGAGTACCCGGCTGTGGTGCTGGCGCTCCTCGACCAGCACCAGCCGATGCTGCAGCGCAACCTGCTCTACACGGCGGTGACTCGCGCGCGAAAGCTCGCGGTCATCGTCGGCAGCCGGCGGGCCCTCGGCCGCGCCGTCGCGAACGCCCGCCAGGGCGACCGCTTCAGCTGGCTCGCCGAGCGGCTGCGGAGCTGCTCCAGGTGACTTTGCGCGCCGTCCTCTTCGATCTCGACGGAACGCTCGTCGACAGCTGGCTCGACATCTCGGCGAGCGCCAACGCGGCGCTGAGGGAGGTCGGCCTGCCGGAGCGGCCGCCCGCCGAGATCGCGACCTTCATCGGCGAGGGCTCGCGGCGACTCCTCGAGCGGGCCGTCGCGCCCCACGCCGAGCTGCTCGAGCGGGCGGTCGAGGCCTGGGGGCGCCACTACGCGGATCACCTGCTCGATCGGACCGCTCCCTACCCGGGCATTCCGGGGCTCCTCGCCGCGCTGCCCATGCCGCTCGCGGTCCACACGAACAAGCCCGAGGGCTTCGCCCGCCGGATCGTCCTCGGGCTCGGCCTCGACCGCTACTTTCGGGAGCTGGCCGGGGCGCGCGACGGCGGGCCGCGCAAGCCCGATCCGGCGGACGCGCTCGCGATCCTCGAGCGGCTCGGCGTCGCCCCGGCCGAGGCCGCCTACGTCGGCGACAGCCGAGTCGACGTCGCCACCGCGAGGGCCGCCGGCCTGCGCTTCGTCGGCGTCTCCTGGGGCATCGGCGGCGAGGCGGAGCTCACGCGCGCCGGCGCCCCGAGGATCGCGAGCGACTGCGAGGCGCTGCGGCGAGAGCTCCTCTCGCCCGCCTGAGCCGCGGCGGGCCGGAGGATCAGCGGCGGCGCTCGGCGAGCAGCTTCAGGATCGGCTGGAGCTTCGCGAAGGCGCGCGAGCGGTGGGAGAGGCGGGCCTTCACCTCGGCGGGAAGCTCGCCGAAGGTCCGAAAGCCCTCCTCGGGGAGCTCGAAGAGCGGGTCGTAGCCGAACCCCTGCGTGCCGCGGGGCGCGAGGGCGATCCGGCCGCGGCACTCGGCCACGACGAGGAGCTCCTCGCCGCGGGCGTCCGCGAGCGCCAGCGCGCAGCGGTAGACCGCGCCGCGCCGCTCGGGCGCAACGCCCTCGAGCTCGCGCAGGAGCCGAGCGTTGTTCCCGGCGTCCCCTTGCCCGGACCAGCGCGCGCTCTGGACCCCCGGCGCGCCGCCGAGCGCGTCGACGCAGAGCCCCGAGTCGTCCGCCAGCGCCCAGCCGTCCACCCGCTTCGCCGCGACTGAGGCCTTGAGGAGGGCGTTCGCGCCGAAGCTGTCGCCGATCTCGGCGACCTCCCAGGGCAGGACCCCGCCGGACGGAGAGGAGAGCTCGACGCCGAGCGGGGCCGCGAGCGCCTCGAGCTCCCGGATCTTCCCCTCGTTGGTCGAGGCGAAGTAGAGCCGCATCTCAGGCACCCGCCAGGGCGGCCCGCTGGGCCTCGAGCAGCCGCGCGATCCCCTCCTGCCCGAGCGCGACCAGCTCGGCGAGATCGGTCGCGCCGAACGTCTGCCCCTCGCCGGTCCCCTGCACCTCGATGAGTCGCCCACCCTCGGTCCCGACGACGTTTAGATCGACCCCCGCGGTCGAATCCTCGGGGTAGTCGAGATCGAGGATCGCCTGCCCCTGCGAGAGGCCGACGCTCACCGCGGCGACCGGGTGGAGCGAGGCCACCTTTCCCTTCGAGGGCGGAAGGCGACGCAGCGCGAGGGCGAGCGCGACGAAGCCGCCCGTGATCGACGCGGTCCGCGTGCCGCCGTCGGCCTGCAGCACGTCGCAGTCGACGGTCAGGGTCCGGGGGCCGAGCTCGCCGAGCTCGATGGCCGATCGGAGGCTGCGGCCGATGAGCCGCTGGATCTCGAGGGTCCGCCCTCCCTGCTTCCCCTTCGCGGCCTCGCGCGCCGTCCGGGTGTGCGTGGAGCCCGGCAGCATGCCGTACTCGGCGGTGAGCCAGCCCTTGCCCGTCCCGAAGACATGCGGCGGAACCTTGTCCTCGGCGAAGACCGTGCAGAGGACCCGCGTGTCGCCGAACTCGACCAGCGCCGAGCCGAGCGCGTGCTTCGTCCAGCCGGGGGTGATGCGGACCGGCCGCAGCTCCCGCGGCCCTCGATTTCCAGAACGCATGCGTCTACTCCTCCTCGCGCCCCACGCGAAAGGAACGAGGGAGCCCGCGCTCGCCGACCGGCGCGTCTCTCCGTTCATTGGGCCCGCTTCTAGCACGGTTCGGAAGGTTGGTGGCGGATGGCGCCTCTGTTAGAAGAGTCTCCCGATGCTCCCCGTCGATGCGAGCGCCGTCGAAGAGCGCGCCGTCCCCACGGCGGCCTCCGGCGTGGCCCTTGGGCTCCTCGCCTCGATGCGGCCGCGCCAGTGGATCAAGAACGCCTTCCTGCTCGCGCCGCTCGTCTTCTCGCGGCGCGGCGACGCGCTCGGCTCGGTGGAGCGGGCCCTCGCGGCGCTCGGCCTCTTCTGCCTGCTCGCGGGATCGGTCTATCTCTTCAACGACCTCGTCGACCGGGAGCGGGACCAGCTCCACCCCGTCAAGCGGCTCCGGCCGATCGCCTCGGGGCTGCTGCCCGTCCGAGTGGCGGGGGCGGCGGCGGCGCTCTTCGCGGCTGGCTCGCTCGCCCTCTCGTTCGTCCTCTCGCCCTCGTTCGGCGGCGTCGCCCTCGCCTACCTCGCCCTGCAGATCGCCTACACGTTCTGGGTGAAGCACTGGGTCCTGCTCGACGTCTTCGCCATCGCCGCCGGCTTCGTCCTACGCGTCGTCGCGGGCGCGCTCGTCATCGCCGTCCCCATCTCGAACTGGCTCTACCTCTGCACGCTCTTGCTCGCGCTCTTCCTCGCCCTCGGCAAGCGGCGAGCCGAGCTGTCGGAGGCCTCCGAGGGGCACCGGCCGAGCCTCGCGCTCTACAGCGTGCCGCTGCTCGATCAGCTCATCGGGATCGTCTCGGCCTGCACGATCCTCGCCTACGCGCTCTACACGCTGGCCCCGGAGACCACGCAGAAGTTCGGGAGCGACCGGCTCAAGTTCACGGTCCCCTGCGTGATGTTCGGCCTCTTCCGCTACCTCTTCCTCGTCCACCGGCGCGGCAGGGGCGGCGCGCCCGAGCGCGTGCTGCTCTCGGACGCCCCGCTCCTCGCCTGCGTCGGGATCTTCTCCGCCCTCGTGCTCTGGGCGATCTACTAGCCGCGCGACCGAACGAGCGGGGCCTCGGCGAGGCCCCTACCTGGCCGCCGTGCGCGGCGCCACCGCAATCTGATAGTCCGCGAGACCGCGGACGATCGCGGCGGCGAGCTGATCTTCGTACGCCGGCGTCGCGAGCAGCTTCTCCTCGTCTGGCTGCGAGACGAAGCCGACCTCGACGAGGACGGCGGGCATCCGGGCGCCGGTCAGTACGAAGAAGGGGGCCTGCTGCACGCCGCGGTTCGGCGCGGCGGTGGCCGCGACGAGCCGCTCCTGGAGGGCGTAGGCGAGGCGCGACGAGTCGGCGTGGGCGGCGGTCAGGGTGAGGTCGTCGAGGATGGCGTCGACGTCGCCCTGGCGCCGGGCCCGCGCGCGCGGCCGATCGTCCAGGTTCTCGCGCTCGGCGAGCGCGGCGGCGGCGGCGCCCGAGGGATCCGCCGAGAGGAAGTAGGTCTCGATCCCGCGGGTGGACCTGCGGGCGCGCGCCGTCGGCATCGAGTTCGCGTGGATCGACAGGAAGAGGTCGGCGTGCCGGCGGTTCGCGAGCGCCACCCGCTCGGCGAGCGGGACCTCGCGGTCGCCGGTGCGGGTCAAGAGGACCTGGAGCCCGAGCTCTCTCTTGCAGAGCGCGGCGACCTTGCGGGCGATGGCGAGCGAGAGGTCCTTCTCGCGCAGGCCGTCCGGGCCGACCGCGCCCACGCGGGCGCCGCCGTGGCCCGGGTCGATGACGACGAGCAGGCGCCGCGGCCGAACGGCCTGAGCCGAGGCCGGCGCCGCGAGCGCCAGGATCGCGAAGAGGGCGGCTGGGCGAGACATCAGGCGGCGTGAAGGTAGCCGTGCTCCAGCAGGTGGAGCAGCGCCTCGCAGCTGTCGCGGTCCGTCAGCTCCGACTTGTCGAGGACGTTGCGGACGCTGCCGTAGTTCAGGGCGAGCTGGAAGACGTCGAGCTGCTCGGGCGACAGATCCCGCAGCGACGACACGAGCGGCTGGACGACCGCGAGGATCGCGGTCGCGGGCGGCAGATCCTTCTCGAGCTTGCGCTGCTCGTCGAGCTGCCGCAGCGCCTCCATCAAGAGCGCCTCGGTGCTCTCCTCGAGCTCGACCGGGAACTCCTCGGCGTCCGGCCCCTCGAGCAAAAACTCGCCCTGCTCCCAGGCGACGATCCGGAAGAAGCTCTTGCGCGGGCCCGGCGCCGGGTCGCCGTCGATGATGGCGTAGTAGATCTGCCCCTTGCGCAGGTAGATCCGACCCTCGTGCTCGCCGGTGTTCACGGTGAGCACGCCGTTCTTCTTCGAGGTCTGGAAGAGCTGGAGCAGGTCCGGGATCGGCACCTCGTCGATGCGGCCGGTCATCGCGCCGCCGGTCTTGGGCCGCTGGGCGGCCACCCGCTCGAGCTGCTCGTTGATCGACCGGCCGTCGATCTGCCGGACCTCCGAGGGATCGCTCGAGACGACCTTGAGGATCGAGGTGCCGATGAGGATCCGGTCCCCCTCCTTGAGCCGGGCCTGCTTGATCTTCTCGCCGTTGACGAAGGTCCCGTTCGTGCTGCCGAGATCCTGGATGGTGAGCTTGCCCGAGCTCAGGGCGATCTTCGCGTGCTTGCGGGAGACCATGTCCTCGACGAGGACCATGTCGAGCTCGCTCGAGCGCCCAATCACGATCTCTCGGTCGTCGTCCAGGGGGAACTCGCCGCCCTGGTACTTCCCAGAGATGAATTTCAGCGCGAAATTCTGCGAAACCGCGGCCGATGGCGTCGCCACAGCTACCTCCGTGGACCGATCAGTACCACGGGCCCCATGACCATCCAAATTCCATGCCGCCCCCGGGAACGTCAGGCGGCTCGGGTGGAACGCACGAGGCTCAGGTACATCTCGGCGATGCGGTGGCCCGGGGAGAGCTTCAGCGCCTCGTTCCAGGCCTGCTCGGCCTCCGCCGTCCGGCTGGCCCCATAGAGGCAGACGCCGAGGGCGATCCGGGCGGGGACGTGGCTCGGGTGCTCGCGGACGCAGCCCTCGAGCTCCGCGATGGCCTCGTCGCGGCGGCCCAGGTCGCGCAGGGCGCTCGCGAGCTTCATCCGCAGGTCGACGAAGTGGGGGCAGAGATCGACGGCGCGCCGGTACTCGCCGACCGCCTCCTCGAGGTGGGCGCTCGCGGCGAACACGTCGCCGATGTCCGCGTACATGTTGGCGATCTTGCCCTTGACGTACGGGTCGAGCGCCCCGTCGGAGGTGCCGACGCGCTTGAGCGCGGTCTCGTAGAGCTGCCGGGCCTCCTGGTACTTGCCGGCGTCGTTGTAGACCACCGCGAGGTTCAGAGCGGCCTCGGTGTAGGCGGGGTTGATCCGCAAGGCCGCCTCGAAGGCGCGCTGGGCCCGGGCCGGCTGCCCCTGATCGTGATAGATGACCCCGAGCATGTTGTAGACGTCCGCGAAGCTCTGGCTGCGCTCGACGACCTGGGAGAGGAAGGATTCGGCCTCGGCGTACTGGCGCTTCTCGAAGAAGCCCTTCCCGAGACTCAGGAGCTGCCGGAGCTGCTCGTCCATGGCCCGAGACTACAACGAGCCTGGCGCCAAACGCCAGCCGGTGGCCCCCTCCGAGAGATCGAGGCGCACGGTCGCCTCGCCGCCGTCGCGGCGCGAGATTTCGGACACGACGGCGTTCTCCCCCTCCACGCGGACGATCCAGGCCTCGGGCCTCGCCCCGCGCGCGGCGAGCGCCGAGAGCAGCCCGGACAGCCTGGGGAGGAGCCCCGGCGGCCGGGGGCGCCAGCCGTCCGGCCCGAGCTCGAGCTCGGCGGCCTCCCCGCCCACGTAGCCGACGTGGATCCCGAAGGCGTGCCCCTCGCCCTCGGCGCGGTAGATGGCCCGGGCCCGCCGGCCCCGGAGGTCCAGGGTGATCTCGGAGAGCCGCGTCGGCCCGAGCCGCAGCTCGCCGAGGCCGGCCACGGGGACGCTCGGACCCGCCGCCGCGAGCCGCTCGAGCGCCCGGCGCGCCTCCGTCTCGGGGCTGCCCGTGCGCAGCGGACAGGCCGCGAGCGCGATCAGGATCCCGACGGCGAGGCGGCGGGGGATGGCGACTCCAGATGTCGCGTGTCGGGGCTGAGCTTCGCGTAGATCCGCTCGGCCCGCCGGCGCGCTTCGGCGGCGAGCGGCGTGTCCGGGTAGTTCTTCGCGAGCGCCTCGTAGCGCCAGGCCGCCGCCTTCGGGTGGCCGTGCTTCTCGTAGTACTCGCCGACGTAGAGCTCGTGGCGCGCGAGCCGCGAGCGGGTGTCGACGAGCAGCTTCTTCGCGTCCGGGACCCACTTGCTGTCCGGGTAGCTCGCGAGGAAGTCCTTGATGGAGATCTGCGCCTTCTCGATCTCGTCCTGGTCCTTCTCGTAGGAGGCCGGCACCAGGACGAAGTCCGACGGGATGTCCTTGTAGTGCGCGAGGCCGATCCGGTAGGCGGCGTAGTCGACCTCGGGGTTCGTCGGGTGGTCCTTGATGAAGTTCTTGTACGCGTCGATCGCCTCCGTGTACTTCTCCTCCTCGAAGTTGGCGTCGGCGAGCGCCAGCTCGGCGAGCGGCGCGTAGTGCGAGTAGGGGAACTTGTTCTTCGTGTAGAGGAAGTACTGCGACGCCTCCTGGTAGTCGTGCCCGTCGAGCGCTTCCTTGCCCTTCTGGTAGTTCCCCTTCGCGTCCTTCGCGTACGTCACCTCGCCCGCGAGGTTCGCGCTCGCGCCGGCGCAGGCGGCGAGGGAGAGGGCGAAGAGGAGGATCGAGAGGCGCGCGCGCATTGCGGAAGAACTAGCACCGCTTCCCGCGTGGCGCTACCGGACATCGTCATCCCGGGGCAAGAGCGCCTCGACGACCTCCGCCGAGAAGCCTCGGCCGGCGAGGAAGCGGGCGGCCCGGGCCAAGACTTTCGGCTCGAACGGCGGGGCGCCGTAGCGCTCGGCGCAGAGCGCGCGGGCCGCCGACGCCTCGCCCGCGCGCAGCGCCTCGGCGGCGCCCTTCGCGAGCTCGGGCGAGAGCCCGCGGCCGAGGAGCTTCGCCTCGGCGCCGGCGGGGCCGAGCCGGCCGCGGAAGCGCGCGACCTCGGCCGCCGCGAGCCGCGCGTCGTCGAGGTAGCCGAGCTCGGCGAGCCGCCCGAGCGCCGCGCGGAGCTCTGGCTCCGGGTGGCCCGCGGCCGAGAGCCTCGCCGAGAGCTCGGCGCGGCTTCGGTCGTGCGCGGCGAGCAGCCGCAACGCCCGCTCGAACGCGCTAGAACCGCTCGATCTGGAAGTCGTCGTCGCCCCCACCGCCAGCGGGTTTCGGCGCGGCCGGAGCCGCCGCGGCGGGGACCGCCGCCGGCCGCGGCGGGAGGGTGGCCGGGCGCGGCGTGGGCGGGCGGACCGGCGCGGCCGCGACCGGGGCCGGGGCCGGCTGCGCCTTGCCCTCGAAGTCGTCCCAGCTGCTGTCCGAGGTGGCCGAGATGCCGCTGACGCGCAGCGCGAAGTCGTCGCGGTTCGTCGCCTGCCGCAGCGCCTCCTCGTAGGTGATGATCTGCTGCTTGAGGAGCCCCATCAGCGACTGGTCGAAGGTCTGCATCCCGTAGGTCTGGTGCCCCTGCGAGATGGCGTCGGGGATCTCCTTCGTCCGGTCCTTGTCCTCGACCATCTCGCGGACGCGGGCCGTGGCGATGAGCACCTCGACCGCCGCGACGCGGCCGCGGCCGTCGGCCTTGGGCACGAGCCGCTGGCTGATGACGGCGCGCAGGACCGAGCCGAGCTGCATGCGGACCTGCTTCTGCTGGTAGGGCGGGAAGACCGAGATGATGCGGTTGATGGTCTCGGTGGCGTCCAGGGTGTGCAGCGTGCTCATCACGAGGTGGCCGGTCTCGGCGGCGGTGAGCGCCGTCTCGATGGTCTCGAGGTCGCGCATCTCGCCGACGAGGATGACGTCCGGGTCCTGGCGCAAGGCGCTCTTGAGCGCCTGCGCGAACGACATCGTGTCCACCCCCACCTCGCGCTGGTTCACGACCGACCGCTTGTCGCGGATGAGGAACTCGATCGGATCCTCGATGGTCATGATGTGGCAGGTCTCGTTCGCGTTGATGTGGTCGATCATCGCCGCGAGCGAGGTGGACTTGCCGGAGCCGGTGGTGCCGGTGACCAGGATGAGGCCGCGCTCCTCGCCCGCGATCTTCTCGAGGGTCTTCGGCAGCATCAGCTGCTCGATGGTCTGGATGCGAAACGGGATGACGCGCAGGACGACGCCGATGGTGCCGCGCTGCTGGAAGACGTTGACGCGGAAGCGGCCGAGCCCCGGCACGCCGTAGGCCAGGTCCACCTCGTTCGTCTGCTTGAACTTCTCCTTCTGGTGGTCGCTCATGATGCCGACCGCCATCCGGGCGATCTCCTCGGGCGGGAGCCGGCGCGCGTCCTTGAGGGGGACGAGCGAGCCGTCGACGCGGAACATCGGCGGGAGCCCCGCCTTCAAATGGATGTCGGAGGCCCCCCCCTTGAGCGCCACCTGGAGGATCTCGTTGAGCTCCATCGCGTCTCCACGGGAAAGAACGGCTGACTGTCCGCCAGCCTACCACAGGAGCCGAGCCCGAAAGAACGAGCCCCCGAAGAGGCCGCCGAGGCGGAGCCGGCGGCAAGGCGGAGCGGCCGCGAGGAGCGGAGTTGTCGTGGCTCGGGCGATGAGCAGCGGGGCAGGCCCGACGAACGCCGCTGGGCCCCCCCTCCGCGGCTGACTACCGCTTGCTGAACTGGAAGCGCTTGCGAGCGCCGGGGCGCCCGTACTTCTTGCGCTCGACCACGCGGGCGTCGCGGGTGAGGAAGCCCGCCTTCTTGAGCACCGGCCGGAAGTCCGGGTTGTACTCGCAGAGCGCGCGGGAGAGGCCGTGGCGGATGGCGCCGGCCTGGCCCGAGAGCCCGCCGCCGCGCACGCTCACGTCGATGTCGAGCTTGTCCGTCTGCTCGAGGATCTTGAGCGGCTCGGTGAGGATCATCTTCGAGGTCTCGCGGCCGAAGTACTCGTCGATCGGTCGGCCGTTGACGGTGATGTTGCCGGCACCCGGGGAGAGCCGGACGCGGGCGACGGCCTCCTTGCGGCGGCCGGTGGCGTTCTGGGCGGCAGTGGCCATCGAGCGTTCCTCTTAGTAGGGCAGCGTGAGCGCCTGAGGGCGCTGCGCCTGGTGGGGATGGGTGGGACCGGCGTAGACCTTGAGCTTCTCGAACATCTGCCGGCCGAGCGGCGAGCGCGGGATCATCCGCTGCACCGCCCGCCGGATCAGATCCTCGGGCTTCTTCTCGCGCACCTCGTGGGCCATCCGCGTCTTGAGGCCGCCCGGGTACATCGAGTGGTCGTAGTAGGGCTTCTCGCTCTCCTTCGTGCCCGTCAGCTTGACCTTCTCGGCGTTCACCACGACCACGAAGTCGCCGGTGTCGCTGTGCGGCGTGAACTGCGGCTTGTGCTTGCCGCGCAGGATGTGGGCGATCTGGCTCGCGGCCCGGCCGAGGACGAGCCCGTCGGCGTCGACGATCCACCAGCGCCGCTCGACCTCGTGCTTGCCGGCCATGAACGTCGAGGGCGGACGAGCCTTGCTGAAGCGGTTCTGCGCCTTCATCGCCAGCTTCCGGGCGGACGCCTTCTTGGCCGCGGCCTTCGAGCTGGCGGCCTTCTTCGGAGCCTGGGGAGCCTTGGGGGCGGTCTTCTTCTTCTCGGCCATGGATCTCTTCCGCTTCGGGACTGTGGGGTTCGGGCGAAAAGACGCCCCTTCCCTCCAGCACAGGGAGGGCGTGGTCTACCTTCGGCCGAGGGCGGAGTCAAGCGCGCGCCTCTTCAGGAGCTACCCCGAGATTTGAAAGCTAAGTTGGCGAGAGGACGGGGATGGCGGGAGATGCTTGGTTTTGCTGAACCAGCCTGCGAGGCGAAGGGCGGGCCTGCGCTCACGTAGGATGGCGCCCAAG
>JAJXUD010000004.1:0-100000 GCA_021783235.1 Myxococcales bacterium | reverse complement strand
TGGCCCCAAACAGCTCTCGCAGCCCCTCCCGGGAGAGCTCCGCCCGACAGCCAGAGGCGCGGACGATGGCGTGCAGGTCCGCCTCGGCATGCTCGAGCATCGAGTTGACGACGAGGTAGTCGTATTCGGCTAGGCCCCGTAGGATTTCAGAGCGCGCGGCGGCGAGCCGGAGCTGAATCACCTCTTCGCTGTCGGTCCGACGCCCCCTCAGCCGCATCTCCAGCTCCGCGAGGCTCGGGGGCAGGATGAAGACGGTGACGGCCATGGGGAACTGCTCCTTGATGGCGCTCCCCCCCTGCACGTCGATGTCGAAGATCGTGAGCGAATCTGGCTCCAAGAGCGCCCTCTCGACCACCGTCCGGCTCGTCCCGTAGCGGTGGCCATGCACGAGGGCCCACTCGAGGAACTCGCCCGCGTCGATGAGCTCCTGGAATCGGGCCTCGTCCACGAAGTGGTAGTCCCGCCCATCGGACTCCTCTCCCCGTGGCGGCCGCGTCGTCGTGCTCACCGAGAGCCGCGCCCCGGCCTCGCTCGCGAGAATTCGCCTTGCGAGCGTGGTCTTTCCCGCGCCAGAGGGGGCCGAAAGGATGAGGAGCAACGGAGCGCGCATCGGGGTCACTCCACGTTCTGGGCCTGCTCTCGCAGGCGCTCTGCTTCGGCCTTCATCTCCACCACCAGCGCCGCCATCTCGGCGCTCTGCGACTTGCTGCCGAGGGTGTTGATCTCTCGGTTCAGCTCCTGCAGCAGGAAGTCCATCCGCCGGCCCACCGCCTCCTCCCCCTCGAGCAGCCGTTCGAGCTGCTCGAGGTGGGTCCGGAGCCGAATCAGCTCCTCGGCGACGTCCATCCGTTCCGCCGCCAAGGCCACCTCCTGGGCGAGCCGGTCGCCCGGGATGGCGATCCCCCGCGCCAGCTCCTGGGCGCGCGCCGCGAGCCGGTCCCGGAAGCACTCCACCATCGCAGGCGCGAGCTCGGTCGCTCGCGCGCAGAGCTCCCGCAGCAGCATGAGCCGCGCCGAAAGGTCGCGACCGAGCGCGGCCCCCTCGGCGCACCGCATCCTGCCGAGCGCTTCGAGCGCCGCCCCCAGGGCCCCCTCGAGCGCCTTCTCGGCCGCGCCCAGATCCGCGGGGGCGTCCTCGATGCGGACCACCCCCTCGAGCTGAAGCAGATCGCGGACGCTCACGGGCTCGCTCGACGAGAGCGCCTCCGCGATGCGGCGTTGAGCGTCGGCATAGGCGCGCGCCAGATCGAGATCGACCCGCGCCACCAACGCGGTTCCGCCCTCTCCGTGACGACGGATCGAGATCTCGACCGCGCCGCGCAGAATCTCCGAGCGCAACCGGCGCAGCAGTCCGGGCTCGAGGGGCGCGAGCTCGCGCGGAAGATGCGTCCTCACCTCGCAGAACTTGTGGTTGACGGTTCGCAGCTCGACGTCGACGCGCTCCGAGCCCACGGTCGCCGTCCCAGCCCCGAATCCGGTCATGCTTCGCACCATTCCCAACGTCTATGGGTCCGCCGACCGTCCCGTCAAGGCGTCTCTGCGCGCCCCGGAGAGGAGGCCCATCGAGGCCTCGACCACGGCGCCCACCGCCGCGTCGAGGCCGCGGCCGGCGACGTGCACCGCGGCGAAGGCCGGCCCGGGAGCCGCCCAGCGCCGCCAGTCGGCCGCGAGAAAGATCCCCACCGTCGGAGTGCCCGTGGCCACGGCCAGGTGCATCGGCCCGGTGTCGTTCGTCACGAAGAGCGCGCTCGCACGAATCGCGCCGGCGAGCTCGGCCAGCGAGGTCGGCGGCAGGAGCGTGCCGCCCGATCCCGCGGCCACCTCCTCCGCGATCCGCTCCTCGCCCGGGCCCCACGCGACGACGACCGCGAGCCGAGCCGCGCGCGCCAGCTCGGCCGCCACCCGGGCGAAGCCTTCGGGATCCCAGCGGTGGTCCGCCTTCCGGCCCCCGGGGTTCAAGAGCAGGACCGGCCCGCCGAAGAGAGTCCGGAAGCGCGCGGCTTCGACGAGCCCGAGATCCGTCCGAAGCGGCGGAGACGAACCGCACGAGAGCCCCAGCGGGCGAAGCAGCTCGAGCTTGGCGGCGGCGTCGTAGTCGACCGTCGGGTCCTTTTCGACGGCGTGCGTCAGGAGTCGGTCGGCCTCCCCGCGCCGATGGCCGACGCGGCGAGGCGCACCGGTCCAGAGCGCCATCATTCCCGCCGTGAAAGAGAAGGCATGCCAGTGCCCCGCCTCGACGACCGCGTCCCAGCGCGCTCGTCGCAGGGCGACGCAGAAGCGGACGAACCGCCAGGGCCGCCGGAAGAGGTCGCGCTTCTCGAAGGGCCAGAGCTCCGTCGAGAGCCCGGCCGGCACGAGCGGCGCGAGGCGAGCGGCGCAGAGCAGCCCGACGCGGGCCTGGGGCAGCGCCTCGCGAAGCGCGGCGAGGAGCGGGGTCGTGAGCAGGAGGTTTCCGACCCGCTCGTCCGTCCGGATGACCAGGATCGACCGAAGGCGCGCGGGTTCGAGGGCCCCTGCCCCGGCGCCGGGCGCGAAGGTGAGCCGCAAGAGCCCGAGCAGCAGCGCCTTGCCGGCGGCGCGGAGCTTCGCGAGGAGCGGGCCCACTCAGGCCACCCCGAGCTTCGAGAGCTCGCCGAGGACCCGCTCGGGCGAGAGGTCGGAGAGGCAGCGATGGTGCCCCAGCGGGCAGGACCTGCTTCCGTGGTCGCTGCAGGGCGAGCAGGAGAGGCCGAGCGTGACCTGGGCGTCGCCCTCTCTCCAGGCGTGGCGGGCCGGATCGGTCGGGCCGAAGAGCATCACGGTCGGGATCCCGAGGGCGCGGGCGGCATGAACCAGTCCGCTGTCGCCGCCGACCGCGCCGCGGCAGGACGCGAGGATCCCGAGCGACTCGGCGACCCGATTCCCCGAGACGTCGCGGCAGCCGGGGCCGGCGCGTCGAGCGACCTCGGCGCAGAGCGCGCGCTCGGCGGGGGAGCCGAGCAAGATCGGCTCGATCCCCGCTCGCAGCAGGGCGTGCGCGAACGCGGCGGCGCGTTCGATGGGCCACCGCTTCGTCTCCCACTCGCTCCCCGGGACGAGGGCCAATGGCCCCCCGCCCCCCGCGAGCTCCCTGCCCCGCTCGCGCCAGTCCTCCGGCAGCTCGAGGCAAAGCCGCTCGTCGGCCTCGAGGGCGAGCGCCCGCGCGAGCGCCACGGCGCGGCCCGGAAAGCTCGCGCCGAGCCGAACTCGCTCGTGGAAGAAGACGGAGCCCGGCTCGCCCGCCGGCCCGATGCGGCGCCGAATCCCCGACCGCGCGGCGAGGAGCCCGGTGCGCAGCGACCCGTGAAACGACACGAGCGCCTCCGGCGCGAAGCGGCGCAGCTCGGTCGCGAGCCGCTCGATCCCGCGAAGTCCGCGGTCTCGGCCGCGCTTGTCGTAGGCGAGCACGGTTCGGACCCCGGGGAGGCAACGCGCGAGGTCGTCGGCGGGCGGGCGGGCGACGAAGGCGATCTCGCAGCCGGGCCAGGCCTTCGCGATCGCCCGCGTCAAGGGCGAGGCGAAGACCACGTCGCCGAGGTAGGCCGGCTGGAGGACGGCGATCCGCGTCAACGGACGCTCAGAGGGGACGGGCCTCGTCGAGGAGCATCACCGGCACCTCGCCCTCGATCCGGTAGGCCAGCCGGCAGGCCGCGCAGACGAGCTCCCGCCGCCCCACGTCGTGCGAGAGCTTCCCGCGGCACTTGGGGCAGACGAGCAGGGACGCGAGCTCCGCCATCGCACCCGCCGCGGGGGAGCTCGGCTTGGGCGTCGCCGGGGCGCCGGTCGGTCTCAAGGCCATCGGTCGATCCTCGCCTCGGGCTCGGCCGTCTCGGCGAGCCGATCGACGCCGTGGTAACACCGCGACAGCCCGGCCCGCAAGCTCTCCTCCATCAGCGCCCGATGGCGCGCCATCGCCGCCTCGTCCCGCCAAGGCCGATCGTGATCGAGGTGGAAGGCGAGCGCGCTGTAGCGGACGGAGATCCGCGCGACCCCCGCGAGCCCGAGCCTCTGGCCGAAGTCCGTGTCCTCCCAGCCGTAGCCCATCCGTTCGTCGAAGCCGTTCACGGCGAGGACGTCCGACCGAAAGGCCGAACCGTTGGCGCCGGTCCAGCTCCCCCCGTCGCGCCGCAGCGCCGCCCTCCCGAGCCAGGCCGGGACGAAGGCGTAGTGGGCCTTCTGCAGGATCTGCCCCCGGCGGGCGGCCCGCCAGAGGAACCGGCGCCCCTCGAAGCGGCCGCTCGCGACGTCGTCCTCGCTCATCGCGTCCGAGACCTCGCGGCCGAGCCGCACGAGCCTGCCCGCGAGGTAGCGCCCCGGGCGCGCGAGCCGCAGGTGCTCGGCGAGGAAGTCGCGGCGCGGCAGGGCGTCGCCATCCAGAAAGACCAGGAGCTCGGCGGTCGCGGCGGCGATGGCGCGGTTGAGCGATCGGCACTTGCGAAAGCCGCGGTTCGGCTGCCAGACGTGGATGATCTCGCGGCCGGTGGCGCGGGCGTGGCGCTCGATCCGCTCCCGCGTCGCCGGCCCCGAGCCGTCGTCCGCGACGATGAGGCCGAAGTCGCGGACGGTCTGCCGCTCGAGCGCCGCGAGCACGAGCCCGAGCGCCCGCGGCTGCTCGTAGGTGGTGACGACGACCTGGGCTCGCACCGGGCCAGGATACCCGTTTCGGCGGCGGCCGGCGGGCTAAGCCGCCACCGCCCGCACGGGCCGAAGGTAGCGGCGCACGGCGTCGCTCATCCGCGCCGAGAGCCCCTTCGTCTCCGGCGCCTGGTCCACGGCCGCGCGCAGCGCCGCGCCGTCGAGCAGCCCGCCGATGGCGTCGAGGTCGCAGCCGTCCGGCGGCCGCACCTCGCCCGAGCGGGTCGCGTCGAGCAGGATCTCGGCGAGCAGGTCGCGCCGCAGCCCCCGCAGCCGCGCCACCTCGCCCCGGAGCTCCCCCTTGATCGACGCCTCCGGCAAGAGCGCGTAGAAGGCCCGGTAGAGCCGCCGCGACTCCTCGCCCTCGGGCACGAAGGCCGCCGCGAGCCGATCGAGCCCCCTCCCCTTCTCGAGCGCCTTCTCCTCGCGCTCGAGGATGCGCGCGCAGATCCACTTGAACGCCGAGGCCATCACCGCGTCGGAGCTGTTGAAGTAGTAGTAGATGAGCGGCCGCGACAGCCCCGCCTTCTCGCTGATCCGCTCCCGCGTCAGCGCGCCGCGCCCCTCCTCCGAGAGGATCTCGACCACTGCCTGAGCGAGCTGCTCAGCGCGAATCTGGAGTCTCTCCGTCTTGCGTGCCATGGCATCGACCTCCTCACGGTTCTGCGACGTGGGCTACGGGGTTCGAGGGATGGCGCCAGAGGCTCGTCCGACGCCGCCCACCCCCTCGAATGCTGACATCCGGATCAGGGAGAGTGCCCTGGATTTGGCCGGCCAAGCCGACGGTCGCACGAGGCAACCGAGCGATTTCCCTCATCTCGCCTGCTGGGCCGAAGCAACGCACCCTGAGAGGGTGAGCAAGCCTCGTGCCTGGGCTCACGGGCGGCGCGCCGGCGCCACGCCCCGCCCCCCCCCGCCGGCCCCTCAGCCGAGGCCGAGCGCCAATCGGGCGGCCTGAAGCGTGTTCGCCATCAGCGTCGCGACCGTCATCGGCCCGACGCCTCCCGGCACCGGCGTCACGAAGGCGGCCCGCTCGAGCGCCGGGCCGAACTCGACGTCGCCGACCAGCTTGCCGCCCGGGAGCCGGTTCATGCCCACGTCGATCACGACCGCCCCCTCCTTGATCCAGCTCCCCTTGACGAGCTCCGGCCGGCCGACCGCCGCGACGACGACGTCGGCGCGCCGGATCTCGCCCTCGAGATCCCGCGTCCGGGAGTGGCAGACGGTCACGGTGGCGTTTCGCTCCAGCAGGAGGAGCGCCATCGGCTTGCCCACGATGTTGCTCCGGCCCACCACCACGGCGCGCCGCCCCGGCAGGTCGATCCCCGTCTCGTCGAGCAGCCGCAGGATGCCGAACGGCGTGCAGGCCCGCACGCCCGGCCGGCCGGTGAGGAGCCTGCCCGCGTTGAGCGGGTGGAAGCCGTCGACGTCCTTCGCCGGATCGACCGCGAGGAGCAGCCGGTCCGCGTCGACGTGGGGCGGCAGCGGGAGCTGCACGAGGATCCCGTGGACGCTCGGGTCCTGGTTCAGCCGCCCGATGAGCTCGACGAGCTCCGCCTCGGGGGTCTCGGCCGGCACGTGGTGCTCGATCGAGCGAAACGAGACCTCCTCGCACGCCCGGATCTTGCTGCGCACGTAGACCGCCGAGGCCGGGTCCTCGCCGACGCGGATCACCGCGAGCCCCACGCCGAGGCCGTGGCTCTCGGCGAGCGCCACCGCTCCGGCGCGCACCTCCGCGCGCACCCGCTGCGCGATCGCCTTCCCGTCGAGGATCCGTCCCATCGGCCGTTGCCTCCCTGCAGGGAAGCGGCGAGTATAGGGCGGCGGGAGGCACGGATGCCAGGGACCGATTCGAGCGCTCGGCAGGGCGCGGGGCGCGCCGGCGACGGGCGCGGCTACGGCAAGCTCGCGGGCGGCTTTTTGGGGCTCGTCCTCGGCACGCTGGCGTTCGGCTGGCAGGGCGGCGTCGCCGGCCTCATCGTCGGCATCTTCGCCGGCCACTGGCTCGACCTCCGGATCGGCGATTCGGCCGATTGGGACCCGCTCCCGGTGCCGACCGCCGCCTACGAGGTCGACGACGAGGCGCAGCGGCTCTTCGCGCTCGAGGTGGCGCAGGCGTTCGCCGCGCTGGTCGTCGCCGCCGAGCGGACGGGCAACGAGGGCGCGGCCGCGAGCGCGCTCGGCCGCTTCTTGCGCGACCAGCTCGGCTTTCCAAAGCGGAGCCTCGGCGACGCGGCCGAGGCGCTGCGCCGCTCGCTCTCCTCCCCCGCCTCCATCGCCGAGGCGTGCGCCCGCTGCGCCCGCGTGCTGCCGCCGCCGGAGCAGCGGCTCCTCGTCGCCGCGCTCTACGGGCTCGCGCACGAGCTCGGCCTCGCCGCCGGGCCGGCCCGCATGCTGCTGCGCGACGGCGTCGAGGCGCTCGGGCTCGCCGAGGCGGACGAGGCCGCGCTGCGGGCGCAGATCTACGAGGGCGACCCGCAGTCCCACGACTACGACCTCCTGGGCATCCCGCCGGCCTCCTCCGACGCCGAGGTGCGGCGCGCCTTCCGGCAGCTCGCGGGCGAGCTCCACCCCGACAAGGTCGCCCACCTCGGGCAGAAGGCGGCCGAGCTCGCGACCGCGCAGTTCCAGGAGGTCCGCGGCGCCTACGAGCGGATCCGGCTCGCCCGCGGCTTCTGACGCTCCACTGGCAGGAGCGGCGCCCTGGGTGTTACAAAGGCTCGAATGGCACGCGATCTCATCGATCTCCACATCCACGTCGGCGGCGCGGTGGCGCCGCACGTCCTCTGGTCCATCGCCCACCAGCAGGGCTTCAAGCTGCCGTTCAAGGACTACTGGGAGTTCTGCGACGTCATCACGGCGAAGCCGAGCCGGGTGAAGTCGCTCGAGGACTACCTCGGCATCCTCCACACCTGGACCGAGAAGATCCAGTCGAGCCCCGCCGCCATCGAGCGGAGCGTCTACGAGATCATCGGCAAGGAGTACCGCGGCAGCCGCGTCACGCAGATCGAGCTGCGCTTCAACCCGATGAAGCGAAACCTCGGCGGCGAGCGCGACCTCGACCACATCATCCACGCGGCCATCCGCGGCATGGACCGCGCCTGCCTCGAGTACGACTGCCGCGCCGGGCTCATCTTCTGCCTCGACCGCGAGTTCGACCCGCGGCTCAACGGCATCCTCGTCGACAAGGCCATCAAGTACCGGAGCCGCGGCGTCATCGGCATCGACCTCGCCGGCACCGAGAAGAGCGCCGTCGAGCTGCGGCCGCAGGAGGTCGACCGCTACCGCGAGATGTACGATCGGGCGCGCGAGGCGGGCCTCGGCACCACGGTCCACACGGGCGAGACCCACGGCACCGGCGCCGAGGGGGTCGCCGCGGTGGTCGAGAAGCTTCGCCCCGACCGGATCGGCCACGGCATCCGCGCCGTCAACGACGAGCGCGTCATGGCGCTGCTCGCGAAGGCGGGCACGGTGCTCGAGCTCTGCCCGACCTCGAACCTCGTGACGCGGGCGGTCTCGGGCTGGGACGAGCTGCGCGAGGTCGTCCGCACGCTCCTCGACCGGGGCGTCAAGCTGACGATCAACACCGACGGCCCCTACCTGCTCGACACCGACATGGCCCGCGAGGTCGCCGCGCTGCTCGAAGAGCGCGTCATGACCGAAGACGAGGTCGACCGGGCCATCGCGGTGGCGCGCGAGGCGTCGTTCCTCGATTAGCTGGCCGGTCCGAAGACCATGAGGGCTGCCTCTCTCACGATGAGGAGGGGCGCCTTCACGATGAGAACGGCCTCTCTCATGATGAGAGTGCCCTCTCTCACGATGAGAGCCGCCTCTCTCATCATGAGAACGGCCTCTCTCTCGATGAGAGCGCCCTCTCTCATGATGAGAAGGCCCACTCTCATCATGAGAACGGGCTCTCTCATGATGAGAAGGCCCACTCTCATCATGAGAACGGGCTCTCTCATGATGAGAGCCGCCTCTCTCACGATGAGAGCCGCCCCCGCTCGGGGAGTGAGCCGGTCGTCAGGCTGCGTCGGCGCCCGTCGCCGTCTGCCCTGTCGTTCCGGGCACTTCGCTCAGAGCGCCGTGCAGGTCATCGACGTCTGGTCGACGTTGCTGTCCGGCTGCCACTGGCCGGTCGCCTGGAGGGTCACCGATCCCCCCCCGCCGGTGCAGCCCTGGGGGCTCTCGGTCACCTTGTAGTCGCCCGTGAAGCCGCCGCTGAAGCCGTACACCTCGGTGAGGAAGGTGCAGTAGGTGTTCGGCTGCTGGCCGCCGTCGATCTCCACGTAGCCCCCGTCGCAGTCGGGGTTCCCCGAGTTCGGGAGCCCCAGCCGGACGACTTTCATCCCGAGCGTGTCGCCCGGGTTCGCCGGGAAATTCGGGGCCGGGAAGGCCACCGAGACCGCGCTCTGGCAGATCCCGCCGAACACGGAGACGCTGTAGATCGTCCCCTGGCCGGAGGAGGCCTGGCCCGCGGGATCGGACGGCGTGTTCAGATCGATGTCCGGGAAGGTGACCGTGGCGAGCACCGGGCTCGACGGCGTAACCGTAAAGGTCGCCGGGTTCCAGGTCGTCAGGTTCTGCTCGGGATCCCCCGTGAAGAGGAGCCGGCTCTCGACGAAGACGCTCGCGTTGCCGTCCCAGACGTGGTTCGGGGGGGTGCAGCCGTTCAGCCCGGCGGCGCCGACGCACTTCTCGCCGGGGTCCCAGACCGAGTTGTCGTTGCTGTCGACGAAGGGCTGGGGCATGTCGACCCAAGGGTCGCCGGCCGCCCAGGCGCCGGTGCCGAAGTCGTCCTCGAACGGCTCCTCGCCGCTGAAGACCGCGATCACCGTGACGAGCCCGTCGCGGGGATTGTAGGTGCGCTGCACCCCGGCGCAGCTCCCGCTCCACGACGGCTCGCCGTTCGGGTTCGCGAGGCTCGCGGGCAGGGGCGAGACGTCCACGGGGTTGTTGCCCGTCGTGGTGAGCGTGTCCGTGGCCACCCCGGGCGGCACCTGCCCCGTCGCGCCGTAGGCCGGGGTGTCCACGGACCCTTGGGTCAAGGTCCCGGCCTCGGTGAAGAGCTCCACCGGCACCTGGATCCCGATCGCGTTGCCGAAGCGGTCGGCGAGGCTCACGGTGCAGCTCGTCTTGAGCGACTGGTTCGAGCTCGAGTTGCAGGGCGTGTTCTGCCCGGCGAAGGCGGCCAGGTTCACGGGGCCGCAGGTGAGGCTCGAGTTCGTGACCGAGGGCTGGGTCCCGACGACGTTGGACGAGCCGGTCGCGCTCGCGACGGTCCCGTCCGAGAGCGTCATGTCGGCGGAGACGGTGACCGCGCCGGCCTGGTGCCCCGAGTGGAGCGCGACGGCGACCTTGCCCTCCCCGTCGGTCGTGCAGCTCGGCAGGTTCGGGCACTGGGTCGTCGCCTCGAGCTGCGCGCCGAGCTGACTCGTCGCGCTGTCGATCGAGAGCTGGACCGGGACTCCCGGGACGCCGGCCTTGCCGGTGGCGTCGACCACCTGGAAGACGAAGGTGGCGACGGGGTTGATGGTGTAGCTCGCCGAGTAGTCGACCCCCATGAACGGCTGGCTCGGCGTCGGGTAGACGACGCCCACGAAGTCGATGGCGTTCGCCACGAGCGGCGGTCCGGCGTCCGCGCCGGCGTCGGCGGCCCCGGCGTCCACGGGCCCCGCGTCGACCGGCCCCGCATCGGCCGGACCGGCGTCCGCCTCACCGCCATCCTGCCCGCCGTCGCCGGTCTGGATCGGGCGGCCGCCGAACGACGAGGAGGTCGGACCCGCGTCCGACCCCGCGGGCGGCGGGACGAGGTTGTTGCAGGCCGAGACCAGGCCGAAGGCGATCGACAGCCCGAACGCTTGCAGGATTCGCATGAACTCCTCCGATGCTCGATCGCTACCACAGGACGCTCGCCGGGGAAACGACCGGCCGCCGCCCGCCTGGCCCCTTGAAAAGCGAGCGCCCGAGCCCTATATGTCCCCAAAACTCGCGGACCCCTCGGGCGCCCGCGCGGAGGGCGTCATGACCGAGTACCAGAACCTGTCGGAGCTCGCGAAGCGCTGGAGCGGCGCCGTCCGCTACGACGGCACGGAGCCGTTGCGCGTGATCGACGAGGCCCCGCTGCGCGGCGCCCAGATGGACGAGCTCGCCTACAACTCCGTCTTCGCGAAGGACGAGGCGACGCGCCAAGGCTGCCGCGCCCTCATCGCCGCGGCGGCGGTCGCCACCGGCGCGAAGCCCGCCTCGATCCACGACCTCTACATGGCCCGCGGCCGAGGGGAGGTCCACGGCTTCACGGTGCCGGCGGTGAACATCCGCGGCATGACCTACGACGTGGCCCGCGCCATGTTCCGCGTGGCGAAGCGGATGGACGCCTCGGCGATGATCTTCGAGATCGCCCGCTCCGAGATCGGCTACACGTTCCAGCGGCCCGGCGAGTACGCCCCCTGCATCCTCGCGGCGGCCGTCCGCGAGGGCCATCGGGGGCCGGTCTTCGTGCAGGGCGACCACTTCCAGGTGGCGGTGAAGAAGTTCAACGACCCGAAGGCGCGCGAGGCCGAGCTGCAGGCGATCCGCGACCTCATCGGCGAGGCCATCGCCGCCGGCTTCTGGAACATCGACATCGACCCCTCCACCCTGGTGGACCTCTCCAAGGCCACCGTCGAGGAGCAGCAGCGCGACAACTACGAGCTCTGCGCCATGTACACGAAGCTCATCCGCGAGAAGCAGCCGAAGGGAGTGACGATCTCCGTCGGCGGCGAGATCGGCGAGGTGGGGACGAAGAACTCGACGCCAGAGGAGTTCACCGCCTTCATGGAGGGCTACCAGAAGGCGCTCGGCCCGGGGCTCACCGGCATCAGCAAGATGAGCGTCCAGTCGGGCACGAGCCACGGCGGCGTGCCGCTGCCCGGCGGCGGGGTCGCGCAGGTGAAGCTCGACTTCTCGGTGCTCGAGCAGATCGGCAAGGTCGCCCGCGAGAAGTACGGCATGGGGGGCGCGGTGCAGCACGGCGCCTCCACGCTGCCCGCCGAGCTCTTCCACCACTTCCCCAAGGTGGAGACCGCCGAGATCCACCTCGCCACCGAGTTCCAGAACATCATCCTGGACCACAAGGCCTTCCCCGAGGCGCTGCGCCAGAAGATGAACGGCTGGTGCCACGCGAACTGCGCCGACGAGAAGAAGGACGGGCAGTCGGAGACGCAGTTCATCTACAAGAGCCGCAAGAAGGCCTGGGGGCCGCACAAGCACGAGCTCTGGACGCTCGCCGAGAAGGAGACGATCCTGCGCGACGTCGAGGCCAAGTTCGAGTTCCTCTGGAAGCAGCTCAACGTGGGCGGCAGCCGCGCGGTCGTCGAGAAGTACGTGAAGCCGACCGACTACAGGCCGCTGGTGCCCGCCGGGATGAAGATCTAGCCCCTGCGCTTCTCGGTCTCGAAGGAGCTCGTCTTCTCCGGCGCCCACGCCATCCGGCTCGGCGGCGGCAAGCACGAGCGGCGGCACGGCCACGACTGGCGGCTGCGCGTCACCGTCTCGGCGGAGGCGCTCGACGAGCTGGGGCTCGTCCTCGACTTCGGCGTCCTCAAGGCGAAGGCCCGCGAGCTCCTCGACGCGTGGGAGCATCGCGACCTGAACGAGACCCCGCCCTTCGACCGGTTGAACCCCACCGCCGAGAACATCGCGCGGCTGGTCTTCGAGCGGCTCGCCGAGAGGGTCGAGGACGGCCGGGTGCGACTCGAGCGGGTCGAGGTCTGGGAGACGCCCCGCTCCCGGGCGGTCTGCGAGCGCTAGCGGATCGCCGCCGCGCGGCCGCTCGACCGCCGACCTTGACCCCGTAGAGCCCCTCCCCGATAGTGCGCCGCGGTAGCGCTTCCCAGTCTGGTGACGGGCCCGGTCTTCAAAACCGGTGTCTGGTGCCGAGAGGCGCTGGAGGCGAGTTCGATTCTCGTGCGCTACCGAACCCTCAGCCGGCCGTCAGTCGTAGGCGAGCGGCTCGAGCCGGCCCGTGGCGAGCCGCGCCGCGGCGCGCCGATCCAGCTTGCCCGTCGGGCCGAGCGGCAGCTCGTCGAACCAGGCGATCCGGCGCGGTCGCTGGAAGGGGGCGAGCCGCTCCCGGAGCGCGCGCGCGAGCGCGGCGGCGTCGCGGTCGCCCCCCCGGGGCACGATCGCCGCCGCGACGAGCTGGCCCCAGAGCGGATCGGCGAGCCCAAAGACGCAGGCCGCGGCGACGGACGGGCAGCCGTCGAGCGCCGCCTCCACCTCGCCCGGCATCACGTTCTCGCCGCCGGTGACGATGAGGTCGTCGCCGCGGCCCAGCACCGCGAGGCTGCCGTCCGGCTCCCAGCGGCCGAGATCGCCGGTCGGCAAGAAGCCGTCGGCGGTCCGCGGCGGCAAGAGCCCCCCGGGGTGGTAGGCGGTCATGGAGGCCGGGGAGCGGATCTCGATGCGCCCCTCGACGAGCCGCACCTCGACGCCCTGCAGCGGCGTGCCGACGCCCGACTCGCCGCCGCCCGGCCGCTGCGTCGCCACCTGCGCGCAGCTCTCGGTGAGGCCGTAGGTCGTCGCGACGGGCCAGCCCCGGGCGCGGGCCCGCTCGAGCAGCGAGCGGCTCGCCGCGGCGCCGCCGAGCAGGACGAGGCGCAGCGACGGCGGCGGGGCGCCGGACCCTTCGTCCAGGAGCCGATCGAGCTGCGTGGGGACGAGCGAGCAGAGCGACACCCGCTCCCGCCCGAGCAGCTCGAGGATCCCCGCGGGCGAGAAGCCCTCGCCCGTCGCCACGACCACCGGGCGCCGGGCGAGGAGGCAACGGACGAGGATCGAGAGCCCCCCCACGTGGGCGAACGAGAGGGCGAGCAGCCAGCGGTCGTCGTCTCGCCAGCCGAGCCGTTCGGCGCTCGCCGCGGCGGCGGCGACGAACGCGCGGCGCGACAGCTCGACGGCGCGGGGCCTCCCCTGCGTTCCGGAGCTGTAGACGAAGGCCAGCGGCTCCCCACCGGGCGGCCCGACGGGCTTGAACGCGGCGCCCTCGGCCGCTCGGCGATCCCGCTCCTCGGCCGGGAGGCGCGCGTGGATCGGCACGAGCGGCCGCCGAAGCTCGAGGCAGGCGTAGACCGTGACGAGCGCCGACAGGTCGGCCGTCGCGAGGACGGGTAGCGGCGCGCGAGGCGAGTCGGTCAGCTCGCCCATCCGACGCCGGGCCCGCTCGGCGAGCTCCGCGAAGGTGAGCCTGTCCGAGCCGAGGACGAGCGCCAAGGCGCCGGGCGCCTCGCGGGCGGCCTCGAGGACGGAGAGGCTCATGGCGGCTCCAGCGAAAGGCCGAGCCCGGGCGCCTCCCACGAGCGCAGCTCGGGACCCGGGGCGAAGGGAAGCTCGACCTCGGGCCAGGCCGAGAGGCCGACGTGGCGGTCGAGCCCCGAGGCGAGCTCCGGCGCCAGGGCCAGCGCCAGCGCGGCGCCGGCGGCGAAGGCCAGCGGCCCCTCGAAGGCGTGCCCCACCAGCGGCCGCACGCGCAGCGGCGCGAGCCGCTTCGCGAGCGCGAGGCAGCTCGCCGGGCCGCCGAGGGTGGTCGGCTTCAGCACCGCCACCCGCGCCACGCCCCGCCGGAACGCCTCGAAGAGCTCGGGCTCGAGCCGCTGCAGCGACTCGTCGGCCGCGAGGAGGAACGGCGCCTCGGGGACGTCACGCCAGTCGCGGCCGCTCACCGGCTCCTCGAGCAGCTCGAGGCCGAACGGCTCGAGGTCGCGAAAGCGGGACGGCAGCTCCCCGGGGCAGAAGGCGCCATTGGCGTCGGCGCGCAACCGCAGCTCGGGGCCGAAGCGGCGGCGCAGCGCGCCGAGGAGGTCGAGCTCCGCCTCCCAGCCGCCGACGGCCCCCAGCTTCACCTTGAGGCTGCGGAAGCCGCGCCGCCACGCTTCCTCCGCGGCGGCGAGCTGGGCGGCGAGCGGCTCCGCGGGAAGGAGGGCGCCGACGGCCGCCCGGGCGGCGGGCTCGGCGCCGAGGAGCGCCGGCAAGGAGCGGCCGGCGCGCCGGGCAGCGAGATCGAGCCAGGCGGTCTCGAAGGCGCAGCGGGCCGAGGGCGAGAGCGGCACGTCGAGCGCCGGCAGCTCGGGGCCCGCCGGCTCGGGCAGCCGGAGTTCCCGCAGCGCCTCGAGGGCCCGTTCGGCGGCGTCGATCGAGTCGGGGGAGTAGCCCTCGAGCGGCGAGGCTTCGCCCTGCCCGCGCCGGCCGTCCTCGTCCCGAAGCTCGAGCACGAGCGACTCGCGGGCCGTCCAGCGGGCCCGCGCGTTCCCGGCGGTCCGCGACAGCTCGCCGCCCCGGCGCCAGAGGCGCGACAGCCGGATCATCGACCGGAGCGCGACAGAAAGAGGCCGACGGAGAGGAGGCAGCCGTGCGCGAGCAAGAGCTGCGCCGTTCGGGCGAGCAGCCCGTTGAGCTCCCTCCCCTCTTCCCGCGAGACCCGCCAGACGAGGAGCAGCGCCCAGGGGAGCGTGACGAGCGGCAGGTAGACCCAGGGGCCGAGCCGCTCGAAGATCGCGAGGGCGACCGGGGACAGCTCGGCCGCCGCGAGCAGCGCCGCGTACTCGAGCCGCGCCCCCGTGGGACCGAGCCGGACCGCGAGCGTCCGCTTCCCCGCGGCCGCGTCCTGCGCGAGGTCTCGGAGGTTGTTCACGACGAGGACCGCGGTCGCGAGCGCCCCCACGGGCAGGGCGGCCCAGATCGCGAGCGCCGGGAGCGCCCCCACCTGCACGAAGGCGGTGCCGCCGACGGCCACGAAGCCGAAGAAGACGAGGACGAACAGATCGCCGAGGCCGTGGTAGCCGAGCGGATAGGGGCCGCCGGTGTAGGCGATCCCCGAGAGGACGGAGGCGACCCCGATGGCCACGACCGGCCAGCCGGCGATCCAGGTCAGCGCGACCCCGGCGAGCGACGCCAGCCCGAAGGAGGCGGCCATCCCGACGCGGACCTCGCGGGCGGAGAGCAGCCCCGCCTGGACCGCGCGGACCGGCCCGAGCCGCTCGGCGGTGTCGGCGCCCTTCTCGAAGTCGAAGACGTCGTTCGCGAGGTTCGTGCCGATCTGGATGCAGAACGCGCCGAAGAGCGCGAGCAGCGCGGCGCCCCAGGCCAGCCGACCGACGGCGGCCGCGCAGGCCGTCCCGACCGCCACGGGGGCGAAGGCCGCCGTCAGCGTGGCGGGACGGCTCGCGAGGATCCAGGCGCGCAGCTTCACGGCAGCCGGCGAAACTTCTTGAAGTTCGGGCGACGCTTCTCGAGGAACGCCTGCTTCCCCTCCTTGCCCTCCTCGGTCATGTAGAAGAGCAGCGTCGCGTTGCCGGCGAGCTCCTGCAGCCCGGCCTGCCCGTCGCAGTCGGCGTTGAGCGCCGCCTTGAGGCAGCGCAGCGCGACGGGGCTGAGCTCCAGCATCTCGCGGCACCAGCTCACGGTCTCGGCCTCGAGCTCGGCGAGCGGCACGACCGCGTTGACGAGCCCCATCTCGAGCGCCTGGCGCGCGTCGTACTGCCGGCAGAGGAACCAGATCTCGCGGGCCTTCTTCTGCCCGACGATCCGCGCGAGATAGGCCGAGCCGTAGCCGCCGTCGAAGCTCCCCACCTTCGGCCCCGTCTGCCCGAAACGGGCGTTGTCCGCCGCGATGGTGAGATCGCAGACGACGTGCAGGACGTGGCCGCCGCCCACCGCGTAGCCCGCGACCATCGCCACCACGGGCTTCGGGAGCGTCCGGATCTGGCGCTGCAGATCGAGGACGTTGAGCCGCGGCACGCCGTCGGAGCCGACGTAGCCGCCGTGACCCCGCACGCGCTGGTCGCCGCCGGCGCAGAACGCGTCCGGCCCCTCGCCCGTCAGGATGACCACGCCGACCTCCGGGTCGTCGCGGACGTCGTCGAAGGCCTTCATCAGCTCGCGCACCGTCTGCGGCCGGAAGGCGTTGCGGACCTCCGGGCGGTTGATCGTGATCTTGGCGATCCCGTCGGCCTTCTCGTAGCGGACGTCCTCGAAACGTCCCGCGCTCCGCCAGCGCGGAGTTCCTCGGTCGGTCTTCTCGGAAAGGGCCCGGCTGCTCTTCGGCATGGACTTCCTCCTGTCAGTTGCAGAGAAGCTCGAGGATGGCCTCTGGCCGCTCGAGCACGGGGTTGTGACCGGCCTTGGGAATCTCGACGACGCGAGCGCTCGGCAGCGAGGCCGCCATCTCCTGGGCCAGCCCTCCGAACTTCGAGTCGAGCTCGCCGTGCACGAGGGTGACGGGGACGCGGACGCGAGGGAGCGCCGGCCAGAGGTCGGGCATCGCACCGAGGCCCAGCCGCCGCATCGCCTCGGCGAGGCCGAAAGGATCGTGGCGGCGGCGGCGCGCGCGCACGGTCGCGAGGGCGGCGGCGGGCAGCGAGCGCTGGCTCGCGAAGAGCGGCTGGGCTTCCCACGCCTCCGCGAACGCGCCGACGCCCTGCCGTTCGAGTAGCTCGATCCAGGCGGCGTCCGCGCGGCGGCGGGCCTCTCGCTCGGCTTCGGTCCGCAGCCCGGGCTGGCTGCCGATCAGCGTGGCCCGCGCGACCAGCGCCGGGTGCCGAGCGACGAGGCCGAGCGCCAGGCGGCCGCCGAGGGAGTAGCCGGCGACGTGCAGCGGGGGCAGCGCGAGCTCGCGGAGGCGCGAGGCGAGCCGATCCAGCTCGTCCTCGAAGCAAAGGGCCCCGGTCTCGGGATGGCCGCGGTGCCCGTAGATCGGCTCCGCGAGCGCCCTCGAGCCCGCTGGGAGCCGCGCCGCGACGGCCCCAAAGTCATCCGGGTGCCCGGCGTAGCCGTGCAGGAGCAGCAGCGGGGTCACAACGTCCCCCCGAGCTCGGCGGACAGCCGGCGGACGATCTCGCCGCGCAGCCGCCCGAGCCCCTCCGGCGGGACCGCGACCTCGATGAGCCGGGCCTTCTCGCCGCCCCCGCGATCGACCAGCGCGGCGCGCAGCTCCGCGGCGCCGCTGGCCCGCCGGTGCTCGAGCCCGTAGAGCGCCGCCGCCGCCGCGAGCCCGAGCGCGTGGGGGGTCGTGAAGTGGCGCATGGCGTCCGCCACTCCCGCGCGTCCGAGCGGCAGATCCTCGAAGATCCGCCCCCCCTGGTTGTGCAGCACCACCACGGTGAGGCGCGAGCCGACGAGCCGCGCCGCCCAGAGGCCCCCGACGTCGTGCAGGAAGCTGACGTCGCCGAGGAGCAACGTCACGCGCCCCGTCGCGGACGCGGCGCCGGCAGCGCCCGAGACCAGGCCGTCGATCCCGTTCGCGCCTCTCTGGCTGAGCAGCGGCCGTTCGCCCGCGCGCGCCGGGCAGAAGAGGTCGAGCTCGCGGATGGCGAGGCTGTTGCCCACGAAGAGCGTGGCGTCGGGCTCGAGGGTCTCGGCCAGGATCCGAACGGCGACCCCCTCCGAGAAGGGACCGTTCGCCACCTCGTCCAGCACGCGGCGGGCGATCGCCTCGGCCCCCTGCCAGCGCCGCTGCCAGGGGCTCGGCTCCACGGCGGAAGCCGGCAGCCGCTCGACGAGCCCCTCCGCCACGTCCGCGATCTCCCCCACGACGAGCTCCGCGGCGGCATTCTCGGGGTCGTTCCAGCCGTGCGGGCCAGCGACCCAGCGCTCGAGTCCCGGGCGGGCCCCGAGGTGGCTCGCGAGGGCCGCCGAGGTCGGCGCGGCCCCCAACTGGAGCACGAGATCCGGCATCAGTCGCGTGCGCGCCTCGCCGGCATCCAGCAGGACGTCGAAGCCGTCGACCCCGGGGACGGCGGGCGACCGCAGCTGGCTCGCCGCCTCGCGCAGCAGGACGGCCCCGCTCCGGCGCACGAGCTCGGCGACCGCCGATCGGGCGGCCCCCTGACTCGAAGGCGCCGGCCCGGCGACGACGAGCGGCCGCTCCGCGGCGGCCAAGCGGCCGGCGAGCGCGTCCAGCGCCTCGGGAGAAGGCCGCGACCTCGGCGGGTGGATCCGAGGCGCCGCCTCCGCCCTCAGGATCTGCACCCGCTCGGCGATGCGCCGCTCGGCGTCGCCATCGGCCTCCCGTGGCTCGAGCGGCTTTCGCGCCCGCGCGTTGAGGTGAACGGGACCGGGCGTGGGCCAGCGCGAGGCGTGGATCGCCTGAGCCACGAGTCGCCGCAAGCCCCGCAAGGCCGATGGCGAGCCGTCGGGGAGCCCAAGCTCGAAGAAGCCCCGCACCCGGTCGCCGAAGAGCTTCACCTGATCGACGGTCTGGGGAGCTCCACAGCCCTGCAGCTCGAGGGGCCGATCGGCGGTCAGGACGAGCAACGGGGTGAACGACATGGCGGCCTCGACGACGGCCGGGAAGTAGTGCGCCCCCGCGGTCCCCGAGGTGCAGAGGGCCAGCGAAGGACGTCCGCTCGCCTTCGCCTGTCCCAGGGCGAAGAAGGCCGCCGAGCGCTCGTCGAGGACGTCCCAGCAACGGACCTCCGGGTGGCCCGCGGCCGCCAGCACGAAGGGCGTGGAGCGCGAGCCCGGACTCACGACGAAATCGCGCACCCCGCCCTGCAGCAGCGATTCGACGAGGAGGGCAGACCACTCCGAGAGCAGGTCGCGGGCCATCACTTCGCCATCCCGAGGGCTCGAAGGAACGGCCGCTGCTTCAGTGCGGTCTCGTCGTACTCCCCCGCCACCGTGGACCCCAAGACCATGCCCGCCCCGGTGAAGAGACGGGCCTCCTTCCCGCGAAGCAGCCCGGAGCGAATCGCCACCGAGAACTCTCCATCCCCCGTCCCGTCGAACCAGCCGACGAACCCGGCATACCAGCCGCGCGGCTCCGCCTCGTTCGCGTCGAGCCACCGGACCGCCGCCCGAGTGGGCAGGCCGCTGACCGCCGGGGTCGGATGGAGCCGCAGCCCGAGTTCGAGGACGTGCGTGTTCTTTCGCAGGCGACCTTCGATGCGCGTCTTCAGATGAACCATGTCGGCGAGCCCGCGGGCGACTGCTGGATCGCGCGAGACCGAGCTGCAGACGGGCCGCAGCCTTCGGACGATCTCGCGGGCCACGAGCTCGTGCTCGTTGACGGTCTTTGCGGTCTGGAGGTCGAGGTAGCCCTCGCCGCGGCGCACCGTGCCCGCGAGCGCCTCCGTGAGCAGCCGGCGCCCGGAGCGAGCGACCAGCCGCTCGGGGGTCGCCCCGATGAACGTCGAGCGCCCCTCCTCCTGGAAGGCGAAGGCCGTGCAGCCCGGGGCCCGCGCGAGCGCTTGGAGAACCGCTCCGGCCTCCCAGCGCCGCGCGCCACGGGCGACGGCGCTCCTCGCCGGCACGAGCTTCTCGAAGCGCCCCGAGGAGATCGCCCGGAGCGCGCCGCCGGCCAGCGCGTTCCAGCGACGCGGCGGGAGCTGGCGCAGCGTCGCGCGCGGAGGCGCCTCGGCGACGCTCGGCCGAACGAGGCCGGCCCAGAGCCGGTCGAGCTCGTCGTGCAGCCGCCGCCCTCCCGGGTCGGCGGGGTCCGAGGCCGTCAGGGCCAGCGACAGAGTCGCCCGCTCTGCCTCCAGCCGATAGGTCCAGCGCGGCAGCAGCAGCCGCAGCGCGGGGAAGCCCGCCCAGGCGCCCTGACCCGCGCCGCGCGGCGAGAAGGCGCAGCCGCAGAAGACGACCGATTCCTCCCGGGGCGCTCCGCTCCTCGCAACCGCTCGCGCCCACCTCAACGGCGCGGCGATGCCTCTGCCGCTCGACCGAAACTCCGCCGCTCGGCCAAAGCCGAACAGCGCGGGCCCCTCCGGCGGAAGGTAGGCGGCCGAGGCTTCCTCCGGCCACGCGAGCCACGCCGAGCCCGGGGTCGAGGCTGGCGCGACCATCCCCGCTCGGAGGATGCCCCGTCGCGGCGTCGCGAGCGCCCGCTCCAGGATTTCGTGGGCCCTCGCGAGCGTCGAGCGTTCGCGAGCCACCGCGCCCCTCACGGTCGGTCGGCGCCGGTCGTCATGCGAACCTCAGCGCGCGTCCGAGCTCGAGCATCTCGTCCGTCGTCAACGCCTGTGGGCCGTCGCTCTGGGCGCTCGACGGGTCGGGGTGAGTCTCGATCAAGAGCCCGTGCGCCCCCGCCGCGAGTCCTGCGCCCGCGAGCGGCGCGACCAGATCTCGCCGGCCCGTCGCATGCGAAGGGTCGACCACCACGGGTTGGCGCAAGACGTGACCGAGCAGCGCGACCGACCCCAGGTCGAGGAGGTTGCGCACGCTGGGGTCGAAGACTCGGATGCCGCGCTCGCAGAAGATGACGCCGCCCGCGCCATGGACGAGGCAGTGCTCGGCGGCGAGGAGCCACTCCTCGACGGTCGCGCCGGTGGCGCGCTTGAGGAGGACGACGCGCCCGCTCCGTCCCGCCTCCGCGAGCAGGGGAAAGTTCTGCATGTTCCGAGAGCCAATCTGGACGAGCTGCGCATACTCGGCCACCAGCGGCACGTCCTCGGTCCGCAGGACCTCGGTGACGACCTTCAAGCCCTGCTCGTCAGCGGCGTTGCGCAGCCAGCGGAGCGCGGGCTCGCCATGGCCCTGAAAGCTGTAGGGCGAGGTCCTGGGCTTGTAGGCCCCCCCGCGCAGGAAGCGGCCGCCGGACCGCGCGACGACCTCGGCCGCCGTCCGGATCTGGGCCTCGGATTCGACGCAGCAGGGGCCCGCCATCAGCACCGGCGGCGCTCCCATGCCGATCCGCACGCCCGCGACGTCGAGCGCCGCCGGCTGCGCGTCGACCCGCGGGTGGCCCGAGGGCCGCTCCGCCACCGACTCGATCCCCTCGATCTCGAGCAGCTCCTCGCGCGAGAGCTTCGCGGAGTGCGGCTCGATGAGGAAGTACGTCCCCGTTCCAGCGTCGAACTGGGTCACCCAGAGCCCCTTGCCGGCCAGCTCCCGCTTGACGCGCGCGGCCTCGACGCCGCTCTTCACCGTGACGATCAACTCGAACCTCCTACCACCGCCGAGCTTCACCTAGCACAGAACGACGCCAGCGCGCGAAAGCTCTTTGAAGAAGCCCGGGAAGCTCTTTCGCACGCACTCCGCCCCCTCGAGCAGCAGTTCGGTCTCGAGGCAGACCGCCAGCGTGGCCGCCGCCATCGCCAGGCGGTGATCTCCATGGCTCGACAGCTCCAGAGGGCCGGCTGGCCGGGGCCCGGGCTCGATCTCCAGCGCGTCGCCGTCCAGCTGGACTCTCGCGCCTCCCGCGCGCGCCAGCTCGATCGCTCCGGCCAACCGATCGCTCTCCTTGCCGCGGAGAACCGCGAGCTCGGTGAAGCGTGACCGGCTCGGTAGCACGCAGGCCAGCGCCACCAGCGTCGGGACCAGATCCGGGCACTCCGCCGCCGACGCGCGAACGCCTTCGCGGGCGTCCCCTCGAACATTGAACGTCCCAGGCGCCGATTCGCCGACGACGAGGCCGATCTCCCGGAGGATCCGGAGAAGCGCGCGATCCGGCTGATCGCTTCGCGGGTCGAGCTCTCGCACCGATCCACCGCTGCGCCACGCCGCGAGCAGCAGATAGCCCGCTGACGACCAATCGAGCGGGAGCAAGGGCACTTTCACGGGCTGCCCCGCGGGCGAGAGCGCGATCCGCCCCCCTTCGAGTTCCACATCGAAGCCCATCCGTCCGAGCCAGCGCAGCGTCAGCTCGAGGTAGCCGCGGCTCGCGACCGGCCCCTCCAGCTCGACGCACCAGCGCCGGCGCTCCAGCTGTGCGCGGGCGGCCCCGGCCAAGAGCAGGCTGGTCGCAAACTGACTGCTCTCGGCCGCGCGCACGCGAAACGTCGGATCCCGCACCTCGCCCGCGCCATCGACCCGCCACGGCCAGGGGGAACCCGGCTGAATGCGCAGCCCCGCCCCCCCGAGCGTGACTCGGAGCGAGTCCACGAGCGGAGCGTGTGGGCGCGCGCCCAGCCGCGCCGAGCCGAGGAAGTGACTCGTCCCCAGCCGCACCGCCGCCTGACCGAGCAGAATCCGAAACGGCCCCGCGCCGTCGCGGCAGTCGATGACCGGGTTCGGATCCCGGAGTGCCTGCAGCCCCTCGCCGAGCAGCCGCACGTCCTCCGGCGGGCAGCGACCGACGTCCGGAGCCGTCGCCTCGAGGATCGCCGCCAGGGTGAGCGCCCGCAGCGCGTCCGACTTCGAAACGGGCGGAGTGAGCACCGAAGGGTGGAGACGACGCGCGTCGATCCGGAGGACGGTCACGTCGCCCGGCCTCCTCGCCAGGCCGGAAGGAGAGACGACCAGACGGACGTCGCCACGGGGCGCACGAGCGGCGCGCCCACGCCGGCGAGCAGCACCATCCGCAGCGCCCCGTCTGCGCCGGTCTTCTTGTCGGCCGAGAGGAGCGTGCGCAGCTCCCGCGCGGTCGCTCGCCGGAGCCAACGCGCCAACTCGACGCGGATCGGTTCATCCCCCAGCGGCTCGAAGCCCGCCTGGACCTCCGCCGCCACCTCGTCCGGGGTCACGCCCAGCGCGCGCCCCACATCCAGGGCGCAGACGACGCCCAGCCGCACCGCCGCGCCGTGCGCGAGCCGATGCCGCGAGAGCGCCTCCAGCGCATGCCCAAAGCTGTGACCGAAGTTCAGGAGCCGTCGCTCCCCGCGATCGAGCGGATCGCGCTCGCAGATCGCACGCTTGAGCCTCCGCCCCTCCCGGACGATCCGCCGAGTCGAGAGGTGACGCGCCCGCGCCGAGCGCCAGAGGACCGGGTCGAGACAGGCCGCCATCTTGAGCGCCTCGACGAAGCCGTCGCGGAGCTGGGGCAGCCCGAGAGTCTCGAAGAGCTCCGGGCAGATCCAGGCCTCGGCGGGTTCGTGGAAGACGCCGGCGGCGTTCTTCGCGCCGCTCACGTTCACCGCGCCCTTCCCGCCGAGGCTGCTGTCGACGGCCGCGAGCAAGGTGCTGGGCACGAGCACCAGCCGCACCCCGCGCCTGTGCAGGTGGGCCGCGACGGTCGCGAGGTCTCCCACCGTGCCGCCGCCAACCGCGAGCAGGGTCCCCTCCCGAGACAGTCCGTGCGCCGCCTCCAGCAGCCGTTCCACCTCGGCGAACCGCTTCGCCCGCTCGCCCGCCTGGATGGGCAGCCATCGCACCCGTCGAAGCGCCAGCGGCACGGCCGGATGGAGCCTCGCGACGCATGCGTCGACGATCGCGAAGACCTCCGCGGGAAGCCCACGCGCGAGCAGCGAAAAGCTCCCCCAGCGATCGCGGGTGATCATTCGACGCGATGAGGCTGCGCGAGAAGCTGGAGCCAGAGGTCGGCCAGCACGAGCGCGGCCATCGCCTCGAGCACCGGCACCACGCGAGGGAGAATGCAGGGATCGTGGCGGCCCGCCTTCGCGCGCGCAGCCAGCGTCGAGGGAGGTTTGCAGAGGATCCGCAGCTCGATCGGCCGGCCGTTCGACATCCCACCTTGGATCCCGCCGTACGTCTCGGGCCCGGCATGGAAAGAACTCCCCGGCTCGGCCAGGGCCTCGAGCAGCCGCCGGGGCCCCCAGAGGACGCCGGTGACGGTTCCGATCCCCGCGAGGCCATCCGCGAGCCGCGACTTGAGCTTGCCGAAGACCGGCTCGCCGAGGCCGGCGGGCAGTCCCTCGATCCGAAGCGCCGCCACTCCACCCAGGCTGTCGCCCGCGACCTTGGCCGCGACGATGGCCTCCGCCATCCGAGCCGCCGCGAGGGGGTCCGGACAACGCGTCGGGTGGGAATCCACCGCGATCCGATCGAGCCCCGGCGGCGCATCCGCGGCCGCGACCGTCCCGATCTGCTCGACCCAGGCGACGATGCGAACCGAGGGCAGTTCCCTCGCGAGCAGGGCCTCGGCGATCGCGCCGCCGATCACCCGGCCGAGCGTCTCGCGGCCGCTGCTCCGGCCTCCGCCGCGGTGGTCCCGGTGACGAAACCGCTCGCGCCAGATCGCGTCGGCGTGCCCCAGCCGGTCCTCGAACGCCGAGGCGTCGTAGTCTTGCGGCCGCTGATCGGTGTTGCGGACCAGCGCGGCGATGGGCGTCCCAAGGGTCTTTCCCTGAAAGACGCCCGAGAGGATCTCGACTCGGTCGGCCTCTCGCCGTTCGCTCGTCAGGGAAGACTGCCCCGGCCGACGGCGATTGAGCGCCTCCTGGATCTCCGCCTCGCCCAGCGCTACCCCCGCCGGGCAGCCGTCGACGACGGCGCCGAGCGCCGGCCCGTGGCTCTCGCCGAAGGTCGTCACCCGAAAGAGTCGACCGAAGCTGTTCATCGCATGGCCTCCCAGAGCCTCTCCTGACCGTGGGCCTGGGCCGCGAACCAGCGCCCCCCGATCGCGACCGGTCTACCGCCTCTCGTTCGGATCTCGCGGCTCACCCATCGCGCCCGTTCGCCGTAGGCGATCACCGCGACGCGAGCGCGATCGAAGCGAAGCCCGTCGGGCGCGGCGAGCCCCGGCGGCCAGGTCCAAACGAAGGTGCCCGACAGCGCGTGCCCGAAGACCTCGGCACGCCTCAGCACCGAGAGCCGAACCTGCTCCCGCGCGCAGGCCTCCCGCAAGGCGGCCGTGGCGCCACCGTCCCCGAGCGCCGTCAGCTCGGCGACGCCCAGCCGACGCACCGCCTCCCGCGCCCCGTCGACGTCGGTGTTGGCGCCGCTCCAGCCGTCTGGGGTGCGCAGAAGCGTGTTGACGGCGGGCAGGGCCGAGCCGGCCATGCGCGCCGCCTCCCTCTTGAACGGGCTCGTCACCGCGAAGCCATCGTAGAACTGATGAAGCTCAGCGAGGAGCGGCGCGAGTTCCGTATCCGGGGGAAGGTCGATGCGGTCGAAGGGCTGCCGGTGCCGTTCCGGGGAGCGCGATTGGGCGATGCCGGCGCCCAAGAGCCCGAGCCGCCGGCCGCCGCGATCTCGACCTCCGGCGTCCCGCTCCCGCACGGCGTCCGCGAGGAGCCGCTGTCCAGGCGCCGCGAGAGACTGGCCGTCGAGTGCGACGTAGTCGAGCTCGTTGCCGGCCGCGAGGAGGCAACGAAATGGCAGCGCGAGGTCGCCGACGGCGAGCACCGTGATCCGCGCGGCCCCGAAGCGCTGGCCTAGTCTGCGCTGAGTCTCGAGCAGTCGAAGGCCGTCCCGGGGCGTGCCGAGCGGCTCGACGTGCTTGAGCGCCGTCGGGCCAGGCACGCAGGACTCCCAGACGGCCAGCGCCTCCGACGGCGTCAGCGGCCGATCCGCGTGCCACGACCGCAGCGTCGTGCCTTCCGCCGGGGAGCCCAGCGGCCGATCGATCTCCGCCGCCGCGCAAAGAAACGCTCGGGGAAGCTCGCCTCCCCGCTCGGCCGCGAGCAGCGGAAGCTCCCTTGCGAGCGCCGCCGCGTCGATCGCTCCGTCGGCATGAAAGTCGCCGCGCAGCTCGAGCAGATCGGCACCCTCTCGCCTCGCCCGCCTCGCGAACTCGAGCGCCGCTTCACCGCTGCGACCGGGAGGCAGCGTGACGACGAGCCGAGCAGCCATCAAGGCTCCCGCTGCGTCGCGCGCAGAAAGGCCGGGAGCGACCAGGTCGGCACGAGCGCGTGCCGGCGTTCGCGCTCGAGGTAGACCCGATCGAGCTCCTCCGAGAGCGTCAGCTCCGGTCGCAGCCTCGGTCGAGACGAGTCCGCCAGCAGCCGCTCGCGGTAGCTCTCGAGGGTGATGGGCACGAGCACCGAGACGTGCCGTTCGAGGGCTCCCGGGTGGTTCGACAGAAAGCCGCCCCCCACCGCCACGAGCCAGCCCCCAGGCAACGACTCGAACAGGTCGCGCTCCGCCCGCCGGAATCCGGCCTCGTCGTTCGGCAGCCATTCGCGCAGGCGACGGCCGCTTCGCCTCTCCAGCTCGCGATCGAGATCGACGCCCGGCCAGCCCGCCCACTCGGCGAGGAGAGGCAGGAGCCGCGACTTCCCCGCCGCCCGGTGTCCCACGATCGCAATCCGGGCGCCCTCCCCCAATCGAAGTCGCGCTGGCCGCGCCGTCTCGAACGCCCCCGCGAGACCCCCACGGAGCCTCGGGTCGACGACGTCCCAGATCAGCCCGAGCAGATCCCGCCTCGGCTCGGGACTGGGTGAGCGTGCGTTCCTCATCGCTCCGGTTGGGTAGCGCCCTTGGACGCACCGGGTCAACCGTTGCGCGCGCGTTCTTCCTGCGCCACCATCGGAGCCTCGACGAGGAGGCGGAGATGAGCCAGGATCTCGGACGGCTGCTGCTGCGCGTGGGCGTGGGTGGGATGCTTCTTTTGCACGGCCTCGCGAAGGTCTGGCACGGCGTCGCCCCCATCGCCGGGATGCTTCATGCCCATGGGCTCCCCCGCGCCTTCGCCTGGGGCGTCTACCTCGGCGAGCTCGTCGGTCCGGCCCTGCTCGTGCTCGGCCTCTGGACGCGAATCGGCGGGCTGCTCGTCGCGGCCGACATGCTGGTTGCGGTGGCGCTCGCCCACCTCGGAGCGCTCGGCCAGCTGGGGTCGTCCGGTGGCTGGGCCGTGGAGTTGCCGGCGCTCTACTTCGTCGGCGGCCTCGCGGTCGCGCTGCTGGGCGCCGGCCGCTGGTCCGCGGGTCGCGGCCGCTGGAGCTGAGAGGGCTCCGCGGGACATCAGCCGCCCGCGCGGATCATCCCCTCCTGAGCGACGCTCGCGACGAGACGCCCGCCCAGGTCGAAGATCTGACCGCGGGCCAGACCCCGCGCCCCTTGGGCGGTCGGCGAGTCCATCGAGTAGAGCAGCCACTCGTCGACCCGAGCGTCGCGGTGGAACCAGAGGGCGTGATCGAGGCTCGCCATCGCCACGTGCCCCGTGTACCAGCTCATGCCATGCGGCCTCAGCGCGGTGCCGATGAGATGGAAGTCCGAGGCGTAGGCGAGCAGACAGCGGTGAAGCATCGCGTCCGCCGGAATCGGCTCGACGGTCTTGAACCAGACGTGCTGCAGCGGAGGAGTCGGCCGCGGCCGCAGCGGGTTGCCCGGATCGACGGGCCGAAAATCCATGGCGATGGGGCGACCGAGCAGCCCGCGGACGATCTCGGGGACCGGCGACGCCTCGACGAACCAGCGCTCGCGGAGCTCGACGTAGGAGGACAGCTCCTCGGGCCGCGGAACATTGGGCATCGGTGCCTGGTGCTCGAGCCCCGACTGAGGCGTCTGAAACGATGCCAGCATCGAGAAGATCGGGCGGCCGTGCTGGATGGCCTGCACGCGCCGGGCCGCGAAGCTGCGACCGTCGCGGAGCCGGTCCACCTCGTAGACGATGGGCGCCTCCATGTCTCCGGGCGAGAGGAAGTAGGCGTGAAGCGAATGCGGCTCTCGGCCCTCGACCGTCCGAGAGGCGGCCATCAAGGCCTGCCCGACCACCTGCCCGCCGAAGACGCTCCGGCCTCCCAGATCGCTCGACTGGCCACGGAAGAGGTTGACCTCGAGCGGTTCGAGGTCGAGCTGGCGAATCAAGGCATCGAGGGTCTCGTCCAAAGTGGCCTCCGCAACGTGCTCGCGCATGCTACCTCGTCTCGCGCCTCGACGGTTCGCCACGTTCGCGGCCCTCCCTTGCTTGCCCAGCGGCTGCCCGTGGTGGTCTGCTCGGCCCAGAGGAGGACGACATGCGATCGATGCTCTTGGCTCTCCTGATCAGCCCCCTGCTCTGCAGCGCCGCCGGCTGCTACAAGCCGGTGATCGGGGTCACCGGCTTCGCCTGCACCGGGGCCTGCAACTGCGACGACGCGGGGAGCTGCAGCTGCCAGAGCGGGCAGTCCTGCTCCCTCGGCCCTGCCGACGGGGGCTCGGGCGGGACCGACGCAGGACTCCCCTCCGATGTCACTTTCAATTGCGGCGCCCAGAACCAATGCAGCCTCGCCTGCGGCTCGGGCTGCAGCGCGACGTGTGGCGCCCAGACGACCTGCTCTGGCTCCTGCGGAGCGAACTGCTCGTACAGCTGCACGGGCCAGAGCAGCTGCGGCGGCGGTGACGCCGGGGTCGTCTCCGTGGGAGCGGGCTCGACGGTCACCTGCGATGGCACGAGCAGCTGCGCGATCTCCGCGGGCGCCGGTTCGACCGTGACCTGCGGAGGCGGCAGCGACTGCACGTTGACGCTTGCCCCCGGCGCCAGCTGCGACTGCAGCGGGACGACGACCTGCGACGTCACCTGCTCGGCCGACGGCGAAACCGACGCCGGCTGCGCGCTGGTCTGCCAGGATCCGGCATCGACCTGCCGCTGCGCTGGCAACTGCGCCCTCAGCTGCGGCGGCGGCCGAACCGCGACGCGCTGCCCGGACGGGGTCTGGAAGTGCCTGGCCCCGCACGGCTCCGGCTGCTGAGGCCGGCCGTCAGCAGCCGCTCTTGTCGCAGATGGCGAGCCAGCTCGTCCAGCCGCCGGGGATCTGGTCGAAGCCGAGGTCGTAGCTCGACATGACGCCCGTCAGCGGCATCGGCCCGAGCTGCGCGGCGACCGTCGGCCAGAGGTTCGGAATGATTCCGGGAGGCTCGAAGCTGAACTCGTTGACGGTCATCAGCGTCGCTCCGCCGTAGCCCTGGTTGTCGACGTAGTAGGCGCCGTAGTGGGCGAGAGCCTTCGCAACGATTCTCGTGACGGGTGGGACGTTCCAGGAGTCGATGGTCGCGTCGTCGGCCGTGAAGAAGACTCTCTGCCCCTCGGTGAGAACGTTCGCCGTATTCGGGCAGGCCTCGGCGGGCCCGTCGGTGGCGGTGGCTGGCCAGACGTACTTGCCATCGTGACAAGGAAACTCGATGGCGAGCGCGTGGCCGATCGAGCCCGACAGCAGCTCCTCCGGCAGAATCAGCCCCTGCGTCACCATCCAGCCGGTCGCCGTCGCGACGCTGCCCGAGGAAAAGCCGTCGCTCGTCGCTATGTCGACGATGGCGCCGGAGCCGACCAGGCAGACCCCCGCTCCCCCGGCGCCGTCGAAGCATTGAGACGCTTCATAGAGATCGGTCTCGGTCTTTCCGTCCGGCGAGATGACGACGAGGTGGTCGTCGCTGCCCTTGCCGCGCGTCGGCCCCGGGCCGTTCATGAGCGGCCAGTCCTGCCACTTGGCGTTCATTGGGATGTTCATCTGGCGCCCCTCGAGTCCAGGGCATCCCCAGCTCTCGAAGCAGTGGACCGTGAAGACCGGATCGGAGCTCTTCGCGAAGTAGAGCGCCGCGAGGTTGTCGTCGCCCTCGTAGCTCAGATCCTGAGGATCGAGCGCGGGGTGCATTCCAACGTTCCACTGCCCCTTGCTCGGACCGGCGAGCGTCCAGTTCGCCACGTAGTAAGCGATGATGGCTGCGCTGTTCGCCGCCACCTTGGGCGAGGCCGGCAGCGGCTGCCGGAAGACGCTGTTCGGAAAGTCCGGGTAACAGACCGTCCCGAGGCAGTTGCCCGAGGCACATTCGCAGCTACTGCTGCACGGCTGCCCGGCGGCTGACGTTCCCGGCTGGGAGCAGGCCCCACCCGTACCAGTGCTCCCGCCACCGCTGCTCCCGCCCGACCCAGAGGAGGAGCCCCCACCGCCGGAGCTGGTCGTGCCCGCTCCACTGGAGCCGGTCTGGCCGGTCGATCCGCTCGCCCCTGAGGACGTGCTGCCACCGGAGGACGTGCCGCCACCTGAGGACGTGCCGCCACCTGAGGACGTACTGCCACCTGAGGACGTACTGCCACCGGAAGACGTGCTGCCACCGGAAGACGTGCTGCCACCTGAGGACGTGCTGCCACCGGAAGACGCGCCGCTTGTCGAGCCGCTCACTCCAGCGGCACCGCTGGTCCCGGTCGAGCCTCCCCCCGCCCCAGTAACGCCCGACGGCCCCGAAGGGCCAGCGGAGCCGGCGATCGGCGGGAGGCCGCCGCCGGCCTCGTAGTGCGCGAGGACGCGCTCCGCAGACAGCGCCGAGCCGTAGACAGCCAGCTCGTCGAGTACGCCGTCGAACGAAGCTTCGCCCGTCGTCCATCGCCCGCCGATGGCGAGGCCGTTTTCGCTCGCGGAATAGTTGCCGAGCTCCCCGCGGACCGACTGAACGGAATCGAGGGCACCGTCGACGAAGAGGCTCTCCGTCCGGCCGTCGAACGTTCCCACGACGTGGTGGGCATGCCCCACCGACAGGGCGCCGCGCGACGTGAGGGGGGCGGAGGCGCCGGAGACCGAGAGCTGGAAGACGACGTGGCCGCCGGCGAAGAGCAGCGCATAGGGCTGCCAGGGCGAGGCCGTGTCCGCGCCATAGGCGAGGATCGTCGCGCCGCTACCCGCGGACTCGGGAAGGAGCCAGGCCTCGAGCGAGACCGCCGACGACGGCTCGAGCATCCCGGACTTCGGGACCGTGACGATTCCGCCTAGGGCGGCCGCGCCGCCGAAGCCTGCCGCCAGATCCGGGTCCGTGGTGAGGAGACTCGGAAGCCCGAGGAGCACGCTCTGGCCGTAGCTGCCGTCGTGCCCGTTGCCGCTCGCGTCGCGGACAGCCGGCCTCCGGGTCTCGTCCAGTCGGTAGTAGGCGAGCGGCCGGTCGGCGAGGACCAGCGGCGGGTACGGCTGGCCGGCGGTTCCAGAGGTACCGCCGCTCGACCGCGCGGTGGGCGAGGCGCCGGGATGGCTCGCGCAGCCCAACGCGAAGACGACGACTCCGAGGACGCGCCTTCCCGCGCGGTAGCTTCGCTTCTCCATGTCCAGCCTCCTGCTCCGTTGAGGACTGGACGACTACACCGGTCGCCTTCCCGATGTGAACAGACGTACGACGGAGGGGCTGGCTGCTTCCTTCCGTACCAACGGCCTGCGCGCCGCTCGTTCGAGCCGCTCGCTCGAGGCGATCGGAGCCACCCGAGGCGCCCTTGCTGGCCGACCGCCTCCATGGCATGCGATGGAGCTCGTCCTCGTCGGGTCTCAGGACGACCCCGACCGCACGGAGGAGGCCATGAAGCTCTACTACAGCCAAGGAACCTGCTCGTTCGCGCCGCACGTCGCCTTGCGCGAGGCCGGCCTCGCGTTCGACCTCGCTCGCTACGACATGAAAACGGCGCAGCTCGAGGGCGGAGGGTCCCTCGAGGCGATCAACGACAAGGGCTACGTCCCGGTGCTCGAGCTCGACGATGGCGAGCGGCTGACCGAGGTCGCGGTGATCCTCCAGTGGATCGCTGATCAGCGGCCAGAGCGCGACCTCGCCCCCCGCCCGGGCTCGCTCGCGCGCTACCGTCTGCAGGAGTGGCTCAATTTCATCGCCACCGAGATCCACAAGCCGTACTGGCCGCTCTTTCACGGCGCGCCCGAGGCGGAGAGAGACGAGGCGCGTCAGAGGCTCGCCCGCCGCTTCGACTGGACGCAGGGCAAGCTCGGGGAACGGCCGTTTCTCATGGGCGAGGGCTTCACGGTCGCCGACTGCTACCTGCTGACCGTTCTCAACTGGACGCGAGCCGCCGGCATCGACCTCGCCCGCTGGCCGAAGCTCGCCGAGTATCGGACCCGGCTGGGATCGCGGCCGAGCGTCCGCGCGGCGAAAGAGGCCGAGGGGCTCGTGCGGTCCGCTCGCTGAACATCCCGTCGAGGGGGGGCCGATGGGCCCTCGTCAGGCAGTTCGTCGCCTGCGATTTCCCCTTGCCGCCGACCGAGCGATCGCCCACCATCACGCCCCGGAGGAAAACGCCCATGAGAACGTTCATCTGCCTCTCGCTCCTCGCCGCTGCCCCGACCCTTCCGGCGGCTCGCGCGGACGAGCCCGCCGCCGCTGCCCAAGCCAAGGGAGAGGGCGAGGTGCACTTCAAGAACCTCGAGTTGCTCCCGAAGGACATCAGCAAGAAGGAGCTGATGGCGACGATGAAGGGCTTCAGCAAGGCGCTCGGCGTACGCTGTGAGTTCTGCCACGTCATGAAGCCCACGAAGGACTTCGCCAAGGAGACGAAGAAGAAGGACATCACGCGCGAGATGATGAAGATGACCCGGAAGATCGACGAGCAGTTCTTCACCTGGCCGAAGGCGCCGAAGGCCACCTGCTACATGTGCCACCGCGGCGACGAGAAGCCTCGCTTCGCTCCGGCGGGGGCCGGCGGCGAGGACGAGAAGTGAAGCGCGGGCTCCTCTTCGCTCTGATCGCGACCTCGGGCTGCGCGGGCGCCCCGATCCCGCGCGACCGGCTGCAGGAGCCAGGAGCCCTCATCTTCAACGGCTACACGAACCCCCGCGCCACCTGCTATCGCTGTCACGGCGGCGACGGAACCGGGCGCTTTCTGCGCGGGCCAGACCTGGCGGACCGAGTGCCCGGACTGACGAGAGACCAGATTCGGACGGCGATCTTCGAGGGCAAGGGCTTCATGCCGTCCTTCGGGGATCGGCTGAGCAGCCAGGAGATCGATACGCTCGTCTCGTGGCTGCAGCAGCGGTTCGGAAAGGCCGCACGCTGAGCCGCCGCCCGGCGCGGAGGCCCGCCTCCGTTGCCGACCGGGCGACCCTCTGGCCCAGCGCCGTCCGTCGCGAGGAGCTGCCCTCCAGCCCAATGCCTTGGCCGCCGAGAGGGAGTGGCCGCCGAGAGGGCTGGACAACCGCTCCGCCTGGCGTAGCGTGGCCCGAGCGGTTTCTCGAACGAGGTCCGTGATGCGGCGAAAGCTCAAGCGCAGTCGAGCGCTCTGCCTGGGGGCAGCGCTCGGCCTCGCGTCCGGATGCGGGCGTTCGATGATCTACGACTGCGTCCTCGAGGTCTCACCGACGTCGCTCGACTTTGGCACCAGCGCGCCCGACGGCGGCACGATGACCCACCAGGTGACGGTTTCCACGGCGGGAACCGGCGCCTGCTACCTCTCGGGGGTCGGCATCGCGCCCGGCGGCGATCCGGGCTTTTCCGTCACGAACCCGACGACGGCGTCGTTCTTCGTGCAGCCGGGAAGTCCGGTCGAGATCCAAGTCGCCTTCGCCCCGGAGCCGGGGGCGCCTTACGTCCGGCACGCGACGCTGGCTTTCCAGGCGACCGACCGCGATCGCCAGAGCGTCTCGATCCCGCTCAGCGGCGCCCTGCCGAAGTGCACGCTCTCCGTGGCGCCGGCCTCGATCGATCTGGGCATGGCGACCCTCGGGAGCCCGACTCATCTGGATCTCACGCTCTCGAACGACGGAGGAATGGCCTGCGATGTGACGGGGATCGGGATCTCCGCCGGGAGCGACCCTGGCTTCGACTCGCCGGGCCCAACCTCCCTCTCGGTGGCTCCTGGTGGAGCGGCGCGTCTCCCCGTCACGTTCGAGGCCGACCAGAGCTCCCCGCCCTACGTGCGCAAGGGCACCCTCACCTTCCAGACTGGAGATCCGGCGAGCCCGTCGGCGAGCGTGCCGCTGACCGCCCAGGTTCCGAAGTGCAGCCTGGGCGTCTCGCCTTCGAGCCTCAGCTTCGGAAACGTCCTCCTGAACGGAAAGGCCTCCGGCAACGTGACGCTCTCCAACGACGGCGGAGTCGCTTGCGACGTCACGTCCATCGCGCTCGAGTCCGGAAGCGATCCCGATTTCTCTCTGCCCGCTACCCAGCCGCTCACCGTGGCCCCGGGGGCGAGCGCCCAGATCCCCGTCGACTTCGCCGACCTGAGCGGGGGCACGCCCCCACTCTTGCGGCAGGGGACCCTGAGCTTCGCCACCGGCGACCCGTCGGCGCCGAGCGCTGCGGTGCCGCTGTCGGCGTACGTGAGCACCATCTGCACTGAAGCGAGCCGCTGGATCTACACAGTCGAGTCGAACGGGACCTTCGCCCGTTTCGATCCCGACCTGCTGACCTTCACGGACCTCGGCACGCTCTCCTGCCCAGCACAGCCCGGGGCAGCGCCCTTCTCGATGGCCGTCGACCAGAACGCGGTCGCCTGGGTGATCTACACGAGCGGGGAGCTCTTCCAGGTCGACACCCAGACGGCCGTGTGCCAGCCGACGGCATTCGTGCCCGACCAGGCGGGCGTCAAGCTCTTCGGAATGAGCTTCGTCTTCCAGCCCACCACCGGGCAGGACACGCTCTACGTCGCGGGCGGCGGTGCCGCTTGGGGAACGTCGAACGACCTCGCCACCATCGCGTTCCCCTCCCTCACGCTCTCGACGATCGCCCCCGTCTCTCTCGGGTCGGGTGAGCTCGCGGGTACCGGTGACGGAGAGCTCTGGGACTTCATCCCGGCCTTCGACGGCACGACCGGGATCTCGATCCTCGCGCAACTCGACCCGACGAACGCCTCCGCGCTCCAGACGTTCGAACTGCCCCAGATCACCGCGAGCGGCGGCTTCGCGACCAAGTTCTACGGCGGTGCCTTCTGGATCTTTCTCGGACCCTCGGTCTACGAGGTTCAGCGGGCGACGGGCGTGGTCACGACCGCCATCGTCGATTCGGGCCGCGACGTCGTCGGCGCGGGCGTCTCGACCTGCGCGCCGATCCAGGGTCCCTAGCCGATCGGGCTAGTCTAGTGGTCGAGCATCGGCTTGCCCTCCCGGCGCACGAGGAGGTCATGCATGTCGTTCGCGTGCTCCTCCTCCTTCGCGAGGATCTCCTCGAGCAGCCGTCGGGTGGTCGGGTCGTGATCCGCGAAGAAGCGGATCAGCTCCTGGTAGTGCTCGACCGCGATCCGTTCGGCCACGAGGTCCTCGCGGATCATGTCGACGAGGTTCTCTCCCTCGACGTACTGCGAGCTCGAGCGCGAGGCGAGCCCCTCGGGATCGAAGTTCGGTCTGCCGCCGAGCTGGTTGATGCGCTCGGCGATTCGATCGGCGTGCTCCTGCTCGTCCCGGGCGTGCTCGCGGAACTCCTCCTTCACCGACTCGCTGTCGATTCCCCGGGCGGTGATCGCGTGAAAGCGGTACCGGAGCGTGCAGACGATCTCCGTTGCGAGAACTCCGTTCAACAGCTCGACGGTTCGGTCGACGTCTCCCTCGTAGCCGTCCGTGACCGCGCCGCGCTCCAGTCGCTGGCGGGCACGCCGGCGCAGCTCGCTGATGTCCGAAAGAAAGGCGCCGTTCGAGTTTCCGAAGCCTCCCTCCGGCCCTTCGACCCCACTCCGTTCGTCCATGTTCTCCTCCGATCGCCCCCCAACATGTGAACCCGCCCGAGGGGCGACAAGTCCGGCCGCGGGCACGCTCCTCGAACAGAGCCGTTGCCCGTCGCGCCGGTTCCACTGTATCCATGGTCCGCAGGAGGAACGCCCCAATGCCCGACGAGACCAAGCCCCCCGAGGAGTCCAAGCCGACCGAGGCTCCCGCCAAGCCGCGCAAGCCCACCGACGAGGAGAAGTACGGAGGCTCGGGTGGCAAGTTCGACCCGACCGGAAAGAGCGGTGGCGGAGGCCGTGGAGGTCCCGGCGGAGGGCGCGGGGGACCCGGCGGAGGACGGGGCGGCCCCGGTGGCGGGCGGGGAGGCCCCGGTGGCGGGCGGGGAGGCCGCGGCGGCGGCAAGGGGTTCGTGGATCCCGGTCACCCGTAGCCGGATCGACGTGCCGGCATCGACCGAATCGCTCGGATTCCAGCAGCTCGGGCTCCGGCCCGAGCTGCTGCAGTCCCTTGGCGCGCTCGGGTACGAGGAGCCGACGCCCGTCCAGCGCGCGGCGATTCCACCGCTCCTCGCTGGCCGGGACGTGGTCGCGCAGGCGGCGACCGGAACGGGGAAGACGGCGGCGTTCGCGCTGCCGGTTCTCCAGCGCCTCGACCCCGGACCGACCCGAGCGCTCGGAGCGACCGCGCTCGTCGTCGTACCGACCCGGGAGCTCGCCCTCCAGGTCTCCGAGGCGATCCACACCTATGGGCGGATTCTCGGCGCCTCCGTGCTCGCGATCTACGGCGGGCAACCCCTCGCCGCGCAGGTCCAGCGGCTGCGCCGTGGCGCCCACGTCATCGTGGCGACCCCGGGCCGCGCGCTAGACCACCTCCGGCGTCGAACGCTCAGCCTCGAGCGGGTCCGCACCGTCGTCCTCGACGAGGCCGACGAGATGCTCGACCTCGGCTTCGCCGAGGACCTCGAGGCGATCCTGGCCGCCCTCCCAGGGGACCGGCAGACCGCGCTCTTCTCCGCCACCCTTCCACCGCGCATCGCCGCCATCGCATCCCGCCACCTGCGGGACCCCGTACGGGTCAGGGTCGAGCCCCGCGAGGCGGCCCCGGGCTCGGTGCCCCGAATCCGACAGCTCGCCATCGTCGTTCCTCGAGGCGCCAAGGAGATCGCCCTGGGCCGCCTGCTCGACGTGGAGGCGCCGAAGAGCGCCCTCGTCTTCTGCCGAACCCGGCTCGAGGCCGCGCGGGTCGCGGAGCTGCTCGCGAGCCACGGCCAGGACGTCGCCGAGCTCCACGGCGGCCTCTCGCAGGAACAGCGCGACCAGGTCGTCCGCCGGCTCAAGGCGCGCCAGCTACGGCTCGTCGTCGCGACCGACGTGGCGGCTCGCGGCCTCGACGTGAGCGACCTCTCCCACGTCATCAACTTCGATCCCCCTTCGTCGCCCGAGGTCTACGTCCACCGCATCGGTCGCACCGGCCGCGCCGGACGCGAGGGAAAGGCCATCACGATCCTAGAGCCGCGGGAGCTACGGCTTCTGAAGGCCATCGAGCGGCTCACCGGACAGCCCATCGAGCTCGGAGAGCCGCCTTCTCTTTCGCAGCTGCGCGATCGAAGGCTCACCGAGACCCGCGGGGCGCTCGAGGAGGCGCGACTCGGCGAAATCCCGGACGGCGTTCGGACGCTGGCCGAGCAGCTCGCCTCCGCCGCAGGGCCCGAGGAGGCGCTCGCCGCCGCGGTCGCCGCGCTGCACCGGCGCCTCCACCCACCGCGCGCCGGCGACGAGGCCGAGATCCCGATCTTCCGGCCACCGCAGCGCCCCGAACGTCCCCGCGCGGCGCCTAGACCGGAACGCCCTCACGCGGCGGCACCTAGGCCCGAGCGCCCGCAGGCGAGGCACGCTGGCCCGGGCCCAGGCCGACCTTCCGAGGTCGTGCGGCTCTTCGTCGGCCTCGGGCGGACTGCCGGCCTCCGCCCCGCCGATCTCGTGGGCGCAATCGCCAACGAGGCCGGCCTCGGTCCAAAGGAGATCGGCGCGATTGCCATCTCCGAGCGTCACGCTACCGTGGAGGTACCCGCGGCTCGCGCGACGAAGGTCATCGAGGCCCTGCGCGCGACGACGATCCGGGGCCGAAAGGTCCGCGTCGATCGCGACCGCTCCATCGCGGCTCCGAGCGGCCTCGCTGAATCGCAACCCGTCAAGAGGCAGGCGCCCCGCTGATCGGCTGCCAGCCTTCCGTGCTACGATCACGCCGTAGGCCGTCCCGCTGGAGAGCGCGGCTGCGGGCCGGTGAACTGCGAACGCTCGGCCTCCATGGCCTTTGAATACGGCGGTCGGTCAGAACGTTTCATGGATGAGGTGTCGACATGAGGATCCGACTCGCGGGATTGCTCGGCGCATTGCTGGCCGCCGCCGGCTCAGCGGTTCCAGCGGCCGCTCAAGAGGCCTCTGCTCCGGGCGCCTCGACGGCTCAAGTCAGGCCATCGACCCCACCGCCCGCGCAGCTCCCCCCGGAGCCTCCTGCGGAACCTCCACCGCCCGCCGAGGGCCCGCAGGCCGATAACCAAGCCCAGGGACCCGGCGGAGCGGCCCAAGCCGGCCCCGAGGGGCCGGCGCAGGGGCAGGCGGGCGGTCAGTGGGTCTACACCCAGCAGTACGGCTGGGTCTGGGCGCCAGCCGGCAAGCAGTACACCTATTACCCTCAGGACCAGCCCTACCCCTACACCTACGTCTATTACCCCACCTACGGCTGGTCCTGGGTCGTGGCCCCTTGGGTCTATGGAGCGACGTGGCCCTACGCGCACTATGCGTTTTGGCCGAACCGCTACTGGGGCATGGGGATGGGCTGGGGGGGCTGGGGCTATCATCCCTGGGGTTGGGGCTGGCGGGGAGGCTACGGCGGTTGGCGCGGCGGCTGGGCCGGCGGCTGGCGCGGCGGAGGTTGGGGCGGAGGCTGGCGTGGCGGGGGTTGGGGCGGAGGCTGGCGCGGCGGGGGTTGGGGCGGAGGCTGGCGCGGCGGGGGTTGGGGCCGCGGAGGAGGTTGGGGCGGCGGCTGGCGCGGAGGAGGCTTTCGCGGCGGCGCCGGCTACCATGGGGTCGGCCCGGTACGCGGCGGTCACAATGTCGGCCCCGTGCGGGGCGGCGGAGGCCACTTCGGAGGCGGGCACTTCGGAGGCGGTCGAGGTGGCGGCGGGCGGCGTTAGCAGAGCCTCGACAGCCGGCGTCGGTCACCGGGAGTGGCGCCGCTTGCCTCGCCGCCGAGGCCGCTTCCCATCGTCTTCCGGCCTGCCGACGACCCCGACGAGCGCGGCGTGGCTCTCGACGATCCCTCGGAAGAGCAGTCCAATCGTCCGCTCGAGCTGAAGCGGCATGTCCTCGGTGTACTCGAGGTACCAGCGTAGATCTTCGACGACGCGGTAGAAAGCGTCGACGGCTCGCTGCTCCTCGGGCTCCAGCAGCGCGAGTTGGCCGAAGGAGACGCCCGGGAACCAGCTCTTCACGGCCTCGAGAAGCGGTGCGCGATCTCGCAGACGGGAGAAGAGTCCCACCATCTCGACGAGCCGGCGTTCGAGCCGGGCAACGACGTTCCTCGCATCGAGAGTAATGAGGTGGCGGACGCGCCGCGTCTCCGCGTCGCGCAAGTCCGAAGCCGACTCGAGCCGCCGAGCCCTCATGTTCTACAGCATACTCCGGAGGTCGCTCGCTCGGCACGCGCTTCTCGGCTCGATTCCCGCCCCCGCCGACGTCGCTTGGGGCTATACCGGCGGGATGGAACTCAGCTTCTGAGCGTTTCTCGTGCGCAGTCGTTCGATCGCGGCCCCCGAGCGGCCGCCGCCGGGCAAATGGACGGTCGCCGTCATCGTCGGGATGGGCGTCTTCATGGCGACGCTCGACGCGTCGATCGTCAACATCAGCATGCCCGCGATCGCCCACTATTTCCACGTGGCACTCAGCGGCCCGGTGGAGTGGGTGATCATCGCCTACCTGCTCGTCATCTCGGTCCTGCTGCTCACCTTCGGCAGCGCGGCCGATCGGCTCGGACACAAGCCGCTCTGGCTGCTCGGCCTCCTCGGCTTCACCGGAGGCTCCGCGCTCTGCGGCGCGGCCCCTTCGCTCGGGCTCCTCGTGCTCTTCCGCGCCGTCCAGGGGATCGGCGGCGCGCTCTTGATGGCGATCAGCCCGACGCTGCTCACCGAGGCCTTTCCGCCCACGGAGCGCGGGCTCGCCCTGGGCTTCAACGCCATCATGGTCTCGCTCGGCGTCAGCATCGGCCCTACGCTCGGAGGCATTTTGACCGCGCGGCTGAGCTGGCGCGCCATCTTCTACGTCAACCTACCCATCGGCGCCCTGGCAGCGTTGGCCACGGCCATCGTCCTCCGCCGGACGAAGCCACCCGCCCACCGTCCCTTCGACGCGATCGCGGCCCTGCTCCTCGGCCTCGGCCTCGGCCTCGTCGACCTGGGACTCTCGCTCCTGCGCCACTGGCACCTCGCCTCTTGGCGCTTCTGGCTGACCATCGGCGGCGGCCTCGCGGCTCTCGTCCTGTTCGTCCTACACGAGCGACGGCGGCTCGATCCCCTCCTCGACCTCGCGCTGTTCCGCGATCGCGTCTTCGCCTCCGCCACCGCGAGCCTCGTCCTCTCGTTCATCGCGCTCTTCGCGGTGAGTTTTCTCTGCCCGTTCTACCTCGAGGAGCTGCGCGGCTTCTCCAGCGAGCAGGCAGGGCTGCTGCTGACGCCGCTACCCGTCACCATCGCCGTCGTCTCGCCCTTCAGCGGCGCACTCTCCGACCGGATCGGCTCCCGCCTGCTCTGCTCGGTCGGCCTCGCCTTCGCGACGGCCGCCCTCCTGCTCCTCGGGAGTTGGAACGCACGCAGCCCGGTGTGGGCCATCGAGTCGGTGCTCGTCTGCGCCGGGATCGGCCAGGCGCTCTTCCAGCCGCCGAACAACAGCGCCCTGCTCGGAGCCGCGCCGCGCGATCGCCAGGGCATGGCCTCCGGGGTCCTCGCCACGGGCCGCGTCGCCGGGCAGAGCCTCTCGGTCGCCGTCGCGGGCGCGGTCTTCGGAGTTCTCGGCGGAGCCAGGGCCGGACGCATCCTCGCCTCGCGGACGGTCGAGGCGGCGCGCCCGGCGCTCGAACGGACGTTCCTCCACGCCTACCACGCGGCCTTCTACGTCTGCGCCGCCATCGCCGCCATCGGCGTCTTCACGTCGCTCGTGCGCCCCTCGCGACCCTAGCCGAGGGCGTGGCCAGGCTCCTCGCAACCCTCTCTCCCTTCAGCTCCAGCGAAACCAGCGCAGCGCGAGCGCGAACGAAGCGGCGCCCCAGACCAGCAGGACCGCGACCGGTACGCCGAGCGACGCGAGCGAGACCCCCTGGTTCACGAGGCCTCGCAGCGCCTCGTTGAGCGCCGTGAGCGGCAGGAGCCGGATCGGCCCCTGCAGGAAGCTCGGGAAGCGGCTCGCCGAGAAGAAGACGCCCGAGAGCACGAACATCGGAAGGGTGGCGAGGTTCACGAGCCCGTTCGCCGTCTCGGTGTTCTGCGCCCGCGATCCGCAGAGGAGTCCAATGCCAGAGAAGCTCGCGGCGCCGAGGAAGGAGACCGCGAGGATCGCGGCGAACGGCGATCGCAAGACGACTCCGAAGGCGAAATGCGCGAACGCGAGAAGCAGCGGAACCTCGATGAGGACGAGCACGAGCCGCGAGAGCAAGAACGAGAGGAGGAAGTGGGCGCGCCGCATCGGCGTCGCGGCGAGCCGCTTGAGCAGCTTGCGCTGGCGGGTCTCGACGATGACGTAGCAGATGCCCCAGAGGCTCCCACTCATGAGCTGCACGCCGACGAGGCCAGGCACCAGCCAGTCGACGTAACGGGCCCCCGGAGCCGCCACGGCCTCCTCGGCCACCCGCAACGAATCGCGCCGTCCAGCCGCCCGCTGCAGCAGATCGTCCGCCTGGAGCCTCGCCGCCTGGGCCTCCGGGCGCGTCGGGTCGAGCCGGAAGAGCACCGCGCCCTCCCGGAGCGCCAACACCAGCGCCACGCTCCCGCTCGCGAGGCGCCTCGTCGCCTCGGCGGGAGTGACGAGCGCCACGTGAAACGAGGGGCGGAGAGTCTCTGCAAGCCGATCGGCCCCCGGCCCCGCCTCTACGGCGACCCCTTCCTGCGGCGCGCCCCGCGTCCGGAACGCGACGCCGAGGGCGACCGTGAGCAGCAAGGGGAATCCGAACGACCAGAAGACGGCCGAGGGCTCACGCAGGAAGACCCTGAAGCGCGCCACGGTCAGCTGCCAGAGGGCCTCAGGCATCTCGAAGCTGCCTTCCGGTGAGGGAGACGAAGACGTCCTCGAGCGTCGCGCTGCGCGTCGTCAACCGCGAGAGCCGCGCCCCCCGCTGCGACAGGCGCTCGAGGAGAGACGGCAGGACGAGGTGCGGCTCGTCGACCTTCAGCGTGAGGCCGTCACCCGTGGCTCGGGCCGCCTTCACCGAGGGAAGCCCCTCGAAGACGTCGGCCGCGAGGGCGGGCTCCGTCGCGAGCTCCACGACATGGCCACCGCCGAGGGTCGCGACGAGCTCCGCCGGCGCGCCGAGGGCGATGACCTTTCCGTGGTCGACGACCGCGACCCGGTCGCAGAGCCGCTCGGCCTCGTCCATGTAGTGGGTCGTGAGCAGCACCGTCCGGCCGCGCGCCCGAAAGCCAGAGACGAGGTCCCAGAGGGAGCGGCGCGACTGGGGGTCGAGTCCCGTCGTCGGCTCGTCGAGAAAGAGCAGCTCCGGGTCGCCCGCGAGGCCACAGGCGACGGCGAGCCGTTGCCGCTGTCCGCCGGAGAGCCGCCCGACCCAGGCGCTCCGCTTCTCTCCCAGTTCGACCGCGGCGAGAAGCTCGTCCACGCGGGGCCCCTGCTCGTAGAAGGATCGAAACAGCGCGAGCGTCTCCTCGACCGTCAGCTTCTCCTCGAGACGGGTCTCCTGGAGCGCGACGCCGATCCGCTGCCGCAGCTCCCTCTCGTGCTGCCGCCAGGCGCGGCCGAGCAGTTCCACCTCCCCGGTCGTCGCCTCCTGGAGCCCCTCGAGGATCTCGAGCGTCGTCGTCTTTCCGGCGCCGTTCGGGCCGAGGAGCCCAAAGCACTCGCCGTCGCGAACCTCGAGGTCGAGCCCGTCGACCGCGACGACGTCGCCGAAGCGCTTGACGAGCGCGCGCACACGGATGGCGAGAGGCATGGTCTGCTTGAATAGGGGACGGAGCCGCTCGCGCGCAAGAGCGCATCACGCTCCCGCTTGACCGGAGGGGCGCCGCGCTGGCAGAAGGCCCTCATGGCGAAGGGTATTCTGATCGGGGCGCATGAATCGGTGGCCGGCGGGCTGTTCAAGGCGTTCGCGCGGGCCGAGGAGCACGGCGCGGCCTCGATTCAGATCTTCACGAAGAACGCCCGCGGCTGGAAGTCGAAGCCGCTCACCGAGGAGGACGTCGAGGCTTTCCGCGCCGAGGCGGCGCGCGCCCGGATCCCGTCGCTCTCCCACGCGAGCTACCTCATCAACCTCGGCTCCGAGGACGCCGGAATTCGGGCGAAGAGCCTCGACGCGCTCGAGGACGAGCTCTTGCGCTGCGACGCGCTCGGCGTCCCGCTCCTCGTCGTTCATCCCGGAACGCACGGGGTTCGCGACCGCGGCCTCGCCCTCGTTGCCGAGGCACTCGGCGAGGTGCGCCGACGCCAGCCGAGGAGTCCAACGCGCATCCTCCTCGAGAACACCGCCGGCCAAGGCTCCTCGCTGGGCTGCCGCTTCGAGGATCTCGCCGCAATCCTCGACGCGCTCGGCCGGCCAGGCTGGCTGGGCGTCTGCCTAGATACTTGCCACCTCTTCGCCTCGGGCTTCGATTTGCGCACGCCTCGCGGCTACGAGGAGACGCTCGACCGCTTTGCCACGCTCGTGGGGCTGGAGCAGGTGCGGGCCTTCCACCTGAACGATTGCAAGGGACCGCTCGGCTGCCGGGTGGACCGGCACGAGGACATCGGCAAAGGGCAGCTGGGCGCGAAGGCCTTCGAGCCCCTCGTCAACGACGGCCGCTTCGCCGGGCTGCCCGCTGTGCTCGAGACCGAGGAGGGTAGCCAGATCGAGAACCTCGCGGCGCTCCGCGCCCTGGTCCACTAGAGTCGGTCGGTGGCGTCCGTTTCCCCCATGATCCGCCGCGCACCGGCTCCCGCCGACCGAGAGCTGCGCGAGAAGCTCGAGCGACTCGCCGAGGTCGTCCGGGGAAAGCGGCGGCCGCTCGTGCTCACCCACGACAATCCCGACCCGGACTCGCTCGCCTCCGCGGTCGGCCTCGCCTTCCTATTGCGGCGCCGGTTCGGCCTCGCGGCGCGGGTCGCCTACGGCGGCATCGTCGGGCGCGCCGAGAACCAGGCGATGGTCCGCGTCCTCCAACTCCCCATCGTCCCCGTCTCGCGGCTGGTCTTCGACGAGTACGACCTCCTCTGCCTCGTCGACACCCAGCCAGAGGCCGGAAACCACAGCCTCCCCGTCCGCCACCGGCCCGACATCGTCCTCGACCACCACCCGCTCCGCGAAGGGAGCCGCCGCGCCCCATTCGCCGACGTGGGGGGCGAATTCGGCGCCACCTCGACGATGCTCGTCCGCTACCTTCGCGGCTCCGGCGTCGAGCCGGACGCCCAGGTCGCCACCGCCCTCTTCTACGGCCTCAAGTCCGACACCCGCGATCTCGGCCGCGAGACCTGCCGGGCGGACGAGGACGCCTACCTCTGGCTCTTCCCGAGGGTGGACAAGCTCGAGCTCGGCCGAATCGAGCACCCCGACCTGCCGCCCGCCTACTTTCAGCTCCTCCACGCCGCCATCGAGCGGGCGCGGCGCTACGGTGGCCCGAACGGCGACCTCGTCGTCTCCGACCTCGGCGCCCTCTACGCTCCCGACCTCACCGCCGAGATCGCCGAGCGCTTCCTGCACATCGAGGGCGTGCGCTGGTCGCTCGCGCTCGGCAGCTTCCACGGCGACATCTTCGTCTCCCTCCGGACGAACGACCCTCGCGACCACGTCGGCCAGCTCATCCGCGAGATCTGCGCCGGGCTCGGCGGCACGAGCGGCGGCCACTGGAGCATGGCCGGTGCCCGCCTCCCTCTTCCCCACGAGCGCCGCCGGCGCCTCGGGGCGAGGCGAGAGATCCTCGGCCGCTTCCTCGCCGCCCTCGGCGGCCACCGCGGGCAGCGCGGCAAGCAGCTCCTCGACCAGGGCCCCGGCCGCACGACGATCCTCGGGGCGGTCCGCCGTGGCCCTCGGCGTCCCTACCGATGAGGCGAGTCTACCTCGACCACAACGCCTCATCGCCCCTTCGCGCCGAGGCGCGCGCCGCGCGCGAGAGCTGCCCCCAGATCGGAAACGCCTCGTCGATCCACTGGGCGGGCCGCGCCCTCCGGAACCGGCTCGACGAGGCCCGTGAGCGGGTGGCCGCCGCGCTCGGCTGTCACGCCGCCGAGATCGTCTTCACCTCGGGCGGAAGCGAATCCAACGCCCTCGCCCTCTGGGGAGCGTTCCTTGGGCGCCCGGATTCCGCGCGGCGCGGCATCGCGGCGAGCGCCCTCGAGCACCCGTCCGTCGGAGGGGCCGCGCTCGCGCTGCGGGCGGCCGGGGCCGAGCCGCGCACCTTCCCCGCGACGGCCCTCGGGATCGCCGATCCCGAGCTCGCGGGGCTCCATCGCCGCGACTGCCTCGCATCGCTCATGCTCGCGAACAACGAGACGGGCGTCCTACAGCCGGTGGCCGGGCTCGCCGAGGCCGCTCACGCGGCCGGCGTGCTGGTCCACTGCGATGCCAGCCAGGCTGCCGGCCGCGTCCCCGTCCGCCCGCGAGAGCTCGGCGCGGACCTGCTCTCGATCTCCGGCCACAAGCTCGGCGCGGGCCTGGGCGCGGGCGCGCTCTACGTTCGAGAGGGCGTCCGGCTGGCGCCGCTCGGGCCCGGCCACCAGGAGGACGGCCGGCGGGCCGGCACCGAAGACGTGCCCTCGATCGTCGCGCTCGCCGCCGCGCTCGAGGCCGCCGTGCGCGAGCAGGGTGAAGAGGGCGCCCGCCAGTGCGCGCTGCGCGAGCGGCTCGAGCGCGGGCTTCGGGCCATCCCGAACGCCCTCCTCGTGGGCGAGGCCGCGCCTCGTCTGCCCAACACCGTCTCCGCCTGCTTCCCCGGCGCCTCCGGCGAGGGGATGCTCATCGCCCTGGACCTCGAGGGGATCGCCGCCTCGAGCGGCGCCGCCTGCGCCTCCGGCACGCTCGAGCCTTCCCACGTCCTCCTCGCGATGGGACTCGAGCCCTCCATGGCCCGGTCGGCCCTCCGCTTCTCGCTCGGCCGCGAGAGCACCGTGGAGGACATCGACCGCCTGCTCGCGCTGCTCCCCGAGATCGTTCGCCGCTCCCGGGATGCCGAGCGGCCGTGAGGGGTGGCGGTCTGCCGCTCCGAGTCTGCCAACCACCAGGCGCTGGAGCTAGCGGCGCCGCCCTTCGAACAGGCGGCGGATCAGCGACGGGGCCTCGAACCGCTCGGCCTCGCGGGCGAGATCGAGCGGTTCTCCCGAAGCGCGGCGGTAGAGGAAGCGGACGTCGAGCGGACGACCAGCGGCGGCCAGCACCCGCTCCCTGTAGGCGGCCTCGAGGTCGAGGAGCCGACGCAAGGCAGCGGCGTTCGGCACGCCATGGACGGCGCGCGGCTCCAGGGCGCGATCGAGGTGGATCCCGTCGCCGGGCTCCAGGCGGGAGAGGCGCACGGGAGGCCCCACGCTCGGCGTCCGCGGCAGCCAGAGTTCGCGCCGCTCGAGCGCAGGCTCGCCGCCCGACCGAATCACGAGCGCCTCGAGCGGCTCCCCGGGCGTCCCGACCGCATCGGGACAGGCGAGGGCGAGGTCGGCGGGAACGCCCGAGTTGCGTAACGCGGCGAAGGCGTCGAGTTCGACGTCCGGGTAGCGGGGCATCGGATCGCGGGGGCCTGCTTCCGGCCGCCAGCCGCGCTCGAGCAGCGCCTTGCCCGCCGCGCGGGCGACGACCGAGTAGCGCGGCGCGGCGCCCCAGAGGTCGAGCGCGACCGCCCTTCCCCCGAGCTCCCGCGAGAGCCCTTCGGCGAGGATCTCGCGCCCCTCGATCGCCGCGGCACCGAGCACGAGCGTCCAGCCCGAGCGCTCGAGAAGCACGATGTCCGCCGCCGTCTCGTCGCTCTCGCGCTGCTGACGGAAGACCGGGCCGATCAGCTCGGCGACCGCCTCGACGCCTCCGGCGCCGCTCTCGACGTAGAGGGCGGTCTGTTCATGCGCCATCGCGAAGGCAGTCTACTGGCAGATCGCCAGGTAGGTCACCTCGACGAGGCTGCCCGAGGGTGGCGCGCCGCCGGAGGGAAAGACCACCGCGTTCTGTACGGGATCGTAGGACCAGTTCGTGCTGGCGCCTCCATCCACCGTCACCTGGATGGTCGCGGGCTGTGGCCGAGTGGAGAGGACGAAGGCGCGCTGAAGCGCCGTCGCCTGCGCCCCGAGCGCCTGGAACGCGCCCGAGAGATCCGGCGCGCAGAGATCGGAGACGACGCCCCCGGTGGCCTTCGCGACGTCGATGTAGCGCTGGCCGATCAGGGTGTCCTGGGGACAGCCGGAGACGTCGACGATCGCCGAGGCGCTGACCCGCCGCTGCGTCCCCCAGCCGGAGAGCAGACGGATCGTCTGGAGGTAGTCGGTCTCTGGCAGCCCGGAGTAGTCGTTGTCGTCGCTGAGGAAGACCAGCGCGAGCGAGGCGTCGTCCCGTAGGAAGCCGAGGTTCCCGTCGTTGGGCTGCGGCGTCCCGGGAGCCTTGGCGCTCGTCGAGAGCGGAGGCGTCAGCGCGAGCCGCATGGCCTCGAGCCCTTGCTGGTAGTAGTGGCAGTAGCCCACCTCGAGGTTCTGCTCGAGCGCCTCCGCGAGGTCCGAGATCGTGTCGTCGAGGATGCGGGGGGCGCTCCCGTCGACGGGGAAGAGCCGGCCGGCCTCTCCGCCCTCGGCGCCCCCTGGGCACTGCCAGAGGGTGTCCGGCCCGGGGGAGAGACCGGTCGTGGTGACTCCGACGTGGTAGTCGAGCCCGCTTCCCTGCAGGCTGTCCGCGAATGACGGCACCGCCGAGACGATCGCGGGCAGCTTGGTGCGCATGGAGCCCGTGTTGGCCATGACGAAGAGCACGTCTTCACGGACGGCCGACTGCTGGCGGAAGTCGTCGACCTGCCGGCTCGAGGCGAGCCGCTCGCCGAGGAGCGGCACGAGGATCGGCCTCGGGACGTCGTCCCCCTGGAGGAAGAGCGGCGAGGCCTGCATCCCCTCGTCCTGCGCGGCGTAGTGAACGGTCACGTCGACCCAGGCGCCCGCCGGGAGGGCGAGCGGGATCGTCGGGGCGGCGGCGATCGCGAAGTCCGTCGTCGTGCCCGGCCCGATCCAGATCTTCGAGACGTTGACCGGATGGGCGCAGGCGTTCGTGATCTGCGTCGAGAGATCGAGGCCGGCGCCACAGCCGGGCGTGACCGGACCGAAGTCGAGCCAGGCGGGCGAGGCGGTGAGGCACGGTTGGTCGCCGAGCGCCGTGAGGGGCAGCCGCTGGTCCGGCTGGCTCGGGTCGTTGATCGTGAAGATCACGGCCCCCTGCGCGCCACCCGCCGTCGCCGCCCGGTAGGAGACCTGCGCCTGCGCGAACTCCCCCGGGTCGATCACGAACGAATCGACCTCCCCGCCCGGGAGCGCGAAGCCCGGGTCGGAGGCGGGATCGATCCGGATGTGGCGGAAGACGCAGACATCGGGGCCGACGTCGACCGCATGGAAGGCGAGGACGGCGCCGCTGCCCACGGGGATCGAGCCGAAGTCGATGGCGGGCGGCAGGAGCTGCAGGACGCAGGGCTGGGTCGTCCGCGCCTCGCCGAGGACGGCCACGTCCATCGTGGGGAAGATCGGGTCGTTCGAGAGGATGGCAATCTGCCCGACCACCTGGGTCGTGTCGGTGGGCTCGAAGTAGACCGGGAGTTCCTGCTGCTGCTGAGGGTGGAGGGTGATGGCGTGGCCCGGCCCGCCGACGGACCCGAGGTCGATCGTGAACTGGGGGGCGCCCGTGAGCGTAACGGACGAGATGACGAGATCCTGCTGGCTCCCCTGGTTCTGTAGCACGAGCGAGATCATGGGCTTCGCGCCGAGCGGCACCACTCCGAAGTCCACCGCAGAGGGAGCGACCGCGAGGAGCGCGCCTCCGACGCCGCCGGTGAGCGGCACCAGGAGCTCCGGGTGGCCTGGATCGGTCGAGGTGACCTGCATGGCGCCGCTGGCCGCCTGCAGCGACGTCGTCAGGTAGCTCACCGCGACCTTGGCGCTTCCACCCGGCTGGAGGGAGAACGGCAGCGCCCCGGGCAGCACCGCGAAGTCTCCCGAGCTGCCGGGCGCGAGGCCGATCGTCTCGACCGTGAGCGCGTGGTCTCCCACGTTCTCGAGCATCACGGTCCGCTGAACCGAGAAGTCCTTCGGGATCGAGCCGAAATTCAAGGAACCAGGAACCGCGATGAGCTCGTCGGGGATCCCCTGCCCGGTGAGGTCGATTCGCATGGCCTGACACCACGGGCATGGAAGCGCAATGAGCCACGCGTTCAAGGGGCCGGTCTGCGCCGGGGTCCAGGTGACCCCAACCGAGACACGGGCCCCTGCCGGAAGCTCGATCAGCGGCGGCTCGACCGCGATCCGAGCGGCGTCCGGCCCGGCGGCCGCCAGGATGACCCTCGTCGAGAGCAGCGAGTCGTTCTCGACGGAGATGAGCCGCGTTCGAGAGGATTGATCCTCGACCTTCCCGTAGTCGAGCTGCGAGGGGGAGATCGTGGCCTCGGCGTCGACGCCCGTGCCCGAGAGCTCCACCGCGAGGGACTGCTGGTTCGCCCCCTGCCCGAGGACGTCGAGCTGGGCCGTCGCACCGCCGGTGCGGGACGGGTCGTAGACCACGTCCACCGTGGCCTCCTGGTCGCTGAAGAGCTGCTGGCCGAGAAGCGCCGAGCCGTGAAACTGATCCTGGTCCGGCCCGACGGCGCCCACGGCCACGAGCTGCATCGCTGCCATTCCGACGTTGACCACCTTCACATGACGGATCGCCTTCGCATGCAGCTCCACCACGCCGAAGTCGAGCTTCTGGCGATCCACCGCGAGCTCTCCATCCGCGACCGCGATGGCCTGGCGATTCTCGCAGGCCGTGCCGAGCGCCACGACGATTCCCAAGGCGACTCTCGCCCCCCGTCCCTGCCCCATGATCCCCACCCACCTCCCCAGGAGTCCGGCGGATCAAAGTGTAGTTACGCCGTCCCGAAGGCGAGCGAACGGCGCCTCGCGAGGGCGAGTAGGGAGGCGAGCGGCCGAAGCCCGCCAGGCTAGAGGAGGATGAGCCCCTCGGTGTCGCAGGCGATCGTGCCGCCGAGGAGCGCATCGTTCGTCTTCGCCCGCTCCTCGGAGAGCCGGGCAACGAGCTCGAGGATCTGGGGATGCGTGAGGATGACCTCCTCGAAGACCTGGCGCGGCAGGCGCAGCACGCGGCTCTGGGCCTTGGCGATGACGTCGGCGCTGGCGGGGGACCTCGTGAGCAGAGACATCTCTCCGAAGACGTCGCCCTCGCGCAGCTCGGAGAGCAAGAGCCCCCCCCCATCCTCGCCCTCCCGGCGCCGCACCTCGAGGCGACCCTGCATGAGCACGTAGAGGCCGTCGCCCTCGGCCCCCTGGCGCAGCACGGCCTCGCCGACGCCTACCTCGCGCACGCGAAAGCGCTCGATGAGCAGCCGCCGATTCTCGAAGTCGAAGGGGCGGAAGAGCGGCGAGGTGGCCATGATGCTCGAGAGGAGGCGGCTGCGCGTGAAGCGGTCGACCGCCCGCTTGGCCGACGGCTGCTCGGTGACGAGCTCGCGCAGAACCGCGGCCGGGAACTCGAGGATCTCGACCTGCTCGGCCGCCTCCACCGAGGCGCTCCGGGGCGCGTCCGAGAGAAGCGCCATCTCTCCGAAGAAGGCCCCCTCGGCCAGCCGAGCCAGCTCGACGACCTCGCCCGTCTCCCCGCGCCGAAAGACGCGAACGCTCCCGGAGCCGAGGACGAAGAAGGAGGACCCCGGGTCTCCCTGGCGGACGACGAGCTCGCCGGCCTCGTACCGCCTGAGGGCGCACCTCGTGAGGAGCTGGATGAAAGCCGACGGCTCGAGATCGGAGAAGAGCGGCGTCTCGGGAAGCCGAGGCGCCGCGGCCGGAGGCGAGGCGCGCGGCCCCCCGACGGAAGGGGCGACGAGCTGCGCCATCTCGGCTTCGAGGTCGAGGTCGAGCTCCGGGGTCGGCAGGTCGGCCTCGGATCGGACGGGCGGCGGCTGGGCGGCGCCCTCGTTCTCGCCGACGGCGCGCGGCGCCTCGCGTGGCGAGGAGCCGCCGACCCGGCCCTGGCGCAGCGCGTAGAGGGAGGCGAGCGTCGCCTGGGTCGCCGTGTGGGTCGGATCGAGATCGAGGATGATCTTGTTGACTGCGATCGCCTTGAGCAGCAGCCCCTCCCTCGCAAACCGGTCGGCGACCGACTGGTAGATCCGAGCCGCCTCCTCCCGCTCGCCACCGGCGCGGAGAGCGTCGGCCAGCTTCTGGTGAAGCGACAGATCGCGAGGCTCGAGGCCACAGAGCTCTCGGTAGGCCTCGGCCGCCCTCTCGAAGCGCCGCTTCGCCATGAGCTCGGCGGCGCGATCTTTCAGCTTCCGAACGTCCTTGGGCAACGGTGACCCCCTCTCCCGCAGCTGGTGAACCGGCCGTTTCGGGGCCCTCAAGGCTTCGCGAGCATGGGCGCCGGCGCGGCGGACGGCGCAGGCCCGCCGGCCGCCTCGCGGACCGAGGCGTAGAAATCCTCGCGCAGCGCCGCGACGTCCTTCGCCGCGGCCGGATCACCGAGCTGGATCGACGCCTGGGCGGCGGCGGCCCGGACGGACGGCCGCGCGTGGAAGAGGAGCGGCCGGATCGAAGGCGCCGCCTCGGAGAGCTTCAGCTCCGCGATCGTTCGCACGAGCTCCGGAAGTCCGGCCGCTGCCCCTCGCTTCAGCCGGGCGAGCAAGAGCTCCTTGGCCTGGACGGTCCCGAAACGGCCGAGCGCCCGGATGGCCCTTCCGGCGGTCCCGGGGTGGTTCAGCGCCTCGGTGAGAGCGTCGATCGAGGCGCTCCCTTCCCCCTGGCCGAGCTCCCCGAGCACGTCGATGAGCACCGGGTCTTCGGAGCCATCCGAGCTGGCGAGCTCGTCGGCGACCAGCTTCCGGACGGCGGCGCGCTCCGTCGGGCTCGCCTTCGCCACCGCCGCCGGCAGGAGCCCGAGGGCGCGGGCACGGACGGCGAGGTCGGGATCGCGCGCCAACGCCTCGAGCGGCTCCAGCCCGGCCGGGGCGGGGAGCGCGGCGGCCGCCTCGCAGGCGAGCGCCCGGATGGCGGCCGAGCCGTCGTGGGCAGCCGTCGCGACGAGCGGGCCCGCGCCGGGAGCCGCGAGACGAGCGAGAGCGGCGACCGCCTCGCCATAGAGCCGCAGGTCGTCCGCGACTTCGTCGCCGAAGAGCGGCTCGTCGGGCTCGTCGTCGGAGACGTGGATTCCGTGGGCGGCGAGCTTCGACATCAGCGTGTCGACCCGGGCCCGGTAGTCCCTGCTGGTAGCGCCGTCCGCCGGCTGAAATCCCGCCTGGAATGTCTTCGGCAACGGGGTCGCGATCCAGCGAGCGCGGCCCGACGCGAGCCGCCCGCCCACCTCGGTCACCGCGCGCTGCAGCGCGGGGGCGAGCTCGGAGAGCCCGAGCGCTCCAGCGGCACGAGCCGCGTACGGGCGGACGGCCGACGGGCCAGCCTCGAGCAGCGAACCGATCCGGCGCGCGCCCCCCTCTGGCGCCGGGCCGCCCAGCGCCGCAAGCGCGGCGAGCGCGGCCGCCTGAGTGGAGCTTCGCTGGAGCGCGCCGACGAACGGCGCCAGGTCGCACGCCCCACCCTGCGCGTGAACGGCGGCCGCGGCCTCCGCCGCCAGGGAGGGATCGGGCCCGAGGGCCGCGCCGCAGAGCTGGGCCCGCGCGGCCGCTCCGAGCGAGGCCAGGGCGGCGAGCGCCGCCTCCCCGACCCGGCCGCCGCGCGAGACGATCTTCGCGAGGGGCGCCGCCGACGCCGGCGAGCCGAGCTCCCCGAGCGCCTGGGCGGCGGCGATCGCCAGCTCTGGATCCTCCTCGGCGAGCATCAGCTCGAGCGGAGCGCGTGCCGCCGGCTGACCGGACTCGCCGAGGCCTTCCGCCGCAGACGCCGCGAGCGCGTGCGACTCGGCCCCGAGGTAGACGGCCAGCCGATCGATCGCCTCGGGGCGCCCGGAGCGGCCGAGCTCCTCCGCGGCGGCGACCCGCTCGGCCGTACCGCCACGCGTGAGGGCGGCCGACAGCTCGTCCCAGAGGGCCTTCGCCTCCGCGCGCACGACCTCGGTCGCCGAGCCCTGCCTCCGGTCGAGCTCCTCCGCGACCGCGGCGCGGACGGCAGAGCCGTCGCGACGGTAGGCGAGGAGGAGGTACGCATGGGCGCGCTCCACCGAGAGCCTCGCCAGCGATCGGACGGCGACGACCTGTACCGCCTCGTTGCCGTCGGGCGCCACGAGCTCGCCGAGCGCATCGGCGGCCCGGCGGTCGTCGAAATGGCCGAGGGCGGCGGCGGCGGCGGATCGAACGAGCGGATCGGGATCGGAGACGCGGGCGACGATGTCGCCCAGATCGCTCGAGTCGCCGATCAGCCCAAGCCGATTGACCGCCTGCGAGCGCACGGTCGGATCCGGGCTGCTCAGGTTGGCGAGCGCCTCGTCGTGGGACCGGCTGCAGCCCGCGACGCCCACGAAGAGCGCGACGGCGACGATGAAGAGGGGGAAGCGCATCCGCTGGCCTCGATCTTAGCCGCGCGAACGGCGAAGGGTCAACGAACGGCGAGGCGCTCGCCGAACCTCGAGAGGCCCGCCCGAGGTCTCCGAGCGGTGGCCGCGGTCAAGGCCCCCGCTCCCGCGATCCGCGCGAGCGGCCCCGCTTCGCCGCGGCGGGCGCCCGCAGCGACGACGGAGGGATGTCGAGGGGACCGGGGTACGGACCCTTCGCGGGCTGCTCGATCTCGGCCCGCAGCGCCGCGAGCTCGTCCGCCGTCAGCTCGCGGCGATCGCCGGGGCGCAGGCGACCCAGGGTCACCCCACCGTACTCGGCGCGGACGAGCCGTCGGACCGGGTGGCCGACGGCGTCGCAGAGTCGCTTCACGAGGTGGTTGCGGCCCTCGGCGAGGGCGAGCCTCAGCCAACAGTCCCCTTCCCGCTCGGCCACCGGGTGGGGGACGATCACCGCCTCGAGCAGTCGGACGCCGCCATCCTCGAGCGTCACCCCGGACCGCATCCGCTCGAGGGTCAGCGGACCGGGACGGCCGGCGACGCGAACGAGGTAGCTGCGCCGAACCTCATGGCGGGGGTGCATCAGTCGGTTCGCCAGCGGACCGTCGTTCGTGACGAGGAGGAGCCCCTCCGCGTCGAAGTCGAGGCGCCCGACCGGGAAGAGCCTGGTTCCGAGCCCCTCGACGAGCTCCCGCACCGTGGGGCGCCCCTGGGGATCCGACCAGGTCGTGACCGTCCAGACGGGCTTGTAGAGCACGAAGGTGCGGGGGGCTGGCGCCTCGAGCGAAACCTCGCGACCATCGACCGTGACCCGCGCGGTCGCTGGATCGACCTGCGTCCCGAGCTCCCGGACGACCCGTCCGTCGACGGCGACGCGCCCAGCCTCGATGAGCCGCTCGGCCGCGCGCCGCGACGAGACGCCCGCCCGGGCGAGAAGCTTGTGAAGCCGCTCCGCCAGCTACGCTTCCGCCGGCGCCTTGGCCGCCTCGGCCTCCGCCTCCGCCGCCTGCGGCTCCAGCTGGGCGTGGACGAGCTTGGCGCGCGCCTCGGCCTCCTCCATGGCGGCCTCGAGGTCCCCGAGCGCCTCCTCGCTCTCGGGGGCGAGTTCGTCGAGCCGCCGGGCCAGCGCCGCGTCGGCGAGGTCGGCGATGCCCTGGATGGGGGCGGGCGCGCCCGTCTCCTCCTCGACGATCGAGCGATTCTCCTCGGACAGCTCCTGGAACTCGCGCAGGGTCGGCAGCGAGCCGAGCCCATCGAGGCCGAAGAACTCGAGGAACTCCCGCGTCGTGCCGTAGAGGAGCGGCCGGCCGAGCTCCTCCTTCTTGCCCAGGATCCGGACGAGCTTGCGCTCGAGCAGCGCCTTCAGGACGGCGCCGCAGTCGACTCCGCGGATCTCCTCGACCTCGGCGCGCGTCACCGGCTGCCGGTAGGCGACGAAGGCGAGCGTCTCGAGGGCCGCCCGGGTCAACCGCTGCGGCTTGACCCCGAGCAGCCGCCGGACGTACGGCGCGCTCTCGACGGCGCTGCGCAGCTGGTAGGCCCCGGCGACCTCGCAGACGACGATTCCGCTTCGCCCCTCGGCGAGCCGCCCCTTCAGCCGCTCGAGCGCCGGGGCGAGGTCCGCGCGTTCGACCCCGAGCGCCTCGGCGAGGGCCTTCGGGCTCATCGGCTCCGGCGAGACGAAGAGCAGACTCTCGAGGAGTCGGGAGAGCGTCTCGGGCTCGGTCGCGGCCGACTCCGGCGCAGCCTCGGCGCCGGCCTCCTCTCCCTGGACGATCTCCACCGGCGGCTCCGCGGCCTGGGCCTCGCGGTCGGCCACCTCCTCGGCGGCCTCGCGGGCCTCCGCTTCCTCGACGCTCTCGATCCCCAGCGTCTCCTCACCCTCGGTAGTCGTCATTGCCGATGTCACCCGCCTCGACCCGGGCGCCCTCGCGGAGCGCCAGGAAGATGTCGTCTTCGCCCTGCGCCTGGGAGACGCGCAGCAGCCGCAGCTTCACCATCTCCAAGATGGCGAGAAACGTTACCACCAGCCTGTGACGCTCGACCGGGCGGCCGGGCTCCGGCTCGAAGAGCGACCGGAACGAGAGCCTCTCCACGGCATGCAACCGCTCGGAGACCCGGCCGATCGCCTCCCCGATGGAGAGCCGATCGACGGTCACCTCGTGGGACACCTCGACCTTGGCCTCGGCGAGGACCTTCGCGAACGCCGAGATGAGATCGAAGATGGGAACCTCGGCGAGCTCGCGCGCGCCCGGCTCCGCGGGCAAGAGCTCTGGCGCGGCGGAGCGCGCGAAGGTGTCCCTGCCGAGCAGGCTTCGTTGGCCGAGCGCCTCGCCCGCGGCGCGGTACTTCTGGTGCTCGAGCAGCCGCTTGACCAGCGCCTCGCGGGGATCCTCGCCCTCCTCCGCCGGATCCTCCTGGCCGCCGCTCTCCTCGCGCGGCAGGAGCATCCGCGACTTGATGTGGGCGAGGGTGGCCGCCATCACGAGAAACTCGGCGGCGACGTCCAGATCGAGCGCCTCCATCAGCGAGAGGTACTCGAGGTACTTCTCGGTGATGAGGGCGATCGGAATGTCGAAGACGTCGAGCCGGTGCTCGCGAATGAGGTGCAGCAGAAGGTCGAGGGGCCCCTCGAAGGACGGGAGGGCGATCTTGAAGGCCTCGGCCGCGGCGGCGGGAGAGACCGCCTCGTCGAGCTCGTCCTCGCCCTTCGCCCGCTCCCTGCGCCTCGCCACCTCAGCCCTCCTCGTCGAGCGGTCCGAGCTTCATGGCCTCGCGAACCTTCTCGAGGGTCTCGCCGGCCGCCCGCCGCGCCCGGCCGTTTCCATCCTCGACGATCTCGCGCACGAGGCGCGGCTTCGCCGCGATGGCCGCGCGGCGCTCGCGCAGCTCGGCCTGGGCGGGCAAGAGCCCCTCGAGGAGCCACTTCTTGCAGTCCACGCAGCCGATGCCGGCGCTCCGGCAGCCGGCGTCGACCTCCCGGACGCGCTCCCCGGACGAGTAGAGCTGGTGCAGGTAGAAGATGCCGCAGTTCTCGGGGTTCCCCTTGTCCTGGCGCCGGACGCGGGCCGGGTCGGTCGTCGCGCCCATGATCTTCTTCTTCGTCGACTCCGCCTCCTCCCCGAGCCAGAGGCTGTTGCCGTACGACTTCGACATCTTGCGACCGTCGATGCCGATGACCTTCGGGACCACGGTGAGGAGCGGCTGTGGCTCCGGGAAGAGCTCTCCGTAGAGGTGGTTGAAGCGGCGCAGGACCTCGCGGGTCAGCTCGAGGTGGGCCACCTGATCCTGCCCCACGGGCACGAGCGAGGCGCGGTAGGCGGCGATGTCGGCCGCCTGGAGCAACGGGTAGCCGAGGAAGCCGTGCGTGCCGAGGTCGCGGTCGCGCAGCTCCTGCTGCTGCTCCTTGTAGGTCGGCACGCGCTCGAGCCACGGCGTCGGCGTCACCATCCCGAAGAGGAGGTAGAGCTCGGCGTGCTCGGGCACCGCCGACTGGACGAAGATCGTCGAGCGGACGGGATCGAGGCCCGCCGCGAGCCAGTCGAGGATCATCTCGCGCTCGTCGGTCCGGATCGACGAGGTGTCGGCATAGCCGGTGGTCAGCGCGTGCCAGTCCGCCGAGAAGAAGAAGCAGTCGAGGTCGTCGCGCCGCTGCAGCGCCACCCAGTTGACGAGGGCCCCGTGGAGGTTCCCGAGGTGGAGCCGCCCGGTGGGCCGCATGCCGCTGAGGACGCGCTTCTTCGGTTCGGCCATCTAGAATCCTCCGGCGGTGCGGGCGAGGGCCCGAAAGACGGCGAGGAGCCCCTCGGTCGGCTGGAAGAGCAGGCTGCTCACCTGCGGGACGGCCACGAAGGCGAGCAGCACGATCGGCGCGAGGGCGGTGAAGCGCGCGTAGCGGAGCGCGGCACGGGGCGGCAGGAGACCGGCGAGGACGCGGGCGCCGTCGAGCGGCGGCACCGGCAGCAGGTTGAAGACGGCGAGGCCCGCGTTGACGGCCATGGTCGCGAAGAGCAGCTCCGCGAGGAGCGCCCCGTCCGGCCAGAGGCGGCGCGACAGGCCGAAGGCGACGCCCGCGAGCGCGCCCAGCACGACGTTCGAGGCGGGACCGGCCGCCGCGGTGATGGCCATCCCCGCCCGCACGCTGATCTCGCGCCGGAAGCGGGCGGGGTTCACCGGAGTCGGCTTCGCCCAGCCGAAGAGCGCGCTGCCGGTGGCGAAGATGCCGAGCGCGGGCAACAGGATGGTCCCGAACGGATCCACGTGGGCGAGCGGGTTCAAGGTCAGGCGCCCGCGCTCCCGCGCCGTCTCGTCGCCGAGCAGCAGCGCCGCCCAGGCGTGCGCGCACTCGTGGACCGAGAGCGACGCGATCATCGGCACGAAATAGACGAGGAACTTCATGGCGAGCCCGGGTTCCAAGGGGCGCCCTTATAACACGGCCCCGCGCCCCCGCACGCCCTCGGACGGCGCAGAGACGAAAACAGCCGCCCTCGCGTCGTGGGGGGGGAACGACGGAAGGCGGCCGGGAGGCCGGTCACCCAGCCTCCGGGCGTTGGAGTATCAGTCGGCAATCCATCAGACCAGCGACCTGGCGTGCCCTCGCATTTTACCTGGAGGCACTTTCAGACCGAGCGATCGCGCTCCAGCCGGGGGTTCACTCGGTCGGGAGGAAGAGGAGCGGGTTTCGAGGCCGCGCGTGCTCCCGGACCTCGAAGTGGAGGTGCGGCCCGGTGGCTCGACCGGTGCGGCCGACCCGGGCGATGACCTCGCCCGCCGAGACGGCCTCTCCCACGTGGACGAGGAGCTTCTCGCAGTGCGCGTAGACCGTGGCCTCTCCCCCGCCGTGGTCGACGATCGCGAGGTTGCCGTAGCCGTGCTGGGTCCCCGCGAAGATGACCGTGCCGCGGGCCGCCGCCTCGATGGGAGCGCCCTCGGGCGCCGCGATGTCGATGCCGTCGTGGTGCTCGCCGCCCCTCTCTCCGAAGCGCGAGACGAGGACGCCACGGAGGGGCCAGGCGAAGCGCGCGCGGTGGAGCGGCGCCTCGGCCTCCGGGGCGGCGCCCGCCGCGGGCGGGACCTCGAGGGTCCGCTCGGCGCCAGGGACGAAGATCACCTCGCCCACCCTCAGCTCGCCCGGGCTGCGCAGGTCGTTCGCCTCGGCGAGAGCCCCCTCGGAGATCCCGTAGGCCCGGGAGATCCGCCAGAGGGTCTGCCCTCGCCGCACGACGTGGAAGACGCCGGCGACGTCCGGCTCCGCGTGCGGCTCGCCCTCCCCCAGTGGGAACGGCGGCTCGGGGGTCGAGACGCGGGGGTGACAGGCGGCCGAGAGGACCGCGGCGAGCGCGAGGGCGCGCCAGCGGCGCTTACCGCCGCTCATGCCTCGGCAAGCTCCAGTTCGAGAGCGCCGCCAGGGCGTCGTTGCTCGTCAGGTCGAGGTGGAGCGGGGTCACCGAGACGAGCCCGTCGTCGAGGACGGCGTTGCAATCCGAGCCCTTCAGGTCCGCGTGGGCCTGCTCCGGACCGCCGATCCAGTAATAGGGGCGCCCCCGGGGATCGGTCTTCTCCACGACCGAGGCGCCGTAACCCCGCCGGCCGAGGCGGGTCAGCGCGAAGCCGCGCCCGCGCGGCTCGGCCGGGACGTTGACGTTCAGCAGCATGGGGCGCTCGGGGGGCGTCTCGAGGAGCCGCTCGAGCATCGCCCGGCCGAAATCCGCGGCCGCGGTGAAGTCCAGCCGGCCGCGGCCCACGAGGGAGAGCGCCGCGCAGAACGGCACGCCGAGGATCGCCCCCTCGATGGCGCCGGCGACCGTGCCGGAGTAGATGACGTCGTCCGCGAGGTTCGCGCCGTGGTTCACCCCCGAGAAGACGGCGAGCGGTGGATTGTCCTTCAACAGGTGGTTCACCGCGAGGTAGACGCAGTCGGTCGGCGTCCCGTCGACGGCGTAGCGCCGCTCGCCGACGGGGTGGAGCCGAAGCGGCCGCGCGAGCGTGATGGCGTGGCTCGCCGCCGACTGCTCTCGATCGGGCGCCACCACCCAGAGCTCGCAGAGCGGATCGAGCGCCTTGCCGAGGCTCTCGATGCCCGGCGCCCAGAGGCCGTCGTCGTTCGTGAGGAGGACCCGCGGCCGGGCGCCAGGGGGGCGGCGGGGCGCGGCCTTCGAAGCGTCGTCTCTGCTCGGCACCCCGGCATCCTACCGCAGCGAGCGGCCTCGGGGCTCGCTCGAAGTCCGGGCCCCGGGCTGGCCCGCCACCGGACCCCTCGGATCGCCCGTCTCCTCGCCTCGCTCCAGGGCGCGGCGGGCTCGTCCCCCTTCCCCCACCCCGTCAGCGCGCGACCAGCTCCTCGGCGAGGCTCCAGGGATCCGCCTCGCGCGCGGCGATGCGGCGCGCCACCTCGTCGAGCTGGCCCCGCTCGCGCTCGAGCCGATCGAGCGCCGAGGCGAGGAGCCGCTCCCGGAGGATCGCGAGGAACTCGGCCTTCGCGCGCGCCGCCTCGCGCAGCGGCCGCTGCCCCGTCTCGTCGAGCCAGGCGAGCTGCGAGCCGATCGCCCGCGCGAGCTCGTCGATCCCCTGCTCCTGCGTCGCCACGGTCTTGACGATCGGCGGCTCCCAGACCGGGGCGGCGGGCGCCGTCGAGGCGGCGCCATGGCCCGCGGCGGCGAGGCCGTGGTGCAGGAGCTCGGCCGCGGTCGGCCCGGCGGTGGCGTGCCGCAGCTCGAGCATGGCGCGCAGCTCGCGCACCGTCCGGTCGGCGCCCTCGCGGTCGGCCTTGTTGACGGCGAAGACGTCGGCGATCTCGAGGATGCCGGCCTTGATGGCCTGGATGTCGTCTCCCATCCCCGGGACCACCACCACGACGACGCAGTGGGCGAGCCCCGCCACGTCGATCTCGTCCTGGCCGACGCCGACGGTCTCGACGATGACGACGTCCTTGCCCATCGCGTCCATGACGGTCACGCAGGCGGCGGCGGCCCGAGAGAGCCCGCCCAGGTGGCCGCGCGTCGCGAGCGAGCGGATGAAGACCTCGGGATCGGTGGCGTGCTCCTGCATCCGGATCCGGTCGCCGAGGATGGCGCCGCCCGAGAACGGGCTCGTCGGGTCGACCGCGACCACCCCGACCGTCTTCCCCTGACGCCGGTAGAGGCCGATGAGGCGGTCGCAGAGCGAGCTCTTGCCGGCGCCGGGGGAGCCGGTGAGACCGATGACCAGCGCCCGCCCCGTGCGCCGGTGGAGCGCCTGGAGCTCCGGGATGGCGGAGGGCAGCCCGTCGTCGACGTCGCGCATCAGCCGCGAGGCGGCGCGCACGTCCCCGGCGACCACCCCCTCGGCGAGCGTCCGCTTCACGCGGCGAGCAGCTCTCGGGCGATGACGAGCCGCTGGATCTCGCTCGTCCCCTCGCCGATCTCGCAGAGCTTCGCGTCGCGCAGGTAGCGCTCGACCGGGAACTCGTCGGTGTAGCCGTAGCCGCCGTGGATCTGCACGGCCTTCCCGCAGGCCCGCATGCTGCTCTCGGAGGCGAAGAGCTTCGCCATGGAGGCCTCGCGCGTGAAGGGGCGGCCGTGGTCGGCGAGGAGGGCGGCGCGCCGCACCAGCAGGCGGGCGGCGTCGTTCTCGGTCCGCATGTCGGCGAGCATCCAGCGGATGGCCTGGAACTCGGCGATCGGCTGGCCGAAGGCCTTCCGCTCCTTCGCGTAGCGGGCCGCCTCCTCGAGCGCGCCGCGGCCGAGCCCCACCGCGAGGGCGCCGATGCCGATGCGGCCCCGGTCGAGGATGCGGAGCGTGTCGAGGAAGCCGTGGTCGATCTCGCCCACCCGGGCGGAGTCGGGCAGCTCGACGTCCTCGAGGACGAGCTCGGCCGTGTCCGAGGAGCGCATCCCGAGCTTGCCGTGGATCGGCCGCTGGGAGAAGCCGGGCGTCCCCTTCTCGAGCACGAACGCGGTGACGCCGCGCTGCTTCTTCTCGGGGCTCGTCGAGGCGAGGACGACGAAGACCTCGCCAACGCTCCCCTGCGTGATGAAGGTCTTCGCGCCCGAGAGCAGCCAGCCATCGCCCCTCCGGACGGCGCTGGTGCGCAGCCCCGCGGCGTCCGATCCCGATCCCGGCTCGGTGAGGCCCCAGGCCCCGAGCTTCTCGCCGGTGGCGAGCGCGGGGAGGAAGCGCCGCTTCTGCTCCTCGCTGCCGAACCGATTGAGGTGGGCCGAGCAGAGGCCGTTGTGGGAGGCGACCGTGAGGGCGAGCGAGCCGTCGAAGCGGGCCACCTCCTCGACCGCGGTCGCCATCGAGACGGCGTCCAGGCCCGCGCCTCCGAACTCCTCGGGGGTCGAGAGGCCGAGCAGCCCGAGCTCGCCGAGCTTGCGGACGGTCTCCCGGGGGAAGGTCCCGCTGCGATCCCACTCGCGCGCCTTCGGCCCCACCTCGGATTGGCAGAAGTCGCGGACCGTCCGCTGGAGCGCCAGGGCGTGCTCGGGAAGGGTAAAGTCCATGGTGTCGCCTCCGCGGCCGGAAGCTAGCAGAGCCGCCGCCCGGAGATAAGGGGGATCCAGAACCCGCTGGCGCGACGAGCGCTTCCAGGAGATCCCCGGCGCGGTCGCGATCTGGCGCCCGTGCGGCAGCGTCTCCCGCGCCCCCACCCTGCGAGGGGCGCCCAAGCCCACGGAGAGGCTAGCGGTGGAGCTGGAGGTCGATCTGGAACGACTGGGTCGTGCCGGAGCCCGAGACGAGCCCCTGGGCGGTGACGCCGAGTTCGCAGGTTGACGGGTCGAGGGTCGCCTGGCCGCTCTGAAACGTCCACGTCGCGCCGCCGAGGTCCTGGCAGCTCTGCGCCACCGGCTGGCATCCCTGACAAGGAGAGGAGATCGAGGCGCTGCCCCCTCCGGGGAGGAGCGATGCCGTGAGCGCGCAGTCGGAGAGGAGCCAGGAGAGGAAGGGCTGGAACTCGATCCGATTCGGTCCGACGGCCGTCACCTGCTCGCGATCCGAGCCTCCCCCGCCGCTGCTGCCGTTGCCGCTGCCCGACTGCATCGAGACGCTCGCCGTGCCGCTCCAGCTCCCGGCGAAGGCCGCCGGGCCGACTCCGCCGCAGATGGGCCCCCCGTCCGTCGCCGGCTCGATGAGCGCCGTGCAGAGCCCCTGGATGCATTCGCCGATGCAGCAGTCCTCGTTCGTCCGACAGGCCGTCCCGATCCCGGCGCTGGAGCTCTCGGGGACGCATGCGCGGCAGTCCGGGCTCAGGTCGCAGCCGACGGGGCAAGCGGCGTTGCAGCGCTCCCCCGCGTCGGCGGCCCTGGCGCCCCCGCCGTCGGCCCCCGGGCCGGCGAGCCAGCCCTGGGGCGTCTCGTTCACCGGCGAAAAGCAGCCGGCGGTGAGCCATAGAAGCGAGACGAGGAGCTTCGTGCGCACGGCTGCCTCCCGGGTCAGAGGGGCAATCCTCCCGCCTGGGGCGCTCCTGCGTCAACCCGCTCGCCTCGCGAACCCTTTGCGCCCGACCATGGCTCCAAGTTACGAGAAGAACGAGGAGGCCACATGAAGACCGACGTGCCTTATGGCTACACGCGCGAGCTGCCGGGCGTCGCCCAGGACGAGGCGATCCGGAGGACCACCGAGGCGCTCAAGACCGAGGGGTTTGGGGTGCTGACGCGCATCGACGTCCAGGCGACGATGAAGGAGAAGCTCGGGGTCGACGAGAAGCCCTACGTCATCCTGGGCGCCTGCAACCCGCCGCTGGCGCACCGCGCGCTGGCCGCCGAGCCGGGGGTCGGGCTCTTCTTGCCCTGCAACGTCACCGTCTTCGCCCGCGAGGGCGGCGGCAGCGTCGTGCAGGCGATCAGGCCCCAGGCGATGATGGAGGCCCTGAAGAACCCGGCGCTCGACCCGATCGCGAAGGAAGCGGACGAGCGGCTGCGGCGCGTGATCGAGCGGATCTGATGGACGTCCTCTCGATGCTGGCCGTCCTCGTGGTCTGGACGGTTCTCCAGGTCTGGATTCTCCCCAAGCTGGGGGTGCCCACCTGAGCGGTCCCCCAAAGGCCCCGGGACGGGGCCTCCGACGACACCCACCCGAGCTGTTGACCGACGAGGCAACGAGGAAAGACGGATGCCACTGCGTGAATTCGAATGCGAGCGCTGCGGACGGACGTTCGAGGCGCTGATCCGCCACCCCGAGGAGGAGGGCGAGCTCTCCTGCCCCGCCTGCGACGAGCGGCGAGTCCGAAGGCTGATGTCGGCGCCGGCGGCGCTCGGCGGCTCGGCCGAGGCCGGAGGCGGCGGCGGCGGTTGCGGCGGCTCGGGCCGCTTCACCTGAGGCTGAGCCACGGCCGGCGGTCGCCGGTCCCTCCCACCCTTCACCCCCCAAACCCAGAGGAGAACCCAGCACATGTGCTCTCGCGTCAAGTGCCGCTCGTGCGGCAAGGTCAGCTGGTCCGGCTGCGGCGCCCACGTCGACGCCGTGATGCGCGGCGTCCCCGAGTCGGAGCGCTGCCGCTGCCGGGAGACCGGCGTCCAGCCGCCCGCCCGCCAGCGCCCCGCCTGGTGGCCGTTCCGGTAGCCTCGCCGACCGTCGACCCTCCCGCGGCCGCGCAGCGCGATCGCGGGCCCGCCTTCGAGCCACGCGGGGCCGCCCGACGCCCTCGTCGGGGTGCATGCGATCGCCGCGCGGCCGCCGATCAGCGTCGCTGGCCGGCCGATCATCGTCTCCGGCCGGTCGATCATCGTCACTGGCCGGTCGATCATCGTGGCACGGCCGCCGATCATCGTGGCACAGCCGTCGATCATCGTGGCACGGCCGCCGATCATCGTCTCCAGCCCGCCGATCATCGTGGCACGGCCGTCGATCATCTTCTTCGGCCAGCCGATCATCGTCTTCGGCCCGCCGATCATCGTCGCTCGCCCGCTCGCGACGCTGGCTCGGCCCCGCGCGACCCGCGCGGCCGTCGCCCCCCCGTTCACGCCCTCTCAGACCGGGGTGACGCCGCGCTTCTTGCGCTTCGGCGGCTCGTAGCGCTCGGAGTAGAGCGCGATCCGCGCGACGAGCTCGTCGCGCAGCCGGCTGCCCGGCACCACCGCGTCGACGACGAGCTCGCTCGCGAGCTTGTCCACGTCGATGTCCGCCCGGTACTCCTCGCGCAGCTTGGCCACGAAGGCGGCCCGCTCGGCCTCGGGCTTCTCCTGGATCTTGTTGAAGAAGACGGCGTTCACCGCCGCCTCGGGCCCCATCACCGCGATCATCGCCTGGGGCAGGGCCAGCGTGCAGTCGGGCGCGAAGCCCGGCCCGCTCATGGCGTAGAGCCCCGCGCCGTAGGCCTTGCGGACGACCACCGAGATCCGCGGCACGGTGGCCTCGGAGACCGCGTGGATCATCTTGGCGCCGGCGCGGATGATGCCCGCCCGCTCCACCTTGGTGCCGATCATGAAGCCGGGCACGTCCGCGAGGTAGACGAGCGGGATGTTGAAGGCGTCGCAGAGCCAGATGAAGCGGGCGGCCTTGTCGGCCGATTCGACGAAGAGCACCCCGCCCTTCACCTTCGGCTGGTTCGCGACGATGCCCACCGGGCGGCCGTCGATGCGCGCGAGCAGGGTGAGGATCTCGCCCGCGAAGAGCTCCTTGACCTCGACGAGGCTCCCCTCGTCGACGAGCTCGCGCACGAGCGCCTTCATGTCGAACGGCCTGTTCTGGTCGGCCGGCAGGATCTCGTCGACGCTCTTGCCCGAGCGGGCCGGCGGCCGCGGCGCCGTGCGCGGCGGCGCATCGGCGAAGCTCTGCGGGAAGTAGGAGAGCCAGCGGCGGCCGAGGGCGAGCGCCTCCTCCTCGGTCTTCACGAGGAAGTCGCCGCAGCCCGAGACCGAGCAGTGCATCCGGGCGCCGCCCATCTCCTCGAGCGTCACCTTCTCGCCGATGACCATCTCGGCCATGCGGGGCGAGCCGAGGTACATCGAGGCGTTGCCCTCGACCATCACGACGATGTCGCAGAAGGCCGGAATGTAGGCGCCGCCCGCCGCCGAGGGGCCGAAGAGCAGGCAGATCTGCGGCACGGAGCCCGACAGCCCCACCTCGTTGAAGAAGATCCGCCCCGCGCCGCGCCGGCCCGGGAACATCTCCACCTGGTCGGTGATGCGCGCCCCCGCCGAGTCGACCAGGTAGAAGAGCGGCACTCGCATCCTCGCGGCCGTCTCCTGGATGCGGAGGATCTTCTCGACGGTCCGCTTGCCCCACGAGCCGGCCTTCACGGTCGAGTCGTTCGCCATCACCGCGACGGGCCGCCCCTCGACGCGGCCGAGCCCGGTGACGACGCCGTCCGCGGGAAGCTCGGGGTCGAGCGCGTTCGCGAGCAGCGCCTCCTCGACGAAGCTGCCCGGGTCGAGGAGCCGATCGATCCGCTCGCGGGCGAAGAGCTTGCCCTGCTCCCTGTTCTTCTGGTGGTAGCGCTCGGCGCCGCCTCGCCTCACGCGGGCCTCGAGCGCGAGCGCGGCTTCGTCGAAGGAGAGTTTCTCGTCCATCGGGCCTCCGAAAGAGCGCGCATCCTAGCGGCGGGCGGGCCACCCGTCGAGTGATCGTCACTCCCCCCGGTAGACCGGCGGTCGCTTCTCCTTGAAGGCGGCGAGCCCCTCCAGCCGGTCCTTCGTGCCGAGCGTCTTCTCGTACTCGCGCCGCTCGACGTCGAGGCCGGCCTCGAGCGCCAGCCCGAACCCATCCTCGATGGCGGCCTTGGCGGCGGCGACGGCCACGGGGCCGTTCTTCGCGATCCGCTCCGCGAGCTCGACCGCCTGCGCGACGGCCTGCCCCGCCGGGGTCACGCGCACGACGAGCCCCCAGGCGAGCGCCTCCTGCGCCCCGAGCGGCCGGCCGGTCAGGATCAGCTCCTTCGCGCGCCCGGGGCCGACGAGCCGCGGCAGCCGCTGCGTGCCCCCGGCGCCGGGGATGATCGCGAGCGTCGTCTCGGTGAGGGCCAGGGTCGCCCCGTCGCGCAGCAGGCGAAGGTCGCAGGCGAGCGAGAGCTCGGTGCCGCCGCCATAGGCCGAGCCCTCGAGCGCCGCGACGAAGACGGCGCGCGACCGCTCGATCCCCCGGGTCATCCGCCGCAGGTCGTCGAGGAACCGGCGGACCTCGCCCTCGTCCATCCCCTGCCGCTCCTTGAGATCCGCTCCGGCGCAGAAGGCCTTCTCCCCTTCCCCGGTGAGCACGACGGCGCGGGCGGCGCCCGGCGCCGAGACCCGCTCGATCTCCCGGATGAGCTCCGCGACGAGCGCGCGCGTCAGCGTGTTGCGGCGCGCCTCGCCGAGGATGGTCCAGCGCTCGACGTGCGCCGCCGCCGCTTCGATCCGCAGCTCGGCCATCGCTCAGGCTCCCTCTCGGCTCGCCCGCTCGCGCGCGCCGAGCTCGGCCTGCAAGACCTTGGAGGGGAGCTTGCGCCCGACGAGCCGCTGCGCGAGCTCGGCGGCGGCCACGAGCTTCGGCAGCGAGAGCTGGCTCTCGACGCCCATGCCGTCGAGCAGGTAGACGAGGTCCTCGGTGGCGAGGTTCCCCGAGGCGCCCGGCGCGTAGGGACAGCCGCCGAGGCCGCCCACCGAGGCGTCGATCGTGCCGACGCCGTTCCCGAGCGCCACGAGCGCGTTCGCGAGCGCGGTCCCGCGCGTGTCGTGCAGGTGGACCGCGACCTTCGAGGGCGGGAGCTTCGCGCCGACCGCGCGCACGATCGCCTCGGTCTGCCGCGGCGTGCCGACGCCGATGGTGTCGCCGAGCGAGACCTCGTAGACGCCCATCCGGACGAGCGCCTCGGCGATCTCGACGACCCGCTCGACCGGGACCCTCCCCTCGTAGGGGCAGCCCCAGACCACGGAGACGTAGCCGCGGACCCGGAGGCCCTTCCCCACGGCCTTCGGGACCAGCGCCTCGAAGGTGGCGAGCGCCTCCGCGATCGACTTGTTGATGTTCTTCTTCGAGTGGCTCTCGGAGGCCGAGAGGAAGACCGCGACCTCGCGGAGCCCCGAGGCCACGGCCCGCTCGAGCCCCTGGTCGTTCGGGACGAGCGCCGAGTAGACGACGCCCGGCCGGGCGGGGAGCCTGCGGACCAGCTCGTCGGTGTCGGCGAGCTGCGGGATCCACTTGGGCGAGACGAAGCTGCCGGCCTCGAGGCGGGTGAGCCCCGCGTCGCAGAGCGCCGCGAGGAGCTCGAGCCGCTGGTCGATCGAGAGCCTTGCCGCCTCGTTCTGCAGCCCGTCGCGGGGGCCGACCTCGTAGACCGAGGCGCGTCCCGGCAGCCCCTCGAGCATCAGCGACGACCCTCCGCCTGCCGGTCTCGCATCAGCGCTTCCCCTCGAGGTTCTTCTGAATCCAGTCGACCACCGCGGTGGTCGGCGTGCCCGGAGTGAAGATCTCGGCGACCCCCCGCTTCTTCAGCTCGGGGATGTCCTCGTCGGGGATGATGCCGCCGCCGAAGAGCCGGATGTCCGTCGCCCCCTGCTTCTCGAGCAGCTCGAGGACCGCCGGGAAGTGGGTCATGTGGGCGCCCGACATGATGGAGAGGCCGATGGCGTCGACGTCCTCCTGGATGGCGGCGCTCACGATCATCTCGGGCGTCTGGTGCAGCCCGGTGTAGATGACCTCGTAGCCGGCGTCGCGCAGCGCCCGGGCGATGATCTTGGCCCCGCGGTCGTGGCCGTCGAGGCCGGGCTTGGCCACGAGGATGCGCAGCTTGCGCGGCTTCTTCGATGCAGTCGGGCTTTGGGCCGTCGGGCTCACCGGATGATCCTCCTAGAAGTTCCCCGCCTCGCGGTAGGTGCCGAAGGCCTCGCGGAAGACGTCGCAGACCTCGCCGAGCGTCGCGTAGGCGTTCACCGCCGCGAGCACGGGCTCCACGGTGTTTCGGCCCGTCCGGCAGGCCTCGGCGACGCCGCGCAAGGCCAGCGCGACCTTCGCCGAGTCGCGCTCGCGCTTGACCTCGGCGAGCCGCTCCTGCTGGCGGCGCGTCACCCGCTCGTCGATCTTGAGCAGCTCGATCGGCTCGCTCTCGGCGACCTGGAAGCGGTTGACGCCGACGATGACGCGGTCGCCCGCCTCGACCTCGCGCTGGTGGCGGAAGGCGCTCTCGGCGATCTCCTTCTGCGGATAGCCCTCCTCCACCGCCCGGACGATGCCGCCCATCTCGTCGATCCGCCGCAGGTAGTCGCGGGCCCGCCGCTCGACCTCGTCGGTGAGCTGCTCGACGTAGTAGCTGCCGGCGAGCGGGTCGACGACCCGATCGACGCCGGTCTCGTAGGCGATGATCTGCTGGGTGCGCAGCGCCAAGGTCACCGCCTCCTCGGTGGGGAGGGCGTAGGTCTCGTCGAGCGAGTTCGTGTGGAGCGACTGGGTGCCGCCGAGCACCGCCGCGAGCCCCTGGATGGCCACGCGGACGACGTTGTTGTACGGCTGCTGCGCGGTGAGCGTCACGCCCGCCGTCTGCGCGTGCGTCCGGAGCAGCCAGCTGCGCGGGTCCTTCGCGCCGAAGCGCTCGCGCAGCTCGCGCGCCCAGATGCGCCGGGCGGCGCGGAACTTCGCGATCTCCTCGAAGAAGTCGTTGTGGACGTCCCAGAAGAACGAGAGGCGCGGCGCGAAGTCGTCCACCTTCATGCCGCGGGCGAGGCACTCCTCGACGTAGCCGAGGCCGTCCGCGAGGGTGAAGGCGAGCTCCTGCACCCCGGTCGCCCCGGCCTCGCGGATGTGGTAGCCCGAGATCGAGATCGGGTTCCAGCGCGGCATCTCGCGGGCGCAGAACTCGATCATGTCGACGACGAGCCGCACCGCCGGCCGCGGCGGGACGATCCACTCCTTCTGGGCGATGTACTCCTTGAGGATGTCGGCCTGGAGCGTGCCGCCGAGCTTCGCGCGCGGGATGCCCTGCTTCTCGGCCACCGCGATGTACATGCAGAGCGCCACGATGGCCGAGGCGTTGATGGTCATCGAGGTGGTGACCTGGTCGAGCGGGATCCCGGCGAAGAGGATCTCGAAGTCGCGCAAGGACGAGACCGCGACGCCCTCCTTGCCCACCTCGCCCCGGCTCATCGGGTGGTCGCAGTCGTAGCCCATGAGCGCGGGCATGTCGAAGGCGGTGGAGAGGCCGGTCATGCCCTGCGCGAGGAGGTAGTGGAAGCGGCGGTTCGTGTCCTCGGGCGCGCCGAAGCCGGCGAACTGGCGCATGGTCCAGAGGCGGCCGCGGTACATCGAGGCCTGGGGCCCCCGGGTGAACGGGTAGCTGCCCGGGAAGCCGATGTCCCGCAGGTAGTCCTCGTGGCTCCGATCGAGCGGCGTCGTCAGATCCGGGATCGGGATGCCGCTGTCGGTGGTGAACGCCGGGCGGCGCAGCGGTAGCTTCTGCTTGCCGGCCTCGAGAACGTCTCGCTCCCAGGCGCGCAGCGCGCCGCCGATGGTCTCCTTCGGCGTCTCCTTTGGCGTCTCCTCGGGCGCCCGCCGGATCCGGCGGGCGTGGGCGACGCGCTTCGCCTTCGCGCGGGGCGAACCCTTCGGCGCGGATCGCTTGGCGGCGGTGGGGCGGCGCGACGTCTTCGTTCCACGCTTGCTCTTCATTCGGACGTCCTCGGAGGTGGCGGCCTCCCCTTCGCACATTCGCGCGGCGCGAACAAGGGGAGCCACCGTCCCCGGGGAGGCCCGAGGACCGCAACAGTTGCATAGTCGTCCGCAAGAGTCTCCCTGGCGCCGCGTGACGCAAGGGCGACCGCCTGGCGTTCGCTAGAGATTTCAGACGCTTGCAGAGATGGCCGCGACGTGACGCCAGGCACGCCGCTTGCGTTAAGCCGGGGGGTATTCCCAGGAGGCTTCGTGAGGCATTCGATCTCTCGCACGGTGGCGGCCCTCGCAGCGCTGGCGCTCGTCGCTCCGGCGCTCCGGGCCGCCGCGGCCACGCCGACCCAGTTCGCGGCCGGAAGCCTCATCATCCCGGTCGACAACTGCTACCAGGCAGACATCGCCCAGGACACGCCGCCGAAGGAGTTCTCCGCCAACACGCTGCAGAGCCCCTCGCTCTGCAGCGGCTGGTACTCGAGCTCCCCCGGGGGCAGCTACCTGGGCAGCGGGGCGGGCGGCGGCCCGCAGAAGAACCCCGCCTCGAACGGAATCTACGCGAACGGCGCCCGGCGCGTGTACGGCCTGCTCTTCCTCTTGCTCAAGGCGGGAGTGCCCGTCTACCAGATCGTGAACCCGCAGAAGGACAGCCCTCAGTACGGCGGCGTCGACGCCCCGGATCTGACCCTCGGCGGCTGCAGCGGCCAGAACGGCGACGTGGTCCGGCTCGTCGACCCGTCGCTGCCCGGCACCCTCTGCGGCCTCGATCCCTCCCATCCGCTCGACCCCTCCGGGCAGATCCCCATCAGCTGCAAGCCCCAGGACAACGGGCCCGTCGGCACCTACACCTTGGGCACCAGCGCGGGGAGCGCGTCGAGCCTCAGCTACCGCGGCGGCCCCTTCGTCATCGACGCGAGCAACGCCGCCCTCGCCCGCGACGTGATGGCCTGGTACTTCGCCCAGCCCAACCTGACCTTCCCGGGCTACTTCGGCTTCCCGGCCACGCTGGGCGCCGCGGGCGGCGGGAACTACGCCGATCCCATGGGGACCGTGACCGGCCGGCCGGGGCTCTTGAACCCGGGCCATCACCCGCTCCACTGGTCGGACTACGCACCGACCGACATGATCCCGTTCTACCCGCCGCAGGCCTTCAGCCTCGACATCGGCTCGCATGCCTTCTTCTCACCCTGCACCGATCCGAGCATGTGCCCCTACGCGACCTGGGATCCGCTGAACCCGAACGGCTACGTGGATCCGTGGGCGGGCACCATCGGGGTGAAGCCGTTCACCGACTCCGGGCTCGCGAACGGCGACCAGAACGCCATCGCCTTCTCCACCATCAACGTCCACCAGGCGCAGATCTCGTTCTTCGCCTACGTCGCCCAGTCGCTCGACACCCCCTTCTCCCCCATCGCGCTCGCCGGGGTGACCGATCCCGTCCACATCAACACCTTCCGGCTCTACCTCGAGGAGGCCGGCCTCACCTTCGGCCCCTGCCATGCACCGCCGGCCCCCTGGCTCACGGGGAACAACCTGACGAACTGGAACCCGAACGACACGCCCTCGGATCCAGCGGGGACCGGCGACTGCTTCTTCGACGGCACGAGCTACCCGTTCCCGGGGACGAAGACGGGGGCCGGGACGTGCGGTTCGAACAGCTTCTCGTCGGTCCCGGTCACCTGCGCGGAGGGGCTCCTCACCTCCGACATGACCTTCTTCGGCCCCGCCGAGATCGACTCGGTCAACTCGATGGGCGCGACGGCGGTTCCCCCGACCACCGGCGCCTCGGGCAACGGGCCGTACGGCCAGGTGCTCGACATCGTGGCCTCCGATCCCCTCGCCATCCGCGACCTCCTCCAACCGAGCGCGGCCGGTACGGCCGGCTGCGGCGCTCCCCGTTACCAGGAGCTCTGGATCCCCCACTGGGACGGCTACCTTTGCAGCAGCCCGACGAACGAGGGCTGCCCCCTCTCCGCCACGGAGACGACGAGCATCGGGCTGAACATCCCGGAGTACGCCACCCTCACCGGGACCGCCTGGAACAACATCGGCGGCAACCCGAACACCTCCTGCGCGAGCTTCGTCGTCGGCACCGACGGCCACGAGCCGTACTGCCCCCAGCTCGTCCAGATGTTCCTCGACGCCGCGCAGACCTTCGCCTGGCAAGGCGGCAACCTGCTCGCCGAGTGCATCGGCTCGGCGTCGCTCGAGGACTACACGATGGAGGGGCTGCTCGCGCAGCGGGGGATCAACCAGTTCATCACCCACTTCATGACGGAGTGGGACCCCGACAACCCGGGGCTCAACGCCTACTTCCCGAACCGCTACTTCCAGAGTTCGAGCCTCGCGACCCACGTCTTCGGGCAGCAGGAGCCGACGCAGTTCGGCAACGGCAGCGGACAGAACGGTCCGCTGGACTGCATCAACGTGCCCACGAGCGTCTGCGACGGCGCCAACGGAGGCAACCCGGGAAACTTCTGCGGCAACCAGACCGCGCCGCTCTCGACCGGCAAGCTCGCGGTCGGCTGGGCCGGGACAACCGTTCAGACCGTGGGGTCGCCGGCCTCCGTCGGCTCGGCCGCCGGCGCGACCGCCTCGAACCTCCAGATCCCGGCGGCCATCAACCTCTGTGCCACCGACCCGCGGCCCGTCCTCCAGTTCAACGGCGGCGGCGGCCAGAACCCGTCTTCGGGAACCGGTGGAGGGAGCCAGTCGATGTGCCCTGGAAGCGGCGCGAACAACTCGCCCACGAACCCGTTCTGCTGCTTCTGCGACGGGGTCAACGGCAACTCGACCGGCAGCAATTGCGACAACAACAACGGCCATCCGGCCTGCTTCCTGAAAGATGCCTGTCAGGGCGACTGCGCCTGCACGGCCGGCTTCTGCCCGGGGACCCAGGGCGCCGGCGACCCGATGCACATGGTCTACTACGGCCCCCCGTTCACGACGAGCATCCCGAACGGCGCTCCAGCCGACCCCGCGCTGGGCGGAAACTGGTGGATCTCGCTCCAGGATCCGCTCCTCCAGTTCGGCGACTTCTACTTCAAGGGCATCTACGGCGCGACCGAGAGCTGGTCGCAGTTCTCGGGCAACGAGGCCTACTCGCAGGACACGAAGGTCCTCTTGCGCGGCTACCCGGCGACCGCGGCGGGACAGTGGGACTCGAGCCAGCTCGACAGCGACGGCCTGCCGATCCACGGCGACTACTTCGTGAAGAACCGCGACACCTACCCCAACGGCACCGGCTCGACGGTCGGAACGGTGGCCTACCTGGGCGGCGACAGCTTCGACGGCCGCCCCGACGGCCTGCGGATGATCTGGCTCGGCATGTTCAACTTCAACTTCTCGCCGCACAGCGCCGAGCTCGCCCGCTCCTCCACGGTCCCGTTCGAGGAGCCGGACGGCGGCGACTACCACGGCGCGGGCGTCCAGTACGCGCTCCAGGGGACGTTCGTCCAGGAGGCCTACGACCTGTCGCGCTACACCTCCATCTACAATTCGCAGGCGGATCAGGGGCGCTGGATCTACCCATTGGAGAAGGGCCACCTCCGCCAGCTCAACGAGAACATCGTCGGCCAGCTCTGCTCGCCGCTCTCCGCGTCGGCCTGCATCACCCAGCCGAACCCCTGCTGCCCGAGTCAGGTCTCCTCGGGCAGCCAGGGCTCGAACACGGCCGGCTTCGACGACTTCGACGACTACGCGAACCTGACGCCCCCGACCGGCTGCAGCTCGTATCCCCCGGCGAGCAGCCCGCCGTTGTGCGGCGGCAAGCAGTGCGACTTCTGGGACGTCTCGAGCGTGAGCTGGCAGAAGCCCACGGATGCCATGCTCTACAACGCCAAGCCGACCACGGCGAACGCCGTGAAGGACCGGGTCCTCTTCACCCACCTCTACCAGCCGATCGGGTCGGGCGCCGGCCTCCAGCCGATCTGGCTCAACCCGAACAGCACGAAGCTGGGCCAGCTCACCTGCGCGCTCTTCCCGAACTCCTGTCAAGCCGGGTCGGTGGCCTGCCCGAACGGCAGCAACTGCCTCCTCGGCGCACCCGCTTGCGCCGGCTGCGTGGCGCCGGATCCGTTCGGAACGACGGTGGCGCCCACCATCTCGACCGTCGACGTCCAGGATCTCCTCACCGACGTCTCGACCGCCAACGGCGGCTGTCTACCGCTGCTCAAGGACGTCTGCTACGGCCCTGGGACCCCGCAGCTCGCTTGCCTCGATCACTGCTGGGCGCAGTGCGTCGACACGAACGCCTCGTGCACCGGCTGGGACGGCACGCCGCCCGCGCCGGCGGGCTGCGGCGGCTGCGCCCACCAGTGCGCCCAGAGCTGCAACGCGGGCCCCGGCAACAGCCACGGCAATTGCGGCGCTGGAAACGCTCAATCCCCGACCAACTTCCGCTCACTCTGCTTGGGCTCCCTCGGCGGAATCGATCACGCGAGCGCCGCCATCCTGCGCCCGGAGGCGAACCCGCTCTCGCCGGCGGCCAATCCCCTGATCGGCGACAGCTACAACGTCTACTGCCGCCCCACCGTGGCCTTCTTCGGCGCCGCAGACGGCATGCTACACGCCGTCTACCTCGAGGATGCGCCGCAGACCAAGCCGGACGGCTCGGCGTGCGGGGTCGTCACCGATCCGATCGGCCCGAACGGCAAGCAATACGTGGCAGGGCAGGAGATCTGGGCCTTCATGCCGAACCAGAACCTGCCGATCCTCCACTCGAACGGCGACTGCTCGCGCAGCCTCTTCGTCGACGGCATCCCACAGATCAAGACGGTGCTCGCGGACCTCGGCGACGGCAACGGCCAGACCTGGCACACGATCCTGACCGAGACCTTGGGCCAGGGCGGCAACCACGTCTTCGCGCTCGACGTCACCGATCCGATGCTCCCGGTCGAGGGAGGCGCGGTCTCGGACGGCACGCTCGCGAGCAAGCGGATCGTCCTCTGGGAAAACGGCGATCCGCTCGACCCCTCCGATCCGCAGCCGTCCCCCTCGGGCACGTCCATCGTCTACACGACCCCAGGACAACCGACTCCCTATGCCGACTCGACGAGGGAGGGTCCGGGCTTCGCGGGCTCGACGGTCTTCCCGAACCCGCTCTGCTCGGGGCAACCCTACTGCGCCTCCTTCTTGCACTACCTCGGCAAGAGCGCGGGGACCGCCATCGGGACGCTTCCGGGCGCCGGCATCACCGAGTCGATCACCTACGTCGCCGGGCAGAACGGCATGGGCGGCCCGGTGGACGGCTACGGCCGCGCCATCTCGCTCGCCGAGAACACGAGCTGCCACGTGGGCAGCGATCCCCCGGGATCCTGCGGACCCAATGGCGAGGTGGTCTACGCCTTCGACACGGCCACGGGCCTCCCGCGAACCATCCCCACGAGCGGCAAGCCCCAGCTCGTCCACTTCACGCAGCTCTACGAGGACGGCCTGCTGCCCGGTGGATCCGGCGGGAGCTGGTCTCGAACCTGGGGCAACGACGACATCCCCGCGCCGCCGACGCCGATCTCGCTCGTGCAGCCCGGCTGCCAGGCCGGCGGGGGACCACCGCCGCAGGGCCAGACCACCTCCCCCGGTCCGACCCAGGAGCTCGTCCTCCCGTCGCTGGACGGCCGCGTCTGGGGCCTCGACCCGAGCATGCTCACCTCGCTGCAGACCTCGCAGAGCTGCGGCTACATCTTCGATCAGAACTTCGACTTCCCGATCTTCGACATGGCCAGCTACAAGAGCCCCTACGCCGGGACGGGCCAGCAAGCCGCCATCTACTCGCCGGGGAGCGGAAGCTGCGGCAGCTTCTCGGCCACGGCCTGGCAGAACGCGGTGCTCGGCGCGCCGTTCGGGAACCCGGCGACGTCCGTCCCGCCCGGCGCCTGCGGCTGCGGCAGCCCCTCCTCGCAGGATCCGCTGGTGCTGCTCGTGACCGGCGGGGTCGACTGGGCCCCGCCCGCCTCGGTCGTGGTCGCGCTCGATCTCTCGCAGAACGCGAACGACCTCTTGAACTGCAAGACGAGCAGCTGCACCGCCTGCGTGAACGGCGGCGCCAACGAGCCGTTCCCGAACCAGAGCGGCCCGGCCTGCGCGCCGCTCATCACCGGCACCTGCGACAGCTGCACGGGCGAGACCATCCAGGCAGGAAACTGCGTGGGCCGGGTCTACGGTGGGATCCTCGACGTCGGGACGGAGGCCTACTTCGCGGCGAGCAGCGGCCAGCTCACCGGCACCGGCGCCACGGTTGCGCAGCAGGGTGGCGACGGCTTCATCGGCTCGTTCTCGATCTGCGCTGGCGTCGACGGCGGCACGGGCCTCCCGACGACGCTCGCCGAGGGCGTCGGCAAGGTGGCCGCGGCCCTGACGGTGGGCTCGCCGCAGGGACCGAACGGGCAGGTGCAGGTCTTTAGCGCCTCGACGACCGGCATGCACAACGTCACCGCGAACGCCACGCCGGCGATCGCCCAGGTGAAGCCGCCTCCGATGATGCAGCACTGGTGGTCGTCCAACGCGCGGAGCTCTGGATCCGATGGCACTCAGACCTGCCAATGAAGGCTTCACGCTGCTCGAGGTGATGATCGCGACGATGCTGCTCGTCGTCGCGCTCGTCGGCAGCATCGCCCTCGTCCTCGGGCTGCGGAGAGTGAACCAGAGCACCCGCGATCGGGACGTCGCCTACTTCCTCGCTCAGCAGGCGCTCGATCAGCTCGACGCCATCCCGCTCTCGCTCGCGGGGCTGACGACCAGCCTGCCGGCGACCTCTCTCCCCACGAACAACGACGCCCCGCTCCTCGGCACCCCGGTCATCCCGACGACCCTGAGCTGCTACCCCATCGGCAACGACGTCATCGCCGACCGGCCGATCGCCTGCGCGTCTCCGATGCCCTCGGCCTACTTCGTCCGGACCTGGAGCTGCTGCGGAAACACGACCGCCGTCGTCTCCCAGGGCGGCGCCAGCCAGACCGCGCTCGCCCTGCCGACCGGAAGCTGTGGGCTCACCGCCCCCGTCGTGGGCTCTCCCGACACCTCGAGCGGCAACGGGGCGGTCTGCTACGTCCAGGTCGAGGTGACCTGGCCCACCGAGAACCCGCTCGCGCCGGCGACGCCTCTCAACGGCTCGCCCCAGAGCCTCTTCGTGGACACCGCCTCGACCACCGCCCAGACGCTCGGGCTCTCGTTCTCGAACCACGTCTACCTCTCCGAAGTGAGGGCAAACTGATGCCGGCCCGCAACCAGCCCCCCGGGCACGCGCGTGGCTTCACCCTCCTCGAGGTGATGATCGCGGGCGGCCTGCTCGCCGTGCTCACCGCCGCGGCCATGGGGGCCTACCTCGCCCAGCTCAGCCTGGTCCATCAGCAGGAGAGCACCACCACGGTGACGGACGAGACGCGCTCGGCCATCCGGACCCTCGCGGCCGACCTCCGACCGGCCGCGCCGGGCATCGCCGGGAACGCCAGCGGCCAGTGCCCCAAGGGAACCGTTCAGCTCGTCCAGCCGACGCTGCCCTCGGGCGACGGCATCGCCCAGGGGATCGTCTGCCTGCCGCCGGCCTTCCGCTCCAGCGCGCCGCTCTTCTTCGCCGGAGCGCAGGCCGGGATCGCGATCCCCTCCAACCTCTCGCTCTGCCCCAACGCAACGTCGATGAGCTACGGCTACCAGCTTCAGGCGGGAAGCGCGATCGAGCCGACGTCGTCCACCTTCTTCTGCCCCGACGACCTCGTGGTGCTCGCGGCGGACGACAGCGACCCTTACTTCCTGCAGGGCGGGAGCACGACGCCTCCCGGGCTGGTCGTCGGCGGCAGCGTGCCGACGGACGGCTACGGCTTCGACTCGCAGGCGCCGCAGAACTGGGGGCTCTTTCTCCTCACGGGCGTGGGCTCCACGATCGTGAGCGCGCCGATGATCGCGCCGCTCCCGGCGGCGGTCGCGCCGATCCCTCTGGCGGGCGGCGCCTGCAGCGGCGGGAGCTGCTACCAGACCGGCGTCATCCCGCTGGACAACGGGTCGTACAACCTGGTGAAGCCGACCCTGCCTGGCGGAAGCGGCGTCGCCGGCTCGCATGGCATGACCGTCGGAGCGCTCGGCGTGGGCTCGCCGGTGCTCCCCGCCCGCTTCACGCAGTACGCCATCCAGCCCATCGGCGCCGACCCCGCGAACCCGAACACCCCGCCCTTCGTGACCGCGAACCTCGTCCGAAACGTGGTCGTCCCGCTGGCCGCCGCGGCGGGAGCGGCGCTCCCCGGCTACCCGTTCTACGTCGTCTCCTCGACCATCCTCATCCAGGACGTCGTCGACATGCAGGTGGAGTTCGGCATCCAGAACCCGCAGGGGAAGATGGTCTACGTGGAGTCGGGCGGCGAGCAGCAGTCGCCCTGGAACCCGGGGCTCCTCGTCGCCCCGGGCACGCAGCCCGCGCTCGTCAACGCGAGCAACGTCTACGACGCCTGCGGAAACGCCACCCAGCCGACCTGCCAATCGCCGCCGTGCTATTTTCCGGGGGTCTGCTTCCCGAACGACGGCGACATCCAGACGCTGCAGAGCCTCCGATCGGTCCGGATCTACCTCACGGTGCGCCACGGGAGCATCGCCAACTCGCGCCAGGCGAGCGCGAAGAACAGCGGAGCGGGCATCGGGGCGCCGTTCGCCTTGCAGCCGGCCGTGCAGGACAGCGTCACGGGGAACGCCGAGACCGTCTCGTGGGGCTGGACCAACAGCGGCACCTGGCTGCCGCCGCAGACGGCCGACGGCGCGGAGTGGCGAGAGGTCTCGACGGAGATCTTCATGCGGAACCTGGGATCGTGAGGAGGCGCTCGTGAACGCGTTCCATTCGAGACGGCCCGCGCATGGCGTCGCGATGCTCGTGGCGCTGATGGTCATCCTGGCGCTCATGCTGCTCGGCCAGATGGTGATGCTCCTCATGAACAACGTCACCAAGGCGAGCGGCAACTACCGCCGCGGTCAGCGCGGCGACTACTGCGCCGAAGAGGGGCTCTCGCTCGGCCGCGCCTGGGTGGCGCAGAACGCCCCCAGCGGCTCTCTCTCGGCGACGATCCTCTCGGGCACGACCCCCGCCACGGCCGGCAGCACCACCCCCGGGCAGGGGCTCCTCGCCGACCCGACCGACCCGACCGATCTCACGAACAAGGACCTCTGCCAGATCGGCGTCGGCGCCACGCTTCCGGGCGTCCCCACCCCGATCACCGGCCTACAGGGTCTCTGCCGAGTCGACTCGACCGGCCACTCGCTCTACCGGGTGAACCTCGTCGACGACATCGACGAGTCGACCGGCGGGAAGACCAACCCCTGGGTCGACAGCAACGGCACGATCATCGTGCGGGCGGAGTGCCTCTCGGCCGACTCCTGGCACTGCGGCAACGACCCGACGGGCAAGCACCCGCAGAACAAGGTCGTGTCGATGGAGTACGTCCAGATCCCATCGACGTGAGCCCCGCGACCTCGATCGACGACGTCTGATTCCGCGGCTACTTCAGGATCTCGCGCGCGATCACCTTGCGCTGGATCTCGCTCGTCCCCTCGTAGAGCGTCTGGACGCGCGCGTCGCGGAAGTAGCGCTCGACCGGAAATTCGTCGACGTAGCCGTAGCCGCCGTGGATCTGCACGGCCTGGCTCGTCGCCCGGTTCGACGCCTCGGAGCAGAAGAGCTTCGCCATGGAAGCCTCGCGCGTGAACGGCCGCCCCTCCTCCTTGAGCCTCGCCGCCCGGAACGTGAGCAGCTCCGCGGCCGCGAGGTCCACCGCCATGTCCGCGAGCTTCCAGCGGATGGCCTGCCGCTCGGCGATCGGCTCGCCGAAGGCCTTCCGCTCTCGCGCATAGCGGCGCGACGCGCCGAGGCATGCGCGGATCAGCCCGACGGCCTGGGCGCCGATGCCGATGCGGCCGCCGTCGAGGGCGCTCATCGCGATCTTGAAGCCCTGCCCCTCTTCCCCGAGGAGCTGACCCGCGGAGACGGCGCAGTCCTCGAAGACGAGGGGCACCGTGCTGGAGCCGCGCAGCCCCATCTTGTGTTCGGGCCGACCCGCGGTCAGGCCGGGCGTGCCGCGCTCGACCACGAAGGCGCTGATGCCGCGCGGCCCCTCGCCGCCGGTCCGCGCCCAGACGATGATCACGCCGGCCCGATCGCCGCTCGTGATCCACTGCTTCGAACCGTTCAGGACGAAGCGGTCGCCACGGCGGACGGCCGTGGTGCGCAGCGCCGCCGCGTCCGAGCCACAGTGGGGCTCGGAGAGCGCGAACGCGCCGGCGACGGCCGCGCCCGAGACCAGCGGCCGAACGAAGCGCTCCTTCTGCGCGTCGGTGCCGAAGCGGACGATCTGCTCGGCCACCATGTTGGTGACCGCCATCGCCACCGAGGTCGACGCGCAGGCCTCGGCCACCTCCATGAGCGCCGCGGCGTACGCCACCGCACCCGCGCCGGCGCCACCGAGCGGCTCGGGGACGGCGACGCCGAGGAGCCCGAGGGCTCCGAGCTCCCGCAGCGACTCTTCGGGGAAGCCGCCTGTCCGGTCGAGCTCCTTCGCGCGCGGCACGAGCTTCTCTCGCGCGAGGCGGCGCGCGGCGTCCCGGACGGCCGTCTGGGTCTCGTCGAGCGAAAAGTCCACGGCCTAGTCCTTGAGAACCGAGGCCGAGACGACGAGCCGCTGGATCTCGCTGGTCCCCTCGTAGATCTCGGTGATGCGCGCGTCGCGCAGGTGCCGCTCGGCGTCGAAGTCCTTCAGATACCCGTAGCCGCCGTGGATCTGCAGCGCCTTGTTCGCCACCCGACTCGCCATCTCGCTCGCGAAGAGCTTCGCCATCGCCGACTCGGTCGAGTGGCGCACGCCCGCGTCCTGGAGGCTCGCCGCCCGCCAAACGAGCAGGCGCGCCGCGTCGATCTCGGTCGCCATGTCGGCCAGCATGAACTGGATCGCCTGGTGCTCGGCGATCGGCACCCCGAAGGACTTGCGGTCCTTCGCGTAGGCGACCGCCTCCTCGTAAGCCGCCCGGGCGATGCCGAGCGCCTGCGAGGCGATCCCGATTCGGCCGCCGTCGAGCGTGGACATGGCCACCTTGAAGCCGTCTCCCTCCTGCCCGATCCGGTTCTCCTCGGGCACCTCGCAGGCGTCGAAGAAGAGGCTGCACGACTGCGAGGCGGTGATGCCGAGCTTGTCGTCCGGCTTGCCCCGGGTGAGGCCAGGCAAGTCGGTCGGCACGACGAAGGCGCTGATTCCGCGGTGCCCCTTCGCCTTGTCGGTCATCGCGAAGAGCAGGACCGCGTCGGCGTTCGGGCCGTTCGTGATGAAATTCTTCGACCCGGTGATCGAGTAGCGGGCGCCCTTCTTCACCGCCACGGTCTTCTGCGCCGCCGCGTCCGACCCCGCCTCGGGCTCGGTGAGCGCGAAGCAGCCGAGCTTCTCGCCGGTAGCGAAGGGGCGCAGCCAGCGCTCCTTCTGGCCGTCGGTCCCGTACTTCTGGATCGGGTCGCAGTAGAGCGAGTTGTTGACGCTCATGATGACGCCCGTGGAGGCGCAGCCGCGGCTCACCTCTTCCATGGCCACGGCGTAGGCGACGTGGTCCATGTCGGCGCCGCCCCACTTCTCGGGAATCGCCACCCCGAGGAGGCCGAGCTCCGCGAGCTTCTTCACCGCCTCGCGCGGGAATTCGTGCCGCGCGTCCCAGCCGCGGGCGTTGGGCCTGAGCTCGCGCTCCGCGAAGGCGCGGCAGGTGTCGCGAAGCTGGCTCTGGGTTTCGCTCAGCTCGAGTTCCATCGATGGCTCCCGTGTCTCGACGAGTGTTGGGTGAAACCGACGCGGCGCCGAAGCGCCTCTCTCAGTGGCCCTCGAACCGGGGGGGGCGCTTCTCGAGGAACGCCGCCATCCCCTCCTTCTGGTCGCGAGAGCCGAAGAGCGTCGCGAAGGCCTGCCGCTCGAGCGCGTTCGCGGCCTGCAGCGGCAAGTCGGCACCGGCGGCGAGGACCTTCTTCGCCTGCGAGACGGCGAGCGGCCCCTTGCCGGCGATCTTCTTCGCGACCTCGCGGCAGTGTGGCAGGAGCTGCTCGGGCGGCAACACCGCGAGCACGAGCCCGTAGCGCTCGGCGTGCGCGGCGTCGATGAGGTCGCCCGTGAAGATGAGCTCGCGGGCGCGGTGGGGACCCACGCGGCGCGCGAGCCGTGAGGTGCCGCCGAAGCCCGGGATCACCGAGAGGTTCACCTCGGGCTGGCCAAAGCGGGCCTTCTCGCTCGCGTAGATGAGATCGCAGGCCATGGCGAGCTCGCAGCCACCACCGAGCGCGAAGCCGTTGACCGCGGCGATGGTTGGGATGGGGAGGCTCTCGAGCAGGTCGCCGAGCCGGTGGCCGAGCTCGCTGAAGGTGAGCGCCGCCGGCGAGGCCATGTGGGCCATCTCGGCGATGTCGGCCCCGGCCACGAAGGCCTTGTCGCCCGCGCCGGTGAGGATGAGCGCCTTGACCGAGCGGTCGTCGGCCACCTGCTCGACGGCGAGGCAGAGCTCGGCCACCGTGGCCGTGTTGAGCGCGTTCAGGCTCTTCGGCCGGTTGATGGTCAGGGTTGCGACGCCGTCGTGCGTCTCGATGAGGACGTTCTCGAAGGGCATGGAGAGCCTCTCCTAGTAGCTGTGGAAACCGCGGCCGGTCTTCTTGCCGAGCCAGCCCGCGTCGACGTACTGCCGCAGGAGCGGCGAGGGGCGGTACTTGTCGTCCCCGAGCCCCTTGTGCAGCACCTCGGCAATGGCGAGGCAGGTGTCGAGCCCGATGAAGTCCGCAAGCTGCAGCGGCCCCATCGGCTGGTTCGTGCCGAGCCGCATCGCCTGGTCGATGTCCTCGGCCGTCGCGAGCCCCTCCTGGAGCGCGAAGCAGGCCTCGTTGAGCATCGGGATCAGGATCCGGTTGACGATGAAGCCCGGGAAGTCCTTCGAGAGCACCGTCGTCTTGCCCATTCGCTTCGCGAGATCGACGGTGGCCTCGTAGGTCGCGTCCGAGGTCTGCGCGCCGCGGATGACCTCCACGAGCGCCATCAGCGGCACCGGATTCATGAAGTGCATCCCGATGACCTGCCCCGGTCGCTTGGTCGCGGCGGCGAGCCGAGTGATCGGAATCGAGCTCGTGTTGGAGGCGAGGACTGCCGCGGGGGCCGCGACCCGGTCGAGCTCTCGGAAGACGTCCTTCTTCAGCGGCTCGTTCTCGGTGATGGCCTCGACGGCGAAGTCGACGCCCTTGGCGTCGGAGACCTGCATCCCCGTCCGCAGCCGACCGAGGATCGCGGGCAACTCCGCCGCCGGGACCTTCCCCTTCTCGACGAGCTTCTGCAGGGACTTCTCGATCCGGGCCCGCCCCGCATCGACCGCGCCCGTGGCCACGTCGATGAGGGTGACCTCGACGCCGCTCTGGGCCGCGACCTGCGCGATGCCCGACCCCATCTGCCCCGCTCCGACCACCGCCATGCGACCGATCACCATGCGAAGGACTCCCGTTCGAAGGACCGCCGGGTTATAGGAAGCTGGCCCGGTGACTGTCAAACGGACGCTCTGCGGCCCAGCGGGCCGGAAGGGAGGCAGCGTGGCGCTCGACTTCTCGTTCTCCGACTCCGAGGAGCAGGTGCGTGCGGCGACGCGGCGCATGCTGGACGGCTTCGCCCCCCGCCGCGCCGAGCTGCAGCGGCAGATCTTGAAGGAGCAGCACTTCCCCGAGGAGCTCTGGCAGGCATTCGCCGATGCAGGGCTCCTGGGCTCGCTGATCCCCGAGGCGTACGGCGGCAACGGAGCAGGGCTCCTGCCGCTCGCCATCGCCATGGAGGAGATGGGGATGCAGGGCTACGCCTCGGCCCTTCTCGTCGTCACCGCCATGGACACGGCCTGCCTCGTGCAAAATGCCAGCGAGGAGCTCAAGAGGCGCGTCCTGCCCGAGGTGGCGGCTGGACGGCAGAAGCTCTGCTTCGCGCTCACCGAGGCCACCGCGGGCTCGAACAGCTTTCGGCTGCGGACGACCGCGAAACGCTCGCAGGACGGGAAGCACTTTCTCGTCACCGGCGAGAAGACCTTCATCACCGGCGCCGACGTGGCCGATCGGATGCTGCTCGTCGTCCGGACGACGAGCCTCGCCGACTGCCAGTCGAAGGGGCTGCCCAAGGCCTACGGCCTCTCGATCTTCTTCGTCGACCCAAAGGGGCCGGGCATCTCGATGACCCCGCTCCCCACCCGCGGCATCGAGGGCTTCCGGCAGTGGACTGTCGCCTTCGACGAGGCCGAGATTCCAGCCGACGGCCTGGTCGGCGAGCTCGACCAGGGCGCGATGGCGCTCTTCACCTCGCTCAACCCCGAGCGAATCCTCGCGGCGGCGCTCGCCGGCGGCATCGGGCGCCACCTCGTCCGGAAGGCAGTCGACTACGCCAAGGATCGGGTGGTCTTCGGCGATCGGCCCATCGGCAGCTACCAGGGCATCGCCCACCCCTTGGCCGAGATCACGATCGAACTCGAGGCTGCGCGGCTGCTCACCTACAAGTCGGCCTGGGCTTTCGACCACCGCCTCGATCCCGCGGAGGTGGGCCAGGCCGCCAACTACGCGAAATTTCAGTCGGCTCGGGTGGCACTCAAGGCCGTCGACCGGGCGATCCAGACCCACGGCGGCTCGGGCTTCTCCGAAGATGTCGGCATCATCTACTTCTGGGAGGCGATGCGGCTGCTCAAGACCGCGCCGATCAGCGAGGAGATGATCTTGAACTACGTGGCCGAGCACGACCTCGGCTTGCCCCGCAGCTACTAAGGGCGAACGCGCCCTTCCTCGGCCTCGCGATCCCGTTCGCGCCGAAGAGCCCTCCGAGCGCATTAAAGGGATCCCACGCTCCGCTCGGAAGTGACGTCACTCCGAGCGAAGCGAGCAATCCCTCTCGAGACTCCCTCGGGCGCCTTGCCTACGGACTCTTCTTCTTCGCGGCCGGCTTCTTCCCCTCGGCCTTCTCTGCCTTGGGGGGGGCCTTCTTCTTCGTTTCAGCCGCGGCGGCCTTCTTGGGGGCGGCCTTCTTGGCCGGTGCCTTCGCGCCCTTCTCGCCGCCCGTCTCCTCGCTCTCCTTCGGAGCAAGCTCGGTCCACTCGAGCAACGCCATGTCGGCGGCGTCGCCGAGCCGGTGGCCAAGCCTCACGATGCGGGTGTATCCGCCGTTGCGCTTCTCGAAGCGCGGACCCAAGGTTCCAAAGAGCTTCTGGAGCGCCTCCCGATCGCGGATGGTCCGACCGGCGAGGCGGCGCTGGTGCAGTCCGGCCCGCTTCGCCAGGGTGATCATCTTCTCCGCGAGCCGACGGGCCTCCTTGGCCTTCGGGAGGGTCGTCCGGATCCGCTCGTGTTGAATGAGCGCGGTGACGAGATTCATCAAGAGGGCTTGGCGATGCTCGGTGGTGCGGCCTAGCCGCTTGCCGGCGTTCAGGTGGCGCATGGTTTCACTCTCCTCGTGGCGCGGACGGCCGCCGGCCTACTTCGTCGCTTCGGCGGTGCCCTTGGCAGCCGGCCAGCCCTCGAGCTTCATCCCGAGCGAGAGCCCCATCTCTGCGAGGATCTCTCGGATCTCCTTGAGCGACTTGCGACCGAAGTTCTTGGTCTGGAGCATCTCGGCCTCGGTCTTCTGGACGAGGTCGCCGATGGTCTTGATGTTCGCGTTCTGCAGGCAGTTCGCCGAGCGGACCGAGAGCTCGAGCTCGTCCACCGAGCGGTAAAGGTTCTCGTTCAACTTCTGATCCAACATCGGCATCACCACCGGAAGCGGCTCCTCGGTCTCCTCAAAGTTGACGAAGATCGAGAGCTGCTCCTTGATGATCTTGGCGGCGTAGGCGACCGCGTCGGCCGGATTGACGCTGCCGTCGGTCCAGACCTCGAGGGTCAGCTTGTCGTAGTCAGTGACCTGCCCGACGCGCGCATTCGTGACCTGGTAGTTCACCTTGCGGACGGGCGAGAAAAGCGCGTCGATGGGAATGGTCCCAATGGGCGCCCCGGGGATCTTGTTCTTCTCGGCCGAGACGTAGCCGCGGCCGCGGCGCGCCGAAAGCTCGAGCGACAGCTTGCCACCCTCGCTCAGCGTGCAGATGTGGTGGCCCGGGTTCAGAATCTCGACCTCGGAGTCGACGATGATGTCGCCCGCCTTCACCTCGCGCGGACCGGTCGCCTCGATGCGCAGCGTCTTCGGCTCGTTCGTGTGGATGCGCAGCAGCGATTCCTTGAGGTTCAGGACGATGTCCGTCACGTCCTCGCTCACCTCGGGGATGGTCGTGAACTCGTGATCCACGCCCTCGATCTTGACCGCGGTGATGGCCGCCCCCTGGAGCGAGGAGAGCAGCACGCGCCGCAGGGAGTTGCCGAGGGTGAGGCCAAAGCCGCGCTCGAGTGGCTCGGCGACGAACTTGCCGAACTTGTCAGTGAGGCTGTCCGGCTCGACCTGGATGCCGCGGGGCTTGATGAGGTCGCGCCAGTTCTTCGAAGCGTTCGCGTCTGCCATGGGCTTCTCTCCGGTTCGCCCGTCGCGGATCCACGCGACCGCCCAGGGCCCATTCCCCGGTTCGGCCGCACCACTCCACGTGCGGGGCGTTGATCTGTCGACCCGATGGAACAGCCGGGCCGGCCAATTACTTCGAGTAGAGCTCGACGATGAGCTGCTCCTGGATCGGCATCGTCAGATCCTCGCGAGCGGGGCTGGCCTTGACCGTGCCCTTGAAGCTCTTCTTGTCGAGCTCGAGCCAGGGCGGAACGCCGCGCCGCTCGACCGCCTCGAGCGCCTCGCTGATGCGGACGATCTTGCGGCTCTTCTCGCGGACCTCGATGGTCGCGCCCGTGCGCACGGAGAACGACGGGATGTTCACCCGCCGGCCGTTCACGATGACGTGGCCGTGGCGGACCAGCTGCCGGCTCTCGTTGCGGGTGTCCGCAAAGCCCAGCCGAAAGACCACGTTGTCGAGCCGCAGCTCGAGCGCCTGCAGGAGGTTCTCGCCGGTTTTGCCCTTCTGGGCGGAGGCGCGTTGATAGTAGCCGCGGAATTGTGCCTCGAGCAGGCCGTACATCCGCTTCACCTTCTGCTTCTCGCGGAGCTGGACGCCGTACTCGGAGAACTTGGTGCGGCCCTGGCCGTGCTGGCCCGGCGGATAGGGCCGCCGCTCGATGGCACACTTGTCCGTGTAGCAGCGCTCACCCTTCAGGTACATCTTGAGATTTTCGCGCCGGCAGATGCGGCAGGCGGATTCGATGTAGCGAGCCAATGCGTTCTCCTTCGAAGATCAGACCCGGCGTCGCTTGGGCGGCCGGCAGCCGTTGTGCGGAATGGGGGTGACGTCGCGGATCTCGCTGATCTTGAGCCCCGACGAGGCGATGGCGCGTAGGGCGGACTCGCGGCCGGCGCCCGGACCGCTGACACGGATCGTGACGCTCTTGAGGCCGTGGGCCATCCCCTTCGCGGCGGCGTCGCCCGCGGCCACCTGGGCGGCGAACGGCGTGCTCTTGCGGCTTCCCTTGAAGCCGCGCGAACCGGCGCTCGACCAAGCGATGACATTGCCGGAGAGATCGGCGATGGTGATGAGGGTGTTGTTGAAGGTCGCCTGGATGTGAACGATGCCGTTCACGACGTTCTTCTTGATGCGCTTCTTCGCCTTCTTGCCGCCCTCTTCGCCCGTGGCGGACGGGGCGGTCACGGGGGCCGTCGACTTCTCGGCCTTCTCCGGCGGATTCTCGGGGTTCTCGGGCATGTGCGCTCCTTACTTTCCGGCCGGCGCGACGGCCGCGGGCCGGCGGACGATGCCGCGCTTCGGGCCCTTGCGCGTGCGCGCGTTGGTGTGGGTGCGCTGGCCGCGAGCGGGCAGCCCCTTGCGGTGGCGGAGGCCCCGGTAGCAGCCGAGGTCCATGAGCCGCTTGATGCTCATGGAGACCTCGCGCCGCAGGTCACCTTCGACCTTGAGCGTCTGCTCGATAGTGTCGCGCAGCCGCCGGGTCTCGTCCTCGGAGAGATCCTTCGTCCGCGTGTCGGGGTTGACCTGCGCCTTGGCGAGCAGATTCTTCGCGGTGGTCTCGCCGATGCCATAGATGTACTGGAGGGAAACCTCGATCCGCTTTTCGCGCGGAAGGTCCACTCCTGCGATTCGGGCCACGTTTTGCTCCTAGCCTTGCCGCTGCTTGTGGCGGGGATTCGCCGAGCAGATCACGCGCACCACGCCCTTGCGCCGGATCACCGTGCACTTGTCGCAAATCTTCTTCACCGACGCGCGGACCTTCATGGGACGGACCTCTCATGCGCCCCGACCACCGGGGAGCGGGGGCAAATATCACACGCCTGGATGCCGTGCAAGCACTTCCTCTTCATCATTGCGGAAGACCTTCGCGGCCCGGAGGTATTCCTGGAGGAAGCGTGAGGATGCGTGGGCCATCCTCCAGAATCGCGACGGTGTGCTCGAAATGGGCCGAGAGCTTGCCGTCTCGCGTCACGGCCGTCCACTCGTCCTGGAGGATCTCGACGTCGGGAGCACCCGCGTTGACCATCGGCTCGATGGCCAGAACGAGACCCGGGCGAAGGCGCATGCCAGTGCCGGCCTTGCCGTAATTCGGCAGTTGGGGCTCCTCGTGGAGCCTGCGGCCGATCCCGTGGCCGACAAAATCCCGCACCACCGAGAAGCCGGCGCGCTCGACCCGCTCCTGCACCGCGTGGCCGATGTCGTGCAGCCGCCGGCCCGCAGCCATCTGAGCGATGCCGTCGTGCATCGCCTGGCGCGTCACGTCGACGAGCCGCTGCGCCTCGGGGCTGACCTGGCCCACTGGAACAGTGATGGCCGAGTCGCCGTAGAAGCCTCCGACCACGACGCCGAAGTCGAGCGAGACGATGTCCCCCTCCTTCAGCGCCCGCCGCTCCGACGGAATGCCGTGAACGACCTCCTCGTTGACCGAGATGCAGACCGAGCCCGGGAAGCCCCGATAGCCCTTGAACGCGGGGGTGGCACCCTTCTCGTAGATGAGCTTCTCCGCGAGAGTATCGAGTTCGAGCGTGGTCGCGCCGGGGACCGCTGCCTCCCGCAGCGCCTGGAGAATCTCCCAGACGATGCGGCCCGCTCGCTCCATCACGGCAATCTCCGCCGCCGCCTTCAGCTCGGGTCCGCCCGGACTCACGGAATCAACCCTCGAGCTGCCGGTCGAGGGCGCGCGCGACGTCGTCCTGCGCGCCCGATCCATCGATCTCCCGGAGAAGGCCGACCTTTCGGTAGAAGTCTTTCAATGGAGCCGTCTTCTGCCGGTACTCCTCCATCCGCTTGAGAATGGCCTCCGGCTGATCATCCGGGCGATGAACGAGCGGAGTGGCGTCCCGGTCGCAGACACCCGCCTTCTTGGGCGGCGCATTGACGAGATGATAGGTCGCGCCACACGTCGGGCAGCTTCGCCGCTTCGTGTTGCGCTCGAGCACGGCCTGATCGCTCACCTCGAGGGCGACGACCCGGTCGAGGCGGCAGCTCGCCGCGGAGAGCATGCCGTCGAGCGCCTCGGCCTGCGGGACGGTCCGAGGGAAGCCGTCGAGCACGAAGCCTTTCGCACAGTCCGGCTGCCCGATCCGCTCCCGGATGATGCCGACGACCAGGTCGTCCGGGACGAGCTCGCCTCGGTCCATGTAGCCCTTGGCCTTCTGTCCCAGTTCGCTACCCGACTTGATGGCAGCGCGCAGGATGTCGCCCGTCGAGACGTGCGCGAGCCCGAAGCGCTCGACCAGCCGCTTCGCCTGCGTCCCCTTCCCCGCCCCGGGGGGCCCGAGCAAGATCAGGTTCACGCCCGAGACCTAGGCAGCCTCTGCGGCCCGACGCCGAATGCGGGGCCCGCGCTTCGTGATGAAGCCCTCGTAGTGCCGGGTGATGAGGTGGGCCTCGATCTGTTGCACGGTGTCGAGCGCGACGCCGACGACGATGAGGAGGGCCGTGCCGCCGAAGCGGAAGCTCGTAATGCCCCAGCCGCTCTGCAGGATGTTCGGCAACACGCAGATGGCCGCGAGGTAGAGCGCCGCGCCGAAGGTGATTCGCGAGAGCACGCGGTCGATGTACTCCGCCGTCTTCTTGCCCGGCCGAATGCCTGGAATGTAGCCGCCGTTCTTCTTCATGTTGTCGGCGACGTCGATCGGGTTGAAGGTCACCGCCGTGTAGAAGTAGGTGAAGAAGATCGTCAGCGCGACGTAGAGCGAGTTGTACAGCCAGTCAGCCCGGTTCATGTGCTGGCTGAAGACCGTGAGAAACGGGAACCAACTCGCGAGGGTCGTCGGGAAGAGCAGGATCGACGAGGCGAAGATCGGCGGCATCACGCCCGAGGTGTTGAACTTCAGCGGCAGGTGCGTGGACTGGCCACCGTACATCTTCTGACCTTCCACCCGCTTCGCGTACTGGACGGGAATGCGCCGGTAGCCCGTCTCGGCGAAGACCACCGCCGCGATCACGGCCAGCATGACGACGCCGAGAACGACGATCGTGAACTCGTCGATCTGGTTGTGCTGATACATCGCGACGGTCGAGGCGATGGCGCTCGGGATGCGGGCGACGATGCCGGCGAAGATGAGGAGCGAGATGCCGTTGCCGATTCCCCGCTCCGTGATCTGCTCGCCGAGCCACATCACGAACGTCGAACCCGCGGTCAGCGTCAACACCGTCAGCAACTCGAAGCCGATCCCCGGGTGGTTCACGATCTGGAGCGCCATGCCAGCGGCCTTGCGGGCGTTCTCGGGGTTCTCGAGGAAATGGGCGATGCCGTAACCCTGCGCGATCGAGAGCAGGATGTTCCCATAGCGCGTGTACTGGTTGATCTTCTGGCGGCCCGCCTCGCCCTCCTTCTGAAGCTTCTCGAGGCTCGGGACGACCACCGTGAGGAGCTGAAGGATGATCGATGCCGAGATGTACGGCATGATCCCGAGCGCAAAGATCGAGAACTGCTCGAGCGCGCCGCCCGAAAAGAGGTTGAACATGCCGAAGAGGCCGCCGGACTTGATCAGCGCCGACATCGCCTCCCGGTTCACGCCCGGGGTGGTGACGAAGATGCCAATCCGGTAGACCGCCAGCATGCCGACGGTGAAGAGCAGCCGCCGCCGCAGCTCCTGAATCTTGAAAACGTTGGCAATTGCCGCCAACTTACATGACCTCCGCCTTGCCTCCGGCTTTTTCGATCTTTTCCTTGGCGGACTGGCTGAAGCGGTGCGCCCGCACCGTCAACGCCCGATCGAGCGCGCCCCCACCAAGGATCTTGATGCCGTCGCGCTCGCCGCGAACGAGGCCCGCCTTCTCCAGGGCCTCCGGATCGACGACGCTGCCGGCCTCGAACCGCACGAGGTCTTCAACGTTCACCGGGGCGAACTCCTTCCGAAAATGGTTCTTGAAGCCGAACTTCGGGAGGCGTCGCTGCAGCGGCATCTGGCCGCCTTCGAAACCCTCGAAGTGCATGTTGCCCGAGCGGGCCTTCTGGCCCTTGCCGCCGCGGCCGGCCGTCTTGCCCAGCCCCGACCCCTGACCGCGCCCCACCCGCTTGCGCTTCTCCGAGGAGCCGCGGGGTGCCTTCAGGTTCGACAGGTTCGTCGCCATTGGTGGTTCGTCCTTTCGACGGGCCCCACGAGGGAGCCCACTTTCCTAACGGGACCGGGCCTTCGGCGCAGCGCCTTCGACGCGCTCCCAGGAGACCAGGTGTGTGACCAGGCGGATCATCCCCAGCACGGCGGGCGTGTCGGGAAGGATCCGCTCGTCGTCGATCTTGTAGAGGCCGAGACCGGTCACCGTGCGGCGCTGCCGCTCCGGCCGGCCAGCCCAACTCTTCGTCAGCTTCACCTTGAGCGCGGACATCTCTCGCCTCCTCTTAATGGGCCCGGCCGGGGAGGATCTCGGCCAGTTCCTTGCCACGCAGCCGAGCGTGGTGCTCCGGGCTGCGGATCTGCTTGAGGCCGTCGACCGTGGCACGCAGCACGTTGTGCGGATTGCGCGACCCCTGCGACTTCGTGAGGATGTTCCGGATCCCGACCGCCTCGAGGACGGCGCGCACCGCGCCACCCGCGATCACGCCCGTGCCCTCGCCGGCGGGCTTGAGCAGGACGTGACCAGCGCCGAAGTGCCCCTTCACCTCGTGCGGGATGGTCGATCCGGAAAGCGGCACCTCGAAGATGTTCTTCTTCGCCTGCTCCCCGCCTTTGCGGATCGCCTCCGGGACCTCATTCGCCTTGCCGAGGCCGACGCCCACGCGTCCATTGCCGTCGCCGACGACGATCAACGCCGAGAAGCTGAAGCGCCGGCCACCCTTGACCACCTTGGCGACGCGGTTGATGTAGACGACGCGGTCGGTCAGATCGCTGTCGCCCGCATTGAAATCCCTTGCCATGAACGCTCCGTCGTGGGCCCTTTGAGCCCCGTCGCTAGAACTGCAGTCCGGCCTTCCGGGCGCCCTCGGCCACCGCGGCCACCCGGCCGTGGTAGTCGAAGCCGTTCCGATCGAAGACCACCTTGTCGATCTTTCTCTCGAGGCAGCGCTTCGCGACGGCCTCGCCGACCCGCGCCGCCGTCCCCTTCTTGCCGCCCCCGTCCTTTGCGCCGCCCTTGATCTCCTTGGAGAGGCTCGAGGCGGCCGCCAGCGTGGTCCCCGTCGTGTCGTCGACCACCTGGGCGTAAATGTGGTTCAGCGAGCGGTAGACCGAGAGCCGCGGCCGCTCGGGAGATCCCACGACGCGCAGCCGGATGTGGGCCCGGCGGCGCTCCCGCTTCGACTGCTTGAGGTCATTGATCATCGTCGTTCTCCCTGACGGCTAGGCCGCGCCGGTCTTACCGACCTTGCGGCGGATCGTCTCCTCCGCGTACTTGATGCCCTTGCCCTTGTAAGGCTCTGGAGGGCGCAGCGCGCGGACCTTCGCTGCGGTGCGGCCGAGCAGATCCTTGTCGTGGCTCTTCAGCACGACCTCTCCCTGCTTGTCGCCGGCCTTGAGCTCGCGCCACTCGGCGCTGACGCCCTCGGGGAGCGGGAAGCGGACCGGGTGTGAGAAGCCGATCGAGAACTGGATCTCCTTACCCCGCACCTCGGCCTTGAAGCCGACGCCGCTGATCTCGAGCACCCGCTCGTATCCCCGGGTGACGCCCTCGATCATGTTGTGAATGAGCGAGCGGGTGAGACCGTGGAGCGACCGGGACTCGCGCGATTCGTCTCCGCGGGTCACCTCGAGGCGGTTACCCTCGAGGGCCACCGCGAGCCGAGAAGGGACCGGAATGGACGACTTCCCCTTGGGCCCTTCGACGCGCACGAGACCGGCCTCGACGGCGACTTTCACTTTGTCGGGAATCTGGAGGGGCTGCTTGCCGATGCGGGACATTGACGCCTCGTTCTTTACCAGACGGTGCAGAGGACCTCGCCGCCCACGCCCTTGGCGCGCGCTTCGCGGTCCACCATCACGCCCTGGGAGGTGGAGAGGATGGAGATGCCGAGACCGCCGAGAACCTGGGGAATATCGCGGTTCGGGCGGTACCGACGCAAGCCCGGCTTGCTCTCGCGCTTGATCCCGGTGATGGCCGGCTCGCGGCCCTCCCCGTAGCGCAGAATCACCGTGATGCTGCCCTGCTTGTCGTCCTTGTGCAGGACGAAGTCCTTGATGAAGCCCTCGGACTTCAGGACCTCGGCGATGCGGGTCTTGATGCGGCTCCCCGGGATCAGCACCTTCTCGTGCTTTGCCGAGGAGGCGTTCCGGATCCGGGTCAACATGTCGGCGACGGGGTCGGTCATGCTCATGGACGTCTCTCCTTACCAGCTCGACTTGATCACGCCGGTGATCTCGCCGCGCAGCGCCCGGCTGCGAAAGCAGATCCGGCACATCTGGAACTTGCGCAGGAACGCCCGCGGCCGGCCGCAGAGTGGGCAACGGTTGTACTGGCGGGCGCTGAACTTCGGCTTCCGCTTCGCCTGCGCGATCTTCGACAGCTTGGCCATGGATCAGCTCCTGAAGGGCATGCCGAGGTGACGAAGGAGGGCGCGCCCCTCCTCGTCGCTCCTCGCGGTGGTCACGAAGGTGATGTTCAATCCTTTGATCTTCTCGACCTGGTCGTAGTTGATCTCCGGAAAGATGATCTGCTCGCGGAGCCCGAGCGTATAGTTGCCCCGGCCGTCGAACGCCTTCTGGCTCACGCCTTTGAAGTCGCGAACCCGCGGCAACGCCACCGAGACGAGCCGGTCGAAGAACTCGTACATTCGGTCGCGGCGCAAGGTCGCCATGCAGCCGATCGCCTGGCCCTCGCGGAGCTTGAAGTTGGCGATCGACTTGCGAGCGCGCGTCACCACCGTCCGCTGGCCCGTGATGGCCGCGAGCTGGTTCTGGGCGCCCTCGATGATCTTGTTGTTGTTGATCGCCTCGCCGAGTCCCATGTTCACGACGATCTTGTGGAGCCTCGGCACCTCCATGACGTTCTTGAAGCCGAGCTCCTTCATGAGCGCCGGGACGATCTCCTTGGCGTACCGCTCGCGCAGGCGCGCCGACTTCTCGCCGCGCGCCTTCGCGACCTCGGCGACGGCAAAGCCCTCGACCTTGCCCTTCTGCTTCTTCTTCTCTTCCTTCGCCATGTCCGTCTCCTACTCGATCGCCTGGTCGCAGCGCTTGCAATACCGGACGCGCCGGCCGTCGGGAAGATCCCGCCGCCCCGTCCGAGAGGGCTTCTGGCACTTCGGGCAGACCAGCATCAGGTTCGAAAGCGGGATCGTCCCAAGCTCGTCGATGATGCCGCCCTGAGGAGCCTTCGGGCTACGCCCCCGCTTGAGGTGCTTCTTCACGATGTTGAGCTTGTCGACCCGGGCCCGCTGGGTCTTCGTGACGACCTCGAGGATCTTACCGGTCTTGCCGCGCTCTTTGCCGGCGATCACCTGGACCGTGTCATTCTTGCGAACGTGCGCCGCCATCACAGCACCTCCGGAGCGAGCGAGATGATCTTCATGAACTTGCGAGCGCGCAGTTCGCGGGCGACGGGTCCGAAGATGCGCGTGCCGATCGGCTCGAGATCCTTGTTGATCAGCACGGCGGAGTTGCCGTCGAACTTGATGTAGCTGCCGTCCGGCCGGCTGATCTCGCGCGCCGTCCGCACGATGACCGCCTTGGCGACCTCGCCCTTCTTCACCTTGGCGTTGGCGATGGCCTCCTTGACCGACACGACGATGACGTCGCCGATGGAGGCGTACCTGCGGCGGGTGCCGCCGAGCACCTTGATGCACATGACGCTCTTCGCGCCAGAATTGTCGGCGACGTCCAGGATGGTCTGCTGCTGGATCATGGGAGTCTCGTTCCTCTCTCGGCCTCAGACCGCCTGGGCCTTCTCGATCGTCTCGACCACGCGCCAACGCTTGTCCTTCGAGATGGGCCGCGTCTCCGCGATGCGGACCCGGTCCCCGACTCCGCAAGCGTTCTGCTCGTCGTGCGCCTTGTAGTTGACGTGGCGCACCAGGTACTTGCCGTACTTGGCGTGCTTGACGCGCCGCTCGACGCGCACGACCACGGTCTTCTGCATCTTGTTGCTGGTCACGACGCCGACGCGGGTCTTGGGTCGACCCCGCTCGCTCGTCGTCTGCTCGGTTTCGGTCGCCATCTTCGCTCCTTATTCCTTGGCCTTCTTGGCCTTGCCCTTCGCCGCCGCCTTCTCGGCCTTCGCCTTTGGCGCCCCCCGCTTCTTCCCTGCCGCCTTCTCCGCCTCGCCCTCGGACTCGCCACCCTTCTTCGCCGCGGCGGCCTTCTTCGCTCCCTTCGGCTCCTCCGCCTTGACCGCGCGGCCGATCCCGAGCTCGCTCTCGCGAACCAAGGTCAAGAGGCGGGCGAGCTCGCGCCGCGTGCGGCCGAGCTGCGCGCTGTTCTCGAGGTGCCCGGTGCGGTGCTTCAGCCCAAGGTCGAAGAGGTTCTGGCGTAGCTCTCCCGCCATCCTCCCGAGCTCCTCGGCCGACATCTGTCGCAGTTCATTCGCGGTTGCCATGTGCGCTCCTCAGACCGCCTGCTGCGAGCGGTGGACGACCTCGGTCGCCACCGGCATCTTGAACGCCGCGAGCCGCAGCGCCTGGCGGGCGATCTCGTCGGTCACGCCCTCCATCTCGTAGAGGATCCGGCCGGGCTTGACGACGGCCACCCACTCCTCGACGTTGCCCTTGCCGTGCCCCATTCGCGTCTCGGCCGGCTTCTTCGTGATGGGCTTGTCCGGGAAGATCCGGATCCAGACCTTGCCGCCGCGCTTGATGCAGCGGGTCATCGCGATTCGGCCCGCCTCGATCTGCCGTGAGGTCAGCCGGCCGCACTCCATCGCGCGCAGACCGTACTCGCCAAAGGCGAGATCGCTGCCGCGGTAGGCCTTGCCCCGCATGCGTCCCTTCTGCTGCTTGCGCCACTTCGTTCGGGTCGGTTGAAGCATCTTCGTCCTCTCCTAGCGGCGGACGGCCGCGCGGGGCAAAACCTCGCCCCGGAAGATCCACACCTTGCAGCCGATCTTGCCGTAGGTCGTCTTTGCCTCTGCGAATCCGTAGTCAATGTCCGCGCGAAGCGTGTGCAGCGGCACGCGCCCTTCGCGATACCACTCGTAGCGCGCCATCTCGGCCCCGCCGAGGCGGCCGGAGCAGGCGACGCGGATGCCCTTGGCGCCGAACTTGAGCGCCGTCGAGACCGCCTTCTTCATCGCGCGCCGGAAGGCGATTCTCCGCTCGAGCTGAGTCGCGATGTTCTCGGCGACGAGCTGGGCGTCGGTCTCCGCCTTGCGGACCTCGACGATGTTCAGGAACACCTCGTTCTGCGTGAAGCGCTGCAGGTCCTTCTTCACCGTCTCGATGCCGGCGCCGCGCTTGCCGATCACGATCCCTGGGCGGGCCGTGTGGACGTTCACCTTCACGCGGTTCGCCGCCCGCTCGATCTCGACCTTCGAGATCCCGGCGTGCCCGAGCTTCTCCTTCACGTACTCCCGGAGCTTGATGTCCTCGTGGAGCCAGCGCGCGTACGCCTTCTCCTCGTACCACTTGCTGTCCCAGCTCTTGATGATGCCGAGGCGCAGCCCGACCGGATGGACTTTCTGACCCAAGTTCGTCTCCTAGCGGCGGCTCTGCGCCTGGTTCGAGAGGACGACCTTCACGTGGCTCGTCTTCTTGTTGATTCGGGTGGCCCGCCCCATGGCGCGCGGCATGAAGCGGCGCTGGGTGGGCCCCTGGTCGACGGTAATCGTCTGCACGACGAGCCGGTCGACGTCGACGTCCTTGCCCCCCTGCTCGGCGTTCGCCACCGCCGAGCGAAGGAGCTTCGCGAGCGGTCGCGCCGCGGCCTTGGGCGTGAACCGGAGGAGGCTCAACGCCTCCCCAACCGGCTGGCCGCGGACGAGGTCGGCGACGACCCGGACTTTCCGGGGCGCGAGCCGGAGGTGACGCAACATGGCGGTCGAGATCATCTCTGACTCCTACTTTCCGGCCGGCGCGGAGGCCGCCGACGCGGGGGCGCCGCCGACCTTGGCCTTCTTGTCGGCGGTGTGTCCGTGGAAGGTCCGGGTCGGGCTGAACTCGCCCAACTTGTGGCCGACCATGTTCTCCGTGACGAAGACCGGGACGAACTTGCGGCCGTTGTGCACCGCGAAGGTGTGGCCCACGAACTCCGGCAGCACCGTCGAACGGCGCGACCAGGTCTTGACGACCTTCTTCTGGTTCTGGGTGTTCATCGCCTCGACCTTCTTGGCGAGAAACTTATCGACGAACGGGCCCTTCTTGATCGAGCGGGACATGGGTCTCTCTTTTCCCTACTTGCGGCGCTTGACGATGAACTTGTTCGTGGACTTGTTGGTGCGCGTCTTGAGCCCCTTGGCCTTCTGGCCCCAGGGCGACACGGGGTGGGGGTTCCCCTGACCGCTCTTGCCTTCGCCACCACCGTGCGGGTGATCCACCGGGTTCATGGCCAGACCGCGGACCGTCGGCCGGATGCCGAGCCAGCGCGAGCGGCCAGCCTTGCCGACGCGCACCGCCGCGGAGTCGATGTTGCCGAGCTGCCCAATGGTGGCCTTGCACTCGAGAAGAACCATGCGGACCTCGCCCGAGGGAAGGCGAATCTGCGCGTACTTCCCCTCCTTCGCCATGAGCTGGCCCCACGAGCCGGCGGTGCGGATCATCTGCGCCCCGCGCCCGACCTTCATCTCCACGTTGTGGAGCACCGTGCCGACGGGAATCGCCTTGAGCGGCAGCGCGTTTCCCGGCCGGATGTCGACGTTCTCACCAGAGGCGAGGACGTCGCCCACCGCGAGACCGACGGGCGCCAGGATGTAGCGCTTCTCACCGTCCCGGTAGTGGAGCAGCGCGAGGCGCGCCGAGCGGTTCGGATCGTACTCGATGGCGGCCACGCTCGCCGGCACGCCGTCCTTCTCGCGCCGGAAATCGACCACCCGGTAGCGCCGCTTGTGGCCGCCGCCCATGTGCCGGGTCGTGATGTGGCCGTGAACGTTGCGTCCACCCGACCGTCGGTACGCCTCCGTCAGCTTCTTCTCGGGCTTCGCCTTCGTGATCTCGGCGAAATCCGAGACCGTCATCAGCCGGCGAGCCGCCGAGGTAGGCTTGTAGTGTTTGAGCGGCATGGTCTACGCCCCTCCTTCGAAGATCTCGATCTTGTCGCCCTCGCGCAGCCGCACGAGCGCCTTCTTCCAGTTCGACTGCTTGCCCTGTCGCAGGCCGACGCGCTTGTTCTTACCCCGCATCACGAGCGTCCGGACGTCCTCGACGTGCACGCCAAAGAGCTTCTCGACCGCGGCGCGCACCTCGTGCTTGTTCGCCTTGTCCGCGACCTCGAACGCGTAGGTCCGCTGCGTCTCGCGAAGCCCGTCGAGCTTCTCGGTGATGAGCGGCGCCTTGATGACTTCGAGCTGGTTCATCGTCCTCTCCGTTCCGTTCCAGGGCCCTCAGGCGAGCCGCGCATCGACCGCCTGCGCGGCCTCCTTCGTGAGCACGAGCACGGGCCGCCGGAGCACGTCCTCGACGTTGATCCCCTCGGGCGGCAGCACGTCGAACATCCTCAGGTTGCGCACCGCGCGGTGCAGCCCCGTGTTCTTCTTCAGATCGATGACGAGCGCCGCCTCGATCCCGAGCTTCGCGAGCGCCGCGGCGGCCCGCTTCGTCTTCGCCTCCGGCACCTCGAACCCCTCGAGGATGAAGAGCTGCTGCTCCTGGGCCCGCATCGAGAGGACGCTCCGAAGCGCGCCCTTGCGAACCTTGAGCGGCGGACGGTAGGCGTAGTCGCGCTGCTTCGGCCCCATCGCCTTTCCGCCGCCCACCCAGTGGGAGGCGCGGATCGAACCCTGACGGGCGCGGCCAGTCCCCTTCTGCTTCCAGGGCTTCTTGCCGCCGCCCGAGACGAGGCCGCGGTTCTTCACCGCCACCGTCCCGGCGCGCCGCGAGATCTGCTGCATCTTCACGGCCTCCCAGAGGAGGTGCTGGTTCACGTCGGCCGCGAACACCCGGTCCGAGAGCTCGACCGTGCCGACCTTCTGCTTCTCGAGATTGATGACGTCGAAAGTCGCCATGGCCCTCTCCTACGACTTGATCTCGACGTCGACGCCCGCCGACAGGTCGAGCTTCATCAACGCGTCGAGCGTCTGCTGCGTCGGCTCGAGGATGTCGAGCATGCGCTTGTGGGTTCGAATCTCGAACTGCTCCCGGCTCTTCTTGTCGCCGTGGGGCGAGCGGAGGACCGTGAACTTGTTGATGCGCGTCGGCAGCGGAATGGGGCCCGCCACCTTGGCACCCGTGCGCTTCGCCGTCTCCACGATCTCCCCGGCCGACTGGTCGAGAAGCTTGTAATCGTACGCCTTGAGCCGGATTCGGATCTTCTGGGTCGCCATTGAATCTCTCCCTTAAGCCACGATCTCGGCGACGACGCCGGCGCCGACGGTGCGGCCGCCCTCGCGAATCGCGAAGCGCAGCTCCTTCTCCATCGCGATCGGCGTCATCAGCTCGACCTCCACCGCGATGTTGTCGCCGG
>JAJXUD010000057.1 GCA_021783235.1 Myxococcales bacterium | reverse complement strand
GGTGCCGACGCGATCATCGCCCTCCGCTGCTGCAAGCTGAGCGGTCGCTTTGAGGACTTCTGGGAGCGTCGGTCAGTCCCCCACCAAGCCGCCGCCTGAGCTCACCTCACAATCGTGACGTGCACCCATCCGAGCTGGACCGGCGTTCCACCCGCGACCTCGACCTCGAACAGCGCGCCCGTCCCGGTCCGGCTACCCTGGGAAGGGGACGGCCGGGCCGGAGCGAGGACGGGGTTTCACAAGAGCTTGCACGCGGCGGCCATTGCCGCCTTCGAGGCAGGCACATGCGGGTGCCAATGCGACGGATGGGGCACCCCGAGCACCGTGACCTCCTGTGGGGGTTGGGGTTGGGTGCTACGGGAGCGGGGTGAGGTAGAGGCCGTCCTCGAAGTCGAAGGGGACGGGGGTGCCCGCGCGGGTGAAGACGACGGCTCCCTTGGCGAAGGTCAAGGAGCCGAAGTCGTTGATCGGGACGATCGCGCCGCCGCCGGTGGGTACGAGTGCGCTGGTCGAGGTCTTGCCGTTCCAGAAGGCGTTGACGAGGTTGCAGTCGAGGTAGCGGCCGTCCGGGGAGAACGAGAAGCCGAGCGCAGCGGTCGCGAGTTGGAGCGGGGTGCCGCCCGCGACGGGGGCGATCTCGAGGGCGCCGCCGGCGTTGCCGGCCGAGGAGGCGATGAACGCGACCTGGCTGGCATCCGGCGAGAGCGCGAAGCTGGGTACGGCGGCTCCGAGCTGGGCCTGCGTTCCAGCCGCGACCGCGACCTCGTACAGCGTGCCGGTGTTGCCGGCCCAGCTCGCGAGGTAGAAGGCGTGGCTGCCGTCCGGGGTGAGCTGGAAGGTGTTGGAGTTGAGGTACGGCACCCCCGTTCCGAGCTGGATCGGAGTCCCGCCCGCCACCGCGACCTCGTACAGCGTGCCCCCGCTCGCGAGGTAGAAGGCGTGGCTGCCGTCCGGGGTGAGCTGGCCGAGGTTCTGCACGCCTGTTCCGAGCTGGACGGGCGTCCCGCCCGCCACCGCGACCTCGTACAGCGTGCCCGTGCTGCCGGTCCAGCTCGCGAGGTAGAAGGCGTGGCTGCCGTCCGGAGTCGGCTGGAACGAATCAACGTGGGTCGCGAATTGGACCGGCGTCCCGCCCGCCACCGCGACCTCGTACAGCGTGCCGCTGCTCGTCCCGTAGAAGGCGTGGCTGCCGTCCGGGGTGAGCTGGAAGTTGCCATTGTAGAGGTACGGCACCCCCGTTCCGAGCTGGACCGGCGTCCCGCCCGCCACCGCGACCTCGTACAGCGTATCGCCCGTTAGGTAGAAGGCGTGGCTGCCGTCCGGGGTCGGCTGGAACTGAGACACTTGGAGCGCGAGCTGGACCGGCGTCCCGCCCGCCACCGCGACCTCGTACAGCGTATTGCCCGTTAGGAAGAAGGCGTGGCTGCCGTCCGGGGTGAGCTGGAAGGTGTTGGAGTTGAGGTACGGCACCCCCGTTCCGAGCTGAACCGGCGTCCCGCCCACCACCGCGACCTCATACAGCGTGCCACCGCTCGTCACGTAGAAGGCGTGGTTGCCGTCCGGGGTGAGCTGGAAGTAGCTGCTGTTGAGGTACTGCACCCCATTTCCGAGCTGGACCTGTGTCCCGCCCGCCACCGCGACCTCGTACAGCGTGCCCCCGCTCGTCACATAGAAGGCGTGGCTGCCGTCCGGGGTGAGCTGGAAGTAGCTGTAGCCGTTCGGGTCGAGGAAGCCCGGCACCCCCGTTCCGAGCTGGACCGGCGTCCCGCCCGCCGCCGCGACCGCGTACAGCGTGCCGCTGCTGCCGTTGAAGCTCGCGAGGTAGAAGAGCGAGAGTCCATCCTTCGAGAACTGGTAGCCATATGGATTTTGCGGCACGCCGGTCCCGAGCTTGACGGGCGTCCCGCCGGGGACCGCGAGCAGGTAGAGGGTCCCGGTTATTCTCCCTCCATTGTTGCTGTAGTCCGCGAGGTAGGCCAGCGCGCTGCCGTCCGGCGAGAGGAGCGAGCCGCCGCCCTCCCCGGACGCGAGCTGCTTTCCGGCGGGCAGCTCGATCGGGCCCAGGGGATAGAGGCCGTTGTCCACGACGAAGCCGTCGCTGCCTGGCAGGAAGAGCAGCTCGGGCAGGGTGGCGGCGTAGTCGATCGAGGGCGGGCCGCCGTCGGGGCCTTCGGGGAAGCCGGAATCGGGCGGCAGGATCACGGACTCTTGGAAGCCGAGGCTGAAGGCGCCGGAGGGGACGCCCGAGAACAGGTAGCCGCCCTGGGAATCGGCGCTGGCACCGAGGGTGAGGTTGGCGTTCTGGATCTGGACGCGGGTCCCGGTCGGGTCCTGGCCGCCGAGGATGACGAGCTGGCCAGTGAGGTCGCCGGTCTGACCGCCCGAGGAGCTGCCACCGGCGAGGGGGGAGCAGAGGTTCGTCGGCGCGCCCTGGATGGGCAGGCAGGCCCAGCCCGCCGGGCAGTCGCTGGCGCCCGCGCAGGGCTCGCTGCAGAGGTAGTCGAGGCCGCCGTCCGCGGCGGAGCCGCCGAAGATGCAGGCGCCGCTCGCGCAATCGGCGTTGCGGCTGCACGGCGCGCCCACGGCCCCGCCGACCGAGCCGCCGTCGAGACCGCCGCCATCGGCGCCGTTCCCGCCGTCCGCGCCAGCGTCCGGCGCGCCCGTCGCCTCGCAGACGCACGGCGCGAAGGTCCCGTCCAGTTGGCAGAGCTGCGCCCCGGCCTGGCCGTCCGTGCAGGCGCAGGCGGCGCTCTGACCCGGGGTGCAACTGGCCGGACCGCCGCCTCCGTCGCCGCCCGTGTGAGCCGGCGACGCGCAGCCGAGCCCCATTCCCAACGGCACCCCAAGCAGGATCGCGACCAACCGCAGCGTCTTCGACATCGGAAGTTCCGCCTCTCCGACCCACCCGGGCCTATGGATGGCCCCCCTTTGGAGCCGGTCAGGACCCTATACCCGAACAGGAAGGACGGGGAGGAAGCGTGTTCGCGAAAGCGGCGAACCAGGCCGATCGCCGTCGAGGATGGCCACCTCAGACCAGGCGCTGCGATCCTAGCTGGGGCGCCTCGTATGGTCGAAGCACTGCCACGCGGCGGAACCACGGAGCGCCTTCAGGCAGTGGTCCTTGGTTTCGGGCTGCTGCAACAGAGCGTCGACGAACCCCTCGGACTTCGGTGCCAGCGCGGCGTTCCAGATGCGGAACGCCCGCTTCCAACCGTGGCTGGGCGCCAGCTTTTTCAGCTCCGTCGTCAAAGGCGGAGGTCGTCGCCCAGTTCGACCACGCGCCGCTGCGCCTCGGGGCCGGCGATGACCACCGGGCTGGGCGCGCCGTCGCGGAACGACAACCCGACGACCGCGGCGCTCTCGCTCTGGCCATCGAGCCCCCCGAGGACCGCGGCGACGAACTCGAGGTTGTAAGTCGCGACGAGGATCTGGGTCCCGTCGCCCAGCGCACGCTGAAAGAGCCGCGTGAGCGCCGGAAGCATCTTCGGATGCGCGAACGCCTCGGGCTCGTCGAGCGCCGCGACCCCGCCCTTGGCCTGCGCCAGGGCCGCCGCCAACAGCAAGGCGCGCCGGAAGCCGTCGCCGGCGTACGCGACGGGGTAGGCCACGCGAGGCTCGCGATCGAACATGAACGGCTCGTCGCGATCTCCGACGGCGATGCTCTCGATCGAGTCGAGCCTCGGGCGAAGCTCCCTGAGATAGCGGACGAACTCGTCGTACCAGGGCGTGAGCTTGATCGCCGTCAGGGCATCGCGAAGCGCGCTCGAGGAACGCGGAGCCGCGAACCTGTGCCGGGCGCCCGCCGGGCGATCCGTGAACGTCCCCTGGAACTCGGCTTGCAAGAATGGAGCGATGGAAACGTCCGCGACGTTCGTTCGTTCCATGGGCGCCCACTCGCAATGGGATCCATCGAGGGCGCTGGCTGTCTCGCCTTGTCTGGACCCAGACGGCCCTCGAGGACCTGGAGCCGAGCGGCGACCTCGAACAGCGTTGTTTTCTTTCGCGCCCCCGCTCAGCCTTCGGCCCGCTCCGCCGCCACCGGACGGACGGGCAAATGGGTAGGCCCGGTCGGGGTCGCGCGTCAGCGCGCCCACCACTCGGGGGCGACCGGCCTTCTCTGATGCTTCCAGGTGAGGTTCTTGCAGTATCGCTGCGAGATCCTCTCCGCAACCGCGCGGTCGAGTCCGAACTGATTGCGAAGCTGACCCAGGAAGCCATGGAACGACAGGACGGGCCGGAGCGGCAGCTCCTCGACCGCGCGGAACAGCGCCTGGTGGTCGTGGAACACGGGGACGACCTCCGGATGGTGAACGGCCCAGGCCAGGATCGAGATCTCCCCGTCATCGAGATCGCCTTGGAGCAGCAGCGCCTCGGCCGTCTCGGCTTCCTTGCTCTCGGGTGGGGCCGCGTCGGTTGCAGCTCCCGCCCAGGCAGTCATCAGGCTCGTCCGCTCCGCCGCCTCTCCGTTCGCATCCCCTTGCTTGCGGGCCCCGCCCTCTTTCCAGACGACATCCGTCACGAGGACCGGCGGCTGCACCCCCTTCAGCGCCCCCGTTGAACGGGGCCTCACGAGCCAGACAAAGATGTCGGTATCAACTGCGAAGCGCATCATCGAGCCACGCGTCCTCGCCGGCCGAGAGGCCGAGCAGCTCGCGGGCGCGGCCCCTGCTGATCCAACCGCCGGTCAGCGCCTCCAGGACGCGCCGTTCGAGACCATCATACCGGCGAGGCGCCTCGAAGCCGTCCACCCCCGCCGTCTGCGCGGTCGCGACCAGCGCGTCCGCCGTCTCTCTCGAGAGCCTTCGCAGATTCTGAAGTTGCCGAGTCATGGGAATGAAGCCGAGGCCCAGCGCGCGCCGACAGTCTTCGACAGCCCCTCGGGCCTCAGCCAGCTCCCGAAGCGGGCGCCCGCCGAGGACTGCCTCGACGGCCTCCTGGGGCGCGAGGAGCATCGCGGCGAAGGCGTCCGCCCGCTTCTCCCGCTGAGGCTTGTCCAGGCTGAATCTCTCGTCGATCTCTTCGTGGACCGCATCCTCCTCCTCGAGATCGAGGAGCTGGTGCGCGAGACCGTGGGCGAGGGCCCAGCGGCAGGTCGTCTCCGGCTGGCGCGCATCGACGGCGATGAGCCGCGCCGGCCCCAGCCGGCAGCTCGCCTCGGCCACGTCCTGCGAGGCGAAGGTCAAGAGCGCGACCAAGATTCCGAAATGGTCCTCGATGAGGCGAGCCAGATCGCGCAGTGGCCCAGCCAGCGGCGCGCGGGCCGGCAGGAACTCGGAGAGTCGAGTTCGTACCTCCCGGGCCCGCGCATACCCGAGGACGTGAGGCTCCTCGCTCGTGAGTTCGGCCGTCTGGAACAGCCGCTCTTCCCCGCGCAAGGCCGGACTCTCGGTCAGGTCGAGCGCTTCCAGGAACGAACGGGCTCGAACCAATCCGGCAGCGAGCGCCTCGCGATCTTCGTCCCGCAACGATACGGTGCCGCGACCGAGGAGCATCACGTCCGGCGCCTGGTATGCCCGCGGAACGGGGGCCGAGGAGTGCAAGAAGGAGCCGCGGGGTACACCCAGCGCCCGAGCCACGCTGACGACATCGGACATGCGAAGGCCACCCTCGCCTCGCTCGAACGCTACGACCCGATCGACGGCCACGCCCGACCGCAGGGCGAGCTGCCCCACCTCCAGCCGAGCCTGTTCGCGGCAGATCGTCAGCCGGCGACCCAACTCCTTCAAGCCTCGCTCAGCCATTCACGGAATACATTCGAGTTCCGTGGGGGAGGCTGTCAAGCCGCCGCGGGGGCGCGCGAGATATCTCCAAGCCGCTCCCTTGCCAGCGGCACGCTCGTGACAGCCAGCGCGGTCGGGCCCGGGCCCTCCACGCGGCTCCGCCAGTGGGCGGAGAACGAGTGGGGCAAGGGCTCGCCCGTCGGGGGCTCTTTTCTTTCGCGCCCCGCTCAGCCTTCGGCTCGCTTTGCCGCCACCGAACGGAACGGGCAAGAGGACCCGGAAGATCGTGCCCTCGGCCGGCTGGCTCTCGAACTCGATCCGGCCGCTGGTCCTGGGCGCAGCGGTGCGACTGATCGATGGAGGCCAGGCTGCAGCAAGTCTAGGGCAGCCGGGCCAGGATGGCCTTCCGGACCTTCCGCGCGGCGGCGTTCATCGCGCGGCCGTCATCCTCGTCGAGCGACCCCGACAGATCCAGCGGGCACCTCGCGCCCACCGCGTACGCCGTCGGGCGCTGGCAGTCGTCCGCGAGAGCCTGGAGTTCGCCGTCGTGATCGGCGCAGCGTCCCAGAAGCGCCACGAGATCGTGCGTCCTCGGCGGCTTCTCACCTCGAGCCACGAGGAATGCCTTCAAGAACTTCTCGGCGGCCTGCTGCGCATGGAAGCAGACCGTGTCCCACGGAACGTCTTGCGCGGCCAGGTTGTTGTCGATGTTCAGCAGGTCCGCTTCAGCCTTCGCGACCCACGCCGCGTGGGGCTGGTCAAGGGCGCTCATAGAGCACCCGGCCCTCCGCCTCGATCTGCGCGAGGAAGCTCGTCGGGACGCGGCGCAGCCGCGCGGCCTCCTCCGGCGTGACCACGACCACGTCGAGCGGCCATCGGCGCAGCCCGAAGACCGAGCTCACCTGCACCGTCCGCTCGGCCGGCCGCAGCCCGGTCTCCATCTCGACGAGCAGATCGACGTCGCTCTCCTCGTCCGCCCGCCCGGTCGCCCGACTCCCGAAGAGGACGATCCGCCGCGGCCGGAACCGGTCGACGATCGTGCGCGTGATGTCCGCCAGCAGGTCCACGGCGAGTTGTCCTCCTGCATCATAGCATCTCCTCGCCGCCGACGTGCGGGACCCTGGGTGCGCGAAGCACGGGGGTCGCCGCACCCGCAGGCGCGGCCGGCTCTGCATCGCCCCGGAAAGCGTCCGGAGGGCAGCAGACCAGGGGCGCGATCGCGAGCGGCCTCGTGCGGCCGGCTCGCCTCCCGGCCACCCGAGCTCCGCTCTTCTCGTGCGCCCCGCTCACGGCAACGGCGGGAGCTGGATCGCGCTCCAAGCGCGCGTCGTCTCGATCGGCTCCTCCAGCGGGGCCCCGCCGGGGGTCTCGAAGTCGAACTGGCTCGCGTAGCCGGCGTCGGCGAGCAGCGCCTCCTGGACCTCGAGATCCGCCGGACCGCCGTCGCTGAAGGTCCGGTCGTCGAAGGGCGCGGGCGGCAACGGCAAGACCAGCGAGCCGACCTCGGGCGGCAGGTAGACGATCCACGCGCGCCCCGAGGCGTCGTCGAAGCGAAGGCGGACGGACGTCACGCCCGCGGTGGGCGCGTTCGTGAAGGCGCGCGCCGACCAGCCGTAGCCCGCCTCCTCCGCGTACGGAAGGAAGCCCGCATCGGAGAGGTCGAGCGGCGTGCCGTCGGGCAGAGCCGAGAAGAGCCGGACGAGCCCCGCCCGCGCCATCCGCCGCGCGCCGGGGGATGGGTTCGGCGGCTCGATGTCCTCCGAGAACAGCTCGACCGCGTAGCGCGCCCCCTCGAGCCCTCCGTGGGCCGGGGCGAACTGGAGGAGCGTCCGACCGTCGGCCGGCTGGCCGCCGCCGTAGGGCGACGGCGGATCCTGATCCCAGGTGACGCCGCCGTCGGTGGTCCCCAGGGGGTTGCCGTTCCCATCGGTCACGACGTCGATCGCCGAGGAGAGCCCCAACGGCACCCTGCCCTGGCCCGGCTGGATCGATGACACGACCGCGACGGCGCTCTCCTGGTACGCGGCGCCGACCTTCGGCAAGGGGGGCAGGACGAGGTGCAGCCTCAGGGTCGCGGCGACGAGCGGCGCGAAGCCGGCGTCCGAGGTGGAGGCGGGGGCGAACGGTACGACGCCAGGCCCCATCCCCTTCTCGGGCAAGCCGTAGCAGCCCCCCGCCGGCTGCTGGCGCTCGAGCTCGTAGTCGGTCTCGAGCGAGACCCCGGACCGCTCGCTCGCCGCGGGGAGAGCCTCGATGATGTCGGTGCGCAGGTCGCCGCTGCCCGAGTAGGCCGACCCCGGCACGGCCCAGAAGTAGCCTTGGTCCACGGAGCCGCCGAGGGCCCAGGCGGCCCGCCGGCCGCAGGCGAAGCGGCTCCGGTCCCAGATCGGAACCAGCGGGTCGCGAGCCGAGATCAGGTCGAGCCGGCCGCAGCCGCCCGCCGGCGCGGTCGCGAGCAGCGGACAGCCGGAGAAGGCGTCGAGCGCCGACAGCGGCAGCAGCTCGTGGATCGAGAGCTGCGCCGGATCGGGGTCGAGCGCGAGCCCGACGACGGCGGCGCTCATGCCCGAAGACTCCAACGCCCGTGGCCCCGCGACCGTGATTCCGCCTTCGACGGGCAGGTCGGTCCCGGGCGTGATCGGCGGCCGCTGCGGCAAGAGCGCGATCAGATCCCTTGGGAGCCCGCCGGGCGGGACGACGATGGAGAGGTAGCCGTAGTCCACGTCGAAGACGTTCAGGAGCGACCCCGGCGGTGCGGTCGGCTGCGCGTACTGCCCGAGCGCGTCCCCGCCCTCGAGGCCCCCCGGGAGCAGCGCGCCCGTCGCGGGATCGGAGACGACGATCGTCGCGTCCGTCACCGGCAGGCGCGACCCCTCGTCGATCAGCACGATCCGCGCCCCCCCCTCCGGCAGCGAGGGGTAGACCGTCGCCCGGACGGCGCAGCTCGCCTGCCCGGCGACGGCGGTCACGGCCACGTCCCCGAAGGTGGACGAGGCGCGCGGGTCGGTGAACCAGCCGGAATCGACCGTGCCGGCGCGATCGGAGGGCCACCAGAGGACGTCTCCCGCGGGAGGAAGGACCGTCTCGCCCGTCGGATCGAAGAGCGCGAGCCGCAGCCGCCGCCGTCCGCCGGCCGGGAGAAAGAGGAGCGACGGCTCGATCTCGCAGCTCGCGGACGACAGGAGGAAGTCCGGTGCGAGGCAGCGGCCCGCCTTGCAGACGAGGCCGCCGCCGGCGGGGCAGTCGGAAGCCGCCGAGCAGGGGCGATCGATGCACTGCCCAGCCCGACACGAGCAGCCGAGAGGCTCTCCCGCGCACGACTGGCGAAGGAGCACGCAGTCGTGATCGCTCGCGCAGGCCCTCAGCTGGCAGCTGCCGCCCACGCAGTCGCAGCCGACCGGCGACGAGGCGCAGGCGGCCTCCGTGCGGACGCAGTCGTCGGGAGAGGCGCACGCCCAATCGCAGCAGGATTCCTTCCCGCAGACCGCCTTGCCCACACTCGGTTGGACGCAGTCGGCGTCGACGACGCAGCTCACCCCGCCGTCGCGCGCGCAGAGCGCCGGAGGCGGCGGCGGGACCTTCGGAACCCCGCAGCCGACGAGGAAGAGCAGCGCGAGGTCGCGGGCCGTGGCCACGACGCGAGTCGAATTCACCCAGGGCCCGGCGCCGCCCCCGCTCACGAACGCTCAGCCTTGCTCTTCGAAGAGTTCGGCGAGCGTTCTCACCGCCGCCGCGCGGGCGATCCAGCGATCGAGCGTCGCGAGGTCCCGACAGGCGAGGATGCGCTCCCGGGCCTCGCCCGACAGGCTGAGCTGGCGGGCCGCCAGGAAAGCCAAGAGCGCCTTCGCTTCGCCCTCGGCCTTGCCCTCGGCCTCGCCTTCAGCCTTACCCTCGGCCCTGCCCTCGGCTCGGCCTTGCGCCACGTACTTGCGGGCGAACGCGTTCTTGTACTCGGGAATCGGCTCCATCTTCGCCTCCATCGTCTCGCGCTCCCGCTCCCCGAGGTTCTCGAGGATGAGGTGAGTATATGCCAGCCGAGATCCTCGCCGAGCCCCTGCGCCGCACGGATCGCCGCCCAGGCCACCTCCACGGCCTCGTCGCCCACCGGCCGGGCCACCGCCGACAGGAACGCCAGCCGGACGTTCGCCTTCGCCTGCTCGAGGTCCGTCACCGGCGGAATCCGCTCCGGCCCGATCACGAGCGGCTGGATCCGTCCGACTCCCGGGCCGAGCGCGATGGGGCCCGCGGCCCATTTCGCGACCTCGGGGTACGGACTCACGACCGCCAGCAGCGTCGGGCAGCGCAGCCGCGCCCGGACGCCCGTCAGGTAGACGGGCCAGCTGTAGCGCTTCTCGTCGTCGCGCGAGAGCTGCACCTCGAGGACCACCGCCAGCGCCGGCGACCCGTCGCGCTGGAGCAAAAGCACCGCATCCGCGCGATGTTGCGGCGCGAGGAGCTGGCCGAGCTCGCCCGAGAGCGGGCGCACCTCGTAGGCGGTCGCCTCGCCGATTCCGAGGCGAGCCCCCGCGAGATCGATCGCGAGCTCCGGCGTCTCGACGAAGATCTGGACCAGCAGATCGTGCAGGGAGGTCGGCACGTCGGGGTGACTAGGCAAGAACGATGCCGCCGAGGAGCTGAAACCCATGCCCGGTGGAGGTCGGGAACCTTCTCTGCTACTGAAGCGCGAAGGGGCGCTCGTCTGGCGAAAGGCCGGCGCCCGATCGGGAGACCAGATGACGCGCGCGATTCGACCGCTGCTCCTCTCCGCCTCGCTCGGCTCCCTCCTCGGCTGCGGCAGCGCCAGAGCGCCCACCGGCGCGGCCGACGCGGGCGGCGGGAGCGACGCCGGAGGTGGCGACGCGGGGCTCTGCGACAAGTCCCCCGTGGGCTTCGTGAGCCTCCCCGCCGACGACGGCGCCCACTCGGTCCCGGTCGAGTGGTGGTACTGGACCGGCCACCTCGAGACGCCGGATGGGGGCCGGTTCGGCTTCGAGGAGGTCTTCTTCAGCATGAACGAGGGGGGAGTCCCGGGACAGGCGGTCCACCATGCGATCACCGACGTCGGGAACGGCACCTTCCACTACGGCTCCTCGGATCAGCTCGGCGCGCCGGTGGCCGTCCCCGATGGCTACGACCTCTCGCTCGGCGGGATGACGGCGAAGGGGGGCGGCGGCCACGACACGCTGCACGGCGGCGCCGACTCCTACGCGCTGGATCTCACGCTCGCCGCCGAGAAGCCGCCGGTGCTCCAGTACGACGGCGGCTACACGAGCTACTCGTTCGGCGGCGACACCTACTACTACTCGCGCGAACGGATGGCCGCGACGGGGACCATCGCGCTGGGCGGCGACGGGGGCAGCGAGGTCGTCCCGGTCTCCGGTACGGCCTGGTTCGACCACCAGTGGGGCGCGCTCGACAACGCGATCGCGACCGGCTGGGACTGGTTCGCCATCCAGCTCGACGACGACCGCGAGCTCATGCTGTTCAGAATCCGGGCGAACGGCGGCACCGCGCTCGCGAGCGGCTCCTACGCCAACGCGCAGTGCGCGGTGACGCAGCTCGGAGAGAACGACTTCCAGATCAGCCAGCTCGGGAGCTGGACGAGCCCCCACGACGGCTGCGTCTACCCCTCGGGCTGGACGGTGAAGGTGGCCGGCATGACGCTCACCATCACCCCCGCCGTCCTCGACCAGGAGCTGAAGACCCCGGAGGCGACGTACTGGGAGGGCGACTCGACGGTGAGCGGCGACGCCACGGGGCGCGCCTACGTGGAGCTCACCGGCTACTGCCCCTGAAGCCTCAGGAATCGGCATGCCAGCGACAGGAAGTCCGTGGCGGTCACGATCCCGACGAGCTTGTCCTCGTCGATCACGGGCACCGCGTCGATCTTGAAGTCGAGCATGAGCTGAGCGGCCTCGGCCGCCGGCGCGCCGGGGCCGATCGCCTGAACGTGCTTCGCCATGATCTCCGACACAAGGGTCGGGGGAGGCCGGAAGGCACGGGCTCGCAGGAGATCTCGGTCCGAGACCATCCCGATCAACCGGCCACCCTCGTCGACGATCGGGAGGTGGCGGATGTCGCCGGCCTCCATCCGATCTCGGGCGCTCTCGAGCGACTCGTCGGGGCGACCCGCAGCCACCGACCCGATCATGATCTCCGATACGCGCATCCGTTGGCTCCCAGCCCCCCAGGCGACGGGCGACGGGCAAAGTGTAGCACGCGCGGGGCGCTACCAGACCGCGACGCGCTTCGCCGGCGCGAGGTAGAGCGGCTCGCCGGGCTTCACGTCGAAGGCGGGGTACCAGGGGTCCATGTTGCGGACCGTCAGGGCCCGCCAGTGGGCCGGCGCGTGGCCGTCGCTCGCGAGCGCCCGGCGCAGGTCCGCGTCGCGGCGCTTCTCCTGCCAGCCCTGGGCGTAGGAGAGGAAGAGCTGCTGCGGGCCGCTGAAGCCGTCCTGCGTCGGCGCCGGCGCGCCGCCCAGCGAGGCCAGCCAGGCGTCGTAGGCCACGTCGAGTCCGGCGAGGTCGGCGATGTTCTCGCTCAGGGTCTGCCGGCCGTCGATGGCCACGTCCGGGAAGGGCCGGTAGGCCGAGAACTGCGCCGCCAGCGCCGCGCCGGCGGCTTCGAAGTGCGAGAGATCCTCGGGTGTCCACCACGACCGGTAGCGCCCCTGGGCGTCGAACTTCGACCCCTGGTCGTCGAAGCTGTGGCTGATCTCGTGGCCGATGGTCGCGCCGGTGTTGCCGTAGTTGGCGGCGGCGGTCCAGCTCGGGTCGAAGAACGGGGGGATGAGGATCGCCGCCGGGAAGTCGAGCGCGTTGCGGATCGGGAGGTTCACCGCGTCGACCTCCTGGGGCAGCATCGCCCACTCGCCGTGGTCGACCGGCTTGCCGAGCTTCGCGAGGTTGCGCCGGTACTCGAAGAGCTCGGCGCGCTCGAAGTTCCCGAAGGCGTCGTCGCGCGCGACCGAGAGCCCGCCGTAGTCGATCCAGTGGTCGGGGTAGCCGACGCAGACCTTCAGGGTCGCGAGCTTCTCCTTGGCCTTGGCCTTGGTCGCGGGCGTCATCCAGCCGAGGGCGTCGATGCGCCGGCCGAAGGCCGTCACCAGGTCCGCCACCATCTTCTCGACCGCCTTCTTGGTCTCGGGCGGGAAGTGGCGCGCCACGTACGCCTTCCCCACGGCCTCGCCCAGGGCGTCGTTCGTCGCGCGCAGCGCCAGCTTCCAGCGGGCGGGCAGCGCCGGGGTCCCCTGGAGATCCGTGCCGTAGAAGGCGAAGTGCTCGTCCACGAACGCCTTCGGCAGCTCCTTCGAGAAGTGATCGATGGCGCGCGCGGTCAGGTAGTCCTTCCAGGTCGAGAGGGGAACGCTCCGGACCAGCTTGGCGAGGCCGGCCACCGCGCCGGGGTGCCAGACGATGAACGAGTCCTGACCCGCGAGCGACGCCGCCCCGAAGAACGCGCCCCAGTCCATGCCGGGCGCCCGCGCGCCGAACTCCCGGCGCGGCCAGGGGTTGTTGCCCTTCGAGACGTCCTCGGAGTCGGCCCGCGTCGAGTGCGTCCGGGCGAGCTGCAGCTCGAGATCGTAGGCGTGGGCCGCGCGGGCCTCGGGCTTCGAGAGGCCCGCGAGCCGGAAGAGCGCCGTGAGGTGCTTCTCGTAAGCCTTGCGGTGGGCCTCCATCGGCGCGGACGGGTCCAGGTAGTAGCTGCGGTCGGGCATGCCGAGGCCGCCCTGGAGGAGGTAGCCGGTCGCGCGGGAGGGATCGTTCAGATCCTGCTCCACCCAGAGGCCGAGGACGTGGTCGGTGTGGAAGTTCGTGTTGTTCAGGGCGTCGACGTCGGCGCGAAGCTGCGAGCCGAGCAGCGCCGCCAGCGCCTTCTTGCCCGCGACCTTGGCGATCGCGGCGAGCGTGGGCCGAAGCGGATCGAGCCCTCGCTTCTCGATGGTCTGGGTGTCGAGATAGGCGGCGTAGTAGTCGCCGATCTTCTCGAGCGACGGGTCGGCGCCCTTGGCCGCCTCGGTCAAGAGCTCCCGGTTCCACTGCTCGACCTGATCGATGGTCCGCTGCCAGACCCCCGCGAACGCGCGGTCCGGTGGGATCTCCGCCTTCGCGTACCAGCCGCCGTTCGCGTACAGAAAGAAGTCCGTTCCGGGGCTCACCGAGCGGTCCATCGCCGCGAGGTCGATCGAGTGGCCGGGCGCGACGGGGATCGGGGGCGCGACGGGCGCCGCGGGCGCGGAGGCGACGGGGGGAGCCGGCGGCCGATGGGCGCAGCCGGCGGCGAGGAGCGCGAGCAGAAAAGCTGAACGACGCATGGTGACTCTCCGTGCGGTGAGCGGCCGAGGCTAGGGCGAGCCTCGGCCGCGCGCAAGCGCGAACGGTCGGCCCATCCTGCGCCCGAGCGAGCCGGACTCCGGCCCGCGGATTTTCCGCCGGCCTTCGCTTGACTCGCCCCCGCGCCGCTTCTAGCTTACGCGGCGAATCACGCGGGAATAGCTCAGTTGGTAGAGCATCAGCTTCCCAAGCTGAGGGTCGCCGGTTCGAACCCGGTTTCCCGCTCCGAACTTCGATGGGGCTGCCTGGACACCGGCAGCCCCATTTGACTCTTCAGCCCGGGTTCGACGGCGAACCCGACCCCCGGCATGGCGAACGCCCCGACCCTCCACGAGCTCGAGCTCACGCTCCACCAGGTCGACCGCGGGATCGAGCGCGAGCTCCGGCTGCGCACGGCCCGCCACCCCTCCGAGACCGTGGAGCGGCTCTGGCTGCGGCTGCTCGCCTACGCGTGGCAGTGGGAGGAGGGCATCGCGTTCGGCCCGGGGCTCTCCGATCCCGAGGCGCCCGACCTCGAGGCGAGGGATCTCACCGGCCGCCCCACGCTCTGGCTGCGGGTGGGGAGGGCCGAGCCCGCGAAGATCCAGCGCGCGCTCGACCGAGGGCAAGGGGCCCGCGTCGCGGTCCTCTTCGATTCGCCCGCGCGGCTCGAGGCGTTTTGCGCCGCCGCGGTCGCCGAAGGGGTGGACCGGCTCGCCGGGGTCGCGCTCGCCGCGGTCGATCCGGCGCTCCTCGCGGGCCTCGGGGCCCACGACGAGCGGCGCGTCCGTCTGACGCTGACGCTCGTCGGCGACCACTTCTACGTCGACATCGGGGGCGAGGCGCTGGACGGCCCGCTCACGCTCGGCGCCGCCTGACGGTCGTGCGGCGGCCGCGTCCTCGGCCGCCGTCCCGCGCCGCGGGGTTGTCTTCCCAGCCGCCGATGCCTACCTCTGGCGGGCGATTGGCCCAGGGTGCCCGTACGGCGGCCGATCGGCGGGGCAGCGCCTTGACGAAGCCTTGGACCCCGGCGGGGAGAGAGCCCGCTCGGCGAGCCAGCGGAGCGCCGACGGCCACGACCAGCGAACGATGCGAGCGCTCTTCCCTCCCTGGACGAACACCGCCTTCCGCGTCGCGCTCTTCCTCGGAGTCGTCGGAGCCATCGCCGCCCTCGCCTACCTCATGATCTACGCCCGCTCGCCTTACCACACGAACGAGCACCGGCCGGTGATCCAGCCGATCCAGTTCGACCACCGGCACCACGTCGCGGACGACGGCATCGACTGCCGCTACTGCCACCAGACGGCCTGGAGCTCGCCGAGCGCCGGCATCCCCTCGACGTCGCTCTGCCTCAACTGCCACTCGCAGATCTGGAACAAGAGCCCCCTGCTCGATCCCCTGCGCGCCGCCTACTTCACGGGCGAGCCGATCCGCTGGAGGCGGGTCCACCGGCTGCCGGACTACGTCTACTTCGACCACTCGATTCACGTGGCCAAGGGCGTCGGCTGCGAGAGCTGCCACGGCCGCGTCGACGAGATGCCCGCCGTCGAGATGGCCGCGCCGCTCAGCATGAAGTGGTGCCTCGACTGCCACCGCGACCCGACGCCGCGGATCCGGCCGCGCGAGGCGATCACCCAGCTGGGCTGGACGCCTTCGGAGGATCCGGGGCTCCTCGCCGCCAAGCTCGCGATCCGCTACCAGCTCCACACGCGCACGAGCTGCACGACATGCCACCGCTGAATCCAATCGACGCGCCGGAGGCTCCAGCAGAGCGTCCCCTGGCTCTTCGGGGGCTCACGCTCCAGGGGCGGCCGCTCGCCCTCGGGCCCGGGCGGCAGTGGACGAGCGTCGAGGAGCTGCGGAGAGAGAGTCCCGCGGCGCTCCCCGCGTCCCGCCCCGACGTCGAGCTGCCGCGCGAGGTCACGCGGCGCGGCTTCCTCCAGCTGCTCGGCGCCTCCACCGCCGCGGCCGGGCTCGAGGGCTGCTGGCGGATGCCGCAGGGGACGATCGTGCCCTACCACGACCGGCCCGTGGGGGTGACGCCCGGCGAGCCCACCCACTACGCGACGACCGTGCTGCGCGACGGGCTCGGGGTGGGGCTGCTCGTGACCGCCTACGAAGGGCGGCCCACCAAGATCGAGGGCAACCCCGAGCACCCGGCGAGCCTCGGCGCCACCTCGGTCTACGAGCAGGGACTCCTGCGGACGCTCTACGACCCGCTCCGGGCGCGCGAGGTGAAGGAGCGGGGCGTCCCGCGCGCGCCCGAGTCCTTCGAGGGGGCGCTGCGCGAGCGGATCGGCAGACTCCTCCCGAAGAAGGGCGCGGGGCTCTGGTTCTTGCTCGAGCCGTCGAGCTCGCCGCTCCAGGCGGAGCTCTGGCGCCGCCTCCTCGCGGCGCTGCCCGAGGCCCGCCTCGCGAGCTGGGGCCCTTCGTCCGACGCCGCGAGCCACGACGGAACGCGGCTCGCGTTCGGGCGCCCGCTCGCCGCGCGGCTCGACCTCTCGAAGGCCGACGTCGTCGTGGCCCTGGACGCGGAGCTCCTCGCGGACGACGTCCCCGCGGCGCGGGCCTTCGCCGACCGGCGCGTCCCCCAGGGGCGGATGAACCGGCTCTACGCCGTCGAGCCGCGCCTCAGCGTCACCGGGACGATGGCCGACCACCGGCTGCGGCTCCGCCCCTCCGAGGTCGGCCCCTTCGCGCTGGCGCTGCTCGCCGCGGTGGCGAAGCGGGCCGGCGGGGCGCCAGCCGAGCTCCAGTCCGCCCTCCACGCCCAGCTCGGCGCGGCGGTGGCGCCCGGCTTCGTCGATGCGGTGGCGGCGGACCTGGTCCTCCACCGGGGCGCCTCGCTCGTCGCGGCCGGGCGGGGCCAGCCGCCGGCGGTCCACGCGGCGGCCCACGCCATCAACGCGCTTCTCGGCAACCTCGGAGTGACGGTGACGCTCGCCGAGCCCGTGCTTCTCGACCCGGCGTCGGGCATGGGCGCGCTCGCCGAGCTGATCCGCGCGGCGGACGCGGGCAAGGTGGACACGCTGATCGCCGCCTGCGACAACCCCGCCCTCTTCGCGCCGGGCGACCTCGACGTCGTGGGCTCGCTCGGCCGGGTGCCGTTCTCGGCCTACCTCGGCGCCTACGAGGACGAGACCGCGCAGCGGACGACCTGGTTCGTCCCCCGCGCGCACCCGATGGAGGGCTGGGGCGACGCCCGCGCCTTCGACGGCACGGCGTCGATTGCGCAGCCGCTGCTCGATCCGCTCTTCGGGGGACGGAGCATCGAGCAGCTCCTCGCACGGTGCACGGGCGAGCTGCGCCCGGTCCACGAGCTGCTCCACGACTTCTGGCGGACGGCGAGCCCCTCGGCCGACTTCGAGCTCGCCTGGAAGGAGTGGCTGCAGCGCGGGGTCGTCCCTGGCACGGCGGCGCCGGCGGTGGCGGCGGCGCCGGACTGGGCCTCGATCGCCCGGACCCTCGCCGCCGCTCCGCCCGCGCAGAGCGGCCGCCTCGAGATCGCCTTCTACCGCGACCTGCGGCTCCTCGACGGCCGTGAGGCCCACAACGGCTGGCTCCAGGAGCTGCCGGACCCCGTCACGAAGCAGACCTGGGGAAACGCCGCGCTCGTCGGCCCGACCACGGCGGACGCGCTCGGAATCCAGAGCGGCGACGTCCTGCTGCTCGAGCTCGCGGGCGCCCGGGCCCGCCTGCCCGCCTACGTGCTCCCGGGCCACGCGGACGGGGCCGTCTCCGTGGCGCTCGGCTACGGCGGCGAGGACTTCGCCCAGGGCGCCCCGCTGCCCGGCACCAACGTGGCGCCGCTCCGGACCGTCGCCGCTCCCTGGCTCTCCGCCGGCCTCACGCTCACGAAGAGCGGGGAGCGCGAGGAGCTCGCCGTCACGCAGGAGCACTGGCGCATGGAGGGCCGGCCGCTGGCCGAGTCCGCGACCCTCGCGGAGTACCGCGCCGGCATCCCCGGCCGCGGGACCTTTCCCGAGCAGCACGGGCCGCAGCCGAGCGAATACGCGCCCATCCCCTACCCCGGCTACGCCTGGGGGATGGCCATCGACCTCGCCCGCTGCACCGGCTGCAGCGCCTGCGTCGTCGCCTGCGCCTCGGAGAACAACACGCCGGTGGTCGGCAAGGAGCAGCTGATCCGCGGTCGCGAGATGCACTGGCTCAGGCTCGACCGCTACTTCGAGGGGCCGGCGGAGGATCCGAGCTCCATCGCGATGCCGGTCATGTGCGTCCAGTGCGAGGACGCGCCCTGCGAGTACGTCTGCCCCGTCAACGCGACCGTCCACAGCGACGAGGGGCTGAACGAGATGGTCTACAACCGCTGCGTCGGGACCCGCTACTGCTCGAACAACTGCCCGTACAAGGTCCGCCGCTTCAACTTCCTCGACTTCGGCTACGAGAAGGACCCGATCGAGCAGATGCTGCCGAACCCGGACGTCACGGTCCGAAGCCGCGGCGTCATGGAGAAGTGCACCTACTGCGTCCAGCGGATCGAGCGGGCGCGGATCGCGACCCGCATCGAGGGCCGGCTGATCCGCGACGGCGAGATCCAGACGGCCTGCCAGGGGGCCTGCCCGACGAGGGCGATCGCCTTCGGCACGCTCTCGGATCCCGAGGCCGAGGTCAGCCGGCTCCACGCCGATCCGAGGGCCTACTTCCTCCTCCACGTCCTCGGCACCCGCCCGAGGACGGCCCACCTCGCCCGGATCAAGAACGAGAACCCGGCGCTGCGGAAGGCCTGACGAGCGACCATGCCCGACGAGCTCCAGCTCCCCGCCCCACCGCCCGATCCGCTCGAGCCGCACCCGGTCCTCTCGACGCCACACGCGGACGCGGGGCTGAACGAGCAGCTCTTCCGCTACGTGCAGCTCCCCCCTGGCAAGGCCTGGTGGCTGATGTTCGGCCTCTCGCTCTCGCTCGTCGGCCTGCTCGCCGTGGCGGTCTTCGTCACCTTCGGCTGGGGCGTCGGCACCTGGGGCGTGCAGATCCCGGTGGCCTGGGCCTTCGCCATCACCGAGTTCGTCTGGTGGATCGGGATCGGCCACGCCGGCACGCTCATCTCGGCCGTCCTCCTGCTCTTCCTGCAGCGCTGGCGGACCTCGATCAACCGCTTCGCCGAGACGATGACGCTCTTCGCCGTCATGTGCGCCGGCATGTTCCCCGTGCTCCACCTCGGCCGCCCCTGGTTCGCCTACTGGCTCATCCCCTACCCCGCCGAGATGGGCGTCTGGCCGCAGTTCCGCAGCCCGCTCGTCTGGGACATGTTCGCGGTCAGCACCTACTTCACCGTCTCGCTGCTCTTCTGGTACATGGGGCTCGTCCCCGACTTCGCCTCGCTGCGGGACTCCGCCAAGCGCAGCTGGCAGCGCATGGTCTACGGCGTCCTCTCCCTCGGCTGGCGCGGCTCCGCCCGCCACTGGCGGCACCACAAGAGCGCCTACCTCCTGCTCGCGGGGCTCGCGACGCCGCTCGTCCTCTCGGTCCACTCCATCGTCAGCATGGATTTCGCCGTGGCGCTCCTGCCCGGCTGGCACTCGACCATCTTCCCGCCGTACTTCGTCGCGGGGGCCGTCTTCTCGGGCTTCGCCCTGGTCGCGACCCTCATCATCCCGGCGCGCCACTTCCTCGGCTTCGAGCAGGTCATCACCGGCCGCCACCTCGACAACATGGCGAAGATCATGCTGGTGACCGGCTGGATCGTCACCTACGCCTACGCCTGCGAGAACTTCCTCTCCTTCTACAGCGGCGACCCCTTCGAGATTCACCTCGCCGTCGATCGCGCGACGGGCCACTACGCGCTCGCCTACTGGGTGCAGCTCTTCTGCAACTGCGTCGTGCCACAGCTCTTCTGGTCGAGCCGCGTCCGCGGCAGCCCGATCGCGATCTGGTGCGCCTCCATCCTCATCAACGTCGGCATGTGGCTCGAGCGCTACACCATCATCGTCACCGCGCTCTACCGGGACTTCCTCCCGAGCAGCTGGCGCTCCTACTCGCCGACCTGGGTGGACGTCTCGCTCTACCTCGGAACGCTCGGCTTTTTCTCGGCGGCCTTCCTGCTCGCCCTGAAGTTCTTGCCGATCGTTCCGGTGAGCGAGCTGAAGGAGCTCCGGGTCGAACTCCTCGAACACCGGCCAAAGGGGGCGACGCCGCCGGGCGTCGCGCATCGGGCATGAGCGTCCGAGCCTTCGTCCTCGGGGAGTTCGCCTCCTCGCGCGCGGCGCTCGAGGCGCTGCGCGTGCTCGAGGCGAAGGGGTGGCGCGACCTCGACCTCCACTCTCCGTTCCCGGTCGAGGGAAGCGAGGAGCTGCTCGGGCTCGCGCCCTCGAAGATCCCGATCGCGGTGCTCTGCGGCGGCCTCTTCGGCGCCGGCTTCGGCTACGTCCTGCAGTGGTTCTGCAACGCCTTCGACTACCCCCTCGTCGTCGGCGGCCGGCCCCCGAACGCGGCGCCCGCCTTCGTGCCGATCACCTTCGAGGTCGGAATCCTCTTCGCCTCGCTCGCGGCCTTCTTCGGCCTCTGGCTCGCGACGCAGCTGCCGCGGCTGCACCACCCGGTCTTCGAGGCGCCCGGCTTCGAGAGCGCCACCGTGGACGCCTTCTGGATCGTCATCGGCGGCGAGCCCGAGAAGCTCGACCGCCGCCAGGCGGAGCGAGATCTCGCGGAGCTCGGGGCGCGCCGGGTCGAGACGGTGGAGGGCGAGCCGTGAGCCGCGACCTCCTCTTCGCGGCGCTGCTCCTCGGGCTCGCCGCCTGCGACAACCTCTGGCTCGATCGCATGAAGGTGCAGCCGAAGCTGCTCGCCTATGCGCCCTCCGACTTCTACCGGGACGGGCGCGCCATGCGGCGGCCGCCCGAGGGGACCGTCTCGCGCGAGGAGACGCTGGGACCGCCGGAGCTGATCGAGGGCGGTGCCGACGGGGGCCTCGTCGACCGGATTCCGCTGCCCGTGGACCAGGAGCTCCTCGCGCTCGGGCGTCAGCGCTTCGACGTCACCTGCGCCGCCTGCCACGGCCTCCTCGGCGACGGCGTCAGCGTCGTGGCCTCGAAGATGGCGCTTCGGCTACCACCCTCGCTCTTCTCGGAGGCGGTGCGCGGGGCCCCTGACGGCCGGATCTTCCGCGTCGTCACCGAAGGCTACGGGCTGATGCCGTCCTACGCCGCCACCCTCTCGGTCCGAGCCCGCTGGGCGATCGTCGCCTACGTCCGAGCGCTCGAGCTGAGCCAGAACGCGCCGCTGGCGCTCGCGCCGCCCGACGAGCGCCGGCGCCTCGAGCAGGAGGCCTCCCCGTGATCGAGCCGCGCGAAAAGCTCCGCCCGCTGGTCCTCTGGGGCGGCCTCGCCGGGGCCCTCGGGCTCGCGCTCGCGATCGCCGGAATCCTCCTCGACCCGACGCGCGGGCTCTACTCCTACCTGACGGGCTACGTCTTCTGGCTCGGCCTCGCGCTCGGCGCCCTCGCCTGGCTCCAGGCGCTCCACGCGAGCAAGGCCCGCTGGTCGGTGGTCTTCCGGCGGCTGCTCGAGGCCTCGGCCTCCGCGCTCGTCCCGCTCGCCCTGCTCTTCCTTCCCATCGCCCTCGGCCTCGGCCACCTCTTCCCCTGGATGCATCGTGATTTGGCGGCGGAGGCCGACCCGAACCGGCGGCTCGCCTTCCGCCACGCCTACCTGAACGCGCCGTTCTTCCTCGCCCGCGCGGCCTTCTACCTCGTCCTCTGGGCTGCCGCGGCCGAGCTCCTGCTCCGCTGGTCCACCCGCCAGGACTCGATCGGCGGGCCCGATCTGACGCGCCGCCAGCGGGCGCTCAGCGGCGGCTTCTTGCCCGTGCTCGGCCTCACCGGGACGTGGGCGGCGTTCGACTGGGTGATGTCGCTCAGGCCCGACTGGCACTCGACCACCTTCGGCTTCTACTTCCTCTCCGGCGCGCTGGTCGGCTCGATGGCGGCGATCATCCTGGCGGTCTGGTCGGCCGAGCAGGCCGGCCTGTTCCCCGAGCCGCTCCGGGCGACGCACTACCACAACCTGGGCAAGCTCCTCTTCGCCTTCGTCTGCTTCTGGGCCTACATCGCCTTCACGCAGTTCCTCCTGATCTGGATCGCAAACCTGCCCGAGGAGCTCCCATGGATCCTCCTGCGGACCCAGGGCGGCTGGGCCTTCGTGGGCGTCCTCCTGATGCTCGGCCACTTCGCGCTGCCCTTCCTCGTCCTGCTCTCCCGCGACTTCAAGCGCAAGCCCGCGGCCCTCGGGGCGATGGCGGCCTGGATCCTCGTCGTCCACTACGCGGACAGCTACTGGCTCGTCATGCCGCGCCTCTACCCGGGGGCGCCCCAGCCGCGCTGGACCGACCTCGCGGCCCTCGTCGGCATCGGCGGCCTCTGCCTCGCCTTCGCGGCCATCCGCCTGGGAGGCCACGCCACCGTGCCCGTGGGCGATCCCTACCTGGACGAGTCGCTGAGGTACGAGCGCTCGTGAGCCACCCGACGCGCCAAGAGCCCGATCGGCCGAACCTGCCGCGCGTGGTCGCGATCGGCGTCGTCACGCTCATCGTCTTCGGACTCGGCGTCCTCAGCTCCTGGCTCACCATGCACCTCGAGCTCGAGGCCGTCGCGCCCAACGGGATCGCCATCCCGAGCGCGCTCGGCCGCTCGCAGATCGGGATGGTCGATCAGAAGCTCTTCGCCGAGCAGCCCGAGGCGAGACGGATCGCCGCGCGCAAGCGGCGGCAGCTCGAGAGCTGGGGCTGGGTCGATCGGTCGCGCGGCCGGATCCACGTGCCGATCGAGGTCGCCATGCAGCGGATCGCGAAGGGGGAGCGGCCATGAACCGGGTCCGCGCGCCGCTGCTCGCCGCGGCGCTGCTCTTGGCCGGCCTCGCGCGCGCGGAGCCGCAGATGCCGCCAGCGGTTCGCCAGGTGGCCGTGGACGAGCGCCTGGGCGAGACGGTGCCGCTCGCCCTCCCCGTGACCGACGCCCAGGGGCGCCACCGCCGGCTCGGCGACTACTTCGTGGACGGCCGGCCCGTGGTCCTCGCGCTCGTCTACTACCACTGCCCGATGCTCTGCAGCCTCATCCTCCGGGGCCTCGCCCAGGGGCTGCGCGGGCTGCCGTGGGCCCCGGGCAAGGAGTACGAGGCGATCTCGCTCAGCGTCGATCCCGACGAGACGCCCGCCCAGGCGGCCGAGAGGCAGCACGGCTACCTCGAGGCCATGGGACGGCCCGGCGATCTCGACGCCTGGCAGTTCCTCACGGCCCCGCGCGCCTCGATCGTCGGGCTGACGCGGGCGCTCGGCTTCCGGTACGCCTACGACCCCACGACGAGGAGCTACGCCCACGGCTCGCTCCTCTTCGTCCTCTCCCCGCAGGGCAAGATCACCCGCTACCTGTACGGCATCGAGTTCCCCGAGCGGACGCTGCGGCTCGCGCTGACCGAGGCCGGCGAGGGCAAGGTGGGCAGCTCCGCCGATCGCATCCTCCTCACCTGCTTCCACTACGACCCGGCCACCCGGCGCTACGGCTTCTGGATCTTCGGCTTTCTGCGCACGGGCGGCGCGCTCGTCTTCGGGCTGCTCGCCCTCATGATGGGCCGCTTCTGGTGGCTCGAGTTTCGAGGCTCGCGGGGCGACGATCGAACGGGAGGGACGGCATGAGCTTCCTCCACTGGATCCTCTTCCTCCCGCCCCAGGCGTCGACCGCCTCGAAGTGGATCGACCAGCTCCACTACGCGATCATCACGACGACGATGGTCGCTTCGACGGCCGTCGCCCTCGCCGCGGTCTACCTCTTCGTCCGATACCGGCGCCGCTCGCCGGATCAGCTCTCGGTGCGGGTCGAATCGCCGCCCTGGTTCGAGGCGACGATCATCACGGTGCCGCTCACGCTCTTCCTCGCCTGGTTCTACGTCGGCTACGTCGGCTTCGTGCGCGTCCGCAGACCTCCGCCCGGGGCCATGGACGTCTACGTCATGGCGAAGCAGTGGATGTGGAAGTTCAGCTACCCGGAGGGGCCGAACTCCATCGGCGTGCTGCGGGTGCCGGCGCGCAAGCCGGTCCGGCTCCTCATGACCTCCCGCGACGTCATCCACTCCTTCTTCGTGCCGGCGTTCCGCATCAAGGAGGACCTCTTGCCGGGCCGCTACACCGAGAGCTGGTTCCAGTCGGATCTGCCGGGCCGCTACGAGCTGCTCTGCGCCGAGTACTGCGGGCTGCAGCACTCCCTCATGCGCGGCGAGGTGGAGGTCCTCGAGCCCTCCGAGTTCGACCGCTGGCTCGCGTCGCAAGAGCGCGGCATCGCCGAGCGGCAGGACATGGGGGGGCCGATCGGGCCCCCCGCGAGCGACCAGGCCAATCTCGTCGCCGAGGGGCTGCGGATCGCGGGCCAGGCGGGCTGCCTCGAGTGCCACACGGTCGACGGCAGCCCGCACATCGGCCCCACCTGGCTCGGCCTCTACCATCGCACCGAGCTGCTCGAGACCGGCCAGAGCGTCTTCGTCGACGAGGCCTACATGACGAAGTCGATGATGGACCCCATGGCGGACGTCGTCGCCGGCTTCAACCCGGTGATGCCGACCTTCCAGGGCAAGCTGACCGCGCCAGAGACCGCCGCCATCGTCGAGTACATCAAGTCGCTGCGCAGCCGCGAGTACCAATCGAAGCCGGCCGAGGGACCGCTCTATGCGCCCATCTTCAGAACCAAATAGCCCCGTCTACCACCAGCCGAACTACCTCGGGCACGAGACCTCCGTGCGCTCGTGGCTGCTCACCCACGACCACAAGCGAATCGCCATCATGTTTCTCGGAGGGGTGCTGACCGCTTTCTTCGCGGGCGGGGTCTTCGCGCTCGTCCTGCGGATCAAGCTGCTCGTGCCGGGCAAGTTCTTCATCTCTGCCCTCGCCTACAACCGGCTCTTCACGCTGCACGGCGTGACGATGGTCTTCCTCTTCCTCGTCCCGGCCGTCCCCTCGGTCTTCGGGAACTTCTTCCTCCCGATCATGATCGGCGCGCAGGACGTCGCCTTCCCCAGGCTGAACCTTCTCTCCTTCTACCTCTACGTCACCGGGGCGGCGATCGCGCTCTTCGGCATGATCTGGAACGGCGCCGACACCGGCTGGACGTTCTACACCCCCTACAGCACCACGACGCCCACCGACATCGTACCGGTGCTGCTCGGCGTCTTCCTCGTCGGCTTCTCCTCCATCGTCACCGGCGTCAACTTCATCGTCACGGTCCACACGCTGCGCGCCCCGGGGATGACCTGGATGCGGCTGCCGCTCTTCGTCTGGGGCAGCTACGCGACCGCCGTCGTGCAGGTCGTGGCGACGCCGGTCCTCGGCATGACGGTCCTGCTCGTCGCGGTGGAGCACGCCTTCGACTTCGGGATCTTCGATCCGGCCCGGGGCGGCGACCCCGTGCTCTTCGAGCACCTCTTCTGGTTCTACTCCCACCCCGCCGTCTACATCATGATCCTGCCGGCGATGGGGGTGATCAGCGAGGTGGTCGCCTGCTTCTCGCGCAAGAACCCGTTCGGTTACGAGGCGATCGCCTTCTCGTCCCTCGGGATCGGCTTCGTCGGCTTCCTCACCTGGGGCCACCACCTCTTCGTCTCGGGCCAGTCGACCTTCGACGCCGGGGTCTTCGGCGTGCTCTCCATGCTCGTGGCGGTCTTCTCGGCCATCAAGGTCTTCAACTGGGTGGGGATCATGTACAAGGGCAGCGTCTCGTTCAAGACGCCGCTCGCCTACGTCTTCGGCTTCCTCTTCCTCTTCGTCTTCGGCGGGATGACCGGCGTCGCGCTCGCGACCGTCCTGCTCGACGTGCCCTGGCACGACACCTACTTCGTCGTCGCCCACTTTCACTTCATCATGGTCGGCGCCTCGCTCATGGGCTTCCTCGCCGCGCTCCACTACTGGTTCCCGAAGATGTTCGGCCGCATGTACCCCGAGCGCTTCGGCATCGCGGCGTTCTTCCTCGTCTTCTTGGGCTTCCTCGTGACCTTCATCCCCCAGTTCCTTCTCGGCAACGCGGGGATGCCGCGCCGCTATTACGAGTATCCGGCCCACTTTCAGCCGCTCCACGTCGTCTCCACCGTCGGCTCGTGGCTCCTCGGGCTCGGCTTCCTCCTCATCCTCGCCTACCTCGTCTGGTCGCTGCGCTGGGGCGAGATCGCCGGCCCGAACCCCTGGGGCTCCGAGGGGTTCGAGTGGCGGACGCCCTCGCCCGTGGGGCCGGAGAACTACGACGAGACGCCGGTCTTCACCCACCGCCCCCACGCCTACGACCTCGTCGAGGCCGCGGAGTACCGCCGCCGGGAGCTCGGAGACGAGCGTGACTGAAGCGACCCACCTGGAGCCGCACCTCGCGCACCACTACCAGAGCCTCGCGCAGCAGACGCACGCGGCTCGGCTCGGCATGTGGGTCTTCCTCGGGAGCGAAGCGTTGCTCTTCGCGGCCCTCTTCACGGGGCTCACGGTCTACCGGACGCTGAACGGCTCGGTCTTCGCGCTCGCGAGCCAGCACCTGTCGGTGGCGTTCGGCACCGCGAACACCTTCGTGCTGATCACGAGCAGCTTCACGGTGGTCCTGAGCCTCCACTTCCTGCAGGCCGGACGGAAGGGGCTCTCGCTCTTCTTCCTCGTCTTCACCATCGCCCTCGCCTGCGCCTTCCTCACCATCAAGGCCTTCGAGTGGCTCCACGACTTCAGCGAGGGGATCTTCCCGGGGCCCTACTACGCCCAGAAGGAGCTCCAGCTCCCGGGCGCGGCGATGTTCTACACGTTCTACTACCTCATGACCGGGCTCCACGGGCTGCACGTCGTCGCGGGCATGGGCGTGCTGGCGTGGTGCACCGGCCTCGTCGCCCGGGGCGACTGCCACGCCGGCTACGAGACGCCGCTCGAGCTCGGCGCCATGTACTGGCACCTCGTCGACATCATCTGGATCTTCCTCTACCCGTTGCTCTACCTCATCACCTGACGAGGCGACGCCGATGGAATCCTCCGAGCTCTCTTACGAGCACCACCCGTCGCTCGTCCGCTACGTGATCGTCTGGCTCGCGCTCCTCGTCCTGACCACGCTCACCTGGCGGCTCGCCTACGGCGATCACGGCACGGCCGGCCTCGTCATCGGCATGCTCATCGCCACCACCAAGGCCACGCTGGTCGCCCTCTTCTTCATGCACCTCTGGGATCAGTCGGGGGTCAACCGCCTGGTGTTCGTGGTCGCGCTCGTCTACGCCGGCATCCTGATGGGCTTGACGGTCACCGACGTGGCCACCCGCTTCACCCCGGCCGTCGCCCGCGGCCCCACGCTCCCGGTGCCGAAGCGCTGAAGATGGCGGACCCTCGCATCGCCGAGAAGCGCGCCGTGGCGCGGGCGGCCGCGGCCCAGATCCCCGACGGCGCCCGCCTGGGCCTCGGCAGCGGCACGACCGCCGAGGCGTTCGTGCGCGAGGTCGGGCGGCGGGTCGGGCAGGGGCTCCGCGTCGAGGCCGTCGCGACCTCCTCGCGAACCCACGCGCTCGCCCGTGGCCTCGGGATCCGCCTCGTCGACCTCGACGAGCGGCCGCTGGACGTCGCGGTCGACGGCGCCGACGAGGTCGACAACGCCCTGCGCCTGCTCAAGGGGAGAGGCGGCGCGCTCGTCCGCGAGCGAATCGTCGCGGCGAGCGCCCGGCGCCTCTGGATCCTGGCCGACGAGGCGAAGCTCGTCCGAAGGCTCGGCGAGCACGGGCCGCTGACGCTCGAGATCCAGCCGTTCGGCTGGCGGGCCACCCTGGCCAGGCTCCGCGCGATCCTCCCCGGCGCCCGTCTGCGCGAGCGCGGCGGGCGGCCCGCGAAGAGCGACGGGGGCGGCCTGCTCCTCGACGCGCCGCTGCCGGCCCGGCTTCCGCTCGAACAGCTCGACGCCCGGCTGCGCGCCGTCGCGGGCGTCGTCGACGTCGGCCTCTTCCTGGGCTTTCCGGTGGAGCTCGTGACGCCGGGCGCCGCCCCGGCGCCGCCGCTCACGGAGTGAAGGTGACGGACGCCTGCACGCCGGTGGAGACCTGGTAGACCACCGAGCCGTTCGCGGGGCTGCCGCTGCCGGCGTTGATCCGGTCGACCTCGATGGTCCCGGTGTCGCCCGGCTGGTAGTTCGCGAGCAAGGACTGGTCGATCGACACCGTGCCGTCCGCGTCGTTCGGCGAGCAGGTGATGGAGCCTTCGTTGGCCTGCGCCGCCGAGGGCGTCAGCGTCACGAGGAGGCTCTGCGCGCTGCCGGCCGTCCAGAGCACGATGAGCCCCTGGCTCACGGAGACCGAGATGGCGCCCGACGAGAGCGGCACCTGCCCCGCGTCGGCCTGGTTTGCGCTCAGGCCCGCGAAGTCCGCCGGGGCCGGCGCCGTCGCCGTGAAGGCGCCGACGGTGTCGCCCGAGGCCTTGACGCTCAGCGAGTCGCCGCCGTTCCAGGTGAGGGTCGCCAGGTTGACGTAGCCGTTCGTGGGATCGAACGGCAGGGTCCCGAGGGTGCTCGTGCCGTCGAGGAAGGTGAGCGTGCCGGCGCCGATGGGCGCGGTCCCGCCACCGCCCCCCGGGGGCGCGTAGCAGCAGGTGCCCGACGCTGTCCCGCCGCAGTTCGCGCCGCCCATGCCGATGTTCGGGTAGAAGGTGGCCGTCGCGAAGAAGCTCGAGGTCGGCGCGCCTCCGTCGAGCGGCGCGAACAGCTTGCCCTGCTGCACGAGGCCGTCGTAGCTCGCCGCCGTGCCGTTAGAACCGCTCGACCCGCCGTCGCCGCTGCTGCCGCCGGTCGTCCCGCCGGTCGTCCCACCGGTCCCGCCGTCCGACTTCGTCACGTTTCCGCCGCCGCAGGCGACCGCCCAGACGGACAGACCGGCGGCGATCGAGAGGGCCAAGAGGCGCGATTTCATCGGTTTTCTCCTTGGAGTTGGAGCTTCGGATCGAGCTTCGGGACGAGTCGCTCGTCGACGGGCGGAGCCGCCGCGACGACCGGCGCGATGGGGGCCTCGGCGCCGGGCGAGCCGGGCGGACACGCGGCGCCGTCCGGGGGGAAGGTCTCGCCGAACGGCGCGTCGCCCTCGATGCAGAGGTGGGCGCCGGTCGAGCAGGGCTGCCCTTCGCAGGCGCGCCGCTCGAAGCCGGTGTCCCATGTGTCGCCCCCCGAGCGGCCGACCAGCGCGCCCCGCGCGTAGAGGGCGCCGACCGAGGTCGCCCAGGCGTCCTGTGGCCGAAGGTGGAGGAGCCGGAAGACGTGGCCGGTGGCGAGGTCGAGGAAGGTCGGCTGCCAGCCCCAAGCATAGGTGCCCTGCGCGAGCAGGATCGAGTCGTCGCGCAGCTGGACCTCCGTCCCCGAGGGCAGCTCCAGGTCGTCGTCCCAGCGGGTCGTCACCCCGCCCGTCGTGTTGAGCTCCTGCTCCTCCGGAACCGTGTGGGCGTGCAGCCACCAGCGAACCGCCCCGCACTCCGGCTGGGCCGACGGCGCCGGCGACGGGCCACCCCCCGCGCCGCAACCGGAGGCGACGCAGAGAAGGATGGCTCGAAGGACGGGGGCTCTCAAGGCGGGCGGACGGGCGGAAGGTCGGCTGAGCGGCAGTGTAGCAGATGCCCCTCTCGCGACAACCGCTTCCGAGCCCTGGCCTGACGGCGCGCCTTTCGACTAGTCTGGCCCGGCGATGCAGCAGCCAGCGGAGAGCCTCGCCGCCGCCGAGGCCGCGGAGTGGGCCCGGCGGACGCTCGACCTCGTCGAGCGGGCCGTCGTGGGAAAGCGGGCCGTGGCCGAACTCTGCCTCGTCTGCGCGGTGGCGCAGGGCCACCTGCTCCTCGAGGACGCGCCCGGGGTCGGCAAGACGACGTTGGCCCGCGCGCTCGCCGCGGCGCTCGGCCTGCGCTTCTCCCGGGTGCAGTGCACCTCGGACCTCCTCCCCTCCGACATCCTCGGCGTGAACGTCTTCGACCAGGCGAAGGCGAGCTTCGCCTTCCGGCCCGGGCCGATCTTCCACGAGGTCGTGCTGGTGGACGAGCTGAACCGAGCCTCGCCGAGGACCCAGAGCGCGCTGCTCGAGGCGATGGCCGAGGGCTCCGTCTCGCTCGAGGGCGTCGCCCACCCGCTGCCGCGCCCCTTCTGGCTGCTCGCCACGCAGAACCCGCTCGAGCACGCCGGCACCTACCCCCTCCCCGACTCGCAGCTCGACCGCTTCCTGCTCCGCCTCTCGCTCGGCTACCCGCCGCCAGCGGCGGAGCGGGCGCTCGTCGTCCACGGCGAGCGGCGCCGCAGCGTCCCGCCGCGCCCCGACCCGGGAGGCCTGGAGCTCGCCGAGCTGCAGGAGGCCGCCGAGCGGGTCCGGATGGCCCCCGAGGTCGCCGACTACCTCCTGCGCATCGTGGAGGCGACGCGGCAGAGCCCGCTCCTCTCGGCCGGGGCCTCGACGCGCGGCGCGCTGCTCCTCGCGGCGGCGTGCCGCGCGCGCGCCCTGTTGCGTGGCCGCGACTTTGTCCTCCCCGACGACGTCAAGGCGCTCGCCGTCCCCTCCCTCTCGCACCGGGTCACCCTGGCGGGCGTGGCCCGGGCCCCGTCCATCGCCGAGAGCGAGCGAATCGTCATGGACCTCCTCGAGCGGGTGCCGCTGCCGTGAGATACCGTCACGTCCGTCAAGAGGATTCATACGGTCCCCGTGGGTGCGAGGTGTGGGGTGAAGGGCTTGCCGCTCTTGGCGACGCTGTAGACGGCGCAGAGGAGTTTGCGCATGGCGGCGA
>JAJXUD010000056.1 GCA_021783235.1 Myxococcales bacterium | reverse complement strand
GCCGCGCCGCCCGCTCGCCCCGCGGTGGTCCCGGGTAGGCCGCGAAGCTCGGCGCGGCGGGCGGAGGCCGCAGGCCGGAGCAGTCGAATGGAGGTCGGCGCGGGGCTCGTCGGATCCGCGGGGGCCGCGCCCGCCGCCGCGATGGGCTTCGACCTCTCCGTCTCCGAACGCTGGGCCTCTTCCTCGCTGGGCCTCGAGGGGCGGGCCGATCTTCCGGCGAGCGTCTCGGCGGGAGGGGGCTCCGTCGAGGCGCAGCTCCTGTTCGCGGAGCTCGTCCCCTGCCTTCGTCGGGGCCTCTTCGGCGCCTGCGCGCTGCTGGCCGCGGGAGCCGAGGAGGCCGAGGGCGTCAACCTGCGAGCCGGACGTCACCTGACGACGTTCTTCGCCGGGGCGGGCGCCCGAGCCCTGGCCGATCTCCCGATCGGCCGCTTCGGTCCGGCCTCCCCGCCGGCCGGCGGACCGGACTCCACCGAGGGCGATGGGTTGTCGCTCCGCCTCTGGCTCGACCTGCTGGCGCCCGTGGCGAGGACGGCCCTCTACGTCGGCGACGCCGAGGTCTGGAGCAGCCCGACGCTCTCGGGAACCCTCGGCCTCGCCCTCGTCGCTCGCTTTCCGTGACGGAATCGGCCCGCGGGCGCAAGTAGAGGAATGGGTGAATCGGAGGGTGGAGAGACCGGATCTGGAAGCCTTCTACGAGGCCGAGCTTTCGTACGTCTGGAACACGCTCCGCCGCCTGGGCGTCCCGGATGGGGAGCTGGAGGATGTCGCGCACGACGTGTTCCAGGTCGCGCTCGAGCGGCTGCACTCCTTCGACGAGGCGCGGCCCTTGCGCCCCTGGATCTTCGGGATCGCCCTGCGCATCGCCGCCCGCTTTCGGAGGCGACCCGGCCGCGGGCGGGAGATCGCCGCGGCTTCGCCCGATGCCGTCGATGAGGGCCGCAGGCCCGACGAGGCCGCTTCGGCGATGCAGGAGCGGGCCTGGGTCGCGAGCGCCATCCAATCCCTGGAGCTCGACCGGCGGGCCGTCGTGATCCTCCACGATCTCGACGGCCAGACCATGCCGGAGATCGCGGCGGCGCTCGGCCTGCGTCTCAACACCGCGTACTCCCGGCTCCGGCTCGGTCGGGCCGATCTCGTCGCGGCGCTGCGCCGGCCGCAGGGGGTGAAGCGATGAGATCGATTGGAGGAGGACGGCTCCGCCGGCCGACGGGCGGAGGCCGCGGGCCGGAGCAGTCGATCGAGCCGTTGCCCGATGACGTCGCCGCCCTCCTCGAGAGGGCGCGGGACGGCGTCGAGCCCCCCGAAGAGAGCCGGGAGCGACTGCGATCGCGACTGCGGCCGGTCTTCATCGGCCTGCCCCTGGCTCCCCCGGCGGGCAACGCCTCGAGCCTCGTGAAACGCGCCGCCCGAAGCCTCGCCCGCGCCGCCGCGTCCACGGCCTCGAAGAAGCTTCCGCTCGCCCTGATCGGCTTCGGACTCGGGGCCGGCAGCGGCGTCGGCGCCACGCTGGCCGTGCAGGGCCGGCGCCACGTCGCGGCGCCTTTGGCCTCGTCGGGCACGCCGCCCGTCTCGGGCCTGGCCGCGCCGCCCCCGCCGCGGCCCATGCCGTCGCCGGTCACCGTCCCCCCGCCCCGACCGGTGCGCCACCGGGCCGCCGCGGCGGCGCCCTCGCGGCCGCCCGCCGCTGCCGTCCTCCCGCTCGCGCAGCCCCAGCCACGCGACGAGCGGCTCGCCGCCGAGCGGGCGCTGCTCGAGAAGGGTCGGACCGCCCTCACGCGCGGGGACGCCCCTGGCAGCCTCGCGGTCGTGGCCGATCACGCGCGCCGATTCCCCGATGGCGAGCTCGCCGAGGAGCGGGAGGCGTTGCGGATCCAGGCGCTCCTCGCCGAGGATCGGCGGGCCGAGGCGCTGGCCGTGCTGGGGGCGTTCCGGCGGCGCTTCCCCGGCAGCCTGCTCCTTCCCGCGCTGGATCGGGAGCTGGAGCCACCCTGACGAAGAGGCCTCCCCGCGGACGTCGCCGGTCGGGCCTCCTTCGGGACGATTCCCGTGACGGAAAGTCGCCGTCGCCGCAAGTATCAGGTCACGGGGGGATAGCCGACTCCGGGAGGATGCGCGCATGAAGAAGCTTCTGGCTGGAGCCCCGTGGCTGGTCTTGGCGCTGGCGAGCTGCACCTCCCCCGGGCTGGTGGGCATGCCCGAACCGGATAGTGGCGCGCTCACCGTGGGGATTCGCGACGCTGGCTCCGGCTGCGCGGCCGGCGACACGATCTGCCCGAGTGACGGGGGGAGCGTCTGCGTGGACCTCTCGACCGACCCGAACCACTGCGGCCTCTGCAACGCGTTCTGCCCGCGGGGCCAGTCCTGCGTCGACGGCGGCTGCGGGAGCTGCCCCACGGGCGAGGTCGTGGTGGGCAGCGCCTGTGCGCCGCCCCCTACCTCGGACGGCGGCGAGCCGGATGCCGGGCCCGACGCGGGCCCCCCGGATGGAGGCTTCGACGCGGGCCCCCAGGACTCTGGCGTCGACGCGGGCCCAGCGCCCGCGGGCCCCGGAGCCTCGTGCGGCAGCGACGCCGACTGCCGGTCGGGCCTCTGCCTCGGCGGCATCTGCTGCGCCACCGGCTGCGCGACGTCCGGGGTCTGCGGCGCCACCGCCTGCGCCTCGGGAAGTGGCGCCTGCGACTACCCCGCGACCCAGTGCGTCGCGCCGACCTGCAGCGGGGGCGTTCAGACGAACGCCGCCAACTGCGCGAACGGGAGCTGCCCCGCGCCCAGCACGACCCCATGCGTACCCTACGTCTGCGGGGCGACCGCCTGCCTGACGCAGTGCGCGAGCAGCGCGGACTGCGCCACTGGCTACTACTGCAACGGCACGAGCTGCCAGCCGAACCCTGGCGCGGGCCAGCCCTGTAACTCCGGCAGCGCCTGCCCCTCGGGCCAGTGCCTCGGGGGCTACTGCTGCGCCGCGGCCTGCGAGACCTCGGGGCCCTGCGGCGCCACCGCCTGCGCCGCGGGCAGTGGCGCCTGCGACTACCCCGCGACCCAGTGCGTCGCGCCGGCGTGCAGCGGGGGCGTTCAGACGAATGCCGCCAACTGCGCGAACGGGAGCTGCCCGGCGCCCACCACGACCCCCTGCTCGCCCTACGTCTGCGGTCCGACCGCCTGCCTGACGCAGTGCGCGAGCGCTTCGGACTGCGTCGCGGGCGACTACTGCCCGTGCGGATCTTGCGTCGCCTGCCCGGCGGGCGGCTGCCCCTCGACGCTCGCTACGAACCAGGACGATCCCGAGGGCATCGCGGTCGACTCGGCCAACGTCTACTGGACGAACTTCGCCAGCAACGAGGTCATGAAGATGCCGCTCGGCGGCGGAACCCCCGCCCTGGTTGCGAGCAGCTCCTCCCCCATGGCCCTCGCGGTCGATTCGACCAACGTCTACTGGCTCGACTACATGGGGGGACCGGTGATGAAGGCGCCGATCGCCGGCGGAGCCGCCACGACGCTCGCCTCGGGCAGCAACTACACTCAGGAGATCGCAATCGACGCGACGAACGTCTACTGGACGGACTACGGCAACGGGACGGTGATGAAGGTGCCGATCGTCGGCGGGAGCGCGACCACGCTCGCCTCCCAGCAGTATTTCGCCTACGGCATCGCGGTCGACTCCTCGTACGTCTACTGGACGAGCTTTGACAACGGCGTGATGAGGATACCCCTCGCAGGTGGCGCCGCGACGACCCTCGCCTCGGGACAGAGCAACGCCAGCGGGCTCGTGATCGATTCGACCAACATCTACTGGATCGACCTGGGGCCCGGCGGAAGCGGCCAGCAGCTGAACGGCACGGTGATGAAGATGCCGCTCGCCGGTGGGGCCGTGACCACCCTCGCCTCCGGGCAGGGCTCGTTCTACCAGAACAACACGGTGGGCCTCGCGGTCGACGGGACGAGCGTCTACTGGGCGAACCAGGGAACCAACGCCCACCCGGGCGCGGTGATGAAGGTGCCGATCGGCGGAGGGGCGGTCGCGACCCTCGCGCCGTCGACCGACCCGGTCGCCATCGCGGTCGACGCGACGAGCGTCTACTGGACGGATGCATCCTGTAACACCGTCATGAAGCTCACCCCGAAGTAGGTCGGGAGCAGCGCTCTGGCGTTCGACCACCGCGCACGTCGACTGGGAGCGGGCATGAGGAGAGCTGGTGCTTCGATCGGGTGGATCTCGGCGGCGTCTCTCGCGGGGGCGCTCGCGTTCGGGTTGGCCGGCTGCCCCAGCGCGACCGTGACCGTCGCCGACGCCGGGGGCCTCGCCGTGGATGGCGGCGGGCGCAGCGACGCCGGACTGCCCGCCGCGGACGGCGGCGTGGGCTGCACCCCCACCTGCGGACCGACCGACCTCTGCGTGAACGGGATCTGCTACCCGGTGGGCAGTACCAGCGGTGGGGGCAGCAGCGGCGGCACGGGTGGCGGCAGCACGAGCGGCAGCACGAGCAGCAGCACGAGCAGCAGCACGAGCAGCAGCACGAGCAGCAGCACGAGCAGCAGCACGAGCAGCAGCTCGAGCGGCGGAACGAGCGGCGGAACGAGTGGAGGCTCGAGCAGCGGTGGCGCTCTCGCCGCGGCGGGGCAGGCTTGCGCCACCGGCGCCCAATGCGCCGGTCCGGGTGTCTGCCTCGGTGGCGTCTGCTGCGCCAACGCCTGCGCCGCGGCTGGAGCCTGCGGCGCGACCGGCTGTACGGCGGGAACCGGCGCGTGCGCCTTCCCCGGCCCCACGACCGGCTGCGGCGCGGCGCCGAGCTGCCTCGGGAGCAGCTTCACGCCCGGTGGGAGCTGCGACGGCGACGGCGGCTGCAAGGCCGGGAGCGCGGCTCCGTGCCCGGGCGGCTACATCTGCGCCTCGACGACCGGCTGCTACGCGAGCTGCACGGCGGACGGGGAGTGCGCGACCGGGCTGCACTGCACGGGCGGGCTCTGCTGCGCCGCCGGCCTCTCCGGCTGCGGCAGCGGCTGCGTGAACCTCGAGAGCGACGCCGCCAACTGCGGCGGCTGCGGGGTGAGCTGCCCCTCCGGCCAGTGCCTCGGCGGCAACTGCTGCGCCGCGACCTGCCTCACCGCGAACCCCTGCGGCGCGGCCTCCTGCCTGGCCGACGGCGGCTGCGACTACCCGACGAGCCAGTGCAGCCCGCCGAGTTGCGGCTCGGGCACGCAGACCAGCGCCGAGCTCTGCGCGAACGGGATCTGCCCCACGGCCGCGACGGTCGCGTGCACCCCCTACGCCTGCGGGGCGACCGCCTGCGAGACGAGCTGCGCGAGCGCGTCGGACTGCGTCCCAGGAGACGCCTGTTGCGGCAGCGCCTGCGTCGATCTCCAGAGCGATGTCACCAACTGCGGCGGCTGCGGCAAGGCCTGCGGGTCCGGGAGCCTCTGCCAGGCGGGCGCGTGCGCCTTCTGCCCTGGAGGGGCGAGCTCGACGTTCGCCGCCCAGGTGACCTACGCCGTGGGGACCGGCCCCTCGTCCGTGGCCGTTGGGGACTTCAACGGCGACGGCATGCCCGACCTCGCCGTCGTGAACGAGACCGCTTATACGCTCAGCGTGCTCCTGAATCAGGGGAGCGGGGCGTTTGCCGCGCAGGTGATCTATGTCGTGGGCACCGGGCCCTCGTCCGTGGCGGTGGGGGACTTCAACGGCGACGGCAAGCCCGACCTCGCCGTCGCGAACTTCGACGACAACACCGTCGGCGTGCTCCTGAATCAGGGGAGCGGGACGTTTGCCGCGCAGGCGAGCTACGCCGCGGGGGGCGGCCCCTCGTCCGTTGCGGTGGGGGACTTCAACGGCGACGGCGAGCCCGACCTCGCCGTCGCGAACCAGCTCTCGAACACGGTGAGCGTGCTCCTGAATCAGGGGAGCGGAACGTTTCCCGCGCAGGTGAGCTACGCCGTGGGCAGCGCCAGGTCCGTGGCGGTGGGGGACTTCAACGGCGACGGCAAGCCCGACCTCGCCGTTGCGAACCGCAACTCCAACACGGTCAGCGTGCTGCTGAATCAGGGAAGCGGGACGTGTGCCGCGCAGGTGAGCTACGCCGTGAACAGCCCCTCGTCCGTTGCGGTGGGGGACTTCAACGGCGACGGCGAGCCCGACCTCGCCGTCGCGAACCAGCTCTCGAACACGGTCAGCGTGCTCCTGAATCAGGGAGGCGGGACGTTTGCCGCGCCGGTGAGCTATGCCGTGGGGAACAGCCCCTGGTCCGTTGCCGTCGGGGACTTCAACGGGGACGGCAAGCCCGACCTCGCCGCCGCGAACCTCAACTCCAACACAGTCAGCGTGCTCCTGAACCAGGGGGGCGGGACGTTTGCCACCCAGGTGACCTACGCCGTGGGGAGCAGCCCGTCCTCCGTGGCCGTGGGGGACTTCAACGGCGACGGGATGCCCGACCTCGCCGTGACGAACGAGTCCGGCAACACGGTGAGCGTGCTCCTGAACGGCTGCCGCTGATTGCCGCCGCCGCAGAGGCAGGAGAGGATGATCGCCCTGGAGGGACGACCGATGACCACGAAGAGGCTCCTGGGCGCCGCTCTGGCGCTGGCGCTCGCAGGCTGCGTCACCGGCAGGCTGGTGCATGAGGGCGGCGGCTCGCAGGACGCGGGCGGGTCCACGGCCTCCGGAAGCGGCTCGGGCGGGAGCGGGACGGGCTCGACGACCGGCTCCGGCTCGACCGGCGGGACGGGCGCGAGCCCCGGTGCCCCGTGCGGTCGTGATGCCGACTGCTCGTCTGGCGCCTGCCTCGGCGGCGTCTGCTGCTCCGGCCCTTGCATCACCCTGGGCTCATGCGGCGCCGCTGCCTGCGCCGCGGGCAGCGGCGCGTGCGACTACCCCGCGACTCAGTGCGGCGCGCCGAGCTGCAGCGCGGGTGTGCAGACGCCCTCCGCCAGCTGCTCGAACGGGACGTGCCCGGCGCCGGCCACGACCGCTTGCGCGCCTTACGTCTGCGGGACGGACTCCTGCAAGACGAGCTGCACGACGGCCGCGGATTGCGTCGCCGGCGACGTCTGCCTGGGCGGCGTTTGCGGCGCCGCCGGCGCGGATGGGGGCGCGGTCGTCCTCGCCTCCGGGCAGAACGAGCCGTTTGGAATCGCGGTCGACGCGACCAGCGTCTACTGGACCGACATGGGCGCGAGCAACGGAAGCGACGGCCGGGTGATGAAGGTCGCCCTCGACGGCGGCAGCGTCACGACGCTCGCCGCCGGACAGCCGTTCCCCCACTTTCTCGCGGTCGATGGGCAGAGCGTCTACTGGGCGAACAGCGGGGGCGGGACCGTGATGAAGGCCCCGCTGGCAGGCGGCGCCGCTACCACGCTCGCGTCGGGGCAGCAGAACCCCTGGGGCCTCGCCATCGATTCGACCCGCGTCTACTGGGCAGACAATGGAACGGCACCCAACTACACGGATGGGGCCGTGATGAGCGTTCCCATCGGAGGCGGCGTCGCGACCGCGCTGGTCTCGGGCCTGAGCAGTCCGGCAGCCGTGGCCGTCGACTCGACGAGCGTCTACTGGAGCGCGTTCGACGGTTCATCGGGGGTGGGATCGATCGCGAAGGCGGACTTGAGCGGCGGCAATGTCGTGACGCTCGCCACGGGCCCGGGCGTGCCCTACGGCTTCGCCGTCGACGGGACGAACGCCTACTGGACGAATCAGGCGGGAGGCGGCGGCACGATCATGAAGGTCGCGCTCGCCGGCGGGGCCGCGGTGACCTTGGCCAACGCCGCGACCGGAGAGATGCCGGAGGGCCTCGCCGTCGACGCGGCGGGGATCGACTGGGCGGAATCCGGCTTTGGCGGAAGCACGATCGCGACGGTCGCGCTCGACGGGGGAACCCCTGCCATCCTGACGAGCGGGTCGAGCGCCCCCTGGCTTTGCCTCGCGCTCGACGCGACGAGCATCTACTGGACGGACGCCGCTGGCGGCGCCGTGATGCGGTTGCCCCGGGGATAGCCCGAGCGGGGCGGGCGGGAGGCGCGCCCGCGTCGACGCAGGATCGCTACAGGAGGTCGAACTCCACGCGCCGGTTCAGCGCGCGGCCGCGGGCGGTCATGTTCGGCGCCACCGGCTTCGCGTCGCCGTAGCCCACCGCGTCGAGCTTGTCGGCGGGGACGCCGGCGTCGATGAGGTACTGCATCACCGCGTTGGCCCGCTCCTGGGAGAGCGCGAGGTTGTGGGTCTTGCTGCCCACGTTGTCCGTGTGCCCCTCGATCCGGATCTTCTCGACGTGGTGCTTCACGAGGGCGTCCACCACCTGGGCGAGGATGGCGTTGCTGTCCGGCAGGATGGTCGCCTTGTTGTTCGCGAAGTGGATCTGCTTCTTCAGCAGGATCTTCTTGTCGGTGACGACGATGAGCGCCCGCTTGGGGGCCCGCTGCAGCGCGAAGTCGGCCGCCGCGGGCTGGCCCTGCTGCGCCATCACCCGTCCCACGCGGCCGAGGAAGCCCGCCGCCTCGACCCGGAGCGCGTAGCTGCCCGGCTTCGGCAAGGGCGCGCTCAATTCGCCCGACGCCGGCACCGAGAGCTCCTGCTTGAAGTGGCCCGGCCCGTCGATCCGGACGCTCGCCGCGACCGGCTTGTCCTTCCCGTCGTGGACCGTGATCTTGATCGTCGCGGGGTGCGGCTTCTCCCGCAAGGTCACGGCGACGAGGGCGGCCTTCCCCTTCTCGACGGTCGTCTGCGCCGTGGCCGTCTCGTAGCCGTCCTTCGTCACGGTCACCGAGGCCGGGCCGTCGGGCAGATCGTAGCTGCGGAAGGAGCCGTCGGTCGCGCTCGTGGCCACGGGCGGCTCCTTCGAGCCGTCGACCGTCACGATCGCCGCCGCCACCGGCTTGCCGTCCTGGTCCACCACCGTGCCGACGACCTGGCCGGGCTTCTCCTCCGCCACCTTCTTCTCGATGGTCCGCGTCCGCAGGACGACCTTCTCCTCGCCGATCTTGGCCGGATCCCAGTTGTAGGCGACGCCGAGGAAGAGCTCCCAGGGCGGCGTCGTCGGGATGCCGTAGGAGAAGAGCTGCTGGGTGCCGAGGTCGAAGGCGGCGAGGAACGAGACGTCGCGCAGCGCGGTGACGCGCACGCCGACGTCCAGGTCGTTCGGGAGCGTGTTCAGGTAGGTGGGGGTCGGGCAGCTCGCGCTCCCCGGGGGGCTGCAGGGCACCTGAAAGGAGCTCACGCCCAGCGGGAAGAGCGCCTCGTACTCGAGGAACGGCGTCACCCAGGGCAGCGGCACCTCGACGCCCAGGCCGGCGCGGATCTGGTCGTAGGCCGTGTAGCCGAGCGCGAACTGCTCGGACGCCTTGAGCTGGACCGGCTGCCCCGCGGCGTTCGTCGCGGTCAACGCGTTCAGGTTGCCGAAGAGGCCGCCGACGTTCAGGTGGACCCGCAGCGGGATGCGCGAGACGCGCAGCGCGTCGTAGGTGGCGAGCAGGCTGGGCTGCACCGCGGCCGCCCCGAGGCCGCTGGCGCCGACGGCGCTGAAAGCGTCGAGCCGCAGATCGCCGCCGAGGCTCAGGCCGCCGATCACGGGCCAGCCCACCTTGGCGCCGACCCACCAGTCGCCGAGCTCGCCGAGCCAGCTCGGGGTCGTCTGGTTGCTCTCGGTCGCCCCGTTCATCGTGCCGCCGTAGACCTCGAGCATCTTCAAGGGGGCGTAGGCCAGCGTGAGGATGCCGAGCTGCCGGCTCGTGTCGGCCTGCTGCACGGGGAAGTCGCCCGCCGAGAAGAGCTGTCCCGCGAGAGCCATCCGGACGACCCCGGGCGCCCCGATGTCCGCGGCCTCGAGCTTGTAGAGGCCGGTCGGGCCCATGGACGACGAGGTGAGCCGCTCGGTGCCCCGATCCCCGACGCGCATGTCGGCGGTCCCCGGGCTCGAACTCGGGAGCGGCTCGACGGTCTCCTTCGTGACGACGGAGCCGTCGTCCGAGGGGGCGGCGGCAACGGGGGAGGAGGTCGCCGGCGCCGCCGCGGCGCTGGGCGCCGGGGCGGCGGGCGCGGCCGGGGCCGGCGTGGGCTGCGGGTTCGCTGGCGGGGAGGCGGGCTGCGCGTACGGCTGGAAGTAGGGGCTCTGGGAGGTGGGCTGCTGGTAGCCGGGCTGCTGGTACGGCTGGCCGTAGGGATTCTGAGGCGACGGCTGCGGCGCGCTCGGGGGCTGGTAGCCGGGCTGCGGCTGGTCGCCCGGCTGCGCGTACGGCTGCGGCTGCGGCGGCTGCGGCGCGGCTGGACTTCCGCCGTTGAACGAGGACCAGTCCGAGCTCGGGGTCGGCTGGGGCAGCGCCTGCCCCCGAGCGTTCTGGAGCGCGGGACAGAGGATGCTGACCACGAGGGGGAGCCAGAGCCGGGCAGGGCGCATTCAAGTGTCCTTTTTCACAAGGCGCTGGGCATTATAGCGGCCGCCCGCGCACCGTCCAGGGGACCCCTCGCGTTGCTCGGTCGGACGAAAAACGCTAAACTTGCCGGGTAGGCGCACGGCATGCGGGAAGACGCCAAGACGAGCCGTTTCGCCCTTGCCGCCCTCCTTCTATTCGCCGGGCGAGCGGTCGCAACTCCCGTTCCGGCGCCGCTTCGCCTCCCCGTCGATCCCGACGCGATGCGCGAGGCCTCCCACGCCGGCGAGAGCTCGCCCCGCTTCTTCAGCCCCGAGGCGCTGCGCCACTACGTCGAAGGCTCCCTCGCGGCGGAGGCGGGCGACCACGCCGAGGCCATCCAGCAGCTCCGCGAGGCGCTCGTCTTCGACGAGGGTGCGGTCCACCCCCGGGTCCGGTTGGGGCTCGAGTACGTCCGCTCCGGCCAGCCGGAGAGCGGCGAACGGACCCTCCGGGAGGCCGTCGCCGAGAGCCCCCGAGATCCCGAGGCGCGCGAGGCCCTCGGCGAGCTCCTCTTGCAGACCGATCGGCCTCGCCAGGCGGTCGAAGAGCTCGAGCGGGCCGTCGAGCTCGCCCCCGGCCGAGGCGACGGCTGGCGGGCGCTCGCCCAGGCGTTGCTGCGGATCGGCGACGAGCGGCGGCTCGAGGCGGCCCTCGACGGCTGGGCTCGCCACGTGCCGGGGGATCTCGGCTGGCGCGAGTACGGCGAGGCGCTCGTCGAGCACGGCGACGCGCAGGAGGCCGAGCGCTACCTGCGCCGTGCCCTCGAGTTCGCTCCCGAGGACCCCGGCGCCCTCGCCGCGCTGGGCCGGCTCGCCGACCTTCGGCACGACGACGAGGCCGCCCTTCGCCTCTACGAGCGGTCGGTCCGCTCCGACCCGGACGATGGCGGGGTGCTCATCGAGCTCGGCCAGCACTACCTGCGGCGGGCCGCCCGAGCAGCCGACCCGGCGGCCGACCGGGGGCGCGCTCGCGCCTGCTTCGACGGCGTCGTCGCCGGCGCGTCCGACGAGGCGCCGGCCCGCGCCGAGGTGGGGCTCGCCTACGCGCAGGCGCACCTCTTCCCCGAGGCGCTCGCGCAGCTCTCGGCGGCCGTCGCCGCCGAGCCCGAGGCGCCGCGCTGGCGCTACTACCGAGGGCTCGTCCAGCTCCAGTCGGGGGCGCCGCGCGACGCCGCTCAGGATCTCGCGCTGGTGCCGTTCGGGGACGAGCTCTGGGTCGACGCGCAGGCGAAGCTCGGGATCGCCCTCGTCCGGGCGCGCCGCGGCGCCGAGGCCGAGGCCCGGCTCCGGGTCGCGCTCGAGCGGATGCCCGGGGCGCTTCCGCTCACCCTCGGCCTCGCGACGGTGCTGCGGGAGGAGGGCAAGGGAAGGTCCTCCACCTCGATGCTCGAGCGGGCGCTCGAGAGGAGCGGCCCGTCGCCGGAGCTCGTGGCGGCGCTCGCCCGCTCCTACGAAGAGGCGGGGCGCGCCGCCGACGCCCTCTCGCTGCTGCGCGCTGGGCTCGGCGTGCGGCCCGACGACGAGACGCTCCTCTTCGAGCTCGGCTCGGCGCTCGGGCGGGAGGGGCGGACCGCCGAGGCGCTCGCGGTCATGCGGCGGGTCGTCGGGATCGATTCCGGCAACGCCGAGGCGCTCAACTACGTGGGCTTCACCCTCGCCGAGCGCGGCGAGGATCTCCCCGAGGCCGAGGGGCTCGTCCGCCGAGCGCTCGATCTCGAGCCCGACGACGGCCTCATCGCCGATTCGCTCGGCTGGGTCTACTTCAAGGAGGGCCGCTTCGAGCTGGCCGTCGAGACGCTCGCGCGCGCCGACCGCGCCGCCCCGGGCGAGCCCGTCATCCTCGGCCACCTGGGCGACGCCTGCGCGAAGGCCGGCGACCGGGCCCGCGCCGCCGAGAGCTACGCGCGCGCGCTGCGGGCCCTCGCCCCGGGGTCGGCGCCCGGCCTACGGGCCGCCATCGAGCAGAAGCTGCGCGAGCTGAAGGAGCGGACCGCTTCGGCGGGGCAGCGGTAGGGTTCAAGAGAACTCTTCGGCGGCCGAAAGGAGCGCCTCGAGCCTCACCGGCTTGCGCAGCACCCGGTTGGCCAAGCCGATCCCGCTCGGGTTGCCCATGGCCGTGAGGACGACCACCGGCACCTTGGCGAGCTCGGGGTCGAGCGCTCGCTCGCGGAGGACGGCCTGCCCGTCCAGCACCGGCATCATCAGATCGAGGAAGACGACGCAGGGGCGCTCGGAGGCCGAGCGGAGGTAGTCGAGCGCCTGCTGGCCGTTCTCCAGCCGAACCGTCCGGTACCCCTCGTCCTCGAGCAGCTCGCCCAGGGACTCGCGGATCTCCGGGTCGTCGTCGACCACGAGGACCGTTCCGCGCACGGGCATGGAGCCGACGCTAGCCCAGCTTCATCGGCAGCTCAACGACGAAGTCCGCCCCCTCGCCGGGATGGCTCTCGAGCAGGATACGGCCGCCGTGGAGCTGCGCGATCTCCCGCGCGATCCAGAGCCCGAGCCCGAAGCCGCCGTAGTTGTGGGAGCTCGCCCGTTCGAACTTCTCGAAGACCCGCCGCTGATCCTTCGGGTCGATGCCGATCCCCTGGTCGCGCACCGAGAGCCTCGCCACCCCGTCGCGGGCCTCGACGCTGACCGTCACCGGCCGCCCCTTGCCGTACTTGATGGCGTTCGAGACCAGGTTCGTCACCAGCTGCTCCAGCCGATCGCGATCCCAGCTCCCCTCGACCGGGCCCGAACGCCGCAGCTCGACCTTCGCCTGGGCGTCGAGGTGGGCGATCACCTCGGCGGCGAGCGTCCCGAGATCCATCCGAGCGCGGGTGAGTTCGACGCGCCCCGCGCCGATCCGGCCGACGTCGAGGAGCTGCGAGATGAGCGCGTCGATCCGTCCCACCTGGACCTCCGCCTTCCTGCAGCGGGCCGCGAACTCGTCGGGCCGCGCGCTCTCCCGGCCGAGGGAGCGGCGCATCGCGTCGATCTGCAGCGAGAGGGCGGCGAGCGGCGTGCGCAGCTCGTGGGAGGCGACCGCGACGAACTCCTCCCGCATCTGGGCCGCCTGCCGCGCCTCGCGGTAGAGCCGCGCGTTCTGGACGGCGAGCCCGGCGCGGAAGCCGAGCTCCTCGGCGAGCTCGACGTCCTCCGGCTCGAAGCCGCCCGTCCGCGCGAGGACGAGCGAGAGGGCGCCGGCCGGCCCCTCGCTCGTCCGCAGGGACACCGTGATGGCCGCGGTGGGGCCGAGCTCGCGGACGACCCGCAGCTCCTCGTCGTCCGCGCAGATCGACCCCAGGAGATCGTCCGTGATCGCCGGGAGGAACTCCGTCCGCCCGGTCCGGATCACCGCCGGGATGCCGCTCGCGGCGTCGGGATCCATCGGCCAGCGCTCCCGGAGCTCCCAGGCGTAGTGGGCCTTCGCGGGGTCTGCGTGGGCCACCGCCACCCGCCGGATCCGTCCTGCCTCGAGGACGTCGACCGCGGCCCAGTCGGCGAACCCGGGCACCGCGATCCGCGCCGCCGCGGCGAGCGTCTCGTCGTAGTCGAGCCTGGTGGCGAGCAGCTCGCTCGAGCGCGCGAGCAGCGTGAGCCGGCGCCGAGCCTCCTCGGCGGATCGCCTCGCCCGCTCGGCGTCCGCCCGGGCCTCCTCGGAGGCCTGCCGGGCCGCCTTCTCCTCCGCGAGCCGGCGGGCGTCCTCCTCGGCCTGACGCCGCAGCGTCAGGTCGCGCGTGACCTTGCCGAAGCCCACGAGCCGCCCCTGCGGATCATGCAGCGCCACGAGGACGTTGCTCGCCCAGAAGCGGCTGCCGTCCTTGCGGACGCGCCAGCCCTCCCCCTCCACCCGCCCGTGCTCCGCGGCGAGATTCAGCTCCCGTTCGGGCTCGTGCGCGGCGATCGCCTCGGGGGTGTAGAAGACCCGGTAGTTGCGTCCGACGATCTCGCTCGCCCGGTAGCCCTTGATCCGCTCCGCGCCGGGGTTCCAGCTCTGCACCCGGCCGTCCGCGTCGAGGACGAAGATGGCATAGTCGACGACCGACTCGACGAGCAGCTCGAGCGCCGTCTCTTGGAGTGGGGTTGGCTGCTCCGCGGCGGAATCCGTGGGTTCTCGGGGCATGAGGGGCCCGTCTTGGGTATCCGAATAGGTTAGCACGGTCGTTCCCCGGCGGGACCCCCGGGGGTCGGCGGCGACAATGGACGCGCGCCGTCCTCACATCCGTTACAACCGCTCGAAGGCGCGCGGACTTCCAGGCCTCGGACGCGATCCTCTCACCACGCTCTCGCCGAGAGCACCGCTCCGTACTGGACCCCCCAGCCGTTCGCGGTCGCGCCTCGGAGCTGCCCCACGAAGTCGAAGGCGCCGAGCTCCGGGCGCAGGGCCGCGCCGGCGCCGAGGTCGATCTTCAGGCCGGCGCTGCCGCCGATCGCGTGCAGATCGTTCCCCGGCCCGGGCACCGCCGTGTAGGCGTATCGGGCCTCGAGCGAGCCGTCGACGCCCCGGCCGAGGGCGTGGGTCAAGAGGGCGAAGCCGCCGGGGCTCCAGGCGAGCTCGGAGGATCCGGCGAAGTCGAGCCAGGCGAGCGCGCCGTCGGCGCCCACCGCGAAGCGCCAGGCGGCCCCCTCGGGGGTCAGCCGGAGCTTGAGGTCGAGCTGGCCGCCCAGCGTCGGTCCGCCCTCGTTGTAGGGGAGGGCGACGGTGGTCAGCCGGTAGCCGATGTCGAGATCCGGCAGGAGGCCCACCCGCAGCCCGGCGTGGGCGAGGAACGGCGTGTAGCTGAGCGCGCCCCGGACCTCCGTCAGCTGGCCGCCGGTGCCGCCGATGAAGCCGGCGGTGCCGGGGGGCTGCGTCTCGGCGCTCGAGAAGCCGAGCAGCCAGAAGGCGCGGGCGCGGGCGGGGAAGGCGAGGAGCGGGAGGGCGAGGAGGAGCCACAGCCGGGGCACACCCGCTCAATAGCCGTAACGGTGCGGGATGTCGAAGGAGAACGGCGGCGTGGCCGTCCGCGCAGGGGTCCGGGTCGCAGGCGAAGTCGCGCGTTGCCGAAAGAGCTTCCGCGCCCAGCTCGGGATGGACGAATCGCTTCGAGCGGGGTCGCCGAAGTTGCGCTGGTGTGAAAAAGCTGGGAATCTAAGTGTCGAGTGGAAGTCTCTCCGGACAGACGCCAGGCCATCCTCGCCGAGGTTTCGCGGCTCTTCTCCGAGGCGCAGCCCGACGTCGGTGCCCTCTGCGACACGATCGCGCGCAAGCTCGTCGAGCTGACCGGCGAGGCCTGTTTCCTGGCCCGCTTCTCGGAGGACGGCCGCTTCCTCGAACCGGCCGCCCACTCGGACGACTCCGAGCTGCTCGCGACCTTGCTCGGAAGGGTCGGGAGCGCGGCGAGGGCGGGTGAGCTCGCCTTCCTCGCGCGGGTCGTCCGGGAGCGGCGCGCGCTGCGGTTACCCTTGGCCGAGGGGATCGAGGGGCGGCCCGGAAGCGCCGAGATCGCGCGACGCCACGGCTTGACGCAGCTGCTCTGCGCCCCGCTGGTCTCTCGGGGGGAGGCGGTCGGCGCCGTCATGCTGCTGCGGCGCCACGACCCCTCCCCGCACAGCGCCGAGGAGGAGGCGTTTCTCATCGACCTCGCGGAGCGGGCGGCGCTCGCCGTCGACAACGCCCGGCTGCTCGCCGCGGAGCGAGAGGCGCGGAGGCGGGCGGAGCAGAGCGAGGCGCGCTACCGGCAGCTCTTCGAGCAGGGGCCGCTGCCGATGTACGTCTACGACGCCGAGACGCTCTGCTTCCTCGCGGTGAACGCCGCGATGATGAGCCACTACGGCTGGTCCCAAGGCGAGCTGCTGCGGATGCGCATCACGGAGCTCCATCCCCCGGAGGAGGTGGCGAATCTCCGCCGGTTCGTGGCCGACGTCGAGGCGGCGCCCCGGCGGAGCCTCTGGCGCCAGCGGAAGAAGGACGGGAAGGCGATCTGGGCGGAGGCGATGTCTCAGCGCTTCTCGTTCGAGGGGCGGGCCGCGCGGCTCGTCGTCGTGAACGACGTCACCGAGAAGCACGCCCTGGAGGCGCAGTTCCGGCAGGCGCAGAAGATGGAGGCGGTCGGCCGGCTCGCGGGCGGCGTGGCCCACGACTTCAACAACCTGCTCTCGGTGATCCTCACCTACAGCCAGACGCTGCCGCGCCAGCTCCCCGAGGGGAGTCCGGCGATCGAGGATCTGCGCGAGATCCAGAGGGCCGGGGAGCGGGCCGCGGCGCTCACGAAGCAGCTGCTCGCCTTCAGCCGGCAGCAGGTCGCCGAGCCGCGCATCGTCTGCCTGAACGACGTCCTCACGGGTCTCGAGAAGATGCTGCGGCGGCTCATCGGCGAGGACGTCGAGCTGGCCATGCGACTCGGGACCGGGCTCGGCAGCATCCGCGCCGATCCCGGCCAGCTCGACCAGCTCGTCATGAACCTCGTCGTCAACTCGCGGGACGCGATGCCGACCGGCGGGCGGCTGATCCTCGAGACCGCCGACGTCGACCTCGACGAGCTGCATGCCCGAGCGCACCTCGGCGTTCAGCCGGGCCCCCACGTGATGCTCGCGGTCAGCGACAGCGGCGTCGGCATGGACCGCGACACGCAGGCGCGCATCTTCGAGCCGTTCTTCACCACGAAGGGGCCGGGGAAGGGCACCGGGCTCGGGCTCTCGACCGTCTTCGGCATCGTCCAGCAGAGCAGCGGAAGCATCTGGGTCTACAGCGAGCCCGGTCAGGGGACCACCTTCAAGATCTACTTCCCGCGGGCGGTTGGGCCCGGCGAGGCCGCCGGCGTGGCCGCCCCGGCGCCGGCCGAGGGGCTGCGGGGGACGGAGACCGTGCTGCTCGTCGAGGATGACGACCAGGTGCGCGCGGTCGCCCGGGCGATCCTCGTCCAGGGGGGCTACCGGGTACTCGAGGCGAAGGACGGCGTCGAGGCGCTGCAGCTCTGCGCCGGCGCCGAGGAGCCGATCGACCTGCTCGTCACGGACGTCGTGATGCCCCAGATGAGCGGCCCCGAGCTGGCGCAGCGCCTCTCCTCGATCCGGCCGGCGATGCAGCTTCTCTTCGTCAGCGGCTACACGGGCGAGGCCGTGGCCAACCACGGGATCCTGGGGGCCGCCGTCGCCTTCCTGCAGAAGCCGCTGACGCCCGAGCGGCTGCTCCGGAAGGTGCATGAGCTGCTCTCGGTCGGGCCCCGCCAATCCAGCCGGTCGTGAGGCTAGGCCCGCGACAGCGCGATGGTAAGTCGCCCCACCGCATTCTGGCCGGCGGTCACGAGGAGCTGCGAGGCGACGTTCTGAAGCTGCTTGGGATCCTTGAAGCCCATGATGTTCGCGAGGTTCGGCGAGCTGGTCCAGAACCGATCCTGCCAGACGAGCGCGCCGTTCGGCGCGTAGGCCTCGATCCGCGTGGTCGCCTGGACGTGCGAGGCGGCGAACGGTCCGAAGCCCGAGTCGGTGACCACCTGGAGGTAGTTGTGGACGACGAGCAGCACGTCGGCGCCGAGCGCGCCCGCGAGCCCCGGCGCGGCGGCCGGCGAGAAGAGGATCGGTCGCATCAGGGGCGGCAGACTACCGGCGATCGTCTCCACGGGCTGCCCGAGGTAGAGCGGGTTCGTCCCGACGAGCTGGTCTTGGGCGACGAGGAACCTCTTCGAGGCGTAGAGCGCCTGCTTGAACGCCGCGTAGGGCGTGGCGACGTCCGAGACCGGGATCGGGACCCCGAACTCGCCGCCGCCGATGAGGCCGGTGGCGTAAGTCAGGATCGCCACCTTGCGCGGCGCCGGCGCGAAGGCGCCCGGGACGACGAGGGGGTACTGGACCGTCGCGCAGGCGGCGAGCGGCAGGAGGGCGAGCAGGGGGAGCAGTCGGCGCATGGGAGCCTCTCGAACGGATGGGCGAAGGGATGGTTGCCCGCACGCCAGCCGCTTGTCAAACAGGCCCGGCGGCGTTTAACGTCGCGCGCCCGAGGAGGGGCCTCCCGTGTCCGAGCCAGCGCCGATCGCCTTCGCCGAGCAGCACGGATTCTTTCCCGCGCCCGACAACCTGCGCCTCTTCTGGCGCTCGTTCGTGCCACCCCGCCCGCGCGCCGCGATCGCCCTCGTGCACGGCTACGCCGATCACAGCGGCCGCTACCTCGAGATCGCGCGCTTCCTCGCCGGGCGCGGCTTCGCCGTCCACGCCTTCGACTACCGGGGCCACGGCCAGTCCGACGGCCGGCGCGGCCACTGCGACCACTTCTCCGACTACCTGGGCGATCTCGGCGCCTTCCTCGCGCGGATCCGGGCCGAGCAGCCGGGCGCTCGGCTCTTCTTCGTGGCGCACAGCCACGGCTCCCTGCTGGCGCTCCGCTACGCGCTCGAGCAGCCGACCCTCGAGGACTTCGGCGGCGCGGTGCTCTCGGCGCCGTACCTCCAGCTCGCCTTCGAGCCGCCGAAGCTCAAGGTCCTCGCGGCCAAGGCCATCGGAAAGGTCGTGCCCTGGCTCTCGGTCAAGAACGAGCTCTCGGTCGAGATGCTGACCCACGACGTCGAGATCCAGAGGGCGACGGCGCGCGATCCCCTCTACAACCGGACCACCACGCCGCGCTGGTTCGAGGAGAGCACGCGGACCCAGGGCGAGGTCCGCTCCCGGGCCGCCGAGTACCAGTGGCCGACGCTCTTCCTGCAGGGCCAGGCGGATCCCATCACCTCGGCGGCCGCGACGCGCGACTTCTACGAGCGCGCTGGCTCGGCGGACAAGAGGCTCGTCCCTTACGACGGCTTCCTCCACGAGGTCTTCAACGAGGTGGGACGCGAGAAGGTCTTCGCCGAGGTCGCCGCCTGGCTCGAGGCGCGGCTGTGAGGCCGGGGCCCTTTCGGTGGGGCTCTTCGTGACGCCCCTCGCCGTCGCGCTCGCCGCGCTCCTCGCGGGCGCCACGGAGCTCAGCGCCTCCGCCCCCATCGATCGGGTGACGATTTACCGGTCGTCCGCCCGGGTGGTTCGCACGGCGAAGGTCGATCTCCCCGCGGGAGACGTCCAACTCGTCCTCGGCGGGCTGACGGCCTCCCTCTCGGACGACTCGGTGCGGGTGACGGGATCGGGCGCCGCCCGGGTTCGCCTGCTCGGCGCGAGCGTCGAGCCGGAGGCGCACGCCGAGGCGCTCTCGCCCGAGGTCCGCGCCGCCGAGGCCGCCCTCCAGAAGCTGCTCGACGCGCAGGCCGAGATCGACGACGACCGGCTCCGGGCCAAGGCACGCTTCGACTTCGCCTCCTCCATCGGCGGGGCCGCGAGCACGAGGATCTCGCAGTCGCTCGTCGTTCGGCTGCCCGAGCCCCGGGCGCTCGCCGCGCTCGCCGACGCCCTCTCCGCCCAGATGAAGGACGCGCAGGCGAAGATGCGGGGCGACGACGCCCGAACGCGCGCCCTCTCCGGGCAGATCCAGGCGGCCCGGGCGGCCCTCGACGCGGTCCGCGGGATCGCGGGACGGACGACCAAGGCGGTGCGCCTCGCGCTCTCCGTCGCGAAGCCCGGGGCGTACACGGTGCAGCTCGCCTACCTCGTCGGCGGGGGGAGCAGCTCCTGGTCGCCCGTCTGGGACGCCCGCCTGACCTCGGCGGAGAAGCAGGTCGAGCTCTCGCTGCGGGCCGCCGTCCGCCAGACGACGGGCGAGGACTGGCGGGGCGTCGCCGTCGCGCTCTCGACGGCCGAGCCGAACCTCTCGCCGGCCCTCCCGCCGCTCGAGCCGGACTACCTCGAGCGGGCGCGGTTCCGCGGCCTGCCCGCCCCGATGGCCGCGCGCGCCCCGATCGCCCTGGTCGCCCCGGAGCCGTCGGCGCCCTCGGAGGCTCTCGCCACCCCGGCCGCCACCCTGATCGGCGGGCTCGTCTCCGAGCGCTTCGTCGCGCCGAGCCGGGCCACCGTCCGCGCCGACGGCGAGCCGCGAGAGCTGTTCCTGGCGAGCTGGAAGCTCTCGGGCGAGCTCACCCGGGTGGCCGAGCCGATCACGGGCGACTCCGCCGCCCACGTCACCTTCGAGGGCGCGAACCCGGGCCCCGGGACGCTCCTCGCCGGTCCCGTGAGCCTCTGGGTCGACGGCCAGCTCTCCGGCCGCGCGCAGCTCCCCGGGACTCCGACGGGGGAGAAGCTGAAGCTCGCCTTCGGCGAGGATCCGGGCATCCACGTCGAGCGGCGGGTCCTCGAGCGCAAGCGCTCCACCGAGGGCTTCCTCTCGAAGCGCGACCGGATCGTCTACCAGATCCGGACCGTGGCCCGAAACGACGAGAAGGCGAGCGTGAAGCTCGATCTCATCGACCGGATCCCCGTCTCGCAGGAGAAGGAGATCGAGGTGCGGCTCCTCGACGGGTCGGACCAGGGCGAGCCGTTCGACCGGATGCGTCCTGGGCTGCTCCGCTTCGCGCTCTCGCTCGCGCCCGGCGAGGAGCGAGCCGTGGAGCTGCGCTACGAGGTGAGCTGGCCCGCGGGGCAGGCCATCGAAGGGCTGCCATGACGCTGCCTCGGCGCACGCGGGGGCGACGCAACGAGCCGGAGGGCCGGCCCTTGAATATCCGCAGATCGACGCCGTCCAACCCGCAGGAGGCAGCCATGCCCGCTCGCTCGTCTCGACTCTTCGGCGCCACGCTCTTTTCGCGCGCCGTCCCCGTGCCGGTCGGCGCCTCCCCCCGGCGCGAGCCCCGGATCCCGTGCTACGGCCTCGCCCGGATCACGTTCGGCGGGCAGAGCCACTTCGGCGTTCTCACGGACGTCAGCCCCTCCGGCGTCTACCTCTGGACCGACGTCCGTCCGGCCGTGGGCTCGGTCGTCGAGCTGGCCCTCCTCCAGCCGGGGGCCGAGGTCGCCCTCGCCATCGAGGCCACGGTGATTCGCCGGGACGAGGGCGCGCTGGCGCTGCGGCTCTCCCACCGCGCCGCCGAGCTGCCGGCCCTCGTGAAGCGCGTCGCCAGCGCCTGATCGCGGGCCCCGAGGCCGAGGCGGGCCCAATGGGGGCCTCGGCATCCCCGGGCAAAACTCCCTTCGTCCGATACGCGCGTTGACGTGGCGGCGGAGCTTCCGCTATCGTCTCCTCTCGCTCAATCTCACCACGGGGAGTCACTTGTCCGACACGACCGGCGTCATCGCCAAGGGCATTGAAATCAAAGGAAACCTCTCCGGCGCGGGCGACCTCGTCATCGAAGGCCGCGTCGAGGGCGAAATCGCGCTCCGCAACACCTTGACCATCGAAGAGTCGGGCGAGGTCGCCGCCGACGTCGAGCTCGAGAGCATCGTCGTCAACGGCCGGATGAACGGCAACATCGTCGCGAGCGACCGCGTCTCGATCTCGAGCAGCGCCCGCGTCGTCGGCGACATCAAGGCCCCGCGAATCGTCATCGAGGATGGGGCGCGCTTCAAGGGCTCCATCGAGATGGACGTCAAGCTGCCGCCCGACCTGTAGACCGAGAACCCCCCTTAACCCCAGCGAGGAGCACGGATGGCCAACACGGTGATCGGCAGTTCGATCGTCATCGACGGCGAGATCTCGGGAGGCGAGGACCTCGTCATCCAGGGGACCGTCAAGGGCAAGATCTCCCTCAAGGAGAGCCTCATCGTCGCCCAGAGCGGCGTCGTCGAGGCGGACATCGCCACCCAGAACATCGAGGTCGCCGGTCAGGTCACGGGCAACATCGCCGCGAGCGACCGCGTCGAGCTCAAGAGCGACTGCCGCGTGGTGGGCGACATCAAGGCGCCGCGCATCCTCATCGCCGACGGCGCGAGCTTCAAGGGCAACGTCGACATGGAAGTCGGCAAGGGACGCTGACCCGTGGCCATCCATCCGAAGGAGAGCGAATTGTCGACCGTCATCGGAGACTCGATCCTCATCAGCGGCAACCTCGAGGGTGACGAGGACCTCACCATCCGCGGTCGCGTCGAGGGGAGCATCCGGCTCACGCGGACGCTCATCGTCGAGGCCTCGGGCATCGTGAAGGCCGACGTCACCGTCAAGGACGCCGTCATCAGCGGCGTCGTCGTCGGCAACGTCACCGCCTCGGACAGCGTCCAGCTCACCGCCGAGGGGCGCATGGTCGGCGACATCAGCGCGCCGCGCGTCATCATCGTCGACGGCGCGAGCTTCCGCGGCCGCGTCGACATGGGCGACCTCGAGTCGGATCGCGCCTCCGCGGAGCGGCCGGCCCAGAAGGCCGCGGCGCGCCCGGTCCAGAAGGCCCCGCCGCCCCGCCCGCCCGCGCGGCCGCCCGTTCGCGACGGCGATGAGCGTCGCATCGGCCAGAACGTCGCCGTGAACCAGTCGGCCGGCGCCCCGGCGCGCCCGCCCTCGCCGCCCGCGGCGCCGCCACTGCCGCCGATCCTCGCCGGCGCGAAGCGGCGCGTCCTCGTCAAGAAGGGCAAGAGGTAGGCTCCCCTGGAGCCGCACGCGCCGCTCGCTCGCGACGTGGCCGCGGGGCCGGAGGGGATGAACTCGCAATCTTCGACCCCGCCGACGGCGGAATCGGCTAAACTGTCCGAGCAGATGGGTGAGCCTGAACAGAGCGCTGAAGGCGCCGCCTCGGCCTCCCCTGGGAGCTCGGCGGCAGGGCCCGAGCTTCACGCCGGCGGCTCCGCCGCGTCCCCCGGCTTCTCCGGGAGCGTCGAGATCCTGCCGCTCTCCCAGATCGAGGGCGACGAGATCTTTCGGCTCCGCCCCGAGGGCGACGTCGCGGGACTCGCCCAGTCCATCGCCCGCGACGGACAGCTCGTCCCCGTCGAGGTCCGGCTGCTCGGCCCAGGCCGCTGGCAGCTCGTCACGGGCTTCCGCCGCGTCGCCGCCCTGAAGCTCTTGCGCCGCGACCGCGTCTCCGCCCGGCTCCACGACGCGCTCTCGGACGAGCAGGCCCTCTCGCTCGCGCTCGCCGACGACCTCGCCCGGCGCGACCTCGGCGAGGACGAACTGCACGAGCTGCGCGAGCGGCTGCAGGGCCGGGGCTGGTATGGCCCGAGCGCCCAGGAGGCCATCGAGCGCGCGCTCGGCGAGCTGCCGCCGCCGCCCGAGCCCGAGGAGCTCGACCTCGACGTCTTCAGCCGCGACGTCGCCGCGCGGCTCACCGAGCTCTCGCAGGATCTCGCCACGATCTACGACGCCTGGCCCGACGTCGAGCCCGAGCTGCGCGAGCAGATTCGCGCCCAGCTCCGCTATGCCCGCGACCTCTTGCCCTTCTTGGCGGAGAGCGATTCCGCCAGTCCAGACGACGAGCCCGACGGCTCGCCCAGCCGCTGAACGCACCCCGGAGAGACCATGTCCGACCCCCTGGATCGGGATCGCCGCCGCCTCCTCCACATGCTCCGCGAGCTCTCGTTCGAGCGCCGCTCGGTGACCTTGGCCTCCGGCCGCCCGAGCGACTTCTACATCGACTGCCGCAGGACCGCGCTCACCGCCGAGGGGCACTTCCTCATCGGCCGGCTGCTCTGGTCGGAGATCCGCAAGAACGCCCCCGAGGCGCGCGCCGTCGGCGGCATGACCCTCGGCGCCGATCCGCTGTCGAGCTCGGTCTCGCTCACGAGCTACCTCGCCGGCCAGCCGCTCACCGCCTTCATCGTCCGCAAGGAGCCCAAGGGCTACGGGACCGGCCAGTGGATCGAGGGGCGCGCGCTGCTCGTCCGCGGCGACAAGGTCGCCATCGTCGACGACGTCGTCACGAGCGGCGGCTCGACTCTCAAGGCGCTCGAGCACGTCAAGGAAGAGGGGCTCGATCCGATCGCCTGCTTCGCGCTGGTCGACCGCGGCGAGGGGGGGCGCGAGGCCATCGAGGCAAGGGGCGTGAAGCTCCACGCGCTCTATTCCCGCGCAGACTTCATGGGGAAGTGAGGGGGCCCGAGGTGGGTGGCTCGCGCGCGGTGACCCCCCACCCCGGTGCTCCCCGGGCGCTCCCCCTCGGTTTGGCCGCGCTCCTCGGCGCCCTCTCCGCCTGCGCGCACCTCGCTCCGGCGGGCGTGTCCGCCGACCCGGCTTACGAGCGCGCGCTCGAGGCGGCGACCGCGCGTGAGCAGCTCTTCCGCGGCTTCGACCGGATCGTCAACGCCTGCGCCACGCTGCAGTCGCCTGGCTTCCGGGCGGCGCGGGCGAGCCGGCAGTCCGGCCTCTTCGGCCTCACCCCCGCGGAGGCGCGGGCGCTCGAGGCCGACGAGGCCCGGCAGGCGGCCGCGGAGACCGACCTCGAGGTCGGCCTGTTCATCGATCCGCAGAGCCAGAACGACCTCGACGAGCCCAACAGCATCTGGCACGTCCAGCTCCTCTTCCCGGACGGCACGGCGCTCGCGCCGACCTCGATCGAGGGGCGGCACGAGCCCGATCCCAACGAGCGGACGCTCTACCCGTACCTCCAGCGCTTCTGGGTGGCCTACACCGTCCGCTTCCCGCCGCCGCCGCCGGGCGAGGGCGGGCCTCCGACCCTGCGGATCGCCTCCTCGCTCGGGAAGGTCGATCTGGTCTTTCCGAAGGCGCCGTGAGCGCGGCCGTAGCGCGGACGGCCGCTCGGGCGGAGCGAGCCGAAGGGGCGGCCTTCCTCTGGGCCGCCGGCTTCCAGCTCTCGTTCGTCGCGGCCATCACCCTGATGAAGGTCAGCGCCAACGCGCTCCTCATCGCGCGCGTCACCGCCGCCTCGCTGCCGCCGCTCTACGTCGCCTCGGCGCTCGTCACCGGCCTGCTCGCGCTCGCCTTCGCCCGCGTCCCCCGCCGCCACGCCACCTCTCCGCCCGCCTGGACGCTCTTCGGCGGCGCGGCCGTCGCGCTCCTCGCCTGGCTGGTCCTGCGGCGGTTTGGCCTCTTCGGCCTCTCGGCCACCTACGTCGGCGCCGAGGCGTTCGCCACCCTCGTCAGCCTGCGCTACTGGGAGGCGCTCGGCCACGCCTTCGACCCGCGCCAGGCGCGGCGCCTCTTCACCCTGCTCGGCGCGAGCGGCATGGCCGGCGCGGTGCTCGGCGGCGCCCTCTGCCCGCTCCTCGCCCGCGCCTTCTCGGCGGGAGCCCTCCTCCCCGCCGGGGCGCTGCTCGCCGCTGGCTCGGGCGCCTGCGGCCTCGGCTTCGCGCGCGTCTTCGCCGGGGGGGCGGGCGAGCGCGATCCGCAGGCGCCGATGCGCGGCGAGGCGCTCCGCTACCTGCGCCGCGACCCGTACCCCCGAGGCCTCGCCCTCTGTGCCCTCGCCCTCTCGGTCTTGACCGCCGTGGCCGACTACCTCTTCCGCCGCCGCGCCGGCGCCGTGCTCGGCGAGCGCGACCTCGCCTCGCTCTTCGGCGAGCTCAACTGCGCCGTCGGCTTCGTCACCATCGCCTTCCAGCTCGGCCTCGCGCAGCGGATCCTCGCCCGCTTCGGCATCTTCCGCTACCTCGTCCTGCCGCCCATCGGCGTCGCCGGCGCGGCCGGCCTCTCCCTCGTCGTCCCCGGCCTCTTCCCCATCTTCCTCGTCAAGGCGCTCGAGAACGCGGGCAGCCTCTCCGTCACCCAGTCCGGCTTCCAGCTCCTCTACGGACCCGTGCCGCCCGAGCTCTCCGCGCCGGTGCGCGGCCTCGTCGACGGGCTCGTCAAGAAGGCGGGCTTCGCGCTCGGTGGCCTGCTCCTCCTCGCGCTCGGCACCCGTTGCTCCGATCCCGTCCTCGCGCTCGTCTCCGCGGCCGTCGCGCTGATCGCGGCGGCGCTGCTCTCTCGGCAGAAGCCGCGCTACACGCGGGCGCTCGCGCAGCGGCTCTCGGCGGCGCGCCCCTTGCTCTCGGGCGCCCTCGACGCCGACGCCCGCGCGCTCCTCGCCGCCGAGCTGCGCGCCCCCGAGACCCACCGCGTCCTGAACGCCCTCGAGCTGCTCTCGGCCGACCGCGGCTTCGACGTGCGCCCCTTCCTCGACGACCTCCTCGCCCACCAGGCCGATCGCGTCCGCGAGGCGGCCGTGCGGCTCGCCGCCGCCGCGGGCGCGCGCGAGCAGGCGCCGCACCTTCTCGAGATGGCCGAGCGCGACCCGGCGCGCCGCCCGCAGGACGAGGCCGTCCGGGCGCTCGCCGCCATCCTCCCGCCGGCCGAGGCGCGCGACGCCCTGGCCCGCTTCGTCCGCTCCGACGACCCCGGGCTGCGGGCCGCTGCCGTCGAGGCGCTCCACCGGCTCGGCGACGAGGGACGGCGGCTCGCGCGGGAGGGGCTCGAGCGGGCGCTCTGTGGCAGCTCGCCCGCCGAGCGGCGCGAGGCGGCCCGGCTGCTCGGTCGGATCGACTCCGACGTCGGGAGCGAGCGGCTCGAGGCGCTGCTTTCGGACCCCGACGCCTCCGTCCGTGCGCTCGCCTGCGCCTCCGCCGCCCGGCGGGCGGATCCCGTCCTGATCGATCCCTTGCTGCGGCTCCTCACCGACCGGCCCACGCGAAGGGCGGCGCGCGAGGCGCTCGCCGCCTTCGGCGACCAGGCGGTGGGCGCGGCGCAGGCGCTCCTCGACGACCGCTCGAAGCCCATGGCGCTGCGGCTCGAGCTGCCGCGGCTCTTGCGCTACATCGGCACCGAGCGGGCGGCCCAGGCGCTCCTCTTCTCGAACATCCAGGACGACGCCTTCCTCCGCTACCGCATCGGGCTGTCGCTCTCGCGCTGGCGCGAGGAGCAGCCGACGACCCCGGTGGACGGCGAACGGGTGCGCGAGGCCATCGGCCGCCGCATCGAGGCCTACCTTCACTACGCCCCCATCTACCGCGACGTCCGGGTCGCGCTCGGCGACGGCGCGCTCCTCTCGCGGGCGCTCTGCGACCGGCTCGACCAGAGCCTCGAGGTCGTCTTCCGGCTCCTCGGGCTCGTCTACCCGCACCGGGCGCTCATCGCCGCCCACCGCCGCTTCGTGGGCGCCGACGCGCGCGAGCGGGCTCGGGCGCTCGAGCTGCTCGACTCGCTCCTCGAGGACGCGCTCCGGCTCCGGCTCGTCCCCGTGCTCGAGGGCTACCACCGCCACCCCGTCCGTCCGGGCCTCGGTAGCTCGGGGGAGCCCGCGCGGCTGGACGAGCGGCTCGCCGATCTGGCACTCTCGAAGGACGTCCTCCTCGCCGCGCTCGCGCGCCACGTCCGCCGCTCGCGGCGGCCGCCCGAGGAGGCCGAGGAGGTCAGCGTGAGCCAGCTCGGCCTCGAGAAGATCCTTCTCCTCGAGGGTGTCGACATCTTCAGCGGCTCGAGCGTCGACGACCTCTCGGCCCTCGCCGCCATCGCCCAGGAGAGCCGCTTCGCCGCCGGCCAGCCGATCTACAAGGAGGGCGAGCCGGGGGAGACCCTCTACGTCATCGTCGACGGCCGGGTGCGAATCCTCAAGGCCGGACGCGAGGTGTTGGTCCTCGGCGCCCGGGAGGCCTTTGGCTCGGTCTCCCTGATGGACGGCGCCCCGCGGCCCGCCGACGCCGTGGCCGGCACCGCCGTCCGCTGCCTCGCCATCGCCCGCGGCGACTTCCTCGATCTCGTCGCCGACCGGCCAGAGCTCTTGAAGGGCGTCTTCGCGGTGGTGACCGGCCAGCTTCGCAAGATGCTCGAGGTCGCCGCCGGTGCGCGCGGCATGTCGGCGGCGTAGCCTCGGGCCGCCGGGCGTCGAAGTGACGATCTCAAGGCAGGCAGGCGGTCTCGGGATCGCCCGGCGAGCGGGCGACGCAGCGGGCCGGGGCGACGCAGCCCGGGCCGGCGTCGGGCGAGCAGCGTGCGGCGCAGCCCCCGATGCCGACGTCGATCGCGAGGTCGACTGGAGGCGGCAGCTCGGGGACGCAGACCTCGTCGGGACCGCAGCGGGGGCCGCCACCGGCCGGATCGCAGAGTGGCATGCAGATCCCGCCGTCGCTCGTGGAGTCGAGTAGGCAGATGAGGCCGGGTGCGCAGAGGCCCGGAGCCGGGCCCCGCGTGTACTGGCAGGCGCCTCCCGACGGCACGCTGCCCCCCTGGAGGCAGCTCCCCGCATCCATCGCATGCGCATCGAAGGTCAAGGGCACGCAGGTTCCATCGCCCCCGTCCGCGGCGGCGCCACAAGGTTCCCAGAGCCGTTGGCACGCGGTCGGCCAGCAGAGCGGCCCGACTTGGCAGTCAGCCCCGTTGTCGGCGCAGCTAGGGCCGCCGGGGAGGATCTGGCAGCTGGTGAGCGGGTCCGTGCAGTCCGAGGAGCTGGCGCACGTGGCGACGCAGACCGTCGTCAAGTCGCACGTCAGGGGGCTTGGGCAGCCGGTGTGCATGGTGCAGGGCTCGAGCTCGCCTGGCATCTGGCAGCTGAAGCCTCCGTCGTCCGGCCCCGGCCGGCAGAGCAGTCCGGAGTACGGCGGCTCGGGAGCCCAGGTGGCGATGGGACAGAGGCCGCCCGAGCTGGCGGGATCACAGCTCTCCCCGACGGTGGGCCTCGATCCGATCCCACAGCCGCCGTAGGAGCAGTAGCAGCCGGCTTGCAATAGGACGATCGCGAGCAGTCGGAACGATCTCTGCATGCGCCTCTCCTGGCCTCCTCGCTGGGACGATCCGGTCGCCAAGGGTATTTACCTCGGAACCTCGAGCTGGCTTTCGGGGAGGACGGCGCGACGGTGGGCAGCTGGACCTCGAGCGGCGACCGCGCGCCCCGGGCGGTTGCAGTCGCTGCCCACTCGGCGCAGAATGGTGCGCGACGGGGTGGCGGCCATGGCGGCCCGGCAGGAAGGGCACGAGCTCAGGGACGCGGTGGGAGAGGCGGTGCTGGCCACCGCACTTCGAGAGTGCGCCGAAGGGCTCGACGGAGTGCTCGCCGCTTTCGAGGCGGCGGGGGAGCTTGCCGTCGAGCTTCAGGCGGCCCCGGGATCGATCTGCGGCCTTTGCCTCGTGCCGGGCCGCGACGACCTGAGGGCCGGCTGCCGCGAGGCCACCTGGGCTGCGGCGCGCGAGGCGATCGAGAGTGGCGCGGCGCACGACATCGTCTGCCCGATCGGGGAGCGGATCGTCCATGCGGAGCCCGTCCGGGCAGGCGCGGAGCCGATCGGCGCCCTCACCTTCAGCTACGGGGACCCGCCGCAGCCGCAGGCGCTGCAGCGGGTCGCCGAGCGGATGCGGGTCCCGCTCCCGCTGCTCGCGCAGGCGGTCGGCGCCACGGCGCCCCCGCTGGGCGCGCTCGTGGCCGCCGCGAAGCGCCACGCGCGGACGGTGGCGGCGCTGGCCGGCGAGCTCGTGTCGCGCCGGCGCAGCGAGCAGGAGCGCGCCCGGCTCGAGAATCTCCTGCTCGGGATGGTGGGTCACGACCTTCGGACTCCGCTCGCCGCGATCTCGCTCTCCGCGCACGTCCTCGCGAGTCCCGGGCGGACCCCCGCGCAGGCGGCGAAAGCGGCCCGCACGATCGAGCGCGCCTGTCGCCGCATGGGCCGACTCACCAGCCAGACCCTCGACTACGTCCGGCTGCGCGGCGGCCAGCGGATTCCAGTCGAGCTGCGGCCGGCCGCGGCGCTCGCCGTTCTCCGCCGGGCGGAGGAGGAGTTCCAGACCGTCCATCCAGACGCCGTCATCGAGGTGAGCGCCGAGGAGGGCTCGGCGGCCTTCCAACTGCGCTGCGACGCCGACCGGCTGGTGGATCTGCTCATCAACCTCCTCGACAACGCGCTCAAGCACGGGCGGGTCGGAGCGCCGATCCGGGTCGTTCTCGGCCGGGGCGGCGGTCGCCTCCGGATCGGGGTCGGCAACTCTGGCGCCCCGATCCCTCCCGAGGAGCAGGCCGTGATCTTCGAGCCGCTGCGGCAGGGCAGGGCCGGAGAGAGGGAGCGCGGCGGCCTGGGGCTCGGGCTCTTCATCGCGCGCGAGATCGCGCGGGCGCATGGCGGGGAGCTGCGGCTCACCTCGACCGCGGGGGAGACGACGTTCACGGTCGACCTGCCGGAGGCGGCCTGATGCGGGACGGCCGGCGCGCCTGCCTCGGGAGGTGGTGCGCTTACCTCGCGGGGTGGTGGGCCTCCTCGCGCACCTTCCTTCATCACCCGAGGTGCCGTCCTCGCCGAAACACCGAGTGTTTCCTTCGGGATCCCAGCCACCTCGCCCAGCAACGATTTCTCCTCGTCGCCCTGGTCGGTCCTCCTTCGGCGCGAGTCCATCGATCAGCGACCTCGCTCCGCCGATCAGCCGCGCGACTCGACTGCATGACGGCGCTGATCGCGCGATCGTCGCCGCTGATCGGCCGACTCTCGCGGCTGATCGGTCGAGCATGACCTCACCATCGACCGACTCGGCCTGCTGATCGATCGAGCGAGGCCGCTGATCGGCCGACTCTCGCGGCTGATCGGTCGAGCATGACCCCACCATCGACCGACTCGGCCTGCTGATCGATCGAGCGAGGCCGCCGATCGGCCGACTCTCGCCGCTGATCGGTCGAACATGACCTCACCATCGACCGACTCGGCCTGCTGATCGATCGAGCAAGGCCGCTGATCGGTCGACTCTCGCCGCTGATCGGTCGAGCATGATCTCACCATCGACCGACTCGGCCTGCTGATCGATCGAGCAAGGCCGCTGATCGGTCGACTCTCGCGGCTGATCGGTCGAGCATGACCTCACCATCGACCG
>JAJXUD010000116.1 GCA_021783235.1 Myxococcales bacterium | reverse complement strand
GCCCCGCCGCCTGCGCGACGCCGGCGGCGGCGGCCCCCGCCTGCGCGCCGGCCAGGGCGCCGCTGTCCGCCGCCGAGGGCGGGAACTGCCAGACGCGCCGGTTCGTCGCCTCCTCGACCGCGTAGAGGTGGCCGTCGTAGCTGCCGAAGTAGACGACGCCGTCCGCCACGGCGGGGCTCCCCTTGATCCGATCGTGCGTCGGGTGCTCCCAGACCTGCCGGCCCGAGGCGAGCTCGAGGGCGTAAAAGCTGTAGTTGGTGCTGCCGAAGAAGACCTGGCTGCCGTCGACCGCGGGCGAGCTGACGACCTCCTTCGTCGTCGGGAAGCGCCAGCGCAGGGTGCCGTCGCCCTTGTCGACCGAGTTCAGGTAGCCCGCCTCGTTGCCGAAGAGGACCATGTCGCTCGCGAGCGCCGGGCTCGATCGGCTTCCCGAGCCGCTCGCGAACGACCACTCGAGCTCGATGGGCTTCTGGCAGGCGCCGAGCGCCAGCGGGAGGAGCACGGCGGGGAGAATCCTCTGGAAAAGCTCGGGCATGCGCGTCTCCGGCGGAGTGGCCGCGGGAGTATGGCAACGCCCCCCTCAAAGTCAACGCGGCTCTGCTCGCCAAGGGGCCCGCGGAGAGGTACGCTCGGCGGCGGGGGCTCTCCTGGGCGATGGGACCCGCCAGGTTGCCCGTGGCCTGCCCCGACCTTACGTTTTCCCACCAACCCGCGGACGGCCCATGCCCGACCCCCCGAAGCTCGCCGAACTCCCCGCCGCCGAGAGGGCCCCCGTCGCGATTCCCTCCGCGGCGCGGCGCGGCCTCCCGCCGCCCCCGCCCGTCACCGTGACCGAGGAGCTCCTCCGGGCGCTCCCGAAGACCGACCTTCACTGCCACCTCGATGGCTCCCTGCGAATCCCGACCCTCCTCGAGCTGGCCGAGCGCGAGAAGGTCCGGCTGCCGGCCGAGACGCCCGAGGGGCTCGCGAAGGCCATCCACATGGGCGAGGTCTGCGGCAGCCTCGAGGACTACCTCACCGCCTTCGACGTGACGCTGTCGGTCATGCAGACGGAGGAGGCGCTCCACCGCGCGGCGCTCGAGCTCGGGCTCGACGCCGCCGCCGAGAACGTCCGCTACCTCGAGGTCCGCTACTCCCCCGTGCTCCACCAGCAGCGCGGCCTCAAGCTGACCGCCGTCATCGAGTCGGTCCTCGAGGGGCTGCGAGAGGCCAAGCGCCAGACCGGCGTCAAGTCGGGGGTCATCGTCTGCGGCATCCGCAACATGAACCCGCAGACCTCGCTGCGCCTCGCCGAGCTCGCCGTCGCTTACAAGAACAAGGGCGTCAAGGGCTTCGATCTCGCGGGCGCCGAGGTCGACTTTCCGGCGAAGGACCACAAGGCGGCCTTCCAGCTCATCCTCGACAACAACGTCAACTGCACCTGCCACGCCGGCGAGGCCTACGGTCCCGAGTCGATCGCGCAGGCGCTCCACTTCAACGGCGCCCACCGGATCGGCCACGGCACGCGGCTCGGCGAGGACGGCGACCTCTTGAACTACGTGAACGACCACCGGATCCCGCTCGAGGTCTGCCTCTCGTCGAACGTGCAGACCGGCGCGGTGCCCGACATCGCGAGCCACCCGCTCAAGTTCTACTTCGACTACGGGCTGCGGGTGACCGTGAACACGGACAACCGGCTCGTCACCGACACGACGGTGACGAAGGAGCTCTGGCTCGCCCACCGGCACCTCGGGCTCTCGCTCGAGGATCTCTGCACCGTCGTCGTCTCCGGCTTCAAGAGCGCCTTCTTGCCGTTCCGCGAGAAGGCCGACCTCTTGGAGGCGGTGAACGCCGAGATCGCCGAGGTGGTGGGCCGCTTCCACCGCGTCTCGGCGGTGAGCGCCCAGAGCGCCTGAGGAGGCGCGGACTCGCCCGGGAGGGAAGGATGTCGAAGGCAATCGCGATGGTTCTGGCGGGCGGCGAGGGGCGCCGCATGGATCCGCTCACGCGCGAGCGCGCCAAGCCGGCCGTTCCGTTCGGCGGGCGCTACCGCATCGTCGACTTCGTCCTCTCGAACTTCGCGAACAGCGGCATCCTCAAGATGAAGGTGCTGACGCAGTACAAGAGCGACTCGCTCAACACCCACCTCTCGCGCGGCTGGCGGCTGTCGCCCTTCCTCGGCCACTACGTCGAATCGGTGCCGGCGCAGATGCGCACCGGGCCCGACTGGTTCAAGGGCTCGGCGGACGCGATCTACCAGAACCTGAACCTCATCACCGACGAGCAGCCCGAGCACGTCTTCGTCTTCGGCGCCGATCACGTCTACCGCATGGACGTCCGGCAGATGTTCGACTTCCACCTCGAGACCAAGGCCGACTGCACCGTCGCGGCCATCCCCGTGCCGCTCGCGGAGGCCCGCGCCTTCGGCGTCATCCAGGTCGACCGCGAGGGGCGGATGATCGGCTTTCAGGAGAAGCCGCGCGAGCCGCGCCCGATGCCGAACGACCCCTCGCGCGCGCTCGCCTCGATGGGCAACTACCTCTTCACCACCGAGGCGCTCGTCCAGGAGATCACCCGCGACGCCATGGCCGATCAGTCGGCCCACGACTTCGGCAAGAACATCATCGCCGAGATGTACGACCGCTCGCGGGTCTACGTCTACGACTTCGCGAAGAACGAGGTGCCCGGCCAGGGGCCCAAGGAGCGTGGCTACTGGCGGGACGTCGGCACCATCGACGCCTATTTCCAGGCGAACATGGATCTCGTCGACGTCGACCCGGTCTTCAGCCTCTACAACGACTCCTGGCCCATCTTCACCGTCCAGTACAACTACCCCCCCGCCAAGTTCGTCTTCGCCGACCGGACGAGCGGCCGCGTCGGCACCGCCACCGACTCCCTCATCTCCGAGGGCTGCATCGTCTCGGGCGGCCAGGTCCACCACTCGATCCTCTCCCCGATGGTCCGGGTCAACTCGTACTGCCAGATCTCGGAGAGCATCCTGTTCGAGGGCGTCAACATCGGCCGCCACTGCCGCCTCCGGCGGGTCATCGTCGACAAGAACGTCGACCTGCCGGCCGGCACCGTCATCGGCGAGGATCCCGAGGCCGACCGCCGCCGCTTCCACGTCACCGAGGGCGGCGTGGTCGTGATCCCGAAGGGGATGAAGGTCGACGTCTAGCGCCGCCGCCGGCGACGGGAGATCGTTCCCAGCGCGAGCGCGGCGCCGAAGAGCGCGAGCTCCCCCCCCGGCGCGCCATCACAGGAGCAGCCGCTCGCCCCGCTGGCGCTGCCCGTCCCGACGACGCGACCGCTCCCGCTGGAGCCGCCCGAGCTCGCGCCCGCCGAGGAGGAGGCCCCTCCGCTCGAGCCGCCGCCCGTCGCGCTCGTCCCTCCCGCCGTCGCTCCGCCGCTGCTGCTCCCGCCGCCGCTCGCACCGCTCGTCCCGCCGGTCGTGCTCCCCGTCCCTCCAGTGGCCTGGCAGGCGGGCCAGCTCGCGAGCAGCTTCGCGACGTCCAGCGAGCCCCACCCCGTCGCGAGGTCGTAGCCCGGACCCGCCTGGAAGCCCCCGATCGTCTGCCCTTGCGGATCCACGTAGTCGTTGTTCCCCGTCGTCACGTCGTGGAACAGCGCCGCCCCGCCCGCTTGCTGCGCCGTCCCGAGCGCGTAGAGAGTCGCGTGGACGTCGCCGAGCCGGCAGCCGAGCCGCCCCGCGAGAAGCGCGAAGATACCGGCGCTCAAGGGCGCCGCGACGCTCGTCCCACCGATCGGCTCCAGGTTCCCCGCGCCCGTGTTCTCGCCCTGGCACGACTGATCCTGCCCGCTGCCGCAGTCGTACACCGCGACCCCGGGCGTGGCCGTGGCCGCCTCGAGGGCGATGTCCGGCACGTCCCGGGCGCCGTCGGACGCCTCGGGGCCGACCCCCGCCTGCCAGCTCGGCTTCGAGAAGAAGAGGCTCTGCCCGCCGCCGCCCGCGCCTCCGCCCTGGGCTCCCTCGTTCCAGGTCGTCTCCGGCTGAAAGGCGGCCAAGCCGCCGGCCGCGTTCCACCAGGACGAGGGGGGAGACGAGAACTGCGTCCCTCCGACGTCGATCATCTCGGGCATCGTCCCCGGGAAGTCGACCGTCGCGTTGCCACCGCCGAGCCCGTTCCCCGTGCCGCTGTTCTGGTCGTGGCAGTCGTCGGCGCCGCTGTCGCCCGCCGCCGCGAACCAGCTCTGCCCCTCGAGGACCCCCTGCTGCACGACCTGCCGCATCACCGCGGCCTCGCTCCCCTGCACGGAGGCGCCGCCGCCGTTCTCTGCCTCCTCCATCTCGCACAGCCCCAGCGAGGTGCTCACCGCCACCGCCGTGTCGAGCCGGTTCACGATGTACTGCGCGCCGGTCGTGAAGACCTCGCTCGTCGGCGAGAGCACGAGCGCGATCGAGGCCGCCCCAGGCGCCCCCACGCTCTGCATCTCGACGTCGAGCTGGTACTCCTGGTTCGAGCCCTGGGTGTCGAAATCGGCGTTCGGGTTCGGCAGCACGATGGGGTCGTACTTCGCGCTCGCGCCCGAGATCGTCGAGAAGTACTTCTCGATCGCCGTCGTCGAGGGCGGGATGAAGGGCGGCCCCGGGCTGCCGCTCGCCCCCGATGTCGTCCCCTCCTGCGTCCCGAGGACCACCGTCGTCAGGCCAGCCGCCGCCTGGCCGCCCGCGACGAGCGAGCCGAGGTCGTACTCGAGGCGCAGATCGTCGGCCCCGAGCGCCTGCCCCCCCTGCGTGAGATCGACGTGCCGGAGGTGGCGGTGGCGCAGGTGCGTCCGCGTGTCGAGCCCCGAGATGGCGAGCACCGACGGTGCGAGATCGGGGGGCAGCAGCGGCCTGCCGTCCGGCGTGCGGAAGCGGCGGCCATCGGCCTCGGCCTCGTGGAGCTGGACCCGGAGCAGCCGCCGGACGTCCGCGACCGTCCCCACGCCCTCGAGGAACAGCCGGTTCGGGTAGCGCGTCACCCTGAAGCCGCCGCCTTCGAGCCAGCGGACGAAGCGGTCGTAGAGCGACGGATCCACGCCGAAGCGCTCCCCGAACTCCTCGGGGGCGAGCCAGCCGTGGTAGTCCGGCGAGCGCGGATCTTGCTGCGCCGCGAGCAGCCGCTCCAGCCCCGCCGCGTCGCGCAGCCGCAGCACCAGCGCGAGGTGGGCCGGCGCCTCGTCCGGAAGCGGCTCGCCGAGCCGGATGGCCGCGAGCGAGGCCGTGAGGAGTAGAATTCCGAGCTTCGCCATGTCCGCCGCCTTCCCGAGGGGCCTGCAAGATGACGAGCGCGCGGGTGGTCCGTCAAGGTACGATGCGCCCCATGACGAAAGATCCCATGAGCCACCGCATCGCACTCTTCATCGACTTCGAGAACCTGGTCACGCGCACCGGGCTCTCCCCCGAGAAGTTCGACGTCCAGCCGATGCTCGACCTGCTCCTCGAGAAGGGCAAGGTCGTCTACCGGCGCGCCTACTGCGACTGGACCCGCTTCTCCGCGGCCAAGCAGGGACTCCACGACCAGGGAATCGAGCTCATGGAGGTGCCGCCCTCGACGCGCGCCGGCAAGAACAGCGCCGACATCCGGCTCGTCATCGACGCCCTCGAGCTCGCCTACCAGCGCGAGCACATCGACACCTTCGCCGTCGCCTCCGGCGACTCCGACTTCTGCCCCCTCGTCTACAAGCTGCGTGAGAACGACCGCCAGGTCATCGGCATGGGCGTGCGCGAGGCCACCTCGCCGCTCCTCGTCAAGGCCTGCGACGAGTTCCTCTACCTGAAGACCGCGCCGAAGGGCGGCGCCAAAGCGACGCGAGAGAGCGCCCGCCCCAAGGTCGTGCCCGCCATCGCGCGGGAGGTCGCCGCCGGCATCCTCGCGAAGGCCACCGGCCCCGTGAACCCCTCCTTCATCAAGGAAGCCATCGTCCGCAAGCAGCCCGACTTCGACGAGCACGACAGCGGCTTCTCGAGCTTCAACCGACTGCTCGAGGCGATGGAGAAGGAGGGGCTCCTCAAGCGCGAGCAGACCGCGAAGGGGCAGTGGTACGTCGTGCCCCCCGAGCGCTGAGGCCGCCAGAAGCCGCTCACCCCGGAAGCGAAGGGGCCCGCCTCGCGAAGCCGCCCCTCCCGCCCATGGCTAGTTTCCGACTGGGGGAGGAGGGCACCCATGAAGCGCACCCTGGCCGTCCTTGCCGCGGGGCTGCTCGCCGCGTGGCCGATTCGAGCGTTCGCCGAGAGCAGCGCCGAGGCGACGCCCGAGGGAGCGCCCCCCGGCACGATTCCTCCGCCGCCGCAGCACCCGATGCCGCCGCCCGAAAGCCAGCGGCTCGCGCCGCCGCCCGCGCAGCTCGCCGAGAACGGCCAGTGGGTCTACACGAGCCAGTACGGCTGGGTCTTCATGCCCTACGGGGACGAGTACGTGTACACGCCCCCCGTCTCGACCGGCCAGCCCTACTTCTACGTCTACTACCCCACCTTCGGCTGGCGCTGGGTCGTGGCCCCGTGGGTCTGGGGCATCGGACCCCATCCGTACTTCGGCCGACTCGGCGCGTGGCGCTTCCCCTGGTACCGATCCTGGGTCCTGCCCGGCCGTCGCCTTTACCGGTCGCCGGCCTACCGCGTGGACGTGCGCCGCGTGCCCGCTCGAGCCGTCCCCGGCCGTCCCAGGCCGCGCCATGGCCGAGCGGGCCCGGCTCCGGGCCAGCGACGCGCGCTCCCCGCCTCGCGCCCCGGGCAAAGTGGCCTCGCCCCCGCCCCGCGCCGCGTGAAGCCGCAGCCCCGTCGAATCGCCCCGCTCTCCCGACCGGCCGCCCCGCGCCCGCGGCGCTGAGCCGCACCCGGGACGGAGTAGGATGGCGCCGTGCGCGCGTGGCTGCAGGCGGCGACCCGCCGAATCAAGCACGCCCCGGAGAGCGCGTGGCTCTGGTCGGCGCTCGCGGTCCCGGTCGGCTGCTCGCTGACCGCCCACGCCCGCCTCGTCCGGTCGACCTCCAGCGTCGAGGAGCGCGGCCCCGGCGCCGCCTTTCTTGGGCCCGCCATCTACGTGAACTGGCACCGCCACCTGCCGTACCTCGTCGTGCAGCACGGCGAGCGCGGGCGCTGGATGATGGTCAGCCGCGCCCCCTACATGGAACCGATCGCGCGCTGGTGCCGCCGCATGGGCATCCAGCTCGCCCGGGGCGCCAGCGGCGACGCCGGGCGCGAGGCGCTCGACGAGCTGCGCGAGGCCCTTCGACGGGGCGAGTCCGTCGTCCTCGCCGTCGACGGCCCCGCCGGCCCGCCGTTTCGAGTGAAGCGCGGCTGCGTCGAGCTCGCGCGGAGCGCCGGCGTGCCCATCATCCCCGTCGCCTACCGGAGCCGTCACGGGCGCGAGGTCCCAGGCCGCTGGGACCGCATGCTCCTCGTCCGACCGTTCGATCGGGTCACGGTCACCTACGGAGAGCCGCTCACCCCCGGCGCCGAGAGCGACGCAGCCGTCCGCGACCGACTGGCCGAGGCGCTCGACGCGCTCGACCCAGCCCTGACCGGTCGACGGCCGTGAGGCTGCCGGCATCGATCGGCCAGCCCTGACCAGCCGACGGCCGTGAGGCGGCATCGATCGGCCGCGAGAGTCGGCCGATCAGCGGCGTCATTCGATCGATCAGCGGACCGAGTCGGTCGATGGTGGGGTCACACTCGACCGATCAGCCGCGAGAGTCGACCGATCAGCGGCCTCATTCGATCGATCAGCGGGCAGAGTCGGTCGATGGTGGGGTCACATTCGACCGATCAGCCGCGAGAGTCGACCGATC
>JAJXUD010000055.1 GCA_021783235.1 Myxococcales bacterium | reverse complement strand
TACTGGTTGGGCCGCCGGGCGGGCACGAAGGTCGCCGCCCCCGCCGTCCTGAGCGAAAAGGTCGCCTCCGCCGCGGCGCCGACGGCCGTCGGGCCGCTCGCGCCGCCGCCCAGCCCGGCCGCGCCGCCGCCGCCAGCGGCGCCTCCGGCCACCGCTGCCGCGCGCCCCGATGCTCCCGGACGCGAAGGATCGTCGAACTCGCCGCATCACGTCCTCGCGCTCTCCCTCGTCGGATCGCTCGACCAGACCGTCGAGGCGGCCTCCCCGCCCGGGGTGGGCCCCCCGCTCGCGATGACGATCGCCCGCCTGCTCGTCTGGTGGTTCCGCCCCGCCCAGGACGCGCGTCCTGGCGACAAGCTCTCGGTCGTCTACGACCTCCCGGGAGGCGCTTCGGAGCCCGAGATTCTCGCGCTCTCCTACGGCTCGCAGAAGCTCGGGCGCGAGCTCCGGGCCTTCCGCTGGCAGCCGCCGGGCGCGAAGTTCCCGCGCTACTACACTCCCGACGGGAAGGAGCTCGAGGAGCGGCTCGTCGGCGGCCCCATCGACGACTACGAGCAGGTGACGAGCCTCCTGCGCGATGGCCGCCACCACAAGGGGGTCGATTTCAAGGCGCCGCTCGGCACCCCCGTTCACTCTCCCGTCGACGGCACCATTCTCCGGCGCAACTGGCACTGGCGGCTGAACGGAAACTGCCTCGAGATCGCCGACGCGAAGAGCGGCCGGCACGTCATCTTCCTCCACCTCGAGGAGGTGCCGAAGTCGATGCGGCCCGGCCTCCGGGTCCACGCGGGCGAGCAGATCGCCCTCTCGGGAAACACCGGCCACACCACCGCGCCGCATCTGCACTACCAGATCATGAGCGCGGACGGCCGCGTCCTCGACCCCTTCGAAGTGCACCGGACGACGCGGCGCGCGCTGCCCGCAAGCGACATGGGAGCCTTCGAGGCGGCGATCGGGGAGCTCTCGCCGCTGCTCGGCCCCGAGCAGCACGCCGCGCGTTGACGCCCAGAGCGGCTCGCGCTAACCCGCGTCGGGGCCGCCGTCGGCCGGGCCGCCGTCCGCGACCCCGCCGTCGGCCGGGCCGCCCGTGGCGAGCCCGGCCAATGGCATCCCAAAGGCGCCGCTGACCGCGTCGATGACGCAAGGGTCGTAGCCGCCGTCCGCGCCGACCGCCCCGACGAGCCAGGCGGGATCGGTGGGGGCGAACGGCGAGCGTGGATCCGTCTGGTTCATGAGCTCGAGCGAGATCGATTCGGGAAGCCGGCAACCCGCGTCCAGCGCGAGTGAGACCGCCGCGGGGCTGTCGACGCTCCAGGCGGCGAGCGCCGGGATTCCCCCGTCTGCCTCGCAGATCCCGGTCACGATGACCTCGTCGGGCCGAACGAGCGCGGTGGCGAGTCCGCCGCCCCCAGGCGTGTCGAAATGGACGAGCCAGTCACCGCCGTGATCGACGCCGTCGCTCCCGACGGCGGCCTGGGCGGAGATGGGGCGAAGCGAGAACTTCCAGAGAGTCGCGGCGCGGCTCGCCACGGCGACCGCCTGCTTGCCGGTCCCGACGACGCCGCCGTCGGCGAAGAGCGTCTGGCAGGGGAATCCCGACGGGGTGGGCGGCGGCCCAGGCGGCCCGGGACAGCCGCTCCAGAGGCCGAGCGCCAGGATCGAGAGGAGCGCGAGAGACTTCGGGGGTCTCGGGGGGGCGTTCGCGGCCATCTTCGATTCGTCTTACTCCAGATGCTCGGGCGAGGCGAGCCCCGGGGGCAGCGCCTTCGGCGCAGGTAGGCAGAGGTAGAGGGCGAGCGCGAGGTCGAGCGACAGGCCGATGGCCGCCTTCCAGCGGAGGGGCCAAGGCTTCGGGGAGATCCAGCCCTCGACCAGTCCCGCGACCGCGAGCAGGACGGCGCTGCCGAGCGCGAGGGGCAGCGCCTCGCGAGCCGCGGAGACGAGAGCGTCGCGCCGGCGCCGAAAGCCCGGGGCAATGACCGCGCGGGCGAGCCCGAAGCCGCCCGCGGCGGCGATCGCGATGGCCGTGAGCTCCACCCCGCCGTGGGGCAGCACGTACGAGAGCAGCGCCCAGAGCGAGCCGCGCGCCGCGACGAGCGCGATCGTCGCGCCCAGTAGGAGTCCGTTGTAGAGCAGCACGAGAAGCGTTCCGACCCCGAAGGTGGTCCCGAGGGCGAAGGCGGTCGCGGCGACCTGGGCGTTGTTCGTGAAGTAGAAGGCGCCGTAGGTCGCCTCTCCCGCCCGAGGCGGCGACCGCTCTTCTCGAAACGACTCGGCGTTCTCCTGCATCGATCCGGGCATGAGGATCAGCGCCGCCCCGGGATCCGCGTGGACCTCGAGCGCGCCGAAGATCCCGCCGACCGCGAGGAGGAGCGCGGCGAAGGCGACCCGGAGGCCCGCTCGTCGCACCCGCGCCGGGTATTCGACGAGGAGCTCGCCGACCCCGCGTCCGAGGGAGAGGGGCGGAGGCGCGTAGAGGAGGCCGTGGGCCCGCAGGACGAGCGCCTCGAGGGGGAAGAGGCTCGCCCGGGCGAGGCCGCGCGACCGAGCCTCCGCCAGCTCGGCGACGGTCAGTCGATAGAGCGAGGGCAGCGCCCTCAGCTCCGATCGGTCGAGGTCATGGAGCCCGCGCCGGCTCGCCCGCGCGACGAGAGCCTCGAGCTGCTCCGCCGCGCTCATGGCCGGTCGACCAGCGTCGCCAGGTAATGCTCCGGGTCGAACGGAGCCGGCTCGCCGAGGCGGAGGGCGATCGCTTCGCCGACTCTTCGCGCGAGCCGCTCGCGGGCTCCGGGATCGAGCGTCGGCGCCCGCTCGAGAAACTCGTGCACGAGGGCCGTCTCGGCTGCCGTGAGGGGGCCCGACGCCGGCGCCGGCGCTCCCCTCTCCAGCGGGACGAGCGGCGCATCGGGCTCGCAAGCGACGATGGTGCCCGCCGCGAGATCGCCGAGCCGCTTCCCCTCTCGGGAGAAGAAGAGGCAGACGAGGCCGAGGGCGTAGAAGGCGGGGAGGATGTCGACGACGCGGAGGAGATTTCGGATGAGGGCCGCGCGGCCGTCGATCGGGAAGCCACCGTCGCGGAGGACCCGCAGTCGGAGCCACCGCTTGCCGGGAGTCTGCCCTCTCCAGGCGATCTCGAAGAAGGCGAAGTAGCCGAAGTTCACCGCGAAGAGGACGAGGCCGAAGACCGCCAGCGGCCAGGGCGCGGGCTCGTAGATTCCGGTGCCGCTGTTCTCGAGAAAGGGCCCGTGCGCCGGCCGCAGCAGCAAGAGGGCGGGCACCGCCGCGGCGAGGACCGGTACGAGCTGGATGAGCATGTCGAGCAGGAAGGCCATGGAGCGGCTGCCGATCCCCGCGAGCCGCAGCTCGAGGCTGAGCTGCTCCGGCGTCTCGATTCGCGCCTGCGGGTAGAGCTCCGACACGCTCCCCGCGTAGCACGGCACCGCGGTGCGTGCTAGGCTCCGCCCTCCGGCGGAGGTTGGCGCATGAGATACGAGATCCGCAGCCACACGCTCGGCGAGCTGCTCGACGGCAGCTTCGCGCTCTACCGAGATCACCTGGGCACGCTCGCCGCGGTGGCGGTCCCCCTCGGCGCCGTGGGAGCCGTGTTCTTCGGCGCCTCGACCGGCGCAGTCCAGCGAAAGGCCCCGGGCGCGGGCTTCGCCTGGCTGATGGCTGGCCTCGCCTGCGAACTGTTGCAGGCGGCCGCCCTCGTCGTCCTGCTCTCGGACGCCTACCTCGGACGCGAGCTTCGTCCGGTCGAGGCGGTGGCTCGGACGATGCGCCGAATCCCGACCCTCTTCTTCGGGGCCTTGCTGCTCGGCGCGGGGCTCATCGGTGGCGCCCTCTTGTTGGTCGTGCCCGCGCTCTACCTCGTGGTCGCCTGGGCGGTCTGGATGCAGCCCGTGATGCTCGAGGGGGCGAGCGGCTGGAAGTCGCTCGCCCGGTCGCGGAGCCTCACCCGGGGCTCGCTCGGAAACCTCGGGTTGCTCCTGCTCGCCTTCACCGCCATCCAGTGGGCGCTCCAGCTGGGACTCGGGGCGCTCCTGCCGTCGTCGCTCAAGGCGATTCCCTACCTGGGAGTCGTCCTGACGGATCTGCCCGCGATCCTCATCGGACCGCTCTCCCCCGCGCTGTTGACGCTGGTCTACTACGACGGCCGCATTCGCCACGAGGGCTTCGATCTCGAGCTCCGGTCGAGCATGGAGGCGACGACTCCGGCAGCCGCGCCGTGAAGGTTCCGCCCGACGAGGCGATCGCGAAGGCGTTGACGGCAATCGTCGGCTCGCCGGAGTTCCAGGCGAAGCCGTCTGACTGGCTGACGGAGAAGATCGAGGAGGCCTTTCGTGCCCTCGGCCACTGGCTGCGCGATCTGCCTCGGGGCGAGCGGTGGCTCCTCCTGGCCGGCTGTACGCTGGCGCTCGCGGCTCTTTTCACCCACCTGATCTGGACCCTGAGGCAGGCGGGGAAGGGCGTCGAGAGGAGGCGCCGCGAGCGGGAATCGCGGCCGCCGAAGGCGGCCCGCCCGAGCGAGGTCCTCTCGCTGGCGAGGCGGCTCGTCGCCGAGGGCCGCCTCCGGGATGCGGCGCGCGCGCTCCAGCAGGCGCTCTTGCTGGAGCTGGCGGACCGAAACGGGCTCGCCTGGCGGCCGGAGGTCTCGGACTGGGAGTGGGTCGCGATCCTGCCGTCGGATCCGCGGCTCGCCGAGTTCACCCGGGCGGCCCAGTCCGTCGCGTACGGCCCCGCGGCCGAGCTGGCGGAGTTCGAGAGCTGCGAGCGGCTCTTCGCGGAGATCGCGGCGCCGTGAGGGGAGCGGTCGCGATCGCCGGAGTCGGCCTCGCGGCCGTCTGGCTCTGGCTCTGGTCGGCGGATCGAACGCCCTCCCGGGAGGAGACCTGGTCGGCGGTCGACACCAGCTTCTCCTCGGGCCCCCGGGGCCTGCGCGGAGTCTACCTGCTCTTCGGCGAGCTCGGGCTCGCGACGGCGCGGCTGCGCCGGCCTGCCTACGAGCAGCTCGGCGCGCCGGACGTCTTGTGGCTGCTCTCCGATCGGCCCCTCGGGCCGCTGCAGCGCGACTGGGTCGAGGCCTTCGTCCGGCGGGGGGGAACCCTCGTCGCCTCCCCCCTCGCCCTCGGCGAGCTGCTCGAACGGCTCGGGGTGGGAGCGGTCGAGCCCGAGCGGCGCGAGGGAAAGGTGATCGCCCGAGGACTGACGCTCGACCTCGAACGTCATTGGGCCATCGAAGGGTCGCTCGCGCCAGAGCGCGTCTGGGCGCGCGAGGAGGGCGGCGCGCCGGTCGTGGCGTCGTGGCGCTCGGGCCAGGGCCGCGTCGTCGTCTGCGGGATCGCCGACGCCGCTCGAAACGGCCGAATCGGGAAGGGCGAGAATGGGCTCTTCTTCGCCCATCTCGCCTTCGATCTCGCCGGCCCGAAGACTCGGCAGCTCTTCGACGAGCTGCATGCCGGTTACGGCGACGGATCGCTCGCCACCCTCGTCGCGGGCGCCCCCTGGGCGCTCGCCCTGGCACAGCTCGCGCTGGCGCTCGGCGCCCTGCTCTGGGCGATTGCGCCGCGCCGCCGCCCCATCGAGCCGGGAGGCCGGGAGCGGCGTCGCGCCACGCGCGACCACGTCGAGGCGGTCGCCGCGCTCTGGGCGCGCGCGGGGGACGCGGCGCTGCCTCTCGAGCGGATCCTCGCGGCGGCCGAGGAGCGGGCCCGGGCGAGGCTCGGGGAGAACGACGGCCAGCCGGCGTTCGCGCGCTGGATCGCGCAGGCCAGGCCGGAGCTCGCTTCACGCGCGCAGGCGGCGCTGGAACGTTGCGCCGTTCTCGTCGCCGGCAGCCCGGCGCCGGATCTCGCGCGGCTCGCCGCCGCCGAGGTCATTCGAATCGAGGGGGAGGCGCTCACATGGTGAAGGAGACGGCGGAGCGACTGGCGACGGCCATCGAGCGGGCGGTCATCGGGCGCCGCGCGGAGGTCGAGGCGTTGCTCGCGGCCTTCCTCGCCGACGGCCACGTGCTCCTCGAGGGGCCGCCCGGGACGGCGAAGACGCTCGTCGTCCGGCTGCTCGCCGCCGCGAGCGGCTGCGCCTTTCGCCGCGTTCAGTTCACCCCCGATCTGATGCCCGCGGACGTCGTCGGCACGCACGTGTACGATCCGCGCGACGGCAGCTTCCGCCTCTCGCGCGGGCCGGTCTTCGCCGACGTCCTGCTCGCGGACGAGATCAACCGGGCCCCCGCGAAGACCCAGGCCGCCCTGCTCGAGGCCATGGAGGAGCGAAGGGTGACGATCGACGGCGAGACGCTGCCTCTCCCGAGACCGTTCACGGTCTTTGCGACGATGAACCCCATCGAGTTCGAGGGCACGTTCCCACTTCCCGAGGCCCAGCTCGATCGCTTCCTCATGAAGATCCGGATGGGCCCCATCGACGCCGCCTCGGAGCGACGGGTGATCGCCCAGGCGGCCGGTGGCTTCGATCCGTGGGCGTCGGCGGAGCGCGAGACCCCGGCCGTGCTGGATCCGAGCCGCCTCGTCGAGCTGCGCGCCGCGGTGAGGCGCATCCGCGTCGACGAAGCCGTTCAGGCCTACCTCGTCGACGTCGTGCGCCGGACCCGCAGCCATCCCGCCGTGGCCTTCGGCGCGAGCACGAGAGCGGGCGTCGCCTTGCTTCGGGTCTGTCAGGCGCGCGCGGCCTGCCAGGGGCGCGAGTTCGTCGTTCCCGACGACGTCAAGGCGCTCGCGCCCCCCGTGCTTTCGCATCGGATCGGATTGACGCCCGAGGCCCAGGTGGAAGGCGCGGACGGCTCCCAGGTGATCGCCCGGATCCTTCAGGAGGCGCCCGTGCCACGGGCCGCCTGACGCTTGTCGCTCCGACGCCCGGAGGGAGCAGGGGGGGAGGGGGGCTCGGGCTCGTCCCGTCCCTCCCTGAGGCTCCCGGTTCTCCTCGCTCTCCTCGCACTGCCGGCCGCCGTCGCCCGCGGCCGCCCGGTTCTTCTGCTGCTGCTCCTGCTCGCCGACGCGGGGCTCTTCGCGCTCTTCGCCTGGGACGTGCGGCGCGTTCGGTCAGGAAAGCCCCCCCGGGTCGGGAGGGAGCTTCCCCCGGTCGTGTCGGAGGGGCGCCCCTTCGAGGAGACCCTTCGGATCGAGAACCCCACGCGATGGCCGCTCCTCGCCGAGCTCTGGGATCTCCTGCCAGAGGGGTTCTCCCCCAGGGCGAGCGGGCAGCGGGCCTTGGTGCCGGCGGGTGGCGAGCTGGCGCTGCATCGGGCGGTCGTCGCCCGGCATCGCGGCGCCTTCGAGCCGCTCGCCCCCTCGGCCTGGATCCGGACGCCGTTGGGTCTCGGCGAGGTCCCGGCCGAGGCGGCGGTTCCGCCGGCGGTCTCCGTCCTCCCAGATCTGGGCGCGCTCGGCCGCGCCGATGCGCTCCTGCGGCAGCGGCGGCTCGGGGAGCAGGGAATCCAGGCCTCGCGCGAACGGGGCCAGGGAACGGAGATCGCCGGGCTGCGGCCCGCCGTGCCGGGGGATCCCTGGAGCCAGATCGACTGGAAGGCGACCGCGCGACGCGGCAGGGCAGTCGCCCGCGAGCGGCGGGCGGAGCGAAAGCAGCTCGTCGTGCTCGCGATCGACGCGGGGCGTCGGATGGCCAGAGAGGACGGCGGGGTGAGACGGCTCGACAGAGCCGTCGCGGCGGCGTTGGCCCTGGGGCACGCGGCGCTGCGAGCGGACGACCGGGTGGCCCTCGCGGCCTTCTCCGACCGCTTCGTCCGTTCGCTGCCGCCGCTGCGGGATCGCCGGCAGCTCGGGCTGCTCGCGCAGGCGCTTCACGGCCTCGAGCCCGAGCTCGTCGAGCCGCCCTATGCGGCGATCGCCGCGGGGATGCTCGCGCGCTTCCCACGCCGCAGCCTCGTGGTGCTCTTCACCGACGTCGCCGAGCCGGCCTCGGCGCGCCCGCTCGCGAAGTTGGCTCGCTTCCTCGGGCGGCGGCACCTCGTGCTGCTCGCGCTGTTCCAGGATCCGTCGATTGCACGAGAGGCCGGCCGGCCGCCCGAGGATCTGCCGGCGCTCTACCGCGCTGGTGCCGCCGCCGATCTCGCCCTCGAGCGGCAGCGCGGCATCGCCGAGCTGCGGCATGCCGGGGCGCTGGTCTTCGAGGCCGCCGGCGCACATCTTCCCGCGTCGTCGGTCAACGAGTACCTGCGGATCAAGGCTCGTGGACTGCTGTGATCGATCCCGCGGCTCCGCGCTCGACCTCGGACTCGACCCGGGCCCGGCATCGAGTGCGGCAGCGGAGAGCGCCCGGATCTCGGGTTGCGAATCGCTGCTCCGTGTGGTCTTCTCGCGCGCGGTCAAATCTCGGAATGTTCCGTGTCCTCGGTCGGTTGGCCGGGAACCGGAGGAGCGCACGTCCCCCCGGTGGAACCCAAGGGTCGGACGTCGATCCGGGGCCGGGGCAGCAGGCCGGTCGTCGACCGTTCGAACAAGGAGACCCGATGCGTCGCCAGCTTTTCTCCCTCGTCGCCGTTCTCGCCGCCGTCCTTGCCTGCAAGCCCCCTTCGGGCGCCGCCGCCCCCTCCTCGTCGACTCCGAGCCTGCCGCACGAGCCGGGTCCCGCCGTCGCGACCATCGGCGACGACGTCGTCACGCTCGGCGATTTCGAGAAGCACCTGAGCGAGCAGGCGCCCTTCATCCGCTCACGCTACACGTCGCTCGAGAAGCGCAAGGAGTTCCTCGACTCGATGATCCGGTTCGAACTCCTCGCGCAGGAGGCTCGCCGCGAAGGGCTCGAGCGAGATCCCGAGGTCGTCTCGACCATCGAGAAGGTCCTCGTCCAGCGGCTCGTCCACACGAAGTTCGACGACTCGAAGCCGGCGGACGTCCCGGAGGCCGACCTCCGCAAGTACTACGACGACCACAAGGCCGACTACGTGAAGCCCGAGCGGCTCCGGCTCCAGCTCATCGAGCTCAAGGACGGCGCTGGCGCGGCCGGCGAGGCGAAGAAGGATCGCGCGATGCTCGAGGAGAAGGCTCGCAAGAGCGACCTCGCCGCCTTCGCGACGCTCGCGGGCAGCCGATCCGACGACATCGCGACGAGGCTCCACAACGGGGACACGGACTACCGGACGGAGCAGGAGCTGACCGATCGCTACGGGGACGACGTGGCGAAGTCCGCCGCCGCGCTCAAGAACGTGAACGAGCTCTCGGAGGTCGTCCATGGCAAGGGCGGCTACTTCATCCTCAGGCTGTTGGGCCGCCAGGCGGCGGTCGATCGCACCTTCGAGCAGGTTCGCCCGAGCCTCGTCAGCCGGCTCTCACACGAGCAGCGCCAGAAGGATTTCGAGCAGTTCGTCAAGTCGCTGCGGGAGCAGGCGCACGTGACGGTGAACGACGCGGTGCTCGCGAAGGCCGGCGTCGGTGCGCCCGATCTCACCGGCCACGGCCCGGGGCTGAAGCTCGGCCAGGCCGCTCCCCTGCCTCCGCCCGTCGCGGCCACCCCCCCGGGGCGGCCCGTGAACGTCCCGAGCCACTTCGTCCACGGTCCAGAGCTACCGCCGGGCGTCAAGCCCGCCCGCTGATGCATCGAACCCTGCGTGAGCTCGTGGTCGCGGCCTCCTTGCCGATGGCCATCGCCGGCTGCCGGCGCCCCGGGGCTCCCGCGACCACCGTGGCGATGGTCAACGGCGAGCCGATCACCGTGGAGGACGTCGAGCGGGATCTCGCGCAGGCGAGGCTCGACAGCGCGGGGCTCGGTCCCCGTAGCAGCCAGGAGCTCGAGGTGGCGCGAAAGGGAGAGCTGGATCGGCTGATCCAGCGGACGGAGCTGCTGCAGGCGGCCCGTCAGGAGGGCGTCGCCTCCGCGGACGCCGACGTCGATCGGGCCCTCCTCGCGATGAAGTCCGACTACGCCGGCACGAGCTTCGAGGAGCTTCTCGCGGACGAGGAGATCTCCCCCGCCGATCTGCGGGCTCGCCTCCGAAACCAGCTCACCATCCGAAAGCTCTTCAAGGAGCAGGTCTTCAGCCGCGTCGTCGTGACGCCTCAGGAGGTCGAGGCGTACTACCAGGCGCACCCGGCGGAGTTCGACCGACCCGAGCAGGTCCACGCCGAGCAGGTCGTCGTCAAGACCGCGGAGGAGGCCCAGGCGCTTCGCGCCGCCATCAAGGCCGGGACCTCGTTCGAGGAGGTCGCTCGCAAGCGAAGCCTCTCGCCCGACGGCAAGCGGGGGGGCGATCTCGGCTGGTTCAGCCGAGGGATGATGCCGCCCATCTTCGACCAGATCTGCTTCTCCTTGCCGGTCGGACAGCTCTCGGACGTCGTGGCCTCGACCTACGGCTTCCACCTCTTCCGCGTCCTCGACGCCAGGCGGGCCTCGCACGAGACGCTCGCGGAGGCGAGCCCGGCGATCGAGGCGAAGCTGCGGGAGGAGAAGAACGCGAAGGCAGAGCAGGCCTTCGTCGATGGGCTTGCTCAGAAGGCCCGGGTGACCGTGGACCGGGCCGCACTCGCGAGGGTTCGGTGATCGTCGCCCTGCTGTCGGCAATCGTCGTCTCAATCCCGGCCGCCGCCGACGGCGGCGCCTTGCTGGACGAGGTCGCCGCGGTGGTCGACGACTCCCCGATCCTCCTCTCGGAGGTCAGCGCGCGCGCCGCCCCGGAGCTCCGGCGCCTCGCCGACGAGGCCGTCGGGCCCGAGGAGACCGAGCATCGCCGGGCGGACATGATGCGGCAGTCGCTGCAGACGCTCATCGACGAACGCCTCCTCGGCGAGCAGCTCAAGAACGCGAACATCACGGTCAGCGAGCAGGATCTCGACGACACCATCCGCGACGTGATGCGGAACAACGGCATCGCGGACGAGAAGGTCTTCGAGATGGCGCTGGAGAAGGAGGGGCTGACGCTCGAGGGCTACCGTCAGAAGCTGCGCGAGCAGCTCGAGAAGACCAAGCTCCTCCGCCTCAAGGTGAACGCCCAGATCAAGATCACCGACTCGGAGATCGACGACGAGTATCAGCGGGAGTACGGGTCGGCCACCGGCGACGAGGAGGTGCGCGCGCGCCATCTGCTCGTCAAGGTCGACAAGGACGCGACCCCAGAGCAGCGCGAGCGAGCGCTCTCCCAGGCGAAGATGCTGGCGAGGCGCGCCCAGGCCGGCGAGGACTTCAGCAAGCTCGCGCGCGAGTACAGCGACGGCCCCTCGGCCTCTCGAGGGGGAGAGCTCGGCTGGTTCAAGCGGGGCGAGATGGTGCCTTCGTTCGAGGCGGCCGCCTTCGCTCAGCCGAAGGGAGGGGTCAGCGATCCGGTCCTGACCCAGTTCGGCTACCACGTGATCCAGCTGGAGGACCGGCGCCGATCCGCCCCGCCGAACCTCGCGAAGGTCAAGGAGCAGATCCGCCAGAAGCTCGCCCAGCGCCAGATGGAGAAGCTGACGGCCGACTACCTGAAGGGTCTTCGCAAGGACGCCGCGATCGAGATCCGGCTCCCCGAGCTGCGGCCGCGCTCGTAGCGGCCGAGGAGGCCTGGAGGTGTCGGACCGGCCGATCGTCGGCATCACGCTGGGGGATCCCTGGGGCATCGGCCCCGAGATCGTCGCGGAGGCGCTGGCCTCGCGGCGCGTCCGAGCCGCGCTGCGGCCACGCGTCTATGGCGACGCCGGGCTGCTGGAGGCCGCGGCCCGCCTCCGCTCGGTGCGATTGCCGCGCGGCCTAGAGCTCGTCGAGCTGAGCCACCTGTCGCCCCGCGAACGGACCTTCGGCCGTCCGCCCCCCGGCGGCGGCGCCGTGACGATCGCCTACCTCGAGGCCGCGGCCCGCGAGGCGCGGCGCGGCCAGATCGCGGCCCTCTGCACGGCACCCGTTCAGAAGGCGAACCTCGCCGCGGCCGGCTTTCGTTTCACGGGACACACCGATTTCTTGGCGGCTCGGCTGGGCGCGCGGCGCGTCGTCATGCTCCTCGTAGGTCCCCGGCTCCGCGTCGCGCTCGCCACCGTTCACCTGCCCCTCCGGCGCGTCCCGGCGGCGCTGTCGGTGGGCGGAATCGCCGGGACTCTCGAGACGCTGTCCGATGGGCTCTCGCGCTGGTGGGGCCTGCGCGCGCCGCGAATCGCCGTCTGTGGGCTGAACCCCCACGCGGGCGAAGGGGGGCTCCTCGGCCACGAGGAGGAGGAGATCATCGGCCCCGGGATCAGGCGGGCCCGAAGGCGCGGCGTGCGGGCGGAGGGCCCGTTCCCCGCGGACTCGCTCTTCGCCCGCCAGCTGCGGACGGGGAGCTGGGACGCGATCCTCGCGATGACCCACGATCAGGGGCTCGGCCCCTTGAAGGCCGTCGACTTCGACCGCGCCATCAACGTGACGCTGGGGCTGCCCCTGCCGCGCAGCTCACCCGACCACGGTGTGGCCTACGACCTCGCGGGCAAGGGGAAGGCCGACGCCACGAGCATGATCGAGGCCGCGCTCTGGGCGGCGAAGGCGGCGGCGAGGGGCGGCGCCTAGCGGCGCGCCTGGGCTGGACGCGTCTCGCGCCGGCGGCGCCGGAAGGTGGCGCTCGCGCGGATCTCGCGGATCGCCTCGAGCGCGCGGTCGCACTCGGCCTCGGTGTTGTAGAAGTGCGGCGAGAGGCGGATGCCGCACCGTGGCCGGTAGTCGATGAGGATCTTCTGCTCGATCAAGAGGTCGTGGGCGACGTTCGCGCCCTCGAAGTCGACGCAGACGGTGCCGCCTCGACGCGATGGGGCGCGCGGCGTGTTGACGGAGAGCCCTTGGGCGTCTGCGCCGTCGATGATCCGCTGGGTGAGTCGGAGCGAGCGCTCGCGGATCCGGCGGACGCCCACCTCGGCGACGAGCTCGTGGCCCGCGCGGGCAGCGTAGAGGGCCGGCACCGCCGGAGAGCCTCCCATGAAGCGGTGCATGTCCTCCGCCGGCTCCACGGGGCCGAGCTCGAAGGCGAACGGTCGCTTGTGCGAGAACCAGCCCGTCGCCATCGGCCTGAGCCGCCGCCGTGCCTCCTCGGCGACGTGGAGGTAGCAGGCGCCCGGGCCGCCGCAGAGCCACTTGACCGAGCCGCCCACGACCACGTCGACGCCGAGCTCGCGCACGTCGATCGGGACCGCGCCGATCGCCTGGTAGACATCGAGCAAGACGAGGGCGCCGTGGCGGTGCGCGGCCTCGACGATCGGGCGCACGTCGACGATCCCGCTCGATCGGAAGAGGACGAGATCGAGACAGACCAGCGCCGTCCGGTCGTCGATGGCGGCCGCGACCCGCTCCTCGTCGACGAGCAGGCCGTCCCGCGTCGGAACGATCTCGACGCGAGCCCCCCGCCGCTCCTGCTCATGGAGGTTGTAGAGGAGCGAGGGGAACTCGAGATCGGTCGAGACGAGCTTCGGCCGCCGCTCGTAATCGAGCGACGAGAGGACGATGGCGAGGAGCGTCGAGACGTTCTGGTGCATCATCAGCGAGCCCGGCGGCGCGCCGATGAGGCGGCCCACCCGATCGCCCGCCTCGGTCACCATCGGGAGCCAGTCGTCCCAGGCGAGGACGCCGCGACTCGCCCAGGAGTCGGCGTACTCCTTCAGCGCGGCGTACGTGGCGCGCGGCATGGCGCCGAGCGAGTTGTTGATGAGGTAGTCGTAGCGCCGCAAGATCGGGAACCGCGGTCGCAGGCTCGTCAGCTCTGGACGGGCCGCCGACTCAGCGGATCGGGCGGGGCGCTTCACGGTCGTTCGGCGCGCCATCGGTGAATCCTCAGTACTGCGGGCCCGTGCGACGGGTGACGACGTTGATGACGGCCCACAGGTCGGGGAAGAGGTATTCGCGCATCCCGTGGACCAGCTGGGCCGCGGGGACGCCCTTCAGCGACCGGACCTCCTCGCCGATGACCCGTCGCACGAGCTGGAAGTGGCAGAAGCGCCAGCGCACGAACCGCTCGTCCAGCTCCATCAGACCCTGGACCGTCTGGAAGAGGTCGTACTGCTCGTCGGGCCGCTCGTGGACCTCGAGCAGCGTCTTGCCGCTCTTCGCGAGGACGCCCTGGAAGGCCTCCCAGAGCGGCTCTCCGATTCGGAGCATCTGGTTGAAGCCGGGCGAGTCCTGGCCGGAGCCCCGGCCGAGCGCCAGCCGGATGACGTGGTAGTCCGCCGGCGTCATGGTCTCGAGCACGGCGAGCTGGTCGGTGAGGACGCCCAGCGTGAGCGCCATGCGGCGCAACAGGTGGGCCGCCCGTTGCAGTCGGCCCGCCCCCAGGTGCCGGCGGATCTCGCCCGCATCGTTCAGGCAGACCTTGAACCAGAGCTCGAAGGTCTGGTGAATCACCTGGAACAGGAGCTCGTCTGGGTGCGCGAGCTCCTCGGGCCGCTTCTGCAGGGAGAGCAGCTCCTCGGTTCGGATGTAGCGCTCGTAGTCGGTCTCGGGCATGGCTGCCCGGGTCGTACCGCCCGCTCGCCTCCGCCGTCAACCTCACCTGCGCAGGAGGACGTAGATCGCGCCACCGCCGCCGTCGCAGGGGCGGGCGGTGCAGAAGGCGAGCACCGAGCGCGCCAGCGCCCCGCGGGCGAGCCATCGGGAGAGCTGCTCCTTGAGCACCGGGATCTGGTCCTTCGAGTTCAGGCCGCGCCCGTGGACGATCAGCACGCAGCGATGCCCCCGCTGCCGCTGTTCCCGCAAGAAGCGCTCCACGGACGCGCGAGCCTCCTCGCGCGTCTGTCCGTGGAGGTCGAGGTGCGCCTGGACCGACAGCTCCCCGCGCCGAAGCCGCAGCCGGGTCCGCCGGTCGACGCCGTCGACCGCCCCCTCGATGAACTCGGTCGTCTCGGCGACGTGAAAGGGCGCCTCGCCGCTCACGAGCGCTTCGAGCGCCTCGCGCCCTTCTCGCTCCTCGGCCAGCGGGTCGGGCAGTCGTGCGGGGGGCGCCCCGCAAGGGAGACGGTCGCCAGCTCGCAGCGGGACGGCTCCGGCGGCCGCCTCCAGGAAGAGCGTCTCCTCCGACGGCGAGGGGGGCGGGGCGGAGGGGCGGGGCAGGGCTGGAGGGGCGGATTTCGGGGAGGCGTCGGCGCGCTCGGGCTTCAAGCCGACGAACGGCTTGAAGGAGAGCGGATCGCTGGCCGCCCCCTCGTCCTTGCGTCCGCGCCTTCGCTCGCCCGAGGCCATTCCGAAGCCATTCCTGGGTGGATATTACATTGAGGAGACGGGCCGTCACCAAGCGGCCGCGCGAGCGGGAGAAGGCAAGTGGAAAAAGGCAAGGTGAAGTGGTTCAACGACGGCAAGGGTTTTGGGTTCATTTCACGCGACGACGGTGAGGACGTCTTCGTCCACCACACCGCGATTCAGATGGAGGGGTTTCGCACCCTGGCCGAGGGGGACTCCGTCGAGTTCGAAATCGTCCAGGGCCCGAAGGGGCTCCAGGCGGCGAACGTTCGCAAGGGCTGATTCCAGGTCGGAGCGACCCAGCACGGCCGAGCCGGTTGTGGCAAGGTCCCGGGGGTGTCCCCCTGGCTCCTGCTGCCGGCCGCCGGCTGTCTCGTCGCCCTGAGCGCGATCCGAGCTCGCTTCGACCGCCGCCTCGGGCGGGAGGTGGCCTGCCTGGACCTTCCGTTGGGGCTCTCGGTCCGGTTCGAGCTTCCCTCCCCGCCTTCGGACGCCCGGGAGGGGCTGCGCTCGCGGCTGTCGCTGGCGGGCTACCGGATCTCCGAGGCGGGCGGTCGCCTCGGCTTCCGGCTGGACGACCGGCCGAGTCCCTGGTTCGGCTCGCTTCGCTCGCCCAGGGTCCACGTCGGCTCGCTCGAGACGTCGCCGGCTTCGGCCGCCACCGCGGTGCACGTGACGTTCAGCACCGTGCCCACGGCGGGCTGGGCGCTCGTCGGCCATCTCCTCCTCGCCGCTGGCCTCGGCCTCGCCTGGCGCATCGGGGCGCGGGGGCCCTGGTTCTGGGCGACGGCGGCGGCGCTCGCGCTCTCGCTCCGAGCCGGCTACCAGGCGCTCGCCCGAGCGCAGGCCGTCTCGCTCCTCGGCCAGCTCAGGCCCTCGAGCGGAAGGTGAGCCCCGCGCCCGATGGGCTCGCCAGCTACCGGACGGTTCGCTGGCCGCGCAGCCGAGCCTCGAGGTCGCGGACGGTGTCGCGCAGCGTCTCCTGCGGCTCCCTCGGCTCGAAGCCGAGCTCGCGCCTCGCCTTCGAGCCGTCGACGTAGAAGAAGCACTCGCCCATCTCCACCGAGGCCCGGTCGATGGGCGGCTCCGTGCCGCGCAGCTTCGCCCAGCGGGTCAGCGCCTCGGCTCCCCAGACGTTGACCCGGCTCGGCAGCCGAAGCCGGGGCGGCGGCACGCCCGTGAGCCGCGAGAGGCGGGCGAAGAACTCCGTGAAGGGCATGTTGGCGCCGCCGAGCAGGTGCCGTTCGCCGGCCCGACCGCGCGTCAGCGCGGCCTCGAAGGCCAGGGCGGCGTCACGGACGTCGACGAACGACAGGCCGCCCGAGGGCATCGCGGGGATGTCCTGCTGGAGAAACTTCCAGACGTCCCCCGTGCTCGAGAGCCGCTCGTCGCCGGGGCCGAGGATGAGGCTCGGGTTCAGGCAGATGAGCGGGATGGCTCGCTCGGCGCAGAAGGAGAGCGCGAGCTTCTCCTCGTAGATCTTCGAGAGGTAGTAGGGCCAGCGGCCGACGACCTCGACCGGGTAGTCGTCCTCCTCGGTGGCGATCCGCTCCGTCCGCGAGACCCCGACCGTCCCCGAGGAAGAGGCGAGCACGACCCTTCTCACCTTCGCCGTCGCCGCCGCCTCGAGCAGCCCCCGCGTCCCCTCGACGTGGAGCCGGTACATGGCGGGGCCGTCCGCCGGGTCGCGGGAGACGCGCCCCGCGAGGTGGACGAGCGCCTCCGCCCCCTCGACGAGCAGCTTCGCCGCGGCGGGGTTCGGAAGCTCGCCGCGAACGACCCTCGCCCCGAGCTTCTCCGCCCAAGGCACCGGGCTCCGCGCGAGCAGGGTGAGCTCGTGGCCCGCCGTCACGAGCCGCTCCGCCACGCGCCGGCCAAGGAAGCCGGTGCCGCCGGTGAGCGCCACCTTCAAGAGAGGCCAGCTCCCTTGGCGACCCGCGGCAGCTCGGCCTCGGCGGAGGCCTCGGCGGAGCCTCCCACCGCGACCGCCGCGGGCTTCGCGATCTCCCCGCCCGCGAGCAGCCGCCGCACCTCGGCCTCGACGAGCTTCGTCGCGGCCCGGTACGCCTCGCCGCGAGACGTACCCTCGCCCTCGCCCTCGGCCCGCAGCCGGGCGACGGGGATGAGGGGGCCGATCGCGACGCGCAGCTCTCTGGCGCGGGGGAGGAGGCGCCCCTTCGGCAGGGCCGCGTGCGTCCCCTGGATGGCCACCGGCAAGACGTCGAGCCCGTGGGCGAGGGCGAGGTAGCCGAGCGTCGACTTGAACTCCCCGAGCGATCCGTCGACCGAGCGGGTCCCCTCGGGGAAGATGAGCAGGTGGTATCCCTCGGCGATCGCCTCGGCGGCGAGCCGCAGGGAGGTCTTGAGCGATCCCTGCCGGTCCATCGGGATGAGCCGGGTGAAGTTCTCGAAGTAGGCGCGCCGCCACGGCGTGCTGAAGAAGTAGTCGCGCGCCGCGAGCGCGCAGAGCTTCTCGCCCTGCTCGCCCAGCGCGACCTTCACGAGCCCCATGTCGAGGTGGCTCGCGTGGTTCGCCGCGACGAGGAAGCCGCCGCTCTGGGGGATGAAGGAGCGTCCCGTCACCTCGGTCTGGAAGAGCCGCTCGTAGAGCAGCCGCTGCGCGTTCGAGAGGAGCGCGCGGCCCGCGGACGCGACCGGCTCGGGCACGGAGATCTCGCGCTCCGCCGGCCTCGCCGCCTCGACCGCCAAAGGGCCCGCTGGGGCCTTGCTCTGCCGCAGTGCCCGCGACAGCTCGGCGACCGTCTCGAACCGGGTCAGGTCCTCTCCCTCCGTGAGCGAGGCGCCGGCCTGCTCGATCGCGACCCCGAGCTCCGTGAGCAGCAGCGAATCGAAGCCGAGATCCTGCACGAGTCGCGAGGTCGCCTGCACGGCCTCGGGGGGCTTGCGCGAGAGCTGGCAGAGGAGCTCGGTCAGCCACCCTTCGGGCCCACCCGCCGCGTGGCTCGCGGCGCGTCTCCCCGCGCGGGCGGCCGCCTCGAGCCGCTCGAGCTCGGTGCGCACGAGCGGGCGCTTCACCTTGCGGGTGGCCGTCGCCGGCAGGCTGCCGGTCCGCAGCTGGAGCAGCTGCACCCGCTTGTGGAAGGGCAATCCCTGGGAGACCGCGCGAAAGTGGGCCTCGATGGCCGCTCGGTCGGCGCCGTCTGCGAGCGCCACGAGGCAGCCGATCTTTTCGCCGCCGCCCTCCCCGGGGATCCCGACGATCGACAGCTCGGCCAGCCCCTCGGGCGCGCCCCGCCGGTAGATCTCCTCGAGCTCGTCCGGGTAGACGTTCTTTCCGTTGGCGTCGATGATGACGTCCTTCCGGCGGCCGACGAGGTAGAGGTTGCCGTCCTCGTCGAGGCGGCCGAGGTCGCCGGTGCGCAGCCAGCCGTCCTCGAGCACCTCGGCCGTGGCGTTCGGATCCTCGAAGTAGCCGAGCATCACGTTCGGCCCGCGCGCGAGCAGCTCGCCCACCCCGGCGTCGTCCGGACTCTCGATCCGCAGCTCGATCCCCGGCAGCGCCCGCCCCACGCTGCCCGTGGGCCGCTTCTCGCCGGGCGGCGTCACGGTGAGGACCGGCGCCGCCTCCGTGAGGCCGTAGCCCTCGGTGAGCGAGAAGCCGAGGCCGCGGAAGGCCTCGTGGACCTCCTCGGAGAGCGCCGAGCCGCCCGAGACCAAGACGCGCAGCCGGCCGCCGAGCCGCTGGTGGACCGGCCAGAAGAGGACCTTCCCGAGGTTCAACCCGACCCGGTCGCGCAGCTCTCGGTTCGCCGACATCAGCGCGTTCGCCGCCGTCTCGACGAAGCCCGGTCGGGCCGCCAGCTCCTGGGTGATCCGCCGGTGGAGGAGCTGCCAGACCGCCGGTACGCCGATCATCGCGTGGATGCGGCCGCTCTCGAGCGCCTCGCCCAGCCGGTCGGCGGTCAGCTCGTCCAGGTAGCTCACCTCGGCGCCGCGCGAGAGGGGGACGAGCAGGCCGCACGAGAACTCGAAGGTGTGGTGGAGCGGTAGGATCGAGAGCACCCCTTCGCCCACCTCGAGGTCGAAGACCCCCGCGAGCTTCTGCGAGAGCTGCGCGAAGTTCCGGTGCGAGAGGAGGACGCCCTTGGGCTTGCCGGTCGTCCCCGAGGTGAAGATGAGCGAGGCCGGGTCGTCGGGGGCGACCGGGAGGCGGCGCGGCTCGGGCGCGCCGGGCCGCCCTGCGAGCGCCTCGTCGAGCCCGATCCACTCTGGCCCCGCGGCGGCGAGCCGCTCGCGCGCCTCCTCCGAGGCGAGCGCGATCTTCGCGCCGCTCGCCCGGGCGAGGTTCTGCGCCTCCGCGCGCGAGAGCGCCGGATCGATCGGCACGGCCACCCCGCCGGCCAGCAGCACGCCGAAGTAGGCGAGCGGCCACTCGGGCCGGTTCTCCGAGGCGATGAGGACCCGGTCGCCCTTCGCGAGGCCGCGCGCCTGCAGGAAGGCGGCGGCGCGGTGGGCGAGCTGCCGGGCGCGGGCGTAGGTGACGAGCTCCTCGGGCTCCTCGCCGTCGCCGACGCGCCGAAAGGCCACCCGGGGTCCGTGCGCCTCGCAGGCCGCCTCGAAGAGCTCGCAGAGGTCGCGGTGGCCGCGGCCGACGCGCCGCCGCGCGATCCGCTCCTCCTCGAGCCCTGGAAAGACCCAGCGCTCGAGGCCCGCCATGTGGACCTCGAGGAAGTAGTCGCGCCAGTCGAGCGCTTCGGGGTCCCAGGGGAGCTTCGCCCGATCCGCCGCCGTCAGCCGCTCGTGCAGCGCCCGCGTCCGGTCGCAGCGGAAGACGTAGCGGTTCTCCCAGAGGAACGGGACGAAGAGGTCGACGAGGTCGACGACCCCCGAGAGCTCGCGGCTCACCGCCTCGAGCCGCTCCACGGCGCGGTCGGCCGCCGCCGCGATGCGCGGCGCGCCCCAGCGCGGCCGTGCCCCCTGGACGAGCCCCGCGAGCCCTTCGGCGAGCCGCTTCGTCATGGGCGCCGAGAAAAGCTCGTAGCGCGCCCGGCTCACCGGCCGCGTCTCGAGCCTCGCGGCCACCTGGTTGCCGATCGCGCTGCCGCTCTCCCGGCGGCGGTAGACGCGGCGCCGGTAGAGCCCCACGAGCTCGACGGCTCGCGAGGCGAAGAACGGGTTCACGTCGCCCGAGGCGAGCTGGTAGACGGGCTCGACCTCGCCCGCCGCCGCCGCCCCGGTGATCGCGAGGAGGGCCGCCGCCACGAGGTCCACCGGCACGAGGTCGAGCACGCAGCGGTCGCCCGCGGGGAGCGAGCGGTGCCCCTTGAGCCCGAGGAACGCGAGCGGCGCGCTCGTCGTGAAGCCCTCGTTCCAGCCGGGGAACGGGTAGCGAAGCGCGCTCTCGACGATCGACGGGCGGGCGAGCGCCCAGCGCAGCTTCGGCGTCGCCGCGATGAGCTGCTCGCCGAGGCTCTTCGTGTAGGTGTAGGTGTTGGGCCAACCCCAGGCGCGGGCCCGCTCCATGCCGAGCCGGACGAGCTCGCCCGAGAGCCAGAGCTTGCGCTCGCGCGCCACCGCGAGCCGCAGCGCCCGCTCGTCCGCGGGATCCCGCCCCTCGTCGCGGAGCCGCTCGATCGCCTTGTCGTGGAAGCCCGCCGCGAGCGCGCCGTCGTCCGCCTGGGCGCGCGCCGTGGCGACGAGCCGGCGGCAGTCCTCGATCTCGCGGGGCACGTCCAGCGCGGCGCCCTCCGGGCCTCGCCTCGGGTAGCTGCCGACGACGGGCTCGTCCTCGAAGACGAGCCCTTGCCGAGCGCCGGCGACGAAGCAGGTCGAGACGTGGACGAGCGGGAGCTCGAGCCGCGCGCAGAGCTCGGCCGCGTTGCGCGCGCCGAGCGCGTTCACGTCGAGCGCGAGCCCGAGCGAGGGGTTGAAGGTGACGAGGCCGGCGCAGTTGAGCAGCGCCGCGGGGCGGGCCCGCCCGAGCTCCGAGAGCGCCGCCTCGGAGAGCCCGAGCGCGGGGTCGGTGACGTCGCCGTCGAGCACCCGGATCCGCTCGCGGAAGAAGCGCTCGGCCCCGGCGCCGTGCCGCTCGCGCAGCGGGTCGAAGGGGTGGGTCGGCAGCACCTTCTCGAAGAAGCGCGCCTCCGCCGAGCCGCTCGTGCCCGGCCTCACGAGCACGTGGACCGGCCCCGCGTCGGGGTAGCGGTCGAGCAGCATCGAGAGGACCACCTTGCCGAGAAAGCCGGTGGCCCCGGTGAGGACGATCCCGCGCCCGCCCAGCGCGGCGCCGATGTCGATCGCGCCCGCCATGCGCGCCGCTAAGCCGTGACCTCGGCCATCAGGATCGGCGGGGAGTGGAAGAGCGTGATCGACGCGCTCCGCCCGTGGTAGCCGCGCGCCATCTCGATGGCGTCGTCGAGCGTCTCGGCGTGCTCCCAGCCGAGCAGCGCCGGGACGTGGGTGTTCTCGGCGCCCGCCACGATGACCCGGCCGACGTGCTGGCGACCGTTCTCGCCCCAGTACCACATGAAGAACGGGTGGGCGCCGTGGTAGGCGTTCCCCTTGCGGTAGAGGTGGACGTACGAGGGGTTCTCGGCGAACTCGCGCTCGTACTTGCGGTGCAGCTCCACGGCGTCGCGCGTCTCGGGGAGCAGCCGGTGGAAGAACTCGATGTACGAGGGGTGGTGCTCGGGGTCGAACTCGTCCGGGCAGGGGTGGGTCAGGATGATCGTCCCGCCCTTCTTCACGAGCGGCTCGCCCCGGAAGAGGTTGAAGAGGTAGCCGAGCCCCATCACCTGCACGAGCAGCGGGTTCAGGATCGAGTTGACGTTGTACGGCGAGATGTACGGGATGCCCGCGATGACGACGTCCGACTGGCCGTGGACCGGCACGAGGTACTGCTGGAAGGTGGTCGCGAGCGTCTTCTCGTGGCACGGCTCGGTCGCCCCCGCGTACGCCGCGACGAGCTCGTAGCCCGCCGGGACCGAGTGGAAGATCTTCCGCTTCGCGGCGCGCGGCAGCTTCGCGAGGGTGTGGCGCATCGCCTCGAGCTTGAGCCGGTCGAACTCGCCGTAGCGGTCCTCGTTCTTGCCGAGGAAGGCGAGCGGCCCGTCGAACATCCGGTTGTTCACCACGGTCTCGATGTGGAAGACGTCGAGGTTCTGGTCGATCACGCGGCCGATCCGGTCGGTCGAGCGGTGCAGCGCGCTCTTCGCGGGATCCATGTAGCCGTGGCTGTCGCGGATGGTGTGGGGCGTGTGGTGGGCGCGCAGCGAGGCGTAGTTGCAGAGCCCCACCCCCACCGACTTGTGTCCGCCGTCCATCGGGACGAGGTTCAGGTTCACGTAGACGAGGAGATCGCTCTCGGCGGCGCGCCGGTTCACCGCCACCAGCTCGCCGTGGCTCGTCTTCTCGAGCTCCACGATGCCGTCCGGATCCTCGGCGTCGTGGTTGTAGTAGCGCTCGGGGTAGAACGCCTCGAAGATCCGGTCGCCCACCATCCGCCGCATCTCGCCCGGGGTCATCCGCCGGTGGAGCGAGTTCGCGATGACGAGGTGGACGTCGTCGACGCCCGCGTCGGCGAGCTGCTCGAGGACGATCTCGAGGACCAGCTGCCGGACGTCCGGGGTCCGCATCGGCGGCAGCGGCAGGCTGATGTCGTCGAGGGCGATCGTCACCTTCATCCCGGGCCGCAGCTTCGCGTGGAACGGGTCCGAGCCCTCGGGGTGGTTCAGCGCCCAGCGGATGGTCGCCTTCGGGTTCGGCGCCGCCGCCATCGGCCGGCGCGGGTAGACGACGCGCGTGCCCACGGGAAGGTCGCAGAGCCAGAGGTCCTCGCCGAAGAAGAGGACCCGCGGCGCCGAGTCGCGATCGATCGTGACGACGAGCTCCTCCTCCTCGCGCGGCGGGCGGCTCTGGGGGCGGAGCGCGCGCTTCGCGAGCGAGCGCAAGGACGGGAGGGCGGGCTTGGGGGTGGCCATGGGCTCTCTTCAGCGGACGTCGAGGATCGGCCACTCGTAGGAGCGGGCGAGCGAGCGGAGGCGAAGGTCCGGGTTCACCGCCGTCGGCCGGCCCACCAGGGCGAGCATCGGGTAGTCGGAGGCGCTGTCCGAGTAGGCGAAGCTCTGGTCGAGGGCGAGATCGTGGCGCACGCAGTAGTCGCGGATCGCCTTCGCCTTGTGGGCCCCCTCGACGATGGGCGGCACGACGCGGCCCGTGGCGACGCCGTTCGCGAACTGCATCCTGTTCGCGATGAGGTCGTCCGCGCCCAGGTGGCGGCGGAGCGGCTCCATGGTGAAGTCGAGGGCGCCCGTGACGAGCACCAGCCGGCAGGAGGCCCGCCGCGCCTCGGCGATGAGGTCGAGGGCCCCGGGGTAGAGGGCGTCCCGGAGCACGTCATCGAAGAGATCGGCCGCGAGCAGCCGCAGCCGGTCCTCGCTCATCCCCCGGTAGTAGCCGTAGAAGAAGTGGTTGAAACCCTTGCGGGAGAGCTTGTCGAGCCCCCAGAGCAGGGGGCTTGTGACGGCGGTGGCGGCCGTGCGCAGCGCGGTCGCCCGCAGGGAGCCTTCGTTCATGGCGTAGTAGGCGAACGCGTGGACGATGTTCGTCCGAACGAGCGTCCCGTCGACATCGAAAAACGCGGCTTTCCCCGCCATGGCCTTGGCGTTCTAGTGGGCGCCGGGGGGGGTGTCAATCGGGCGGACTCCTTCGCCGAGCCCGCGGAAGAGGGCTCGAGGCGAGGGGGCCGCGAGCCCGCGCCGCTACTTCTTCCGCCCCGCCCGCGCCGCGAAGGCCCGCGCCACCTCCTCCGCCCCGTAGCCGAGCTCGACCGCGCGGGCGAAGGCCGCCTCGACGAGCGGCCGGACGGCCCGCACGGGCAGGTCGCAGAGCTCCGCGGCCGCGCAGACGATCGAGTCGACGTGCTTCGGCTCGAGGGGGGGCTTCGGGGCGGGCGCGGGCTCGGCCTCGGGCGCGGGCTTCGGCTCGAGGCCGAGCGCCGCGAGCGTCGCGCCGCCCCTCTTCGCGAGCCGCTCGGCCAGCGCGAGGTCCCTCGGGTAGACCGCGGCCGCGAGCGCGTGCCACTCGAAGAAGATGGGCGAGCTCTGGCCGTTCATCCAGCGCTGCACGGTCCGCTTCGAGACCCCGGCGGCGACCCCGAGCTGCTCGTAGGTCGCGACGAGGGCGCTCTTCGCCTCGCCGAGGAGCCGGCGGGCGTCCTCCGGGGGACTCTGGGCGTCGTTGGCCATCGGCTTTGGGGCCCTCCTGCCCTCGCTCTGCGCTCGAGAGTGCCACAAAACGGCTCTCGAGCGCCAGACGATCGTCCTCAGTCACCCGCTTCTCGTCTCAGGGTGACTCCTTCGCGACGGCGAGCGCGCCTTGGCTCGCCTGGGGTGACTCGTGGCGTTGAAGAAAGCTCCGAGGAGCGAGAGGAGGCGCTCGAGCTGGCGCCAGAGGCACCTCTGGGGCGCGATGAGGCTCTTTGTGAGGCTCGTCGGGTGCCCGATCGACGTTCTCGGGTGACAGATGAGCCTTCTCGGGTGACGGATGAGCCTTCTCGGTCACCCGAGAACGCTCGTCTGTCACCCGAGAACGCTCCTCAGTCACCCGGGTCGCTACAGCACGCCCGCCGCGGCGAGGAGCGCCACGGCGACGCCCACGATCGACTCCCCGGCGATGAGCCCCGAGGCCACCGGGATGACGTAGCGGTCGGCCTGCTCCTTGCTCCGGCGCTCCATCCAGAAGGCGGCCGCGCCGCCGAGGAAGAAGGAGATGGCGTTCCAGGTGGGGATGACGAAGGCGAGGCCCATGCCGGTGGGCGAGGGGATGAAGGCCTTCCGCTTCGGGAACGCCCGCTCGAGGAGCGTGAGCACGACGCCCGCGAGCCCGCCGAAGGCGAGCGCCCAGAAGGCGGTCTCGTGCAGCGAGTGGACCCCCTTCGCGAGCAGCTCGGCCACGGCCTTCCAGACCTGCGCCGAGGGGGCCGGGAACTTGTCGCCGCCGAGGACGCTCGCGTCGGGGACGAGGTAGTAGAAGACCGGCACGACGACGAGCGCCCCCGCGAACACCCCGGCGAACTGCGCGAGGAACTGCTGGCGCGGGTTCGCGCCGAGCAGGTAGCCGCTCTTGAGGTCGGTGAGCAGATCGGCGGAGGAGGCGGAGACCGAGGCGGTCACGTTCGCCGTCATGAGGTTCGCGGTCATGTTCTGCGGCGCGAGCACCCCGTAGGTGAGCTGGGTGATCTTGCCGAGCGCGCCGATGGGGGTGGTGTCGGTCTCGCCGGTGGCCCGACAGGCGACGATGGCGAGCACGAAGCTGATGAGGATCGCGACGGTCCCGAGCAGGAGCGAGACGCCGAAGGCCTTCCAGGTGAGGACGACGCAGCCCGCCGCGGCGACGCCGAAGCCGACGGCGAACCAGGAGGTGGGCACCTCGATGGCCGCGAGCCGCTCCTCGAACTCGTCCCGCGGACCGCTCTTCTTGCCGAAGATCGCGCCGAGGCCGCTCACCGCCCGGAGGATGGTCTTGCCCTGGTAGGCGAAGTTGAGGAGCGCCGCGCTGCTCATCATGGCGACGCCCGGCCAGACCGACCAGGAGACGATGGAGCGGTAGCCGAGCGTCTCGATGACGTGGTGGAGCTTGCCGTCCGCGCCCGCGTAGGCCCACCGGTGCATCCAGGGCGCGAGCACGCCCGCGTTCACCAGCGCGCCCGCGAGCATCGACCAGCCGGTGCGGAAGCCCGCGAGCGCGCCCGCGGCGACGAGGAGCGACGACAGCTCGAGCGAGAAGCCGTAGCCGGCGTGGTCGAAGAGGGGCCCGAGCCTGCGGCCGAGCGCGCTCTCTTGCAGCCCCTTCGGCAGCTGCACGAAGTTCGGCAGCGAGAGCGCCCGCGCGAGGCCCGCGAGGCCGCTCTTCCCCTTCGCGAGCTTCTCCGAGAGCCCCTGCATGCCGTCGCGGAACCAGCCGATGGCGGCGCCGAGCCCCATCGACCAGAAGAGCGCGCGGGCCCGCAGCGCGGAGTCGCCGCCCGCGGCGTAGAGGCTGCGGAGCGTCTCGGCGGCGGCGGTCCCCGACGGGAACGGGAGCTGCTCCACGTTGATCATCGTCCGCTTCATGGGCACCGCCATGAAGACGCCGAGCATCGCGAGGAAGAAGACGAGCGGCAGCGTGTAGGCCATCGGGACCTGGTGGCCCGTCAGCATGAGGTAGGCCGAGAAGGCCGAGCCCAGCGTGGCGCCGGTGGTGTAGCCCGCCCCCGAGGCGGTCGACTGCAGGCAGTTGATCTCGAGGATGGTGGGCTCGCTCGCGAAGAGGCCGAGCCGCCGGCCGGTGCGGAAGATCGAGAAGGCGAGGATGCAGGCGGTGATGGCGACGCCGAGCAGCCAGCCGGTCTTGAGCACGACGTAGATGTTCGAGAACGACATGAAGGCGCCGAGGAGGAGCCCCATGCCGACGGCCCGCGGCGTCAGCTGCGGCACGTCGCCCGCGTAGACGTGGTCGAGCCAGTGGCGCTCGGGGTCCGTGCGCGTCGACGCGGTCGGGGTCGGGGGCGGGGACAGCTGCTCGGCGGGGGTCGCCATGCGGGGCCTCCTTGGGAGAGAACGCGCGAGCCTACCCCGGCGAGGCGAGGGGGCCAACCGCCCCGGGGGCTACTCCCCCACGACGCTCTGGATCGTCTCCTTCATCGTGCGCCTCGGCGCGAAGCCGGTCTCCTTCGCGAATCGGCCGCCGTCCACGGTGCAGCCCCACTGCAGGTGGTCGAGCTCGGGCGGCGGGAAGCTCGCGAAGCGGAGCTTGAAGAGCTGGCCCAGCAGGGGGCGGGCGAGGAAGTGGGGGACGGGGACGGGCTCGCGGCCGAGCTCGCGCAGGATCGCCGACAGCGGCGCCTCGCCGGGGCCCACGACGTTGTAGACGCCGCGCACGCCGGGCCGCAGCGCGGCCACCATGGCGGCGCAGGCGTCCTCCACGTGGATGAGCTGCACCATCGGGTCGAAGCCGAGCAGCGTCCAGGGGCGCTGGATCCGGAGGTAGTTCGAGGGGGCGTTCTTGATGGAGGGGCCGACGATGTGGACCGGCCGCACCACCACCGTCTCGACCTGCGGGTGGCGGTAGAAGAACGACTGCGCGTACATGTCGACGGCCACGAGGTCGCGCACGTCCGAGTAGCGCTGCGAGGCCATCAGCGGCGCGTCCTCGGTGAGGAAGTTCGAGTTGTCGGGGGAGGGGCCGTAGACGTCGGCCGACGAGAGGACCACGACCTTGCGAACGCCGTAGCGGACGCACCAGTCGAGCACGCGGGTCGTGCCGAGGACGTTGAAGCTGTGGTGGTCCTCCACGCTCATGCGCGGGTCGTGCATGATGCCCATGTGGATCAGGGCGCGGATGCGCCCCTTCTGGAAGACCTGCTCGGCCTTGTTGCGCCGGATGTCGACCTCGTGCATCTCGAGGTCCTTCGGCCGCCCGCGGAAGGGGCGCCGGTCGATGCCGACGATCCGCTCGCGGCCGTGCAGGAGCTTCGCGAGCGCCCGCCCGAGGTTCCCCGAGATACCCGTGATGGCGACGCCGTCCCGTTCCATCTCCCGTCCGATCTAGAAGAAGACGTGCTTACGCTCGCGGACCATCCGGTTCAGCGTCGACTGGAGCTCGCCGCGGACGATCTGCACCTTCTTCGCGAGGCTCGCCTCCTCGTCGTCCGGCCGGCCCGTGAAGCGCATCGGCTCGCCGAAGCGGATGTGGTACTTCGCCGGCAGGGGGAACGGGAGCAGCGTGGGCGTGATGGGGAAGGCGGGGAAGCCGAGGAGCTTCGCGAGCGGCTTCACGTCGGTGAGCGCCGGCGCCTGCTCCTCGGCGCCCACCACCGCCACCGGCACGATGGGCGTGTCGGTCTCGAGGGCGAGCCGCATGAAGCCCTGCCCGAACTCCTGGAGCTGGTAGCGGTTCCGGTAGAGCTTCGAGATGCCGCGAACCCCCTCGGGGAAGACGAGGATGGTCTCGTCCGCCGCGAGCAGCCGGCGGCAGTTCTCGGGCGTGCCGACCACCTGACCGACGCGCGCCATGAACGACGAGATGAACGGCAGCGAGGGGACCCACTTCTCCACCATGGCGCGGATCGCCCGCGGCGGATCGTGCTCGACGAGGAGCGCGACGCCGATCATGGCGGCGTCGAAGGGGAGCTGGCCCGAGTGGTTCGAGACGAGGAGCACCCGGCCCGGCGGCACCTTCTCGATGCCCTGCACCTCCACCCGGAACCAGTGCTGGTAGAGCCAGACGAACGGCGCGAGCGCCGCGACCGTGAACTCGACGTCGAGCCCGAACGGGTCGACGCCGAACTCGTTCTTCGCGGTCGGGATCTTCTGGATGCGCTCCGGCGCCGAGGGGACCATCGAGAAGGTCCAGGAGCGGAGCGCGGAGACGAGCCTGTCCGAGAGCGCCACGGCGCAGCTCTATCACAGCCGGCCGGCGAAGGCCCGGGCGGCGTCGGCCAGCGTCGTCAGCCGGTAGTCGTCCGCGAGCCACCCGAGGAGGGCCCGGAGCCGCTCGAGCTTCGCCGCGGCGGGGAGGCGCAGGTCGCGCTGCCGCCTCGCGAGCGGCTCGCCCGCCCCGTCGCTCTGGTCCAGCAGGTCGACGCCGTGCAGCTCGAGGTTCAAAAAGGGTCGCCGCCGCACCGCGAGGTAGAGCGCCCGCAGCGCGGGGATCGGGAGCGAGACGGCCGTCGTGCCGATGAACGGCAGCCGCGTGACGGGCTCGGTCGCGATGGGGAGCTCGACGAGCGGCAGCTCGCCGCGCGCGTACGGCTCGTCGACCGACGGCCGGTAGGGGAGCGGGGGGGCGGCGAGGACCCGCGGCCGGTCGAGGATGGCGCCCGAGCGGCGGCCCGACAGCCGCATCGCCCCCATCACGCCCGCCTTGGCGAGGTAGTAGGGCGCGGCCGGGAAGCTGGAGGAGTCGTAGGAGTGGCCCGCCTCGACCACCGCCCGAAGGAGCGGCGCCGTCAGCGTGTAGCCGGGCGCGCGAAAGCCCGTCGGGCGGACGCCCACCGCCTCGGCGATCGCCCGGGCGCCGCCCTCCACCTCGGCCGCGAGCCGCTTCGCGGGCAGCCGGACGAGATCGTAGCGGTGGTGGAGCGTGTGGTTGCCGATCTCGTGGCCGGCCTGGGTCGCCTCCCGCAGCGCTCGGGCGCCTGGCCGCGGCGGGACGGGCGCCTCGCGCCCCGCGGGGTCGCCCGGACCCGGGAGCAGATCGTCGCCCACCGCGAAGAAGGTCCCGGGGGCGCCGACCGCGCGCAAGAGCTCGCCGAGCCGCGGCGGCGCCTTCGTCGCGACGGCCTCTTCGGCCTCGGGCGGGAGGCTGCTCGCCGTAAGGCCGTGGATGGCGGCGTAGTGGCGGAGCGCGTCGAGATCGATCGAGACGCAGGCGATCCGCTCCATGGCGAGGGATCTCGCGCTCGGGCCGAGCGGCCGTCAAGCGAGTTCTTGACAGAATTTCGTTCCTCTTCCTATGAAAGCGGCCGGGAGTTTCGCTCCCGCCCGGAGGGTCACCCGCCATGAAGAAGATCCTGCTGCTCGGCTCGTTCGCCGCCGTCGTCGCCTGCGGCCCCAGCGTCAAGCGCGTCGACGTCGAGCCCGGCCAGGCGCTGATGGGCACGAAGGGCTCCGCGGTGACCCTGCACGCGATCCCCCGCGACGAGAAGGCCCAGCCGGTGCCGGACGTCCAGGTCGATTGGAACTCGTCGAACCCCGCGGTGGCCACGGTCGATCCGACCGGCAAGGTCACCGCCGTGCGCAGCGGCACCGCGACGATCACGGCCGCGGCAGGAGACGTCAAGGGCACGAGCCAGATCAAGGTCGCGATCCCCGCGAGCGCCACCGTGGAGCCGTCCCAGCTCTCGCTGCAAGGGGTCGGTCAGGCGGCGAAGCTGCGGGTCGTCGTCAAGGACGACGCCGGCAACGTCGTGCCCGGCATGCCCGCCGCCTGGCAGTCGAGCGACCCGAACGTCGCCGCGGTGGACAACACCGGCACCGTCCGTTCGATGGGGGGCGGCGCCGCGACGATCACCGCGCACACGGGGCCGCTGACCGCGCTGGCCCACGTCTCCGTCGCCGAGCCGCGGTTCGACCAGCTCACCGTCTCGCCGAAGGGGCCGCTCAAGCTCAAGCCCGGAAAGACCGAGCAGCTCACGGCGACGGCCACCCAGGGCCGCCAGCCGGTCGCCGGCGTCTCCGTGAAGTGGAGCTCGGACGACGCGGGCGTCGCGCAGGTCTCGCCGTCCGGCGTCGTCACCGCCCAGAAGAAGGGCAAGGCGACGATCAGCGCGACGGCCGGCGACAAGAGCGCGAGCGTCAAGCTGCTCGTCAAGTAGCCGCGCCCAGGGCCGCCGATCGGGGCTCCGCCGTTGGGCGGTCCGGAGCGGCGGACGACTACGGGTTCAGCCCCTGCTGCGCGTGGCGGGCGGCGTCGCTTCCCGGAGGCGCGAGTCGCAACGCCTCCTGGTACTTTCGGCGGGCGGCGTCGGGATCCTGGCCCAGCAGCGCGTCGGCCTCGTCGCAGAGCGCCTCCGCCTTCGGCTCGTCGTAGCGGCCGGCCGCGCGCCCGGGCCCCGCGCGGCGCGAGGGGGAGGCGTCACCGCCCGTCCGCGGGGCGCTGTGGTGGCTCGTCCGGCGAGGCGGTGGATGGTGCTTGTGGTGGTGGACCGCCGGCTCCGGCGCCGCCGCCGGCCCTCCCGCGAGATCGTCGGGCGAGATGGCGCCGGGCTGGATGGCGTTCGCCCGCTCGAGCTCCAGCGCGGCCCGGGCCCGGTTGCTGCGCCGGTAGCGCTGGTAGGCGCTCCGCAAGAGCTCGAGGTAGTCGGAGCGGATCTGCTCGAAGTCGGGCCCGCCCGCGCCGCGGGAGGCCAGCTCTTCGTAGGCGCGGGCCAGGTCGGAGAGCGCCGCCTCGAGGTTGCCGCGCGCCTCGCCCTTGCCGCGCGTCCAGTACGCCTTCGCCTCCGCGAGCGTGGTCGGGTCCACCGGCTGGCCGGCCTGCGCCCGCGCGGCCGCGGCGGCCTTCGCGTCGGCCTCGCGCTTGTCGATGTCGGCCCGGGCGTCCTTGATCGGGGCGTCGAGCAGGTCGTTGTGCGGCACGGCGTCGAGCGCCTTGCGCGCGCCCTCGAAGTCGTGCTGGTCGGCCAGGTCGCGGGCCTTCGCGAGCTGCTTCTGGCCGTCGCCGACCACCCGGGCGATGGCGATCTTCTCCTGCACGATCGAGGGGTCGGGGTAGGCCTGCAGCGCCTGCTGGAACTCGTCGAGCGCCGCGTCCGCGTCGCCCTGGTCGAGATCCTGGCGCCCCCGCTCGAAGCGGGCCATGGCGACGCGCACGGCCTGCTGGCGGGCCCGCATCCGGCCGAGCGCCGCGACGAGCACGAGGAAGGCCACCGCCGCGACCGCCGCGGCCACGAGCTTGCGGCGAAGCGCGGCCGGGTCGCCGGCACGCGCGGGGCCGCCCGCGCGGCCGC
>JAJXUD010000115.1 GCA_021783235.1 Myxococcales bacterium | reverse complement strand
CCGCCAGGCCCATGTGCCGGTAGCTCCCTGAAGCCGACCGCGCGCCGACCTGACGAGCGCAGACATACGTAGTAGCTATCCCTACCGTGCCGGTAGCTCCCTGAAGCCGACCGCGCGCCGACAGCCCCCTTCCCTCGGCCACGCCACGCGCGGCCGCGCGGCGGGGCTCGCGAGCGGTGGCCGCGCGCTCGGTGGCAGGCCACGCAGGCTGCCCGCCGCCTCCGCTCGCTTGCCCGGCACGGAGGTCCGCGCAATCACGGTCGCACCCTTGACGCGAGCGCCCCTACGCCGATCCCCCGTTCCGGCCCGCTCGCGAGGCGTCGGCTATGCGGTCGGTGTCAGAGAGCCACCCTCGAGGCCCGCGAAATTGACGCCCCTGAAACCCGTCTCCTCCGAAGAGAGAGCGCGGCGAAGGCGGCTAGGCACATCCTCGAGGTTCGAACCGTGGGCCCGTGTCCCACGCGCCTACTCTCCCGCCGGCCCGTCCGGCGGTCAAGCGCTCACACGATGATCGCGACGCGATCCAGCGGCTCGTACGCCCGGCCCAGGGACTCCAACCGCTCCGTACCGTCCCCCATCCGCACGATGAGCACCTGGTCCTCAGCGCGGTCGATCGTCCGCTCGAGCCTCGCCCGCAACCGGATCACGTCCGACGGCGTGAGCCGGCACTCGAAGACGCTGTTCTGGATCCGATCGCCGTGGTCCTCGCAGACGCGCGCCACGCGTGCGAGGCGCTTCGGATCCGAGATGTCGTAAGTGACGAGGTAGCTCTGGCGCACCGGTCACCTCGTGCGGAAGCCGGCGTATGACCGCAACTCGCCCGCGAGCATGCGACCGAAGAGCCGGCACTGGACGTCCATCGCGCGGCGGTACGAGATTCGGTAGCCGAACAAGGGATGCGTCACCAGCGTCTGGAGCCGCCGCTCGTACGCCTCGAGGAAGCGTCGGCGCGCGCCGTCGCGCATCTCGCAGGCGTCGCCCACGCGGACGAAGTCGCGCAGGCCCACCATGCGGTTGTTGATGAGCGTGAGCACGGTCGAGTCGACCACGAGCGGCCGGAACTCCTCCATGAGATCGAGCGCGAGCGCCGGGCGGCGGAAAGCCGGCGCGTGGAACGCCCCGAGGGCCGGGTCGAGCCCCACCGCGAGGCAGACGGCCGTCAGCTCCTTCGAGAGCATCGAGTAGCCGAACGAGAGCATGGCGTTGACTGGATCCCGGGGCGGCCGGCGGTTGCGCCCGTCGAACTGGAACTGGGACCACTCGTCGCCGGCCTCGTCCTCGCGAAACATGCCGGCGAAGCCTCGGAAGTACTCGCTCGCCCCTTCGCCCTCCCACCCGCGCAGTTCGTCCAACGTCTCGGCGACGCGTGCGGCGGCCTCGGCGCGCTGCATCCGCTCGATCGCCATCAGGTCGGGCGCCCGCGAGTTGCGCTGAAAGAGCACCCGCTGGTTGTGGATCTTGGCCTCGACGACGCCCCGTGACAGCTCGAGCGCGAGCTGCGGATCGCCGAGCCGCTCATACTGCGCCTTGCGCAAGAGGACGTTGTGGAGCGGCAGACCGCTCACGATCGCCTGAAAACGGCCACCCCGCGAGAGATAGACCACTGGGATCGCCTGGTCGGCGAGCGTCGTGATCGTCTGCGTCGACGCTTGGACGTTGCCGAAGAGGCAGACCTGCCGCACCTGGTTGAACGGCACCTCTTCGAGCAGCTCGCCCGAGGCCTCGATCCGCAGCGTCTCCCCCCGCTTGCGGACGTACGCCCCCTGCGTCAGCACGTAGACCGGGACCTCGTCGTCGCGCGGGGCGAGGATGCGGCGAATCGCCTCGCTCTCTTCCTCCGGGGGCGGTGGCCTCCGTCGGCGCAGCGCGGCGACCTCGTCCGGTAGGCAGATCGGCTGCAAGGAGCAGCCGAGGCACTTCGGGCTGTCCACGAGCGGCGGCGGCAGCTCGCCCTTCGCCGCCAGGGTCTTCGCGCGGTCGACGAGGCTTCGCACGGCCTGGCGCAGCTCGGGGCCGATGGGCAGCTCGACCGTCCGCTTCTCGGCGCCGTAGTAGAGGACGCCGTAGGGGACTTGGAAACCCCGCTCCTCGAGGAGCATCGCCTGAGCCGCGACCTGGACCTGATCCGGCCACCAGGCGAGCGGCCCCTCGCCCGGCGGCGCGCTCGCCTGCGCTGGCGGCGCGTCCTCGCCGAGATCGTCCTCGGACCGCTCGTCGGGGTCGGGGCCGCCGGCTTCGATGGCCAGGAGATCGGGGGGCAACGGCACCGGTCGCGACGGCGCCCGCCCCTTCTTCAGCTCGACGGGCACGGCCTCGGCGCCCTTGATCCGCACCCGGTCGAGCTTCGCCGAGATGCCGAGCTTCTCGGAGGAGAGCGAGAGCGCGGTCGTCTCCCCGTCGACGCCGGCCACCCCGGCCACCCCGGAGCGGGGCGCGGCGTGAGAATCGCTCCGCCCGTGGCGGACCTTGCCCTCGACCGTGTGCTCGTTGTCCCGCCACTGGCCGTCGATCCATTCGAGCGCGAAGAGTCGCGGGCAGAACGCGAGCTCGTTCAGCATCCGCGCCGGGACGGTGTCGGGCGGCTCTAACTCCTCCGCGCGAGCCGCTCCCGGACCCTGTTCTCCACGATCGGCCAGAAGGCACCTCCGTTGAGCCAGCGGTCGCCGAAGAGGCGACCGCTCGGGTCACGGAAGATGCGCACGACCTTCGAGGACGACAGATCCTCGTCCTCATCCGGGACGTCCGCGAGCGCGGCCGCTCGTCTCAGCCGCTTCGCCGCCTCCGCGACCGAGAAGGTCTGCTTCTCCCCTTCGACGAAGGTCCGGTCCTTGTAGGCGCCGCTCGTCGTGGCCTTCCACTGCCCCTCCCCCAGCCGCTCGAGGCGAAGGTAGACCGGGTCCACCTGGGCCGGGGGCACGAGGAAGCGGATCGCGATGTTGGCCGCCGCGTTCTCGTCCGCGTTGCCCTGCCGCTGGCAGCCGGCGCAGACGAACTCCGGACCGCCGCCCTTGACCACGACGTCCCCGGGCTTCGCCGCCGACAGCGAGTGGTCGCCCTTCTTCTCGCGGAACTCGACCTCGCGCCGCCACCAGGTCTGCCCGAGCCACTCCTCGCGGACAGTGTCCACGCGGGCGCCAGGGGCGCCGCAGGCCGAGCAGAAGCGCGAGGTGTAGCCGGCCGGGACCGCCGCGACGACGAGCCCGTGGAGCTCGGCCTCCATCGCCACCCACTTGAAGACCTCGCGGTGCGACCACTGCCGGAGCCGGCCGTTCTCCCGCTTCGACCGGTCGCCCGCGAAGCGGTAGCGCGAGAGGTCCTCGAGCGCGATCACGTCGGCGCGCGGGCGGGGCCGCTCGCCCTTCGCCTCGCTCGGCGGCCCGCCGAGCGCCGCCTCGATGATCAGCGCGGCGATCTTCTTGCAGCGGTCCCTCTTCACGCGGGCCACCCGCTCGCGAAGCCACGGCATGAACTCGCCGCCGCGCGCGAGCCGCCGCTTCCGCTCGGCCCCCATCGGCTCCTCGCGCCGCCCGCGCGTCGCGAATTTGCGCTCGTAGCGGAGCCATTCTTCGAGCAGCTCGAGCCGAGCGAAGGAGAGGCCGCCGATCCGCGCGTCCAGATCCCTCGGCCGCTTCTGCCGCAAGCCGGCCGCGAGCGCGGCGGGGTGGGCGAGGGCGTGCCGGACCACCCGGTGGGCGGCCCGTGCGAGCTCGTCGTGCGCGGCCAGCAGCGCGAGGAGCTCCTCGCGCTCGGGCCTCGCCAGAGCGGCCACCGCCTTCGACGCGAGCGCCCCGGCGGCTTTGCGCAAGGAGGCGCCGGTCCCTTCGGGCAGCCCGGCGAGGACGCGGTCGATCTCCCTCGGGTCGAGGGTCCAGGCCGGCTCCGTGCTCCCCGGCTCCACGGCCAGGTGCTCGCGGACCTCCTCGTGGACGCGCTGCCGCTGTTTCCCGCGCTCCTCCTCCGAGCGGTGGCCACCCGGGGGGCCGTTCAGCCGACGGAGCCAGCCGGCGACGAGGTTCTGCCGCTGCACCGTGCCCTTGGCGAACCAGAGCGCCTCCTGGGCGCGCAGGAGCCGCGCCGGGGGCTCCCCGTCCTCGCCGTCCAGCTTCAACGAGAGGCGGTTCTCAATCAGAAGCTCGAACTCCTCGTCCGAGGCGAGCGGCCGGTGGGGCCGCCTCTCCCCCTCGAACGCGCCCTTCTTCCCGAGCGTCACGAGCGCCGCCGCGGCGGCGAAGCGCTGGCCGAGGTCCACCCCCAGGATCCGCAGCCCGACCGCTCCGCGCAGCGCCTTCGGCTGGACGAAGCGCGGAAGGTAGCCGATCTCCGCCTCCTTCGCGGAGAACGCGACGGCTTCCTTCTTGAGCGGCAAGATCGGCGTCGTGGGCTGTCCTTCGATCGAGAGCGCGAGGCTCAGGTAGACCGGAAGCCCGCGCCCCTTCGAGAGGAGCGGCAGTCCGCAGATCGCGTCGGAGAGCCATTCGATCCGCTTCATCGAGAGGTCGCCCGGGTTCACGAGATCGTCGCGCAGCTCGGGGTTCGCGTTCGAGATCGCGGCGAGCGCGCGACTGAGCGTCGGCCGGTGGAGCATCAGCTTGCCGCCACCGATCTCGGCGCCCTGGCTCAGCCACTCGAGGAGCCGCGCGTTCTTGCCGGCCTTCAGCGCGACCTCCTTCGCGACGAGCCGGTCGTCCTCGACGAAGAGAAGCTGGAGGACGACCTCGCGCTCGTCGCCCGTGACCTCCAGCCTGCGCCAGGCGAGGTTGTTCGAGCCGCCGTCCAGCCCGTACGGCTGCCAGAGCGGGTGCCGGAGCGGGTCGGGCCACGAAAAATCGATGCCCTTGAGCGGCCGCCGGTCGCGGTTGTAGGCCCGCCGCAGCGAGACGTAGTCCCAGGCGCGGCCCTCTCGCTCGCCCTCCGAGGCCTCGCGGCCATCCCAGAGGAACCACTGCTCTTTCTGCGCGAGCCAATCGAAGAGCCGGTGATCGCCGTGCTCCTCCGGGCGCCGCTTCTGCTCCTCGATTCTGGCCTGGCGAAGATCCTCCTCCGTCGGCTCGGTCTTGGCCCAGCGCCGCTTCAGCCACGACTTGCGAATCCGGTCCCACCCCTTCAGCTCCCCACCGTCGCCGAGCCGGTACTCTCCCCGCGCGGGGTTGCCGCTCACCTTCTCGTAGTGCCGCCGGGACTCCTCCTCGTACCGCTCGAGCGCCTTCCACGGCTCCGTGCCAGCGAGGGCGCCGTAGCGCTCGGACAGCTTCTTTTGCTGGCTCTCTCGCTCGCCTTGCCGGCGCTCCTTCCACGACTGGTGCTGCGCCAGCCTGGAAGCGGCCTGGGCGAAGGCGCCGTAGCCCAGCTCGGCGGGCCCGCCGAGCCGGCCGGGGAGGTCGACGAGCAGCTTGTCGCTGCCCGCCTCGAGCCACTTCGCGCGCTTGAGGACGACCTGCGGGGTCTCCTCGCCGCCCCGAGCCTTCTTCACCGAGGCCTCGAGCTTCGCCTGCAAGGCGTCCGACCAGGGATCCCTCGCGCGAAACCCGGAGTCCGTTTCGGCCTTCTCCACCCAGCCGGGCGGGCGACCGCCGACGACGAGCCGGCGAACCTCGTCCCGCTCGACGAGCTCGGGCTTCTCGAGAAGCTCGTCGAGGAGCTTCCGCCGCCGCGTGCCGTCCGCCGCGCTCTCGGTGGCGGCCCCGAAACCGGCCCCTTTCGACTTCGGATCGGTGAGCGGCCTGTAGAGGCCTCGCGAGGCGTTCGACGCCTTCGTCGCGTCCCCCTCGATCATGGAGAGGACGAGGTCGCGCGCCGCCTTGCCGACCTTCCCTTCGGTCTCCGGCGCCTCGCGCAGCATCCAGCGCAGCCGGCCGCAGTAGTACTGGGCGCCGAGGTTCGCGACGACGTGGGTTCGGACGATCGCTCGCAGGACCTCCGCCCCGCGCAAGGGGCGGTGGCGCTCGTTCTTCGTGCCGTGGCCCTCGACGAGATCGGCGGTCTCGCCCTCGCGCGGGACGTGCAGGCGAACGGTGACGTTTCGAGTGGGCATCCGACGACCTCCCCTGGGGCCAAGGCTTCGGTGGGCTCGCCTACTCCCGCCCGAGCGCGTAGCAGAAGGTGCAGAAGGTCGTCGCGGGCGTGAACTCCATCCGGCCGCCGACCTGCCGGCCGTTCACGTCCGTCTTGCTCCGGCGCACGACGTGGCCGCACGCGAGCCGCAGGAGCCAGCGGCTCGGCGCGCCGTCGGCGCGTTGCTCGCCGGCGAGGATGGCGCGGTGGCAGAGGCCCTTGGGTGGGCGGGACATTTCGGGGAACCCTAGCACGGGTTCGACAAAGCCGGCCAGCCGCTCGACTCTCGTAGGGCCGGGGCTCCCACGAGACGCCGGGGAGTCGGCGCTGGCGGGCGAGGGGCCGGCGGCGACGCCGCGACGAGCCGGCGCGAGCGGCTCTCGGGCCTTCCGCGTTCTTCCTCGACGGCCGCGGTCTCGCCCTCGGCCTCGACGAACGCCGCCTCGGCCGCGACGCCATCGGCCTCGCGCCGCGCTCGGTCGGCTGGCGCCGCGGTAAATTTCGCCGAGGCCCCGGCACGGTCTGCGGGGGCCGCGCGGGTCGCTGCTTCGGGCGAAGGAGCTTCTGGGAGGGTCGAGGGGAAGAGCGCCGCGGTCTCGGTTCGCGTCGCAGCCCTCGCGACGGATTCAGCGAAGACCACGGTGGCCCGCACGACGACCGGAGTGAAGTCTGCTTCGACCCGATCGGCTCGCGCGGCGACCGGAGCTGATTCTGCTTCGGCCGAATGTGATTCCGCTTTCATCGAAGCAGATTCTGATTCGTGCAGATCGGATTCTGTTTCGGTCGAATCTGATTCTGTTTCAGCCGAGGCAGATTGTACTTCGCGCGGATTGGATTCTGTTTCGGTCGAATGTGATTCTGCTTCGGCCGAGGCAGATTCTACTTCGCGCGGATTGGATTCTGTTTCGGTCGAGTGTGATTCTGTTTCGGCCGAGGCAGATTCTACTTCGCGCGAATTGGATTCTGTTTCGGTCGAGTGTGATTCTGCTTCGGCCGAGGCAGATTCTACTTCGCGCAGATTGGATTCTGTTTCGGTCGAATGTGATTCTGCTTCAGCCGAGGCAGATTCTGCTTCGCGCAGATTGGATTCTGCTTCGGTCGAATTTGATTCTGTTTCGGCCGAGGCAGATTCTACTTCGCGTAGATTGGATTCTGCTTCGGTCGAATTTGATTCCGCTTCGGCCGAGACAGATTCTACTTCGCGCGGATTGAATTCTGCTTCGGTCGAATGTGATTCTCATTCGGCCGAAGCAGGATTCTACTTCGCGCGGATTGAATTCTGCTTCGGTCGAATCTGATTCTCATTCGGCCGAGGCAGATTCTACTTCGCGCGGATCGAATTCTGCTTCGGCCGAATGTGATTCTGCTTCAGCCAGATCGGATTCTGCTTCGGCCGAAGCCGATTCTGCCTCGCGCAGATCGGATTCTGCTTCGAGCTCTGGGCTCTCCATGGATGCCTCGGCACTTTCCACGAGGGTCGTCGCAGCCGCTCGGAAGGCTTGCGGTCGCTCTACCGGGCCGCGTAGGCTCTGCCGCGGGAGGGCTTCCACGTGGAAGAGGGACCGGCGCAGCCGAAGGAGTACTCCGAGCAGGAGGGGATCGCGCTCTTGCAGCGCTTCCTCGCCTTCGATCACGAGGCGGAGCGGGAGCTGGTCGCTCAGCTCAACCGGCTGCTCTGGCGCGTCTTCGTCCAGCGCTGGAAGCGGTACGGCCTCGCCTTCACCGACCTGCGCGGGGACTGCTTCGAGCTGGTCGGGCGCTGGCGAGAGGAGCGCTCGCTCACGCTGGAGCCGCTGCCGCACCTCGCGCAGCGGCTGATGAAGCAGTGCGGCCGCCAGCGGCTGCGC
>JAJXUD010000114.1 GCA_021783235.1 Myxococcales bacterium | reverse complement strand
GCAGCGGCAACCCCTTCAGCCAACTCGGCGGCGGCGGCCTCCCCTACAGCGGCCTCTTCAACGCCGGAGGCGTGAACCAGTCCCCGCTCCAGACCAACGGCGCCCTCATCGCGGGAGGGCAGGGGCTGGCGTCGGATGATCCAGGGTACACGCCGATCACATCGAACCCGGATGATCCGAGCGATCCAACCTACGGTCTAGGGGCGCAAGCGGCGCAAGGTCAAGACGGCCCGTCGGACCAGTCGAACAGCGGCTCGGGGTCTTCTCAGGGTTCTCAGTCATCTCCGGCGCCGGCTGACTCTGTCTCGCCTCCGTCCTCGTCGTCGGACGGGGCGAGTTCAGGCAATACGGGCGGCCAATTCAATGGGCCGTTCTGCATTGGTGCGCCGGTTGAGAAAGTCTCCGCTGCGGGGCGGCCGGAGAGAGGTGGAATCCTCTGCGGGGGCCGCTGGGAGCCAGGTGACGACGATTGCCAGATTGACGCCGTGCCCGTGCAACTCGTGTTTCGATCAAGACTCGACTTCATGCCTGCTGACGGCGCCACTGGTGGGGGTGCCGTGGATCCGAACTGGGTCACCGGAAGGGTGTGCGAGCCAGGCGACGACTCGGGCTGGGTGTCGGCAGCGGCACCGAGCGAGTCTCGTGGTCCCTACGGCGGTGGTGCAAGAGGAGACACCTTTTGAGTCAAGCCAAGGGCATCGCCAGGCGCTCGCCAGACCGGACGGATCGCCACGGCCGGCTGAGCCGAGGGTTCATGCGTGAATCAAGCGGGCTTCTGGCGGGGTTGGTGATCGCCGGGGCCGCTTGCACGCACGCGACCGTGCGGCCGTCCCCTTCGAATCAGCGAACGCTCGCGGAGCGGGTGCGGGCCTTCCAGGCGCGGCTGGCGCGGGAGGGTCCGAAGGCGTGGCCAGGGTTCAAGCTGGTGCCCGGGGCGTTCGTCGTCATCGACGACCGCCAGGCCGAGTGCTTCGGGGCCGACTGCCCGAACGCATTTCGTGGCGATGGGGGAGTGACCGGAAGACCCTTTTGCTTCGAGTACGTGTTTCCAGACGTCGAGGCGTGGGACTGGGCCGCAACGCCGCCAGCGCCAGCGGAGAGGGGCGATTTTGACCGAGCGACAACGCTTTCGACATACGCAACCGGCACGCTGCCCTTCGAGATCGCGATGGCCGAGGATGCGTTCAGCGGGTTCATCAGTAGCTGGCCGGCAGAGGGCGAACGGGTCCTCGGACTATTCTTCCTCGGACCCAGGCAGCGCGTTCTCTCGGAGCCGGGACGAATCGAGGAGGCGAGGAGCGAGGAGACGATCCTCTCGTCCATCCTGAGGACGCGCGCCGACGAGCGGCTCTCCCCGTCCGCGGCGTGGGCGAAGATCAGCAAGCGCCTTGAGGCCCTGCCGCATGGCGAAGACGAGGAGCGCCTGACCTCATTCCTGGGCCTGGAGCGCTACTTCGCCGCGTCGGTCATCGAAGGGAAGGTGTGGGCAGCCGCGTCCGTCGCCGCGGACCTGGCCGCGGGACTGGACGACCTGTGGCCCGAGTACTGGCTCCTCTACCAGAGGCCCTTCGTCGTCGGAGAGGCCCTAGCTGTCGTGCTCGATGGCCTGGAGCCCGGATGGAAGAGGACGTTCGCCTCCGATCGCGCGACGCTTGCGGAGAAGGCGCGCGCTCGGCTCGCGGGCCTCGAGACGAACTCGCGGGCCGGGGCGGGGAGCCGATGGGTACGATCGTTCTCGCCGGAGGCCAAGGGCGGCGAGGACTGCGAAGAGGTTTCGAACCCGGGCTCGGCCGTCGTTCTCGTCGCCGGTCGTCACGGAGACCGGTACTTCTTCAAGCCGCTCCGTGCGACGAGCGACCCGAGGTGGACGGCGAAGGCGCTCGGTGATGCCTACGCGCTCGGCCAGGGGTACGCCGTGCGCTTCACCGGCCGGGTCCAGGCGGACGTGACGAAGCGGGAGGCCTGTCTGCACCTGGACGGCAGGAGGGCCGTCGACGCCGTCGAGCGGGCGCTGGCCTCGGTTCCTCCGAACCAGCCCTCCGCGCTCCGGTTCGAGACTCCGCAGCTCGGAATCGACAGCCCGCGGGCGCGGGTGACGCCGCTGCCGCAGGGCCGGGGCTGGCGGATCGACTTTCCGCAATCGACCCAAGGCGAAGTGGGCGCAGCGCCCGCGACCCCGGCGCGAACTCCGAGCTGCTCGGGATGACGTACCCGGACGGCGAGCAGGTGACGTACGACTACCCGAGCGCCGGCGGGATGGCGCCGGTGCCGCAGCCGAGCGAGATCGACGTGGGCTACCAGGGCGGGCAGTCGGTGATCGCGAGCGCGATGAGCCACTTCTCGGACGGGGTGGTGGCCTCGCTGACGTACGGCAACGGGAGCCTGCGGCGCGTCGGGTGATCCCATGGGAACTTGATGGAGAAGCGTCTTGCTGCTTTGTTTCTATGCTGTCTGGCGGGCTGCGCCACGGTGGCGCGCCGGCCGGCCGCCGAGCCGCCGGCGGCAGCTCGCGACCTGGCTGCTCGGGCGGCGGACCTACTCGAACTCGCAGGACGAGCAGCGAAGGGCCTGACGCCTCCGCTGCCCATGAACAAGGCCGTCATCCTGAGCGGGTGGGCGTTCAGCCTCCTCTTGGGAGCCGAGCCTTCGAATGGCTTTGCGCCCATCGCTGGGACCTCGTGCCCGTGTTGGCGAGACCGGCCATTCCCCGTGGCCGACGGAGGCTCCGGGGAGTCTTGGATTCTCGACCGAGGCAAGGAGTGGATACCGGCGAGCAGAGAGGAGGAGGACGCCTTCGCGGGACGGCCGGGGGCCCTCGTGGCGGTGGTGATCCACATTTCTCGCTGGAGCGCGTCGAGCAGGTTCCAGCTCCTCGAAGCATTTTTCATGAAAGCGATGCACGGCGAGTACGTGGCCAACTGGCCAGACGCCTCGCGCCAGCTCAGCGTCGGGCACCCAGAGGCCCTGCGCCGGGGAACCTGGCTCCTCGAAGAGCAGCTCCTCCTTGCGCGTGCGCTTCGGGCGAAGCCCGGAAGCGTGGAGCGCTCGAGGGCCCTGTTCGAGTGGTCTTCGGTGAGGGCGTACCTCGAGCGGGAGCATCTTCTTCCCGAGGACGAGGGAAGCGCGGAGACATACGAGGGGTTGAGCGGCTTCCTCGCGCTCACGACGGCGAAGACGAGGAAGCCAGAGGACAGCGAGCAAGACGTGGCACGTGCGCTCGAAGCCGGCGGGCTCGGCCTCTGGCCAGAGGGATGGTTTGGTTACACGCGAGCCATGGCAGTGGGGGCCGCGGAGGTGCTCTTGCTTCGCGATGTCCAGGGAGGCCTCGGGTTGCTCGCGAGGAGCCGGCCGTTTGATCGCGGGCTTCGCTCCACGCTCCTCTTGGCGAGGCGGCCCGGAGCGGTGCGGGCGTTCATCCGGGATCCGGAGGAGGTTCGGGTCGACCTGGAGCTGAGAGAGCCCCTCCCATCGTTTCGTCCGATGCCTCGGGTCGACTACGAGATGGCGCTGGCCTCGCTCAGGGCACAGGCAAAGGCGACGGTTCGAGTGATCTATCTCGAAGGCTACGACTGGGCGGTTTCGCTCGTTCGCATTCGTGGATCCTCGCAGGGAGCATTCTGCCTCGGGTCGCTGGTCGGCCGCGCGGCCGGACACTCAGTCCGCTGGACCGGCCTCGCAGCGAATGAGGTGGACAAGGGGGGGGAGTCCGCGAAGTGGTTCGAGTTTTTCGACTTCTCGGGCCGCCGCCGATCGGCGTTGCCAATCCCAAACCTAGAGACGGAGCGGGCAGGGACACTTCTGCCGGTCTCGCCCCACCATTGGACGCTGGAATTGCCGAAGGTCGATGCGACCAGATGAACACCGCGGGGAAGGTGTGGCTGGGTTGCCTACTCCTCTTCGGTTGCTCGTCGGTGCCGGTACGGGATGCGCCTACGTGTGGTGGTGGCGACGACGTGGCGCTGCTCAGCCGCTATCTCCATGCGTCGAGGCTGGTCGGCTCGTCGTGGCCGGGCTTTCAGTTCGATCTCTTGCCCGTTCTGCTCGTCTGCCCGCGGCGGTTCGTTCTCCTGAACGCGCCTCCGCTGCTTGGCTTCCGGCCGCTCGAAGGGTCGCGGTGCCCCTGTGGCCGCGACCCTGGGATCGCGCTGGAGCCAGACGGCCTGGGGGTGATTGGCTGGTTGCATGGTGAAGGCGGGACGGTCTGGCTGACCTCCGCCGAGGGAGAACCGGCGGGCGATGGCCAGGCCGTGCTCCTGATCAACGGGCAGGCGCGTCTTCGGAGGATCGCGGGCGGGTTCCTCGCCCACGAGGGGTTCCACCGCTACCAGCAGGCGATGGGTTGGCATTCGCGCGCCCCCCTTCCCCAGGGCATCTCCTCGTCCCTGCGCCGGGAGGACGCGACAAGACAGGTCGTCGAGCAGCTCGCGCTCGCCGAGGCGCTACGACATGCGCCAGGGGATCGGGCGGACGCGCTTGCCCGTTGGACGGAGCTCCGGCGGCGGATGCGGTCCGAAAGACTCGGGCGCAGGATCGAGTGGCGCGAGACCATCGAGGGGACGGCCACCTACTTCGAGATGCAGGTTCGGCAGGGGGATCTTGGGGGTTCGCGTGCGAGCATGGAGGAGGCGTTCGCCCGAGAGCTCGAGAGCGGCGGACGAGACCTCGACGGAGAGAACTGGTTTTCGCACGTTCGACCCTACGTGACCGGAGCGGCCCTTTGCGCGCTTCTGGACGACGCCGGGGTGGACTGGCGCGGGGCCGTGCCCGAGGTTCCGTTGGCCGGCTTGGTGTTGCGGCTGCTTTCAAAGACATCCCCCACCCCGGCAAGACCAGCGCTCGAGGTGGCGGCTCCCGATCTTGCCCTGTTCCGGCGGATTCCGCGGCAAGCGCCCGAGGAACCGATCGTTCGGGTCGAGTTTCCGGCTCGAGTCCTAGAAATCGGCTGGGCGTGGGACGGGCTCCTGCAGAGGTGGAGGGAGGGATCGACTCAGCTGTCGTGGGACGGCATGGCGGTTGGGCTGAGCGGTGAGTTCTTGCTCGGAGCCGGCGTGGCGATCGTCCGAGCTTTCGGTCCAAGGGCCGACGAGGTGCTCAGGCGGCTTGCCGCCGAGCCGATTGGTCCGGCCGGCTTCGAGAGCCCGATCCTCCGTCTCCACGGGCGGCGTGTCTCCGTCACTCGGGAAGGCAGAGATTTCGAGATCGAATTGGGAGCGAGATGACTTTGGCAATCTTCTTGGGGCTCGCCGTGACGTTCGGAGCCGCACCGCCTCTCGGGGGGGCGTCGGCGCTTTCGCTCTGCGACCTCGACGGCGACGGGCGTCTCGACGTGGTCGTGGCACTGCCGGCGGAGGGCCGCTGGGCGTTCATGCTCGGGCGCGAGGGAGGAAGGCTCGATCGCCCGATCACCTCGCCGGCGGGAAAGCTTCCCTTCGAAATCGCCTGTGGGGACGTGACGGGAGCCGGCCGGCCGGACGTCGTCCTCGGGCCCGCCGGGGCCAAGTTCGTGATCGTCCAAGAGAACCGTGGGGAGGGCTACCTCACGGGATTTGGCTTCAAGAGCGCCGCGCACGTCGCCGTTCCCGTGGGCACTTCGGCGCTCGTCATTGCGGACCTCAATGGCGACGGGAGCGCGGACGTGGTTGCTGCCTCCGCCCTGGAGAACGAGCTCCGGCTCTTCTTTAACCAGGGAGGAGGCGCGCTTTCGCAGCCCCGGATTCTGAAAGACCACGGCTTTCAGCGCTGCTGGCGGTCGGCCGACGATCCAGCGGCCTGCTATGCCACGGGCGAGTCGCCCGAGGCCGTCGCCGTGGGCGACTTCAACGGCGACGGCAAGCCAGATCTGGCGGTGGCGAACGGCCTCGACGCGACGGTGGGGATCTTCCTGAACAAGGGCGACGGGACGTTCCGCGACATGGTTGCCTACCCGGTGGGGAAGGGGCCGATCTGGATCGCGGTGGGGGACTTCGACGGGGACGGCAAGCCGGACCTCGCGGTGGCGGACTTCTACGGCGAGGACGAGCGCGGGCGCCTCAGCCTTCTGCGCGGGAAGGGCGACGGGACGTTCGAGCCGGAGCTGAAACTTGCGGCGGGGCCGGCGCCGGTGGCGGTGGTGTCGGCGGACTTCGACGGGGACGGGAGGCCGGACCTGGCGGTGGCGGAGAACGGCGGCGGCGTGGGGAAGACGGTGACGGTCCTGCGGGGGCTCGGGGGGATGAAGTTCGCGGCGCCGGTGGAGGTCGGGGTGCCGCAGAGCCCGAACGCGCTGGCGGTGGGCGACATGGACGGCGACGGCAAGCCAGACCTGGTCGTGGCGACGACGCAGGGGGTGGTGATCCTGCGCAACCTCGGGGCGAAGGGGTTCGAGCGGTAGGGCAAGGGATCGGGTGGAGATGGGTAGCTGGGTGTACAACTACGACGGGGCGAACCAGATCGCCGAGGCGAAGGACGCGAACGGGAACCTGATGCAGTACCAGTACGATCTCGGCGGCCGGATCACGGCCATGAACTCCTCGGTGACAAACCAGAGCCTCGCCTACCTCTACGACGAGAGCTGCGCGCTGGGCGGGCTCAGCTACCAGAACTCGTCCGGTCGTCCGACGACGGTGCAGGCGCGCGACCCGAACGGCAACCGGATCTTCACCCACTACTGCTACGACTTCGACGGGCGGATCACCGACCAGCTGGAGGAGCGGGGCCCGGACGGCTCGTCGACCTCGAGCGACATCCACTACGCCTGGGGCGCGAACTCCGAGCTGCTCGGGATGACGTACCCGGACGGCGAGCAGGTGACGTACGACTACCCGAGCGCCGGGGGGATGGTGCCGGTGCCGCGGCCGAGCGAGGTCGACGTGGGCTACCAGGGCGGGCAGTCGGTGATCGCGAGCGGGGTGAGCTACTTCTCGGACGGGGTGGTGGCCTCGCTGACGTACGGCAACGGGAGCCTGCGGCAGCTCACGCGCAACAAGCGGGGCGAGTGGACCCACCTGGTGTCGGGCCCGGCGGCGGCGCCGGTGCTCGACCAGGCCTACCAGTTCGACGGGAACGGGATGGGGCTCGTGACCGCCGTCCACTGGTTCGAGAACCAGTACAACGCCTGGGACTGGACGTTCGGCTACGACGCGCTCAATCGGCTGACGAACTACACCACGAACGTGACGGGAACGGCGCAGAGCTGGGCGTGGACGTACGACGAGGTGGGCAACCGGCTGTCGGACAGCTACAACGGAGGCACGCCGAACGCGTACACGTACGATTCGAGCGGCGCGACGAGTCACCTGATGGCCGCGAATGGAAAGACGTGGCAGTACGACGCCAACGGATCCGTCAACAATGAATACGATGTCTATTCTGATCGGACCATGTTCACCTACGATGCTCGAGACCGCTATACCGGCTTTACCTACCTGATACATCAAGGTGGCGGCTTTATTAGAGCGGACGCGGATTCTCGCAGCTACGACGCCCATGGTCGCCTCTGGCAGGACACGACTGGCACGGCCCAGGCCAACTGGACGCAGTACTACTACGACCTCCGCGGCCGCATCTTGCAGGAGTACTCGTACAGCGGCCAGCAGGTGAACGGCGCGCCGGCCTACCAGGTGATCGATCACTTCTACCTGCGGGAGGGCGCGGGCGAGGTGGGGCGGCTCGTGCGGATGTACGAGGAGCTCACGACTGGCGTGTACGCCTTCGTCGACGAGGACCTGCACTACGTCCACGAGGACTACCACCACTCACCGTTCGCCATCGAGGGGTACGTGGAGAAGGGGCTGGTCTGGGAGGGAGAGCTCGATCCCTTCGCGAACATGGTCGCCCAGGGCCTCCCCGGCCCGGACGGCAAGATCGGGACCTCGGACGACACGGCCGCGCTGACGAGCCAGGTCTACAGCTCGATGAAGAGCCGCATGCAGTACGGCAACT
>JAJXUD010000054.1 GCA_021783235.1 Myxococcales bacterium | reverse complement strand
CTCGACGCCGTAGTTCGTCGAGCGACGGCGCGGTGAGCCGCCGCGGAAGCTCACCCGGGCGTCCGGGGACCCGAACGGTCCCCGGGCGCCCGCCACCCGCGGGCCCTGGTCCGTCGCCCTGCCCGCGGCCTCGCGAGCGCCGCAACGCTTGCCTTCGCACCCCCGCTGTTTTAAACAGGAGCGCTTTTCCAAACCCGTCAGGAGCGATTGGTCCATGGCCGAGAAGAAGACCGCGGCGAAGCAGGCGAAGCGTCAGAGCCCGACCCCGAAGAGCGGCGGCAAGAAGAGCTGCACGGTCCAGGGCTGCAAGCGGGCCTATCGAGCCAAGAGCTACTGCTTCTTCCACTACAAGAAGTGGCGGCAGGGCGAGCTGCCCCACCGTCGCTTCCGAAGCTGCTCGACCGCCGAGTGCCGCAAGCCGACCGTCGCGCGCGGCCTCTGCCAGCAGCACCTCGATGCCTGGAAGGCCGCGCGGAAGGGCGCCTCCGAGGCGGCACCCGCTCCCGCGGCCGCCCCCGCGGCCTGACGCAAGGCCATGGCCGACCTGCTGGAGCAGAAGTACAAGGACCGGGCCGACTGCTGCCGGAAGGTCCTCATCGAGCTCGAACGGGACGGGCGCACCGGCGCGCGGAACTGCGCGAAGGGCCACCTCTGCCGGGCGCTCTACCTCACGACGAACGCCCCGCCGAAGCCCCGGGCGAGCTAGCCCAGGGCGGGCGAGACCAGCCGGGCGAGGCCGAAGAGGTCAGCCCAGTCGAGCCGCTCGAACCGGACCGCGACGCCTTCGAGGCTCCGCCGCACGATCCGACCCCGGCAGCGGATCTGCTCGCCCCCCTCGGCGAAGACGATCTCGATCGCCTCCGAGGCCGGCGCGCTCTTCGCGACGACGAAGCAGCCGGCCATCGACAGGTCGCGCGCCTCCCCCCGGATGGCGGCGCCTCCAGGATCGATCTCGACCGGCCGGCCGCTGGCGACGCGGGGATGGTTTCGCAGATGTCCCATCGGATCCTCCTCATGGGGGGCCGCGGTGGCGCGACCCTCTCCGGCGACGGTAGCCCGGCTCCCGCCGAAATCAACTTTTCGAGCCCCCAGATCCGTCCGTAACGAGCGAATCCCTTGCACCCCAACGCCCTGGCCGTCGAGAAGGGTGCAGATGCGAGGCGGAGGGCTGGCGAGGAGCGGAGTTACCGTGGTGGGGTAATGAGCACCGCAGCCAGCCCGACAACGAAGCAGATGCGCCCTTATCGACGGATCAGGGGAGCCCCGCCGCTGTTGACCGCGGCGCCGGAACCGGATAGGAGGCGAGGGCGTGCCCGCGCCCACTGGAAACCGCCTCGCGCTGGCGCTCCTCGCCGCCGCCGGGCTGCTCGGACTCCTCGCCTTCCTGCTGCTCCGCGAGCCGCCCAGCGCCCCCGCGCCCCCGCCTCCCCCGAGCCTCGTCCGGCCAAAGATCTCGATTCCGCGGCGACCGCCGGCCTTCCTCCCCGCGGCCGCGGCGCCGCGGCCCATGCCGCCGCCCGCGAGCGACGGCGGCCCTGGGTTCGCGCGCTTCTCCCTCATCAGCCCCGAGGCGACCATCTCCACCCAGGTCCGGCTCCTCGAGGAGGGGCGCGACCGGGAGTTCAAGGCGACGTTCATGCCCGAGGTCCAGGACCAGCTCACCCCCGACGCGATCGAGGCCTGCCGCAAGAGGCTCGCCCAGGTCCGCGTGCAACCCGACTGGGAGGTGGCCGAGGACTCCGTGGTCGACGGCCGCCGGGTCGAGCGGGTGAGCATGTTCGGCAAGTCGATGACGGGCTTTCACGACGTCGACGGCAGCTGGCTCGCCGACGCGGTCTGGTGCCTCCCCGTCGGGCTTCCCTGAGCCGTGCCCGGCGCCTCCCCGCTCGGCCTGCTCGGGCGCTTCGAGCGCTTCGCCTATCGGCTCGCCCGCCTCCTCAACCGGCGCTGCAAGGGGCTGCTCACCCTCTACCAGCACAGCGTGCTCGGCTTTCTCTTCGAGCTCTGCATCGGCCGCGCGATCCAGCCGGTCGGCCTCGAGAACGCCAGCGACCTGCCGCCGGACGCGCCCATCCTGCTCGTCTCGAACCACCGCTCGTTCTTCGACTTCTTCGCCCTCTCGACCGTCCTCTACCGGCGCGCCCAGCTGTCGCGCCGGCTCTACTTCCCCGTCCGCGCGAGCTTCTTCTACGAGGGGCCCCTCGGGCTTCTCATCAACGCCCTCATCGGAGGCTGGGCGATGTACCCCCCGGTCTTCCGCGATCGGAAGAAGCTCCGCTTCAACCGGCTCGCCATGGAGGAGACGGCCGAGCTCTTGCGCGCGCCGGGCACGCTCGTCGGCATCCACCCCGAGGGGACGCGCAACAAGGGGCCGGATCCCTACGACCTGCTCCCGGCCCAGCCGGGGGTCGGGAGGGTCGCCTTGCTCGCGCGGCCCACGGTGCTTCCGGTCTTCATCCTGGGCATGGGCAACAGCCTCGCCCGGACCGTCCTGAACAACTGGACGCGCCGGGAGCCGATCTTCGCGATCTTCGGCCGGCCCCTCGACCTCTCCGACCTCTACGCCGAGGGGGATCGGCCCTCGGTCCACAAGCGGATCGCCGACCGGATGCGCGAGGCGATCGCCGAGCTCGGCCGCGAGGAGCGGCGGCTGCGCACGGAGGCCGGCCTCCCGAGCCTCGCGCCGCCGGCGCCCCAAGGGGTCCCCGACGAGGCGCCCGAGCGGCTGCGGGGCTGAGCGGCGGCCCTCATGCGCGGGCGGCTTCCGTGCTAGAAGGCCCGACATGGCAAAGCTCGACGTCGCGGTCGTCGGGGCCACCGGCCTCGCCGGCCAGCAGTTTCTCGCCTCGCTCAGAGACCACCCTCGCTTCCGGGTGGCGAAGGTCGCCGCCTCCGAGCGGTCGGCCGGCAGACGGCTGCGAGAGGCACTCACCGACGCGAACGGCGCGTTCCGCTGGTACGCGGCCGAACCGCTCGCCCCCGAGCTCGGCGAGCTGCCGGTCGAGGACGCCGCCCAGCTGTCGACGGACGGCCTCGCCTGCGTCTTCTCGGCGGTCGAGAGCGAGCCGGCGCGCGAGCTGGAGCCGCGCTATGCCCGCGAGGTCCCGGTCATCAGCACCGCGTCCGCCTTCCGCGCCGAGGACGACGTCCCGATCCTGATCCCGCAGGTCAACCCGGACCACGCCTCGCTCCTCGAGGCGCAGCGGCGGCGGCGCGGCTGGCGGGGCTTCATCACGCCGATTCCCAACTGCACGACCACCGGCCTCGCGGTCACCCTCAAGCCTCTGGCCGACGCCTTCGGGCTGCGGACGGTCCTGATGACCTCGATGCAGGCCTGCTCGGGCGCCGGCCGCTCCCCCGGCGTCATCGCGCTCGACATCGTCGACAACGTCATCCCCTTCATCCCCGGCGAGGAGGAGAAGGTGGAGCGCGAGACCCGGAAGATCCTCGGGCGCGTCGGCGCCGACGGCATCAGTCCCCACGACGCGCGGCTCTCCTGCAGCTGCAGCCGCGTCCCCGTGCTGGAGGGGCACACCGAGGCGGTCTTCGTGGGGCTCGGGCGGAAGGCGAGCCTCGACGAGGTCCGCGCGGCGCTCGAGCGCTTCGGCCAGGACGGCCCGGCGAGCCGCCTCCCCTCGGCCCCGGAGCGCTGGATTCGGCTCCAGGCCGATCCGTTCCGCCCTCAGCCCCGGCTCGACCGCGACGCCGGCGGCGGGATGACCACGACCGTCGGCCGGCTGCGCGCCGATCCGGTCCTCGAGAACGGCTTCAAGTACCTGCTGGTCTCGCACAACACCAAGATGGGCGCCGCCCGCGGCGCGATCCTGGTCGCCGAGCTGCTACAGGAGCGAGGCCAGCTCGGGTAGCTGCCTCACCAGAAGACCTTGACGACCTCGCGGCCGCCCTCGCGGATGGCCACGCGGCGCGTCTCTTCCTTGCCGATCTCGTGGTTCACGAGCCTCAGCTCGTGCGTGCCCGCGAGGAGGGCCAGCGGCTTGAGGGGCGTCATCCCGAGCGGCTTGCCGTCGACGAAGACCTGCGCCCAGGGCTGCACCCGGATGTCCAGCGTCCCCTGACCGAAGACGAGCGCCTCCTTCGCCTCGCGGCCCGGTTCGACCTTCACCGACGTCTCTCGGTAGGCCCCCTCCTTCTGGTTCTTGAGGACGAGGAAGTGCCGGCCCGAAGGCAGCTCGTAGCGGGAGATGGGGGTGACGCCGATCTTCGTGCCGTCGAGGTAGACGTCGCACCAGGGTGAGGAGCGGACCGTCAAGAAGCCTCGCCCTTGGCGGGGCTGGACCGGACCGCTCGGGGTCGAGCCGCCGCGCCCACCTTCGATGGGAGCCGCCCGCGGGGGCGGAGAGGTCGCGGCGACGGTCTGGGCGCCGTCCGGCTGGGCAGGGGGGGCGGGCGCGGGAGTGGGGGGTGCCGGGGCAGGAGCCACCGCCGTCGCCTCGGGAGGCACCGGGGGCGGGGGGGACGCCGCCGGAGCGGGCGGCGGCGCGGGAGCGGGAGCCGTGGCGGGAGCCGCCGGCGAAGGTCGCTCCTCGACGACCGCCGCGAGGGGCGCGCGGGCTGGCGGCGCCCCTCGGCGCAGCGCGAACCAGCCCACCGCCAGGACGGCGAGCGCCCCGAGCGATCCGAGGGCGAGGATCAGACGTCGAGATCCCAGCGGGGCCCGAACGATCGGCTCGGGCGGAGCGTCGTCGACCGCCGCCTTCGCCATCGACGACCGGATCCGGGTCCGATTTTCGCTTTCGACCGTCGGCCCGAAGCCCTCCCCGAGGTCGGTCGGGGTGTCCTCGTGATCCCCGTCGATCGCGACCGCTTCGAAGACCGTCGCGACCGCGTCGGCGGCCTCCGCCGAGGCGCGCTGGCCGGCGCCGGAGGGCCTTCTCCCGGCCGGCGACGCTCCCATCGACAGGACGCCCTCCGGCGGAAATCCGGGCACGCCCTTCGGCCCGGAGGTCTGGTCGATTCGCCGAGCCCCTTTGCGCTCCTTCGCCACCTCCGCCACGAGGTGGGCGAGCTCCACCGCGCTGACGCGCTTGCCCGTCGCGAGCAGCCAGTCCTCGATCGCGTCACCCATCCGGTGGGCGTCGGGGAAACGCCTCTCGGGATCGACGGCCATCGAGATCGCGACGAGGTCCGAGAGCTCTCGAGGGACCGCCGGGTTCAGGGCGGCGATCGGTGGGATGCGCCCCTCGAGGATGGCGTGCAGGAGCTGCAGCGGCTCGCCGTCGAAGGGCTTGCGGCCGGCCAACAGCTCGTAGAGGCAGACCCCCACGGCGTAGACGTCGAGCCGCCGGTCGGCCCCGTGGCCCCGGATCTGCTCGGGCGCCATGTAGGCGTACTTGCCCTTCATCGTACCGGCTTCGGTCCGGTTGGTGTTCGAGCTCGCCTTGGCGATGCCGAAGTCGACGATCTTCGGGATCCCCGAGCTGGAGATGAGGATGTTCTCCGGCGTCACGTCTCGATGGATGATGTTGTAGGAGACGCCGTTCTGGTCGCAGAGCTCGTGGGCGTAGTGCAGCCCCTCGCAGACGCCGACCGCGATCTGGGCCGCCGCCCTGACGGGAAACGGGCGCCCCGCGTCGCGGAAATGCAAGAGGGCGTTGCGGACGCTCTCGCCCTGGATGTACTCCATGGCGATGAAGTAGGCGGAGTCCTCCTCGCCGAAGTCGTAGACCTGAACGATGTTCGGGTGATTCAGCAGGGCCGCGAGCCGAGCCTCGTTCAGGAACATCTCGACGAAGCGGCCGTCCTCCGCGAGATCCGGCAGGATCCGCTTGATGACCACGCTCTTCTGGAAGCCGCCGGGCCCCTCGGCCCTGGCGAGGAAGACCTCCGCCATTCCACCGCGGGCGAGGCTTCGTTCGATCGTGTAACGGCCGATCTGGCCGAGGCTGGCCGACACCCGCCCAGTCTCGACTGAATCGCCTTCCCGTTCAAGCCTCGAGGAGATCGGCGCTCAGAACGAGAAGGCGAGCGGCGTGGGGCCGAGGCCCGAGAACGTCGCGTCGTGCCGCTCGGGCTCAGCCGATCCCGAGCTTCCCTCGACCGCGAAGAGCGTGACGCCCGCGACCGCGGCGAGGCCGGCCACCACATAGGAGACGATGGAAACCGTCGCGAACGTCCCCTGCCGCGACACCAGTCCATCGACGGTCGACCGCGAGTTGAGGCCCGACTGGAGCGCCACCGCGGCGCCCTGCGACTGCTCCGCCGCCCAGATGCCCACCCCGAGCGCGACGACGGCGCCCACGCCGAGCCCGATCGGCGCCGCGAGGCTCCGGGAGCCGCCAGCGGGGGCCGCCGCGACGGAGGCGGGAGGGACGGCGCGCGGCAGTTCGACCACCGGCGGAGGCAGCGGGGGCGGTGGCGCCACCTGGACCGGAGGGGGAGGAGGTGGCGGCGGCGGCGGCGGCGCCAGAGCCCGCTGCGCCTCCTCGAAGAGGCCCTGGATCTTCGGGGAGGCGTCGCTCGGCAGCGCGGCCTTCGGATCGAGCTCGAGCGCCTTCGAGAAGGCCGCCCGGGCGTTCCCATCCTTGCCGAGATTCACGAAGGCGACCCCGAGCTCGACCTCCAGCCGGGCCCGCTCTTCACCGGGCAGGGCCGAAGAGCGGAGCGCCCGCTGCAGCAACGGGACCGCTGCCTCGTAGTCGAGGTCGGTCATCTTCGCGGTCGCTCGCCGTTCGAGCGCTCGCGCGGATTTGGCCGAGATTTCGGAGGCCCGGGCCGGGCCCGCGGCCAGGGCGGCGAACGAGAGGAGGAGTGCGACGGTCGAGCGCATCGGGACCAGACCTTTCGATGTTCGCTGCGAAGCTTATCGAAGGGCCGTCGGGCGGTAAAGCGCCCGACGAGCGGAAGAGCCTCCGGCGAGAGAGGGCTCAGACGAGGCGGGCCGCCAGCTCGGCCTTCGCCGCGCCGAGCGCGCGCAGGATCTCTCGCGCGCGGGGCACCGACAGCCCCGCGAGGCCGCAGGCGGGCGTGAGGAGCGCCTGGGTGAGGATCCGGCCGACCAGCGGCTCCGGCAGGCCGCCCTCCAGCCGATCGAGCAGCGCGCCCGCGGCGGCGGCGCCGCTCAGAGGCTCCTCGGTGGGGACCAGTCCCAGCGCCAGCCGGCCTCCGTCCTCGAGAAACCGCTCGAGCAGCGGCCGGTCCGCGAGGACGCCCGGAAGCGACCTGGCGACGTCGATCGAGAGGTAGGAGAAGCCGAGCGGCATCAGCGCGCTCCAGCGGCTCTCGGCGCAGCAGTGAAGCCCTGCCCTACCCCCCGCCCGGACGATCCCCGCCGCCAGCTCGCGCAGCTCGCCGAGCCGAAGCGAGTGCTGCGGGTTGCGCGGCTCGAGCGAGATGAGCGCCGGCTCATCCAGGAAGACGACCGGGGCCGCACCCGCGCGCGCGATCGCCTGCGCGAGCGCGAGCGCGCGAGCCGCGACGAGGCGTGCAATCTGGCGGGCCAGCTCCGGCTCGGCCGAGGCGGGACGTCCGTCCTCCAGCCGGACGCTCCAGACGGCCGTCGCCGGCCCGGCGAGCTGCGCCTTCGCGAGCCGGACTCCCCGCCGCCGAAGCTGCGCGAGAAACGGCTCGAAGGCGCGGGATGCGCGGGCGCTCGGCTCGAACGGCGAGAAGTCGCCGTCGGCGAGCGCGCGCGTCAGCCGGCGCTCCAGCGCCCCGCGCTCTCGCCGCCAGGGCTCGATCGCGACCACGGGAGGGGACTGACCGTCCGCGTCGATCCGAAGGCCGGCCAGCCCTTCGAGCGCCCGGGCGAGCATCCCCTCGGCCGGATCCCGGCGGGGGAGCTCGGGCAAGAACGGGAGGTCCAGCGAAAAGGCCTGTTCGAGGGCCGCCTCGACGTCCGTCTCCGGCAGGCTGCCGATCGCCGTCGTGGCGAGCGGCTCGATCCGCAGAGGCGCCACCGCCTCACTCCCTCGCCGCTGCCGAGAAGTAGCTCGCCTCGGGGTGGTGGAAGACCATCGCCGAAACGCTCGCCTCGGGATCCATCATGTCGCCGTCGGTGAGGACGACGCCGATCTCCTCCGGGCGGAGGAGCCCGAAGAGGATCCGCTGATCCTCGAGCGCGGGACAGGCCGGGTAGCCGAAGGAGTAGCGCTTCCCGCGGTAGTTCGCGCGAAAGCGATCGGCCATCGCCATGCCCTCCGGATCGGGGAAGCCCCAGCGGGCGCGCAGCTCGGCGTGCAGGAGCTCCGCGTAGCCCTCGGCGCTCTCGAGCGCGAGGGCCTGCAGCACGTGCGAGCGCAGGTAGTCGCCGCGCCCCTTGAGCGCCTCGGCGTAGGCCCGCACGCCCTTGCCCGCCGTGACCACGAAGAGCGCCACGTGGTCGGGAGGGGCGCCTCGCAGCGGGTTGACGAGGTCGGCGAGGCAGAGTCCCCGTGGCCGTGGCTGCCGTGGAAACTGAAACGACGCGATCGCGTCGCCCGCGGGCCCGTCCCGCCCGAAGAGCAGGAGCCGATCGCCCTCGGAGCCGGCGCGGAAGAACTGAAAGACCGCGGCGGGAGCGAGCAGCCCTTCGCGCACGCACTCCCGCTCGACCTCGCGCACGACCTCGCGTAGCTCGAGCGCCTTGCGCCCGTCCGCCGAGCCCGCGAGCTTCTTCTCGTCGCCTTCGGCGATGGCCCGGGCCGCCGAGCCCGGAAGACCCAGGTGCCGGCCGTAGAGCATCACCGGGTTGACGTGGCGCCAGATCTCCTCGAGCGGGGTCGAGCGGAGGACGTGCCGCTCGAGATCCGGCGGCGCCGGTGGCTCCGCGACGATGGAGATCGACCGCTCGACCGGGCGCTGGGGGGAGGCCGGCCGCGCCGGAGACGGCCCCTCCCCCGCCGTCGAGACCCCGAGGCCGCCCTGCGTCGCCGCCCGCGCCCGCGCGAGCTCCTCGCGCAGCTTGCCCCGCTCGGCGGCGTCGCAGACCCGCCGGCACAGCTCGAGGCCGGTCATCGCGTCCTTCGCGTAGGCCACGAGCCCCTCGCCGTACGCCGGCGCGATCTGCCGATCGACGAAGGCGCGGGAGAGCGCCGCGCCGCCGACGAGCAGCGGCACCGCGATCCCCGCGACCCGCAGCTCCTCCGCCGTCACCACCATCTGCTGCGCGCTCTTGACCAGGAGCCCGGAGAGGCCGACGACGTCCGGCCGCTGCGCCCGAACCGCCTCGACGAGCTGGGCCGGCGGCACCTTGATCCCGAGGTTCACCACCCGAAAGCCGTTGTTCGCGAGGATGATCTCGACGAGGTTCTTGCCGATGTCGTGGACGTCGCCCTTGACGGTGGCGAGCAGCACGGTCCCGCGCGTCGAGCTCTCCTTCCGATCCATCCGAGGCTCGAGGAAGCGGACGGCCGCCTTCATCGACTCGGCGCTCTGCAGCACCTCGGCGACGATGAGCTCGTTCTTCGCGAAGAGCCGGCCGACCTCGTCCATGCCGCGCATCAGGGGGCCGTTGACGAGATCGAGCGGCGTCCGGTCGCGCAACGCGAGCTCGAGGTCGTGCTCGAGCCCCTCGCGCGTCCCCTGGACCACGTAACGGGCGAGCCGATCGTCGAGCGGCAGCTCCTCTCGCGGCCTCTCCGCGGCTCTCCGATCGCGGAAGCGCGCCGCGAAGGCGCCCACCGGATCGGCCCCTCGGTTCCAGAGCAGATCCTCGGCGAGCGTCCGTTCGTCCGCCGGGATCTCCGGGTAACGCACCAGCCGCTCGGCGTTGACGATGGCGAGGTCGAGCCCCGCCCGCGTGCAGTGGTAGAGGAAGACCGAGTTCAAGACCTCGCGCCCGGCCGCCGGCAGGCCGAACGAGACGTTCGAGATGCCGAGCAGCGTGCGCGTGCCCGGAAACGCCTCCTTCAGGAGCCGCACGCCCTCGATGGTCTCGGCGGCGGAGCCGACGTACTGCGCGTCGCCCGTGGCGCAGGGGAACACCAGCGGGTCCCAGTAGATGTCCTCGGGCGGAACGCCGTACTTGCGCGTGAGCAGCTCGAAGGATCGGCGCGCCACCGCGAGCTTGCGCTCCCGCGTCACGGCCATGCCCTGCCGGGGATCGTCGTCGATGCAGCCGACCACGAGCGCCGCCCCGAAGCGGCGGGAGAGCGGCACCACCTTGGCGAAGCGCTCCTCGCCGTCCTCGAGGTTGACGCTGTTGATGAGCGCCTTTCCCTGGCAGTAGGTGAGCGCCTCGGCGATCACCCGATCGTCGGTGGAATCGATCATCAGCGGAACGCGGACCTTGCTCACGAGCGACGCGAGAAAGCGGCGCATGTCCGCCGCCTCGTCGCGATCCGGGTTCGCGAGGCAGACGTCGACGATCTGCGCTCCACCCGCGATCTGGGCCCGCGCGATCTCGCTCGCGTCGTCCCAGCGCTCGGCGGCGACGAGCTCCTTGAACTTCCGGCTGCCGATGACGTTCGTCCGCTCGCCGACCAGCGCCGGCCGGACCTCGTCCGTCACCTCGAAGGCGTCGATCCCCGAGAGCCACGAGCGGCGGCGGACGTGCGGCACCCGGGGCGCGAGCCCCCGGGCCATCTCGACGAGGGCGCGGACGTGCTCCTCGGTCGTCCCGCAGCAGCCGCCGACGAGGTTCAGCCAGCCCGCCTCGCCGAAGCGGAAGAGCGTGCGCGCCATCGCCTCCGGCGTCTCGAGGTAGCGGCCGTTCTCGTCGGGCAACCCCGCGTTCGGGACGCAGGCGGTCGGCCAGCGCGCGAGCGCCGCGAGCGATCGGACGTGATCCGCCATGGCCTCGGGGCCGGTCCCGCAGTTGAGCCCGATGTAGAGCAGCTCCACGTGCTCGAGCGAGCAGACGAGCGCCTCGACCGACTGGCCCGCCAGCATCGTCCCCATCGGCTCGATGGTCCCGGAGACCGCGACGGGGATCTCTTCCCCGATCTCCTGCGCGAGCCGCTGAATCCCGAGCAGCGCCGCCTTGACGTTTCGCGTGTCCTGGCAGGTCTCGAGGAGGAGGTAGTCGACGCCGCCCTCCCAGAGCCCCTTCGCCTGGAGGTGGAAGGCGCCCTCGAGCTCCTCGAACGTCACGCCCCCCGTCACCGAGAGCGACTTCGTGGTCGGTCCCATCGAGCCGGCCACGAAGCGGAGCTGGGCGGGCGTCGAGAAGCGATCCGCGACCCGGCGCGCGAGCCGCGCGGCCTGCCGGTTGAGCTCGAGGGCCCGCTCGGCGAGGCCGTACTCCGCGAGCACGATCGGCGTGCCGCCGAAGCTGTCCGTCTCGGCGATGTCGGCGCCCGCCTCGAAGTAGGCCGCGTGGATCGCCTCCACCACCTCGGGCCGCGAGGCCACCAGGATCTCGTTGCAGCCCTCGAGCTCCGCCCCTCCGAAATCGGCGGCCGACAGCCCCTTCCCCTGGATGGCAGTCCCCATCGCGCCGTCGAGGACGAGGAGCCGCTCGGAGAGCGCCGCGCGGAGCAGCTCGATGCGTCGCGACCGCGTCACGGGTCGGAGTTTGCGCGGGCCGACGCCCTGCGTCAACCGCGATGCCGAGCGAATTGACCATCGTCAACCCGCCGCCCTTCCCCCGGGGCGAGGATGCGATCATGACCCCTCTTCGCCCGCCCGCGCACCCTGCCCCCGAGCCCTATCGCATCCGAAGCGTCGAACGAATCCGGCTGCTTCCCCGCGAGGAGCGGCTCCGGGCCCTCGCCGACTCCGGCCACAACCTCTTCCGGCTCCGCGCACGGGACGTCTTCATCGATCTGCTCACCGACTCGGGCACCGGCTCGATGAGCGATCGCCAGTGGGCCGCGGTCATGGAGGCCGACGAGAGCTATGCCGGCAGCGAGAGCTGGTTCCGCTTCGAAGCGGCGGTTCGCGAGGTGACCGGCTTCCCGGAGGTGATCCCGACGCACCAGGGTCGGGCGGCCGAACGGCTGCTCTTCGAGGCCCTCCTGCGGCCCGGCGACGTGGTGCTCTCGAACGCGCTCTTCGACACCACCCGCGCCAACGTCGAGCGGCTCGGGGCGCGCGGGATCGACCTGCCAGAGCCGGCGGCGCTCGATCCGCTGGACGAGTCTCCGCTCAAGGGCGGGATCGCGCTCGATGCGCTCGAGCGGGCGCTCGCGGCCGAGCCGGTCCGGGCCATCGTCTTGACGGCCACCGCGAACTCGCTCGGGGGCCACCCGGTCCCGCTCGGCAACGCCACGGCCGCCGCGCGGCTCGCGAAGAAAAAGGGGGTGCCGCTCTTCATCGATGGCGCCCGGTTCGCCGAGAACGCGGGGCTCCTCGCTCGTCGCGACCCGAGCTGCGAGGGGATGCCGGCGGCTCGGATCGCCCTCTCGCTCTTCGACCTCGCGGACGGCTGCCTCGTCAGCGCGAAGAAGAACGGCCTCGCCCACATCGGCGGCTTCATCGGGTTGCGCGACGCCGCTCTGGCCGAGCGGGTGCGGCAGGGGCTCGTCGTCACCGAGGGTTTCGAGACCTACGGCGGCCTCGCCGGCCGCGACCTCGACGCCATCGCGGTCGGGCTGCGCGAGGCGCTCGACGAGGGCTTCCTCTCGGCGCGCCTCGATCAGGTCGAGGCGTTCCACGCGGCGCTGCGGGCCGCGAACGTCCCCGTCGTCTGCCCCGCCGGCGGCCACGCCGTCTACGTCGACTCGGGCGCGCTCTTGCCGCACGTGCCGCCCAGCCGCTTCCCCGGCCACTCGGTCGCCTGCGCGCTCTACGCCGAGGGCGGCGTGCGGAGCTGCGAGGTCGGCGCGCTGATGTTCCCCGAGGCCGAGAAGGAGCCGCACCGGCAGCTCACCCGCCTCGCGATCCCGTGGCGGACGTACACGGCCTCGCACCTCGACCACGTCGCCCGAACGCTCGGCCAGATCGCCGCGCAGCGCGAGCGGCTCGGCGGCTACACGATCGTCTCGGCCCCGGCGGCGCTCCGCCACTTCCGCGCGGTCCTCGCCCCGGCGTAGCTCGAAGCGGCCTCACGCTCGCGGGTGCGCCTTCGCGTGGACCTCGCGCAGCCGCGCGCGGTCCACGTGCGTGTAGATCTGCGTCGTCCCGATGTCCGCGTGGCCGAGCATGGCCTGGACCGCCCGCAGGTCGGCGCCGCGCTCGAGCAGGTGGGTCGCGAAGCTGTGCCGGAGCTTGTGCGGGCTGACGTTCTTGCCGATGCCGGCCTTCTTCGCGTAGCCCTTGAGCCTCCGCCAGAAGACGATCCGGCCCATGCGGCGCCCCCGCCGCGAGACGAAGAGGTCGCCGCTCGTCCGCCCGCGCAGCAGCGCCGGCCGCCCGCGCGCGAGGTACTCCTCGAGCTTGCGCAGCGCGACCTCTCCCACCGGCACGATCCGCTCCTTGCTCCCCTTGCCGAGCACCCGCACGAGCCCGGGATCGGCCTGCACGTCGCCGAGGCGCAGCGCGCAGAGCTCACTGACGCGCAGCCCGGCCGCGTACATCAGCTCGATCATCGCCCGGTCGCGGCAGCCGTCTGGCTTCGCCTCGTCGGGCGAGGCCAAGAGCGCGTCCACCTCGCCGAGCGAGAGGAACTCCGGGAGCTTCTTCGCGGGCTTCGGCGGCGCGACCTCCTCCGCCGGATCGGCCTCGAGCTCCTCCTCGTCGACGAGGAAGCGGTGAAAGGTCCGGATGGCGGCGAGGTGGCGCGCGACCGAGCGGGCGGAGAGGCCGGCGTCGCCGAGGGCGACGAGGTGCTCGCGCACCCGCTGCTCCGTGAAGTCCCCGGGCTTCGAGAGTCCGTGCCCCGCGAGATCGCCCAGGTAGTCTCGGAGATCGCGCGCGTAGCTCTCGACCGTGTTGCGGGCGAGGTTCCGCTCGGCCCGGAGGTGGTGGGTGAAGAGGTCGAGCAACGGCTCGAACGTCCCGAGCGGCTTTGGGGGCACGGGCCGATCGTACGGCCCCTTCCCGGATCGGCAAGTTCTCGGCCCTCCGCCCGAGGCAGGGGCATCCTGGCGGGCGGCACTGGTCTAGAGCAGCCCTTCGACCTCGCCCTTCCCCTGCCGCAGGATCACGGGCTGGTCGTCGACCAGGGAGAGGACGGTCGAGGGCTCGTAGATCTGGTAGCCGCCGTCGATGATGAGCTCGAGGCCGTGGCCGAACTGATCGAGGATCTCTTGCGGACCGAGGAGCGGCTCGCCCGCGGGGTTCGCGGCCGAGGTCGAGACCAGCGGCCGGCCGAGCTGCCGGACGAGCGCGAGCGCGATGGGCGCGTTCGGCACGCGGATGCCCACCGTCCGCTGGCGCGTCGCGAGGGCGTCGGGGACCTCGCGGGTCGCCTCCAGCACGAAGGTGAACGGCCCGGGCGCGAGCCGCCGCATGACCCGATAGCCGAAGTTGCTCACCTTGGCGTAGCGGGCGATCTCCGAGAGATCCGCGCAGATGACCGACAGCGGCTTCTGCCGATCGCGCGACTTGAGCTGGTAGACACGGTCGATGGCCTTCTTGCTCCCGAGATCGCAGCCGAGGCCGTAGTAGCTGTCGGTGGGGAACGCGATCGCCGAGTCCGCCTCCAGCACCGCCACCGCCCGGTGGATGCGGTGGGGCTGCGGGTGGACCGGGTCGATGGGCAAGATTCGCGCCGCCATGGCGGTAGCCTACCGCCGCCCCATGACAGCCGCGCGGGCTACGCCACCGATCCGAGCGAGCGGCGGCCGCCGAACATCCGTTCCAGCGCCTCGACCGTCCGGCGAGATTGCGGCTCCAGGAGCGCGGGGTCGCGCTCGACCCGCTCGAAGGCGAGCTCTCGGGCGCGGGCGAGCAGCTCGGGCTGCCGCACCGGATCGGCGAAGCGCAGCTCGGGCAGCCCCGACTGCCGCGTTCCGATGAGCTCACCGGGCCCGCGCAGCCGCAGGTCGATCTCCGCGAGCCGGAAGCCGTCGCAGAGCTCGCAGAGCGCCCGCAGCCGCTCTCGCGCCGCCTGCGAGGGGCGCTTCTCGACGAGCAGGAAGCAGCGCGAGGCGTGCTCGCCACGCCCCACCCGGCCGCGAAGCTGGTGGAGCTGCGAGAGGCCGAAGCGGTCGGCGCCCGAGATGATCATGAGCGTCGCCTCCGGGACGTCGACCCCCACCTCGACCACCGTGGTGGCGACGAGAAGGTCGAGCGCCCCGTCGCGGAAGGCCGCCATCACCCGCTCCCGCTCGGCCGAGGGCAGGCGGCCGTGGACGAGGCCGATCCGGGCGCTGGGCAGCGCCTTGCGCAGCCGCTCCGCGCCGCGCGTGGCGTCCGCGAGGTCCAGCTTCTCGCTCTCCTCGACGAGCGGGTAGACGACGTAGGCCCGCCGGCCCAGCGCGAGCTCGGCCCGCAGCGCCTCGAACGCCCGCGCCCGGCTCTTGCCCACGAGGAGCGCCGTCTCGATGGGCGTCCGGCCGGGGGGGAGCTCGTCGAGCACCGAGACGTCGAGGTCGCCGTGGATCGCGAGCGCGAGGGTCCTCGGGATCGGCGTCGCCGAGAGCAGGAGCACGTGCGGGTTCTTCCCCTTCTCGGAGATCCGCAGCCGGTCGGAGACGCCGAATCGGTGCTGCTCGTCGATGACGGCGAGGCCGAGCGCGCCGAAGGAGAGCAGCGGCTGGACCAGCGCCTGGGTGCCCACGACCACCCCCGGCCGGCCCGCCGCGAGGCCCGTCGCGCGCTGGGCCCCACCGCTCGCCGAGGTGACGAGCTCGATCGCGATCCCCGCGGGGGCGAGGAGACGCCCGAGCGTTCGCGCGTGCTGCTCGGCGAGCAGCTCGGTCGGCGCCATCAGAGCGGCCTGCAGGCCGCTCTCGACGACGAGCCGCAGGGCCACCGCGGCGACCGCGGTCTTGCCGCTGCCCACGTCGCCCTCGAGGAGCCGCTGCATCGGGTGCGGCGCCCCGAGATCGCGCCCGATCTCCTCGATCGCGCGCCGCTGGGCGCCGGTTGGCGGGAATGGCAGCGCCGCGACGGCCCGCTCGATCCGATCGCGTTCGGCGAGGACCTTCGGCCCCGCGACCCGCCGCTGGCCGCGCCGCCGCTCGGCGAGGGCGAGCGAGAGGAAGTAGAGCTCGTCGAACGCGAGCCGCCGGTGCGCCTCGCTGTCGCCGAGCGCGAGCTCCTCGAGGCGCGCCTCGGGCCCCGGGAAGTGGAGCTCTCGAAGCGCCCGCCCGAGCGGCCAGAGCTCCAGCTCCGCGAGCAGCTCCGCGGGGAAGGGATCCTCGAGCGCGGGCAACACCCGGGCGAGGACGGCCCCGACGAGCGAGCGCCAGGCGCGCTGGTGCGACGTCCCCGGGTAGAGCGGGACGACGCGGCCCGTGTGCAGCCGCGCCCCGCCCGGCTCGTCTCCCTCGCCATCGGCGGGCTCGTACTCGGGGTTCGAGAGGATCCGTCCCCCCGCCTTCCCCGCCCGCACCGCGCCGGTGAAGAAGAAGCGCCGGCCGGCCGTCAGCTCGCGGAGCTGCCAGGGGCGAACGTTGAACCAGACGGCGGCGATCCGGTCGGTGGGGTCGGCGAGCTGGCAGGTGAGCGTCATCCCGCCCCGCCGCATCCGGCCCGGCCGGGGATGCCGCAGCTCCGCGAGCACCGTCGCCCGCTCGCCCGGCCGCACGTCGGCGAGAGACGCGAGCCGCCGCCGATCCTCGTAGCGGCTCGGGCGATGGAGCAGGAGGTCGCGCGCCGTCGCGAGGCCCCGGCCCTCGAGCTCGTTCGCGAGCGCCGGCCCGAGCCGGCGGAAGGCCTGCGGCGGCTCGTGGAGCGGATCGGAGGGGCGGGGAACGTCCACGGCCGCGGAAGATAGGCGAGGGGCCTGACGCACGCCCGGTCGCGGGCCCCGGGGTCAACCCTTTGCGGGAGCCCACCGAGGCCCAACCTTGGCAAGTGAGGGGCGGAAAGATGCCTCCGAGGAGGATCCACATGGCGGCTCGCGGGATCAACATCATCGCGGGGATCTGGCTCTTCATCTCCGCCTTCGTCTGGACCCACACCCAGCAGCAGATGACGAATACCTGGATACTGGGGCTCCTCTGCGTGATCATCGCCCTCGTCTCCCAGGGGGCGCCGCAGGTCCGTTTCTTGAACACGCTGCTCGCGATCTGGCTCTTCATCTCGGCGTTCGCGCTGCCGAGCGAGCACGTGGGGACGGTCTGGAACAACGCGATCGTGGCGGTGGTGATCTTCCTCGCCTCGCTCGCGCCAAGCGAGGCGACCGGCATCTTCTGGCGCCGGCAGCCGCCGCAGCAGGTCTAGCCGAAGCCGGTATCGGTCGGTTCGAAGGGGCATCCGAGAAACGGCGGGACCGCCGAGGCCCCAGCTCTCGGATGCCCCTCCGATTTGCGCAGACGCCCTCCGCTCGGCGAGGATGCGCCGCCATGGAGGCCGCCCTCGACCGCCCGCGCCGCTCGGCCTGGAGCATCGCGGCGTGGCCGACCCGGCTCGCGTTCCTCGGGCTCGCCGGCCTCTTCCTCGCCCGAGCCCTCCACCTCGGCCCCCACCCCGATCGGCTGGGCTTCCTCCAGATCGGCGACGGGCTGCTCGGTCGGTGGCCGTTCGAGAGCCTCGCCATCGACACCTACCCGCCGCCCTTCGCCGTGGCGATGGCGCCGCTCGCCGCCCTGGCCCGCGTCCTCCCCGATCCCGCGATCCGCTGGCTCTGGGGGCTCTGCCAGCTCGCCTGCCTCGCCTGGCTCACCCTCGCCTGCCTGCGGATCTTCGCCCTGCCGAGGTCGCTCGGCCTCGTCGCCGTCGGCTGGCTCTGCGGCTGGCGCCCCATCGTCGGCGACCTCAACTCGCAGAACGTGACCCTATTCCTCTGCGCCCTGGTCGTCGCGGCGCTCGAGCGGGACGCCCGGGGAGACCGCCTGCGCGCCGGCGCCCTCCTCGGCCTCGGGGCGGCGCTCAAGGTCTGGCCCATCCTCGCCCTCCCCGCCCTGATGCGCCGGTCGCAGTGGCCCAAGGCGCTCGCGGGCGCCGCGGCCGGCGGCCTCGGCGCGGTCGCGGTGGCGGTGGCGGCCTACGGTCCTCGGGCGGCGCTCGAGGCCTTCCGCTTCTGGATCGTCCGGGTCATCCCGCAGGCCGGCGGCGCCGAGCTGCAGAACCAGGCGTTCCGCGGCCTGGTCCTCCGCTTCCTCGGCCCCATCCCGGCGGCGCGCCTCGTCCAGGCGGCGCTCGGGGCGCTCTGCCTCGGCGCGGCGCTCGCCATGGTCCTCTCGCGCCCGGCGACCTCGGCGCGGGTCCGGGCGCTCGACGGCCTGCTCCTCGTGCTCGCCGGAACGCCCGCGCTCCCGCTCGCCTGGTACTTCTACTACCTGCCCGTCGCCCCCGTGGCGATGGCCGTCGCGGGGAGCACGGCCGAGCTGCGCCCCATGGCGAGACGAAGCGCGCTCTGGCTGCTTTCGCTCGGGACGCTGCTCGGCGGCTTCATCGACGTGGACGTGGTCGGGCGGCGACTCTGGTCGGCGGGGGCCGCCTGCGGCAACTCGCTCTTCGGCGCGCTCCTCGTCACGGCCGCGGGGTTCGTCGTGCGCGAGGCCTGGCGGGCCGCCGACGCGCCGCCGCGGTCACTCGCGGGCTGACTCTTCGACCCAGAGCAGCTCGAGGATCTCGTACTCGCGGGCCCCGCCAGGGGCCTGCACCATCACCATGTCGCCCACCTCGCGGCCGATCATCGCGCGGGCGATGGGAGAGGTGACGCTGATCCGCCCCTGCTTGAGGTCGGCCTCGAGCTCGCCGACGATCCGGTAGCGGACCTTCTGCTCGGAGTCCACGTCCTGGAGGACCACCGTGGCGCCGAACTTCACCTGCTCGCCCGAGAGCTTCGAGACGTCGATCACCTCGGCGCGCGCGATGGCGTCCTCGATGAACTTCATGCGCCCGTCGAGCTGCCCCTGCCGCTCCTTGGCGGCGTGGTACTCGGCGTTCTCCGAGAGGTCCCCGTGGGCCCTCGCCGTCTCGATGTCGCGGACGTTCTGCGGGCGGTCGATCGCCTTGATCCGCTTGAGCTCTTCCTTGAGGCGGTTGAGGCCGCCGAGGGTCATGGGCAGTCGGTCGCCAGCCATGGTGTCTCTCCTTGGAGAAGAATCGGGACTCTAGCCCGGACCTCAAGCCCGGTGGAACTCTTGAAGCGACCGCACGTCCATGGCGGCCTTCTGAAGCGCCTCGATGGCGTCCACCGCCGCGAGCGCGGCCTCCATGGTCACGCAGTACGGGATGCCGTGCATCAGAGTCTCGCGCCGAATCGAGTAGCTGTCGAGGATCGACTGCCGGCCGACGGTGGTGTTGAAGACGATGTCCACCTCGCCGTCGACGATCTTGTCGACGACGTGCGGCCGCCCCTCGGCCACCTTCCTCACCGAGGTCGCGGGCACGCCGGCGCGCTCGAGCGCCGCGGCCGTCCCCCCGGTGGCGCAGAGCGTGAAGCCCAGCGAGACGAGCCGCCGTCCGAGCTGCACGGCCGCCGGCTTGTCGCCGTCCTTCACCGACAGGAAGGCCTGCCCTCGCAGCGGCAGCGCGTTGCCCGCGGCGAGCTGCGCCTTGGCGAAGGCGCGCGGGAAGTCGCGATCGATCCCCATGACCTCGCCCGTGCTCCGCATCTCCGGGCCGAGGATGGTGTCGACGCCGGGAAAGCGCGCGAAGGGGAAGACCGGGGCCTTCACCGAGACGTGCGCCGTCCGCCAGCTCCGCCGGCCCGGCAGGAGTTTCGCGAGCCGCTCGCCGACGAGGCAGAGCGCCGCGATCTCGGCCACCGGCACGCCCGTGGCCTTCGAGACGAAGGGCACCGTACGGCTGGCCCGCGGGTTCACCTCGAGGACGTGCAGCTCTCCGCGGTGGAGCGCGTACTGGACGTTCATGAGCCCGACGACGCCGAGCTCGCGCGCGAGCGCCACCGTCTGCGCCTCGATCTCGGCGATCGCCTTGGGCGTGAGCCCGAAGGGCGGCAGGGCGCAGGCCGAGTCGCCCGAGTGGATCCCCGCCTCCTCGATGTGCTCCATGACCCCCGCGACGTAGACGTCCTTGCCGTCGGCCACCGCGTCGACGTCGATCTCGGTCGCGTCGGACAGGAAGCGGTCGACGAGCACCGGACGCTCGGCGGAGGCCCGGAAGGCGTCGGCCATGTAGGCCTCGAGCGCCTCCTCGTCGCGGCAGACCTCCATGGCGCGGCCGCCGAGGACGTACGAGGGGCGGACCATCACCGGGAAGCCGACGCGCCGCGCGACCTCCCGCGCCTCCGCCGGCGACCGAGCGAGGCCGTGGGTCGCCTGCCGCAACCCGAGACCGGTGAGGAGCTCCGCGAAGCGCTCGCGGTCCTCGGCGCGATCGATCGCCTCGGGCGAGGTGCCGAGGATTCGCGCGCCGGCATCCTGGAGCGCGTGCGCGAGCTTGAGCGGCGTCTGCCCTCCGAGCTGCACGACGACGCCCTCGGGCCTCTCCCGGTCGTGGATCGCCAGCACGTCCTCGAGCGTCAGCGGCTCGAAGTAGAGCCGGTCGGAGGTGTCGTAGTCGGTGCTGACGGTCTCGGGGTTGCAGTTGATCATCAAGGTTTCGAAGCCGGCCCGCCGCAAGGCGTACGAGGCCTGGACGCAGCAGGTGTCGAACTCGAGCCCCTGCCCGATCCGGTTCGGCCCCGATCCGAGGATCATCACCTTGCGCCGGCCGGTCGGCTCGGCCTCGCACTCGCGCTCGTAGGTCGAATAGAGGTAGGGCGTGAAGGCGCGGAACTCGGCGGCGCAGGTGTCCACCCGCTTGAAGACCGGGGTCACGCCGAGCGCCCCGCGCCGCTCTCGGATCGCCCCCTCGCTCGCGCGGGTCAGCTCCGCGAGGCGCCGATCGGAGAGGCCGTCCTCCTTGGCGCGCCGCAGGAGGTCGGCGTCGAGCTCTCCGGCCGACGCCACGTCTGCCTCGAGCCGGACCACCGCCTCGATCTCACGCAAAAACCAGCGGTCGATGCCGGTGAGGGCGTGGAGCTCGTCCACGCCGAAGCCGCCGCGGCTAGCGTCGCCGAGCTGCCAGATCCGATCGGCGGTGGGCGTGCGGAGCCGCTGCGCGAGATCCGCCCGCTCGGCCTCCGACAGCGCGCCCCTCGCCGCGAGCGGCACGAGCCCCGCCCGGTCGTTCTCGAGCGATCGGAGCGCCTTGCCGAGCGCCTCGCGGAAGGTCCGGCCGATGGCCATGGCCTCGCCCACCGACTTCATCTGCGTGGTCAAGGTCGCGTCGGCCTTCGGGAACTTCTCGAAGGCGAAGCGCGGCAGCTTCACCACCACGTAGTCGATCGTCGGCTCGAACGACGCGGGCGTCTCGCGGGTGATGTCGTTTCTGATCTCGTCCAGCGTGTAGCCCACCGCGAGCTTGGCCGCGATCTTGGCGATGGGGAAGCCGGTGGCCTTGGACGCGAGCGCCGAGGAGCGCGAGACGCGCGGGTTCATCTCGACGACGACCACCCGCCCGTCCTCCGGGTTCACGGCGAACTGGATGTTCGAGCCGCCGGTCGAGACGCCGATCTCGCGGATGATCGCGAGCGCGTCGTCCCGCAGCCGCTGGTACTCCTTGTCGGTGAGCGTCTGGGCCGGGGCGATCGTGATCGAATCGCCCGTGTGGACTCCCATGGGGTCCAGGTTCTCGATCGAGCAGACGATGAGCGCGTTGTCCGCCCGATCGCGCATCACCTCGAGCTCGAACTCCTTCCAGCCGAGCACCGACTGCTCGACGAGTACCTGCCCGACCGGCGAGAGCCGCAGCGCCACCTCGGCCTTCTGGCGCAGCTCGTCCCGGTTGTAGGCGATGCCGCCCCCCTGCCCGCCGAGCGTGAACGACGGCCGCAGGATCGCGGGGAAGCCCACCTGCTCGCCGAGCGCCATGGCCTCGTCGAGCGATCGCGCGAAGCCGGAGAGCGGGGTCTCGAGCCCGATCCGCTCCATGGCCGCCTTGAAGCGCTCCCGGTCCTCGGCCTTTTCGATGGCGTCGAGGCTCGCGCCGATGAGCTCGACCCCGTGCCGCTCGAGCGCGCCGCTCTTGCCGAGCTCCACGGCCAGGTTCAGCGCCGTCTGTCCACCGAGCGTCGGGAGCAGCGCCTGCGGCCTCTCTCGCTCGAGGATCCGCTCGGCGATCTCCGGCGTGATCGGCTCGACGTAGGTCCGGTCGGCGAGCCCCGGATCCGTCATGATCGTCGCGGGGTTCGAGTTCAAGAGGACGACCTGGTAGCCCTCCTCGCGCAGCGCCTTGCACGCCTGGGTGCCCGAGTAGTCGAACTCGCAGCCCTGCCCGATGACGATGGGGCCCGAGCCGATGATCAGGATCTTCTGGAGGTCTTTGCGGCGGGGCATGGGCGCGGCCAGCATGTAACCGATGGCCCCGACCCACGGCAAGCGGGCCGAGCCAGGCGACCGCGCCTCTGATCGCTTGACGAGGGCCGGCCCGCGCGGCTAACCACGAGCCCCGTGTACAAGCTCGCGCTCGTCGTCCTGGGAGGCGGCCTCGGCAGCGGGGCACGCTACCTGTTCGGGGGCTTCGTGGCAGAGCGGCTCGGCTCTACCTTCCCGTACGGCACCATCTCCATCAACGCCATCGGCTCCTTCCTCATCGCGCTCATCATGGTGCTCGCCCTGCAGGGAGGGATCATCGGCCCCGACCTCCGCCTCGCGCTCACCACGGGCGTCATGGGCGGCTTCACGACCTACTCGACCTTCAACTACGAGAGCCTGTCGCTCTTCGAGCGGGGCGCCCTCCTCCTCGGGGCGCTCAACGTCGCCGTCACCGTGCTGCTCTGCCTGGCCACCGGGGTGGCCGGCCTCGCGCTGGGCCGCTGGATCGTCGCGATCCGGGCCTGAGGACCGCACCGCATGAGAACCCTCGACGGAGAGCAGCTCCTCGTCCGCATCTTCATCGGCGAGAGCGACAAGTGGCACCACCAGACGCTCTCGGTGGCGCTGGTCGAGCGGCTTCGGCGAGAGGGCTTCGCCGGGGCCACGGTCTTCCAGGGGCTCGCCGGCTTCGGCGCCCACAGCGTCATGCACGCGAGCCACGTGCTGCGGCTCTCGCAGGACCTACCGGTCCTCGTCGAGGTGGTCGACAGCGCGGAGCGCGTCGAGGAGACGCTCCTGCCCATCCTCGACGAGATGGTCCCCGAGGGGCTCGTGACGCTCGAGAAGGTGCGCGTGCTCCGCTACGCGCCCAAGGTGCCGCCGCCGCCCACCTGAGCCAAGGGCCGGGGGCGCTAGAACGACGAGCAGGCGCAGAGAAGCCCGAAAGCGCCGTAGAGCCGGGGCGCATCGACGACCGTGCTCTCCCCCTCCAGGTACGAGATGGCGCGGAGCATCGAGATCTGGACGGGGTTGCTCGGGCTCGCGGCCGCCTGGTGCAGCACGAGCTGGAGGTAGCGGCCGTTCACCGGCGCCCCGAGCAGCTGGTCGAAGACGTCGCCGTCCACCGGCGCGACCGGGGGGATCTGGTTCCAGTTCGTCCCGTCGGCGCTCCAGGCGAGCTGGTAGGCCTCGGCGCCCTGGTAGGCGGGGAGGTCCGCCGTGTTGCCTCGGAGCGACCCCTCGAAGACCAGCTCGACGATGCCGCTTCGAACCGAGCCCATGTCCACCGTGAGGGTGGACGGACTGTGCGACCGGTCAGCTACTGCGGCCAGGCCGCCACGTAGGTGTAGCCCGGGGCGTTCGCCGGGGCGACGCCGCTCTGGAGCGGCGGGTTGAAGGACGACGGCGTGAGCGTGGAGCTGCCCGGGGAGAGCGAGAGCCGGATGCGGCCGAGACCGCCCGCGCCGCCGGCCGTGCCGTAGGGACCCGCGCCCGCACCGCCGGGCCCGCCCACGGCCTGCACGGCGCCCGTGACGTCGATGGCCGGCGCGTCGAGGTAGATCACCCCCCCGGAGCCGGCGCCGCCGCCGCCCGAGCCGTAGGCGCAGTAGTAGCCGTTGCCGCCGTTCGCCCCGTTGGCCAAGAGCCGACCCATCACCTGGATGGAGGTCGGAGACGAGAGGCGCAGCGCGCCGCCCGCGCCGCCTCCGCCGCCGCCCGAATCGTCGCACCAGGAGGCGCCACCCCCGCCACCCGCGCTGCCGGAGTAGAACGTGCTTGCCAACGCGAGGTCAGCGATCGCCTGAGCACCGATGGATCCGCCACCACCGCCCGCGCCACCCGGCCAGTTCGCTGGAGCGGCGGTGGTACCGTCATAGGGCGCGTTGACGTTGCCCTGCCCGCCGCCACCGCCGTTGACGACGCCGGCACAGCCACAGCAGGCGGCCTCCTGTCCCCCCGCTCCCGGCGCGTCGCCGTTGGCGCTCCCACCCCAGCCGCCCGAAGCGCAGCGGCCAGCCCCCCCGCCGCCTCCCGAATAGCCCCCGCCGCCGCCACCGCCATAACTGTTGCCTCCACAGGTCACGTAGCCGCCGCCCCCGCCCCCGAACTGGCCGCCCTGACCCTCGTTGCCGCTGCTGTTGACGAGCCCCGGCGACCCGCTCCCGCCCAGTCCCGGCGCGCCCGAGTCGTTCACCGCCCCGGGAATCGTGGGGTTCCCCGTCATCCCGCCCGCCCCGGGCTCGCCGCAGCCGCAGCAAGTGCTGAAGCCGCCGGGAGAGCCGCTCAGGTCAATCGTCCCCGCGATCGTGACGTCCCCGGTGGCGCGCAGGTCGAGCTGTCCGTTCGACCCGGGCGTCACCCAAACCGTCACCCCCGCCGGCACGTTGATCGTCGTGAAGTTGTGCGTCCCCGCCGTCAGGGTCGTGTTGGCCGTCGGCGCGAACGCCCCCTCCGCGCCCGTGGACGGGAACGGCACCGTCTGGCAGCCCCCCGACAGGCAGATCTGCGTGCTCGGATTGCAGACGTTCCCGCAGGCCCCGCAGTCGTTCAGATTCGAGAGCAGGTCGGTGCAGGCGCCGCCACAGTTGCCCTGCCCGAGCTGGCAGCAGTGGCCGCTCGCGCAGGCCGTGTCGTGGCACGAGCTACCGCAGCCGCCGCAGTTGGCCGGGTCGCTCTGCAAATTGGCGCAGTAGGCCGTCGCACCCGCGCCGCAGGCGTTGTAGCCCGAAGCGCAGCTCTCGGCGCACGCGCCTCCCACGCATGTCTGCCCGCTCGGACACGACACCCCGCAGTTGCCGCAGTTGTTCGTGTCGTCCTTCAGATCCGCGCAGTACGGCGCCCCGCCGTCGACCCCGCCGTCCGGGCTGCTCGCCGCCCCGCCGCACGCCGTGAAGCCCGCGGCGCAGCTCTCCGCGCAGGCGCCGTTCACGCAGGCCTGGCCGCTCGCGCAGGGCAGCCCGCAGCCGCCGCAGTTCGTCGGATCGCTCTGGAGATTCGCGCAGTAAGGAGCCCCTGCCGCGGCCCCACCATCCGCCCCACCATCCGCCCCGCCGTCCGCCCCGCCGTCCGTCCCGCCATCCGGAGCGCTCGCCGCCCCGCCGCAGGCCGTGAAGCCCGCGGCGCAGCTCTCCGCGCAGTGGCCCGCGCCGTCGCAGCTCTGTCCCGCTGGGCAGCCGTTCCCGCAGGCGCCGCAGTTGCGCCCGTCGCTCGCGAGGTTCGCGCAGTAGGGCGGCCCGCCGTCGGCCGCGCAGACGCTCGTCCCCGCGGCGCAGCTCCCCGCGCAGTGGCCCGCGCCGTCGCACGTCTCTCCCGCCGGGCAGACGTTGCCGCACGCCCCGCAGTTGCGGCTGTCCGTCGACAGGTTCGCGCAGAGCGCCGCCCCCCCGGTCGGCGTGCACGCCGTCTGCCCTTCGAGGCAGCTCGGCGCGCAGCCACCCGACGAGCAGCGCTCCCCGGAGGGGCACGCCTTGCCGCACACCCCGCAGTTCGCCGGGTCCGTCTCGAGGTTCGCGCAGTACGGCGCGCCGCCGCCCTGCCCGCAGGCGGTCGTCCCGGCGGCGCAGCTCTCCGCGCAGGCGCCGCCCGTGCAGAGCTGTCCCGCCGGACAGACGACGCCACAGCCGCCACAGTTGTTCCGGTCGCTCGCGAGGCTCGCGCAGAACGTCTCGAGCCCGCCGTCGCAGGCCGTCAGCCCCGCGTCCGCGAGGCAGCCGCCCCCGTACGAGCCCGCGATCCCCTTCTCGCAGACCCCGCTCGCCCCGCAGCCGTAGCCCGTCGGGCACTGGTCGCTCGAGCGGCACGGAATCGACGCCGGCGTCGTCGCCGGGCAGGCGGCGAGCGCGAGGGCCGTGGCGAGCAGCGGCGCGAGCTTCTTCGTCATGGACGGGGCTCCGAGCGGAGACGAGGGGTCGGCCAGCAAACGTTAATCCGACCGCCCGCCCCAGGTCAACGCGAAGCCCCCCGCGGCCTCACTGCGGCCAGGTCGCCACGTAGGTGTAGCCCGGGGCGTTCGCCGGGGCGACGCCGCTCTGGAGCGGCGGGTTGAAGGACGACGGCGTGAGCGTGGAGCTGCCCGGGGAGAGCGACAGCCGGATCCGGCCCAGGCCGCCCGCGCCGCCTGGATAGCCGCCGCCTCCACCTCCACCGCCGACCGCGTGGATGGTCCCGGTCACCTGGACCGCCGGCGCGGACAGGTAGATGACTCCTGCCGAACCGCCGCCGCCGCTGCCCGACCAGTAATACTCGACGCCCCCTTGCCCGCCTGGGCCCCCATTTGCCAGGAGCGCTCCAGAGACGAGGATCTGCGTGGGGCTGGCGATTCGGAGGGCGCCGCCCGCGCCACCGCCTCCACCGCCGCTACCGCCATTCCATCCCCAGGGACATTGCGTGCTCGAGGCCCCTCCGCCGCCTGCGCTCCCTGCGTAGAACGTCGAGGCGACGGCCAGATCGGACGCGGCCCCCGAGCCGATGGAGCCGCCGGCGCCCCCGGCGCCGCCATAGTAAGGGGCGGCGGTCCCGGCGGCGCCGTTGTAGACGCTCGAGACGCTGTTGCTCCCGGGGGCACCGCCTCCATTCTGGCCGCCGTTCCAGCTCCAGCCACCGGCGCCGTTGAGGCCGCCGTTGTCACTCGCACCCGCGCCGCCTGCTCCGTTGTTGCTGCCGCCGCCGCCACCGCCGGCATACCCCCCCCCACCGCCGCCGCCATAGCCGTTGCAGCCGGCGTAGCCGCCACCGCCCCCACCCCCGTACTGTCCACCCTGACCCTCGGCGAAGCTCGAGTTGTTGGCGCCCGGGGACCCACTCCCGCCAGGCCCGGCGGATCCGGAGGCGTTGCTGCTCCCCGCCATCGTCGGGTTTCCGGTCACCCCGCCGTTGCCGGGACCGCAGCCATTGCAGGACGGGTTGACCGCGCCGCCAGCAGAGCCCGAGAGGTCGATCGTCCCGCTCACCGTCACGTTGCCCGTCGCTCGCAGGTCCAAAACGCCGCTGCTGCCGCCCGTGACCCAGACGGTGACTCCACTCGGGATGTCGATCGTCGTGAAGTTGTGGACCCCCGCGCTGAGCGTCGTATTGCTCTGGGGGTTGAACGCGCCCTCGATTCCCGTGGACGGGAAGGGCTCGCAGACGCCGCTCTCACACGGGGCCCCGGTCTGGCAGACCACCCCGCAGCCCCCGCAGTTCTTGGCGTCGGTCAGTGGATCCGTGCAGGCCTCCGAGCAGAGGATGGCTCCAACGACGCAGCAACTCCCCGAACCGCACAGTCCGGTGGTGCATGCGGTGCCGCAGAACCCGCAGTTCGTCGGGTCGGTCTTCAAATTCGCGCAGTAGGCCGTCGGCCCCGCGCCGCAGGCGCTGTAGCCCGAAGCGCAGCTCTCGGCGCACGCGCCTCCCACGCACGTCTGCCCGCTCGGACACGACACCCCGCAGTTGCCGCAGTTGTTCGTGTCGTCCTTCAGATCCGCGCAGTACGGCGCCCCGCCGTCGACCCCGCCGTCCGGGCTGCTCGCCGCCCCGCCGCACGCCGTGAAGCCCGCGGCGCAGCTCTCCGCGCAGGCGCCGTTCACGCAGGCCTGGCCGCTCGCGCAGGGCAGCCCGCAGCCGCCGCAGTTCGTCGGATCGCTCTGGAGATTCGCGCAGTAAGGAGCCCCTGCCGCGGCCCCACCATCCGCCCCACCATCCGCCCCGCCGTCCGCCCCGCCGTCCGTCCCGCCATCCGGAGCGCTCGCCGCCCCGCCGCAGGCCGTGAAGCCCGCGGCGCAGCTCTCCGCGCAGTGGCCCGCGCCGTCGCAGCTCTGTCCCGCTGGGCAGCCGTTCCCGCAGGCGCCGCAGTTGCGCCCGTCGCTCGCGAGGTTCGCGCAGTAGGGCGGCCCGCCGTCGGCCGCGCAGACGCTCGTCCCCGCGGCGCAGCTCCCCGCGCAGTGGCCCGCGCCGTCGCACGTCTCTCCCGCCGGGCAGACGTTGCCGCACGCCCCGCAGTTGCGGCTGTCCGTCGACAGGTTCGCGCAGAGCGCCGCCCCCCCGGTCGGCGTGCACGCCGTCTGCCCTTCGAGGCAGCTCGGCGCGCAGCCACCCGACGAGCAGCGCTCCCCGGAGGGGCACGCCTTGCCGCACACCCCGCAGTTCGCCGGGTCCGTCTCGAGGTTCGCGCAGTACGGCGCGCCGCCGCCCTGCCCGCAGGCGGTCGTCCCGGCGGCGCAGCTCTCCGCGCAGGCGCCGCCCGTGCAGAGCTGTCCCGCCGGACAGACGACGCCACAGCCGCCACAGTTGTTCCGGTCGCTCGCGAGGCTCGCGCAGAACGTCTCGAGCCCGCCGTCGCAGGCCGTCAGCCCCGCGTCCGCGAGGCAGCCGCCCCCGTACGAGCCCGCGATCCCCTTCTCGCAGACCCCGCTCGCCCCGCAGCCGTAGCCCGTCGGGCACTGGTCGCTCGAGCGGCACGGAATCGACGCCGGCGCCGTCGCCGGGCAGGCGGCGAGGAGCGAGGCCGAGAGCAGAAGCGGCAGCAGATTTCTCATGAGGGGCACTCCCCGACGGAGGAGACGTCGATGATCGAACGGTAGCCCGGCCGGCGGCCGAGCGTCAACGCACACCGGCGGGCGACCGTCACCCTTGCCGCTCGTTTCCCCCGCGTGCTACTGGACGGGGAGATGAGCAGCCAGGCCGAGCTCGGCCGCCCGGCCGTCGATCCAGAGCTGTTGCGGCTGCTCGAGCGGCCAGCGGCCCACGAGATCCCCCACGCGCGGCAGATCTTCGTCAACCGCAACCTGCGGCTCGACGGGATCGAGCTCGTCGGCTTCGACATGGACTACACGCTCGCGATCTACCGGCTCCGCCGGATCGAGGAGCTGTCGTTCGGGCTCACGCTGCGGCGGCTCGTCGACGCCTGCGGCTACCCCGAGGAGCTGCTCGGGCTCCAGTACGACCACGAGTTCGTCATCCGCGGGCTCGTCGTCGACAAGGAGCACGGCAACATCTTCAAGATGGATCGCTTCAACCACGTCGGCCGCTGCTACCACGGCCGAAGGCCGCTGGACGACGCGGAGTGGAAGCGGCTCTACCGGGACGTGAAGATCAAGCTCTCGACTCCCCGCTTCGCCTGGATCGACACCCTCTTCGCGCTCCCCGAGGCCGCGCTCTTCGCGCAGATCATCGAGCGGCTCGAGGGAGAGGGCCGCGCGGTCGACTGGGCGCGGCTCTACGACGACATCCGCAAGTCGATCGACGAGGTCCACCGGGACGGCTCGCTCAAGACCATCATCCGCGACCAGCTCGGCGAGTACTTCCTCGCCGACGCCGAGATCGGGCCGATGCTCCACAAGCTCCGCTCGGGCGGCAAGAAGATCTTCCTGCTCACGAACTCGCTGCTCGACTACACCGACGTCGTGCTCGGCCACCTCTTGAACGGCCTGCTCCCCGAGTACCCCACCTGGCGGAGCTACTTCGACTTCGTGATCGTGGGCGCGCAGAAGCCCGGCTTCTTCTCCGACCGGCTGCCCTTCTTCGAGGTGGACGAGCGGACCGGCGCCTCGCTCGGCGAGGCGCACGCGCTCGAGCGCGGTCGCGTCCAGATGGGCGGCAACCTGGTCGACTTCGAGCGGCTCGTCGGCATCGGCGGCGAGCGGATCCTCTACGTCGGCGACCACATCTACGGCGACATCCTGCGCAGCAAGAAGAGCAGCCTCTGGCGCACCTGCATGGTCGTGCAGGAGCTCGAGGACGAGCTCGCCTACGTCGACCAGCGCGCCGGCGAGATCGAGCGGCTCTCGGAGCTCGAGACGCTGCGCACCCGGCTCGACGACGAGCTGAACCAGCGCAAGGTCGCGCTGAACGCGCTCGAGAAGCGGATCGAGAAGGGCCACCCGACGCCCGAGACGCGCGCCGAGCTCGAGGGGGAGCGCAAGCGGGAGAAGGCCGAGCTCGAGCAGCTCCGGCGCGGCCTGCGCGAGCTGAACGAGGGGATCGAGCGGACCGAGAGCCAGCTCGAGACCGGCTTCAACCGCTACTGGGGGATGCTCTTCAAGGAGCGGCACGAGAACAGCCGCTTCGGCGAGCAGGTCGAGGACTACGCCGACCTGTACACGAGCCGCGCCTCGAACTTCCTCCAGTACTCGCCCATGCAGTACTTCCGCGCCCCGCGCGCCGCCATGGCCCACGAGCGCGGCACGCTGAAGCTCGCGCCGTTCGGCGAGGACCGGTCGTAGTGGGCGAGACCCGACCGCTCGCCGTCCTCCTCGCCTACGAGGAGGAGGCCGCCATCGGCCGGACCGTCGAGGAGCTCCGCCGCGAGCTGCCCGAGGCCGCGCTGCTCGTCGTCGACGACGGCTCCTCCGATCGCACCGCCGCCGCCGCCCGCGCCGCCGGCGCGCGCGTCGCCCGCCATCCCTTCAACCTCGGCGTCGCCGCCGCCGAGGCCACCGGCCTGCGCTACGCCCTCCGCCACGGCCACCCCGCCGTCGTGCGGATGGACGGCGACGGCCAGCACGACCCCAAGAGCGCCCGCGAGCTCCTCGGCGCCGTCGAGCGCGGCGCCGAGCTCGCCGTCGGCAGCCGCTTCCTCGAGCGCGAGGGCTTCCAGTCGAGCGCCGCCCGGCGGGCCGGCAACGCGCTCCTCGCCCGAATCGTCTCCTCCCTCTGCGGCCAGAGCGTGACCGACCCCACCTCCGGCCTGCGCGCCTTCGGCGGGAGGGCCATCCCCTTCTTCGCCGAGCGCTTCCCCCACGACTACCCCGAGCCCGAGAGCCTCGTCTGGGCCCACCGCGCCGGGCTCTGCGTCGAGGAGATCCCCGTCCAGATGCGCCCCCGCCTCGCGGGGAGGAGCTCGCTCACCCCGTGGAAGTCGGGCTACTACATGGTGAAGGTGACGCTGGCGCTCGGACTCGAGCTGGCGCGCGGGCGGTCGCGCGCCTAGCGGCGACCAGCGCGTCCTCTGAGGCCCAGAGACCGCCGCGTCGCTCGGAGCCCTTGCCATTCCGTTGGAATTCCTAGAGGACCCGTCCCATGACCCGCTCGAGCCTCCTCGTCCTCGCCTTCGCCCTCGCGTTTGCCGTCGCCATCCTCGCCTCCGCGCGCCGCCACCGCACCGAGGAGCGCCACACCCTCGCCTGGCTCCTCGTCTGCGCCGCCATCGCCGCCCTCGCCATCTGGCGCCCGGCCATCGACCTGCTCGCGCGGGCCATGGGCATCTACTACGCCCCCTCCGCCCTCTTCTTCCTCTCCCTCGCCGCCGTGCTCTGGATCGTCTTCCGCCTCAGCCTGGACGTGGCGCGGCAGAAGGAGCAGCTTCGGACGCTCGCGCAGGAGGTGGCGATCCTGACCGTGGAACGCGAGCCGGCAGCGACCTTCGAACACGAACGCGAGAGCGCGTAGCGCTCGCGCTCGTCGTTCCCTCGACGTGGGCAGCCGGGGCCGAGTCGGGCCGGGCAACGTGCTCCACTTCTCGCGCAACCTCTCGGGACTACGGGCAGATCTGCGCTCGGCGTGCGACTTCCGCGAGCCGCCGCCGGGCGACGGCGTGCGCCCGACGCTGGTGGGCGAGAGCGAGGCGCTGCGCGCGGCGCGGCGGCTCATCGACCGGACGGGACAGCCGAAAGGGCAGCTTGAACGCGCCCCTGCCGTCCCCGTCGTCGAGCCGGTCCTCGTGGCGGTGGCGGACCAGGGGCAGCACGGGGGCCACGCGCTCGCGCCGAGGCGGCTCGACGCGCAGCCGATGAGGGACAACGGCGTGCCGGTTGGGGTGAAGCGCGAGGGAGGGGCGCTGGAGTTCGAGGTGACGCGCGACGCCCGCGGCCTCCACGCGGCCGTCGGGCCCGAAGCGCTGCACGTCGACGCCGAGTTCGCCCACTCGGGCGAGGAAGAGACGCGTTGCGGCAAGGATTGCGGCCACTTCCGCCCGCGGGTGACGCTCGACC
>JAJXUD010000113.1 GCA_021783235.1 Myxococcales bacterium | reverse complement strand
CTCGGGCACGGCCACTACTTAACCATTCATTCGCTCAGTTCAAGCGCCGGCGTTGCTTTTCTTCGCGCTCGACGCCCGCGAGAAGCTGCGCGAGCGCCGCGCCGTCGATCTGCACCGCCGGTCCCTGACCCTCGCCCCGCTTCGGAACGACGAAGAGCGCGCGGTGGAGCCGCTTGTAGAGCAGGCAGTAGCCATTCTGGTCCCACCAGAGGACCTTCACGCGGGTGGGGCGCTTGCCGACGAAGACGTAGAGCGCGCCGCCCTGCGGATCCTCGCCGAGCAGCTCCCGCGTCACGAGCGCGAGCTTGTCGAAGGAGCGCCGCATGTCCTGCGGCTCGGTGCAGACCAGGATGCGGACCGAGGGCGGCAGCATCAGCGGGCCTCCAGGGCATCGACGAGTTGGCGGACGGCGTCCGCGTCGAAGCGAGGCGGCACCCGCAGGCGCAGGCCGCGCGAGAGCACGACCTCGAGCACGTCCGGGGCCACCGCCCCGACGATCGCCGCCGTTGCGACCTCGACGAACGCCCGCGCCCGTTGCGGCGGCTGCTCCTTCCGCAGCCGCCACTGCCAGTACCGCAGGCTCCCTGCCCGGATGCCCGTCTTCGCCTGGAACTGCGTCGCCGTCAGGCCGCTCGCCTTCCAGCGCGCGACCCGCTCCGCCCACTTCTCACGCGTCGTCGTCTCGGTCATGGGCCGACTGATAAATCGCCCGCCCGTTCAGGTCACGACGCGAGTCGCTGGACGGATACCGAAGAGGTGCTGGTAGGCGAGGCGGCGTTGCGCGGGGTCGTGCCCGAGCGCGAGGTACTCCGGCTCGTCGTCGATCAGGGGGTTCGGCTCGCCGAAGGCGTAGTGGCGGTAGCTCGACCAGGGGTAGTCCTTGGGCGAGCGCACCATCCCCGCGCGCACGGGGTTCAGGTCGCCGTAGCGCATCACCGTGAGGACGTGGCGGCCGTGACCGTCGGGTTGGATCAGCGGAGACTTCATCCGCTGGCTCACGACCTGGCCGCGGCGGCTCTTCTGCCGCTTGTTGTACCAGCGGGCGGAGAGTTGATTCACGACCTTCCAGAAGCGGCTGAACTCCGCCTGCCCGTGGGTCGCGACCACGACGACGTGCGGGTGCGTGCCCATGAGGCAGTAGGAGCGGACGAGGATGCCGTGGCGCGGGGCGTACTTCTGGATGAGCGCGAGGAAGTAGCGCTTGGCATCGTCCTCTTCGAGGACGAGCGAGAAGTTGTGGCTTCGCCACGTGCAGTGGTTGGTGGAGAGCGGCCCGCGCCATGACTCTCACCGGCCGCCGGGCCGAGGACGAGTGGGAGGCCCTCGCCCAGCTCCTCAACCTTCAGACCGACCCCAACTGGCGCCAGCGCCCCTCCATCCTCGACCAGATGCGCGGCTGGAGAATCACCCCAGGCAGACCCAGAAACCTGAGTATTTCCGAGGCCTCAGCCCCGTAGGGAGTCACGCATGGGGCTGGATCAAAGGTCAAGAGGCCGAACGGTCGAAAGGGCCCCGTCCTCAACGCACACAACGGACGCGGTACGCATCGCTCACGACGCCGTAGTAGCTGCTGAAGCCACTGCCGAAGCTGACGTTCCAGGCGTAGGAGGGACCGCCCGCCAGCGGCGAGGACGACCAGAACCCCGTCGCTGGCGTATTGGGAAACGCGGCCGCGTCGATGCTGGCAGCCGAGCCACTTGCCACCACCGTGAAGTCCACCAGCGTCATCAGCTCCTTCACGCTCGGAACGCGCCAGGACAGCCCCGCGAGCGTGAGCGAGCTGCAATAGCCGGCCGCGGCGCTCCAGCTGCTGCCGCCGCTCGGGTCGCCGAGCGTCTGCTGCCAGATGAGCCCGGTCTTGGTGTCGTGGACAGTCCCGTCGCCCGGGATGGTGTACTGCCCGGGCGGCGCGCCCGCGCCGGCAGGCAGGGCGGCCAGGACGAGGGCCGCGGCACAGACGGCGCGAAAAAGGCTGCGAAAGCTCTTCGATTTCATGGTGACCGCTCCTTGGTTGCGCCGGTCCGCTGCTGGACCGGCTCGTAAAGATACGCCAGCCGCCGCCGCTTGACGTTCCCGCAGAGCTGCGGCTCCTCGATCGCGACCGCGACCGGGCGCCCCGCCCGCAGGATCCGCTCGATGAGCCGAGCCGCGAAGCGCCAGGGCAGACCGAAGGCCCTTCGCCCGCCCCTGGACCGCCGCAGGCCAAAGCGGCCGCCGCCCGGCGGCAGCTCGGCGAAGCTGCCGACCTGCACCAGCAGGACCGCGGGCTTCGCTGAGCCCTCAGGCGTGATCCCCCGCGCGAGCCTCGCGAGTTGGGCGCGGAACGAGGCGCTGGGCCTCACCGGCGCGAAGCGGCGGCCCACCCCGCCAGCGTCGCGCCGCAGGAGCTTCGCGCTGTGCGGATGCTCGCGCCAGAGCCGCTGGCGCAGCCGCCAGGAGGCGGCGTACCCGAGGTGGCCGCCGTAGCTCGCCCAGAGGGTCCGGGCGGCCTCGCACGAGGCCTCGTCGAGCCGGGTCACGCGCACCGGCCCGGCCACCCCGCGAAGCCCCGGCATGCCCAGCCGCACCCCGGGGCCCACCTCGACGGGCGTGACCCTGGCATCCAGCGCGGCGAGCTTGTCCGAAAACGCCCGCACCACGCGCCGCCGCGGCAGCAGATAGCGCGGCCGGATCACGTAGCCCACGAAGTCGACGCCTTCGCTGACCGGCGCCAGCACCTTTGCGCGGACCTCGAGCCTCAGCCGCTCGCGCAGGAACGCCACGACGCGGTCGCGGGCCTGCTCCAGAACCGCAGCGTTCGGATGCAGCAGCACGAAATCGTCGACGTAGCGGACGTAGCCGCGAATCCCGAGCGTCCGCTGCACGAAGTCATCGAGCGGGGTGAGGTAGACGTTGCCGAAGAGCTGGCTCGTCAGATTTCCGATGGGCAGCCCGCGGTCGGGGCCCAGCGCGCCCAGCCGTTTGTGCGGCGGCACACGCGCGAACAGCGCGGGAGAGCCCAACCTGTGGGCGCCGGCGCCCGGATCGTGCAACACGATCCGCCGGCAGAGCTCCCATGGGCCGAAGGCACCGGGGGGCAGTCGGCCGCCCAGCCCGGCCTCCACCTCGCGGGCCACCGGCTCCAGCATCGCAAGGAGCGTCTGGCGGTGCAGGCTCATGAAGAAGTTGACCACGTCCAGTTGCAAGGCAAAGACGCGGACGCCGCCGTGGCGCGAGAGCCGCCACATCCACTCCTGGAGGCGCAGCGCCGCCGCGTGGGTGCCCTTTCCCTTGCGGCAGGCGAATGAGGCGTCGCTGAAGCGGCGCTCCAAGGCCGGCTCGAGGAGGCCGTGGAGCAGGTGGTGGACGACCCGGTCGCGGTAGACCGCGGCCTGGACCTCCCTGTGCTTCGGACGCTCGGTGACGAAGACGCGCCCTGGCTCGGGCCGGTAGCTCCCGGCCTCGAGCCGTCCTGCGAGGGCCAGCAGCTCCTCGCCCTCGCGCAGGCGGAAGGCGAGGGCATCCGGGCGCGCGCGCTTGTGCCGCGCACACGACCGGGCGGCGGCGTGCAGCGCCGCGATCCCGCACCAGCTCGCCTGCGTCTTCGGCTCGCTCATCCCATCCTCAACGCACACAACGGACGCGGTTTGTATTGCTCACGTCGTTGTTGTTGCTGTTGCCATTGTTGAAGTTGACGTTCCAGGCGTTGGACGGATTGCCCGCCAGCGGCGAGGACGTCTCGGCCCTTCTCTTTCGCGTGGCCGGAATCGGCCACCTGCGCACCGCGGTCCCGGAGATTGCCGGGCGAGGCGGTGCGCGCCTTGCTCTGCGCCGACGCGAGCGCTCGCGCCGGGCGGAAGAACCGCACGGGTTGACTGCTGGCACGCCCGGTCACGGCCGCCCACCTCGGGCAGGCGGAGCCGGCTCCGGCCTTGCTGCGATCGAGCCTTGGGAACGGCGCCAGGCCTCGGCCTGCCGGGCCAGCGCCACCACCTGCTCCACGACCGCCCCGTATCGATTGAACGAGTCGAATGCCTTCACCTCCTTGCCGAGTTGACAGAGGAGCTTCAGCTCCTCGATGCGATCGCAGAGCACGGGGAGCCACCGGGCGCGCTCGGCGCGGCGGTTGCCGCGCGCGACCAGGAGCAGGATCTCCGCGCACGCCGCGCGCATCTGGCTGCCGAGGGTGTACTTGTGCCCCTTCGGGAAGCGCTGCACCGCTGCATCCACGCGCACCGCGCAGTCCATGGCCGCGCGAAAGATGGGCAGCGCTTCATAGTAGCTCGCCATGCCGCTCACCAAAGGTCAAAGGGACGAGGTGTCAAAAGGGCCCCGTCCTCAACGCACACAACGGACGCGGTATGTATAGGACACGTCGTAGTAGCTGCTGCTGCCATAGCCGAAGGGGACGCTCCAGGCGTAGGACGGATTGCCCGCCAGCGGCGAGGACGACCAGAACCACGCCGCGGGCGTGTTCGGAAACGCCGTCGCGTCGATGGTCGCCGCCGTGCCCTGGGCCACCGTGAAGTCCACAAGCGAATACAGCTCGATCTCCGTAGGCAGCCGCCAGCCCGTGTAGCCCGCGAGCGAGAGGGAGGCGCAGTAGCTCGCCGCCGCGCTCCAGGTGCTGCCGCCGCTCGGGGCGCCGAGCGGCTGCTGCCACATGAGGCCCGTCACGTTGTCGACCACGACGCCGGGCGTGGCGGTGTTGTAGCTCGAAGGGTTCGGTAGCCCCGTGCTGGCGGGGTTGGGCATGGGCCAGCTCGCCCAGGGGCTGAGGCACTGGCTGCCGCTGCAGGTCCCCCCGAAGCTCGCGAGACACACCTGCCCGCCGGACCCGCAGAGGCAGCCGCCTGCCTGGCAGGTCGCACCCGAGCCGCACGCAGACTGGACGCACGTACACACCCCTGCCTGGCAGACGTCGCCGGGTGCGCAGGGGGCGTTGCAGCCGCCGCAATTGGCCGGATCGATCCGAGTGTCCGTGCAGGCGGTCCCGCAGGCGGTGTCGCCGGGGGTGGTGCAAGCACACGCCCCACCGGAGCAAGCCTCGCCGCTGATCGTGCAGGCCTTGCCGCAGGCGCCGCAGTTGGAGGAGTCGGTCTGAAGGTCCACGCAGGCGGTCCCGCAGGCGGTGTCGCCGGGGGTGGTGCAAGCACACGCCCCACCGGAGCAAGCCTCGCCGCTGATCGTGCAGGCCTTGCCGCAGGCGCCGCAGTTGGAGGAGTCGGTCTGAAGGTCCACGCAGGTGCTGTTGCAGCTCGAGGACTCGGGCGTGTCGCTGCACGTCTGCTGGTAGCCCTGCGGATTCGTGAACGTCATGCCGCCGCACTTCTGCGCGGGGACGCAGTCGCTCTCGCACTGGTTGGCGGCGGGCCCGGTGCAGACACTCGTCTCGTCGTCGCAGGCGCCGCAGCCGAGGCCGCCGCATTGCCAACCTTGGCACGCTGTGCCGAAGGCCGCGGCGCTGCAGCCGGGGCCGAAGCCGCTCGCGTTGAAAGAGAGGCTCGCGGCGACCTGGTTCGTGGTGTTCGCGACCTCGACGGTCACGTTGTTCACGTTGGCGCGCTTGGGGGAGCAGTAGCCCAGGAGGTAGGCGCCGCTCACCTCGCCGGCGATGTAGGTCGCGAGGTAGGGGAACTCGCGGGACTCGGCGACGGTGGGGTTCGGGGAGTTGATGAGCGTCTGGCCGCCATAGGTGAGGGCGGCGAGGGCGGCGAGGTTGTAGTCGCTCGAGTCCTGGAGGGCGACGGCGAGGAGCTGGTTCTTGAAGTCGCCCTGCTCGGCGGCGACGGCCTGGGCTTGCGTGTCGTAGCCGGCGGTGTCGAGGCCGTCGGTGAAGAGGAGCGGGAAGCCGACGGCGAAGGCCCCGCCGTAATTGCGCTGCTCGAAGCTCGCCTCGACCTGGTCCAAGTGGGCGAAGGACTGGACGACGGCGCCGTAGAGGTTCGTCGAGTTGACGTCGGGGTCGACGAACGTCGTGAGCGCCTGGAGCTTCGCCTGGATCGCCGCGGTGTCGAGCGTGGGCGCGAGCTGCTCGGCGATCGTGGCCTCTCCGGCGAAGGTCTCGATGCCGATGGCCACCGGCAGGTGGTCGGTCACCTGGATCTGATTCACGAAGTTCTCGGCCCCCTGGAACATCTGGGCCCTCAGGGCGTCGGTGTGCGAGGAGACGTCGAGCACCAGCTCGGCGAAGACCGTCACGCCGTTCGTGGGCAACACCGTCGTCTGGGCCTCGACCGAGAGCGGCGCACCGTTCTCGAGGACCGTGAAGGAGCCGGCGTCGAGGTTCGTGACCGGGCGACCCTGGCAGTCCTGCACATTGAAGAAGAGCGCCACGGCCGAGCCCAAGCCGACCGAGCCGCCGTCGCCGTTACTCGCCACCATCGGGTAGACCGCGGTCGGGCAGCCGGTCTGGCACCCCCCATCGGCGCAGTTCGAGACGCAGCCCACCCCGGCGTCGAGCTGGGCAGGGGTCTCGCCGGTGTAGCGGCCGGAGAGGCCGACCGTCTGCACGCAGGAGGTGTCGGCCGCCTGCGAGTAGTTCACGCCGTCGGCGATGAAGCCGGTCGAGAAGTGGCTCACGTTGCCGGTGACGGCCGTGCCGCTCGGCAGGCCGCCCACGCGCTGGTAGCCGGTGGCGTTCGGGTAGGACCAGAAGAGCGTCGCGAGCTGCTGGTTGCCCGTGAAGGGGAGCGAGACCGTGACGGGTTTCTGGAAGGTCGTGCCGGAGGGGCCGAACTGGAAGACGGGGGAGTAGCAGGTGAAGCCCGTCGGGCAGGGCAGATTCGTCTGCGTGATCGTGAGCGTCTGGGCGGAATTGACGGCGCCCGCGGGCACGGTCACGCTGGCGGCCGAGGCGCCGCTGCCGAGCGTCACCACGCCGCCGTCGGCGCCCACCGGACCGCTCGCGGTCCCCACGACCCCGCCGCTGCTGCCGCTCGATCCGCCGCCCGAACTCGTGCCCCCGGAGCTGCCGCTCGAACCGGAGCCGCCGCTGGAGCTGCCGGCGCTGCTCCCCCCGCATTGGCAAGGCCCGTAGCCGCTCCCGCCGGCGCTGCAGCTCTGAACCCCCTGGCCTCCGCCGGCGCAGGGACAGCTCGCGACCTGCCCGGGCGTGCAGCTGGGCTTGGGGGACGACGACCGGCAGGCGGCCAGCACTGCCGGAAGGAGAAGAGCGCCGCAGGCTCCGAGTCGCAGGGTCGTCATGGTCACTCCTGGAAGGTCAACGGGGCACTTCGAGGCATAGCGGTTCGCCGGGCGCGCGGGCCCAGACCGCGGCTGGATTGGCGTCGACGCCGCGACGCAGATCGGTGAGCACGGCGTCGAGCGCCGGGCGGGGCAAATCGACGCGGCCTGACGCGCTGGCCACCGTGTCGAGAGCTGTGAAAGCGATCACGGAGCCGAGCCTAGAGACGAGGCGGCTCGGTCGACAGTAGGGAAACCCTGACATCGGTGGGGGCTTCGCTGGCCCGCCCGCAAGAGAAGGAATCAGGCCGCTGGGAGAGCGACTGCCTCGCCACCGCCGCGCGTACCTTCGGCCGCGATCCGCGGAGCGTGTTTCAGTTCCGGTCGGCGGGCGAGCCCTCGCCCTACCCTTCGGTGAACAGCTTCGCGAGCAGCGCGGCGCGGCCTTCGGCGCCGGCGCGGGCGAGGATCTTGCTCAGTTACAGCTCGACGGTTCCCTCGGCGTAGCCGAGCCGCTTGGCGATGGCGCGGTTGCTCTCGCCGCGGGCCAGGCGGGCGAGGACGCGCTCGACCTTGGGGGAGAGTCCCCACCGCAGGCCGGCTCTGGCCTTTCCTTCGGAGCCCTCCTACCATGGCTTCGTGCGGCCTCCGACTTCCAACGATCCTGTCGTCGCGGAATTGGTGCGTCGCCTCACCGAAGCCTATCGACCCGAGCGTATCTACCTTTTTGGGCTCATCGCGTGATCGAGTGGGTTCATTCCGGGTTCAACTTGGGCTCAGCTTGGTAGCTCAGATGGCCGGGAGCACGCAGGTGAGAACCTTGAGGCGGAGGTACTCCTCATCGCGCAGGCCGTAGG
>JAJXUD010000053.1 GCA_021783235.1 Myxococcales bacterium | reverse complement strand
CTTCCAACGATCAACCGGTCGGTACGAGGCTCGTGGAGGCCGATTCCAACGATCAATCGGTCGGTACGAGGCTCGTGGAGGCCGCTTCGAGCGATCAACCGGTCGGTACGAGGCTCGTGGAGGCCGATTCCAACGATCAATCGGTCGGTACGAGGCTCGTGGAGACCGCTTCGAGCGATCAACCGGTCGCTACGAGGCTCGTGGAGGTCGCTTCGAGCGATCAATCGGTCGGTACGAGGCTCGTGGAGACCGCTTCCAGCGATCAACCGGTCGGTACGAGGCTCGTGAAGGCCGCTTCGAGCGATCAATCGATCGCTTCGAGGCTCGTGGAGGCCGCTTCCAGCGATCGATCGGTCGCTTCGAGGCTCGTACCGATCGATTCGAGCTTGGAATCGAGCGCCACCGGCTTCGTGAGCGGCGGTTCCTCCGTCGAGACGGCCGGTTGCACGATTGTTTTCGAGTTCTCGTCACGCTTTCGGCGCGAGCGGACCCCTCTCTCAGTGAAGGCCTGAGACGTCGGCCGGAGAGGAGGTGAAAGAGATGGCGAGCAACCAGACGAACGGAACGGCGAGCCCATCGGTGCAGCAGATCGCGCCGAAGGGGCTCGAGCTCGAGATCACGCTCTTGAAGGGCGGGGTCGACGGCTCGATCCCCGCGGGGACGCAATTCCCGGTCGACGGCAAGACGGAGAGCCAGCAGGAGCTCTCCCAGGAGCTCGCGGACGACCTCGCGCTCTTCACGGCGTTGTCGGACGCGGTCGCGAAGGAGAAGCAGGCCCGAGCGGCGCTCCACGGGGCGATCCCAGGGATTCGGGATCGGTCCAAGTCGATCCGGGCCGCGATCATCCAGCTCCTCGGCAAGGGGAATCCCTTGCTGTCGAAGTTCGGGATCGCCCCGCCGAAGCGGCGGGCCCCGCGCAGCGCCGAGCAGCTTGCGCTCAGCGCCGCGAAGGCCAAGCTGACGCGGGAGAAGCACGGGACCATGAGCAAGAAGCAGAAGAGGCTCATGGGCTCGGCGCCGACGCCGACGCTGATTCTGGGGCCCGACGGGAAGAAGATCAGCCCGGTGGGAACCACGGGTCAGTCCGGCCCGGCAGGGCAGTAGCAGGGAACGGGGGCCCCGGGGAGAGCAGCAGCGCTCCTCGGGGCCTCTTTTCGCCCTGGTCGATCTCTTGAAGAGGTCGTCGAGGCGGAGTACCGGATGCCCCGGCGCCGTCGGGGGCATTCTCCGGCGTGGGGCCGCCCGACTGGGGGGCGAAGCCCCCACATTTCCGTGGGGTCGAGACCACACTCGGGCTGGCGGCCATCGCGGAGGTCGCAGCGGGCACGGCGCCGCCACGGCAGAGCGTTTGGCTTCGATGTTGCAATTGTCAACGGAGCTTCCGAGAGGAGAGGGGTCGAGATCATGGGCTGTGTCGGATGGCGGCAAGATGAGTGGAGCCCTCGGCGCCCGCTGCTCGCGCTCGCCGCCCTGCTCCTCGGGCTCGCCGCGTGCGGGAAGAGCGCTGGCCCCGCGGCGGACGCCGGCGCTCCGATCGACGGCGGGGCGCCCGGCGGCGCCCTCGACGCGGGAGGCCAGGTCGACGCGGGGCAGGGCGCGGCCGCCGATGGCGGCGTCGCCTCGTGCGGCAGCGGCGTCCTCTCCGCCGACGAGCAGCTCCTCGTCAACCTCCCCGCGGACAGCTGGTACGACGTCAAAGGGAGCTCGTTTCTGGGATCGGGCGTCTGCCTCGAGGGGCAGCCCTGGTCGGCGACGGACGGCTGCGCCGCCGTCATCATCGCCTGGTCCGGCGGCGCCTACGATCCGGTCCACGACAAGATGCTGATCTGGGGCGGTGGCCACGCCGACTACTGGGGCAACGAGGTCTACAGCTTCGATCCCGCGACCTTCCTCTGGAAGCGGGAGACGACGCCGTCGGACGTGACGACGAGCAGCGACGTCTGCAAGGACCCCTACTTCGACGGCAAGCCTGCGTCGCGCCACACCTACGACGGGCTCGCCTACCTCACCCACGCGAACCGATTCTGGAGCTGGGGTGGCGGCATCGCGGGCACCGGCAACTGCCCCGGGGTCCCCACTCTCACCTGGACGCTCGACCTCGACACGCAGAGCTGGACGAACATGCTGCCGGCGGGCTCGTTCGACTCCGGGGCCTCGGGCTTCATGTACTCCGCGGCGAGCGCGTACGATCCGGCGACCGGGAAGGTCTTCATGCAGGATTCCGGAGGGCTGTCGGTGTACGACTACGACGCGAACAGCTGGGCGATCGTCCAGGACTTCGGCTCTCCGCCGGAGTGGCCGCGCTACGAGGAGGGCGGGGACAAGACGGCCGCCGTCGACACCCAGCGGCACCTCTTTTTCACCTTCGGGCAGGGCGACTACTTCGTCTTCGACATCGGCGCGAACCGCATCGTCACCGACGACTGGATCACCACGGGCGGCGGCGCGTTCGACAACTCCGGGCAGGCCGCGGGCTCGTCCACCCTGGGCCAGCTCTATCCGAACGAGGTCATCCAGACGGGCGGGGGCGACGTGATCGGCGCGGACGCGCCCGGAGTCGACTACGATCCCCGCGCCGACGCGCTCGTCGCCTGGAAGGGGGGGGCGCCGTATGTGCTCGACCTCTCGAAGAAGGTCTGGACGACGAAGAGCGCGGTGGGCGCGCTCGCCGCCCCCTCGCAGAACGGCGTCTACGGGCGATTTCGCTACATTCCGAAGTACAACGTCTTCATCCTCGTCAACGGTCCGAACGACGACGTGACCTTCTACAAGCACACGGCCGGCTGCGGGCCGTGAGCGGCGCGGCGGAAGGTCACCCCGAAGGTCACCCCAAGGCAGCGCCAGATCCGGAGAGAGCCATGCACCGACGAATCGTTTTCACGCTCACCGCGCTGCTCCTCGGCGCGCCCGCCGCCTGGGCCAGCACCCTCGAGGTCGGCCCCGGTCAGAGCTACGCGAAGCCGTGCGACGCCATCGCGGCCGCGCAGCCGGGCGACGTCATCGAGGTCGACGCGGCGGGCAGCTACGACGGCGACAGCTGCGCCTGGACCACCGACGGCCTCACCGTCCGCGGGATCCACGGCCGGGCGAAGATCGACCTGACGGGCGTCACGCCGGCAGAGCAGAAGGGCATCTTCACCATCGAGGGGGGCGCGAGCGCCACCATCGAGAACTTCGAGCTCTCGGGCGCGGCCATCTCGGCCTCCTCCGGAAACAACGGCGCGGGCATTCGCCACCAGGGGCTGAACCTCACGGTGAGGAACTGCTACATCCACGACAACCAGGACGGCATCCTGGGCCAGCCCGCGACCCCCGATACGGGCACGATCCTCATCGAGAACTCCGAGCTCGCCCACAACGGCGCCGGCGACGGCTACTCGCACAACGTCTACATCGGCGACTTCGCGAGCTTCACGATGCAGTTCTCCTACTCGCACCACGGCAACGTCGGCCACCTCTTGAAGTCGCGCGCCTACAGCACGTTCGTGCTCTACAACCGGATCACCGACGAGGACGGCGGGACGGCGAGCTACGAGGTCGACCTGCCGAACGGCGGCACGGCGTACGTCATCGGCAACGTCATCGAGCAGAGCGCCACCACGCAGAACCCGACCATCGTGACCTTCGGGGAGGAGGGGACGCCGAGCGGCTACGACACCCACCTCTTCGTGGTGAACAACACGATCCTGAACGACCTCGGCAGCGGCACCTTCGTCGTGGACGCCACCTCGACCCCGGCGCTCCTCGAGAACGACATCTTCTACAACGGCGGGACGATCTCGGGGCAGGCCTCGGCCGTGCTCACGACCAACTTCGACAGCGCGACCATGGGCGATCCGAAGTTCGTCGACGTGGCGAGCTACGACGTCGAGCTCGAGGCGGGCTCGCCCTGCATCGACCGGGGCAGCGCGCCCGGGAGCAACGGCGGCCAGTCGCTCGCCCCGGCGTTCGAGTACGTCCAGCCGCTCGGTTCGATGCCCCGCACGGTGGTGGGGGCGGCCATCGACATCGGCGCCTACGAGTACGGCCTGACGGCCGACGCGGGACCAGCGGCCGACGCTGGCCCAGCCCCCGCCGACGCCGGGAGCTCGAGCGACGCGGGCACTTCGAGCGACGCCGGAGCGGCCCCCGACGGCGGCGCCGGCGCGGGTGACGCCGGTGCCACCGAAGATGGGGGCGGCGCGGCGAAGGCGCCGCCGGCGGCCTCGGGCGGCTGCGGCTGCCGGGTCGGGGGCGGCGCTTCCTCGGGGGCCGCGGGCGAGGCGGGCCTCCTCCTCCTCGTCGCCGCGCTGCTCGCACTCCGCGCGCGTCGCGCCGGAGCGGGCGGGAGGCGCGCTTGAGGCGCGCCAGCCTCGCTTCGAGCAGGCGAAGGGAGCGATGGTCGTGGGCCCTCGTCGTCGCGCTGGCCGCCGGCTGCCCGGGCCCGGCCTCCCGAGGACTCGACGCGGGGCCCGGGGACGCCGGGACGCCCGACGCCGGGACGATGGACGCGGGCTGGACGGACGCGGGCCTCGGGGACGCTGGGACGACGGACGCGGGCCTCGGGGACGCGGGCCTCGGGGACGCGGGGGCGGTGGACGCGGGCGACTGCATCCCGCAGCCGGGCGTCAGTCCGGCCGGCCTTCCGGACGCGGGCCCGCCCGTGGACTCCGGCGTGCCGTTCCTCTGCCCGCCGGACGCCGGCGCCACGAGCGACGTCGACGCGGTCATCGCCGCGATGGCGCCGGGATCGTGGAAGGAGCTCCCCTGCACGCAGATGGCCCAGGTCTGCCCGCAGCCGTACGATCACTACCTGTGCGGGGCCGTCATGGACGCCTGGAGCGGCGGCGCCTTCGATCCGGTGGCCGATCGGCTGATCGTCGCCGGCGGCGGCCACTCCGATTCGTACTACAACGACCTCTTCGGCTTCGACCTCGGGACCGCGAGCTGGCGCCGCTGGACGGAGCTCCCGAACGGCATGGACGGCCAGAGCGCCGCCCCGGTCTTCTCGGACAAGCGCGTCGAGGACTGCGGGCTCTACCCGCGGGCCGCCTCGCTCTGCATCCCGAACGAGTGGCTCACCCCGACCGGCTACCTCGATCCCGCGCGCTGCGACGATCCGGCCATCACGCCGCAGCTCGACCCGCAGCAGCCGCGCAGCCGCCACACCTACGGGAACGTCGCCTTCAGCCCGGCCACCGGCCGCTTCTACCTGCTCGGCGGCGGGGCGCTCTTCCCGAGCGGCCAGACCGGCACCGCGCGGGTCGACGGCTTCGACTTCGACGCCGGCGTCTGGATCCGGAGCGCCGACAACGTGGACGACTTCTACGGCACCAGCGCGACCGACGGTCAGGGGCGCATCTGGTACCTCGGCGCCCACGACCTCAGCCGGTACGACCCCATCGCCGACGCCTGGACCGTCTGGCCCGGCGAAGGGCAGGACTTCAACAGCGGCGCCGTCTACGGGTACTACGCCTCCGCCGACGTCGACACGACGCGCGACGTGCTGGTGGTGACCTCCGACGGGCAGCAGCTCGAGACGTACCAGCTCGCCGACGGCGGGCTGACGACGGTCGCGGCGACGGGCCTCGCGGCGCCGCTGCCGTCCGAGGCGGGGATGGCCTACGATCCGGCGATCGACCGCTTCGTCTGGTGGAACGGCGGGCAGCAGCTCTACTTCCTGAACCCGGCGACGTGGGCGTGGACCAGGGTCCAGGGGCAGGGCGACCTCCCCGGGCCGCCGGCGTCGAACGGCACGTTCGGCCGATTCCGCTACAGCCCGAGACGCAACGTCTTCGTCGCGGTCAGCACGACCGAGACGAACGTCTTCCTGTTCAAGCCGCCGGCGGCCGCGCCCTGACGCGAACGGTGGAGCTTGAATCCGCGACCGCGCCCGGCGTCGAATGGAGCCGATGCGCTCGGCACTGAACGTCGCCTCCCTCATCGGCCTCGCCGCCGCCGCGGGCTGTTCCCACGTCGGGGTCGTCGGGGAGATCGACACGGGCGTCGAGCAGCTCTCGGCCCCGATGCAGCTCCAGCAGACGGACTGCCTCGCGCCTCCCTGCGGGGACGCCTTCGACGGCGTCGTGCTTCAGAACGTCCGCGGCAGCACTCTCCTCGGGGAGCTGGGCCTGCGCTGGGGCGCACTCTTTCAGCTCGCGCCGAGCCTCTGGCTGGGGCTGCTCGCCGACCTGCGGACCGGCGTCGGCAGCGCCGCGCCGCTCGGGCCGTACGACTGGCCGTTCCACGCCGGCGACTACCGGGGGCAGACGGGGCTGGGCTCATTCGACATGCCGTTGCTGATGGGTTCGCCGCTCGAGCTTCGCTTCGACGCGAGCCGCTTCTACGACGTCTACGGCGACGTCGAGCCGGCGTGGCTCATTCTGAACGGGCCGGGGCTTCGGGACTCGGCGGGATAGACGAGCGCGTTCTCCCTCGGGATCCAGGGCGACGTCCTCTTTCGAGTGGGCTTCGAGCGCAGGCTCGACTTCGGCCGGTACGGCCTGGGGCTCTGCGCCGAAGCCGACGCCTCGGGCCTCTTTCGCGGCGCCCTCGTGACCCTGAGCTACCATCAAGATGAAGCAGCCCCTACACGCCGCTTCGCTGAGGCCTGCCTCTTGGCCGCGGCCGCCTGCGGAGGGCCGATCCTGCGGCCGCTCCCGCCCACGAGCCGGCTGGCCTTCTTGCAGTTCTACCTCGCCGAGGCGGACGGCCGCTCGCTGGACCAGAGGAGCGATGGCACCTTTTGCTGCCACGAGGCCTCCGCCGGGGATTCCGACGCGGTGGCGCCCCCCGTCGGCGGCGCCGACCGGGGCGAGCTCTTCCGGGCCTTCCTCGACGGGCTCGAGGGGACCGCGGAGATCCAGCCGGTCGCGCGGGGGGAGCTCCCGCCGCAAGCGGGCCCGGCCGGCCTTCCGCTCGGCCCGAGCGCGCCGCCGAACCTCTGCGACGACTTCTCGTTCGGCCCCGACGCGACGGAGATGACGATCTCATCCCCGTTCTCCAAGAGCTCCCTGCTCGCCATCGCGCCCGGACCGCCCGAGCCGAGCTCGGCCGCCCTGCGCGCCGCGGCCCGGCGGCTCGACGCGGACGCGCTCCTGCGCGTGATCCTGGTGCCCTGGCAGTGGAGCCATTCGGAGGACGGCTCCGCCCCGGAGGTCGCCCGGGTGGAGGTCTTCGCGGAGATCGTGGGCTACGATCGGTCGGGGCGGCGCTTCCTCTGGGACCTCTTCCGCTCCGAGTCGAGCGAGCTTGCGGCCCCGGGCAACGCGAGCGCGACCTACCAGTTGCAGGAGCTCCTCTTGGACTTCGCTGAGAAGCTCGGCGGGCGGGTGGGCGCGGAGGGCTTTCGTGCGCCTTGAGGGCCTGGGCGCGCGCCGGCTCGCCGCCCTCGCGAGCCTCGCCGCGGCGGCTTGCGGCCCCTCGGTGGGGAGCTGGACCGCCGCCGGACCGCTCGCCACGGCGCGCGCCTCCCACACCGCGAGCCCTCTGCCGACGGGCGGCGTCCTCGTCGCGGGCGGGACCGATGTGAACGGCAACGCCCTCGCGAGCGCCGAGTGGTACGACCCGGCGCGGCGGCGCTGGAGCGCGGCGAGCCCCCTCGCGACGGCGCGGGAGGCCCACAGCGCGACGCTCCTCCCGTCGGGGAGCGTGCTCGCCTGCGGCGGGACCGGCGGCGTTCCGAGCGCGCTCGCGAGCTGCGAGCTCTACGACCCCGCGAAGGGGAGCTGGAGCGCGAGCGCCCCGCTCGCCACCGCGCGCTACGCCGCCACGGCGACGCTGCTCCAAACCGGGAAGGTCGCGGCGGTGGGGGGGCTCGACGGCTCGGGCAACGGGATCGCGGCGGTCGAGCTGTTCGATCCCGCGAGCGGCGCGGCGGGCGGCGGCTGGGCGGGCACGGGTGACCTCGGGACCGATCGGGGCTACCACTCGGCCGCGCTCTTGCCCTCGGGGAAGCTCCTCGTGCTCGGGGGCTACAACTGTGACGGCGATGCCTGCGGAAGCCTCGATTCGGCGGAGATCTACGATCCGGCGAGCGGGAGCTGGGACGGGGCGGGCTCGGTCGGCGACGCGCGGTACGACGCCGCCGCCGCGCTGCTCCCCTCCGGCGAGCTCCTCGTCGCGGGGGGCTTCGGGACCGGCCCGGGCAACCCGCTCCAGAGCGCCGCGATCTACGCCGAGTAGCGCCGTCGGCTCTCCCTCCCGGGGGCCGGCCGCGCCGGCGGGCGGTCGCTCCCCGCGCCCGAGGTCGGGAAGCGTTGCGCCCGTCTCGCGCCCGTTGTATTGGGACGGCCGCCATGGCGAGGAGTCGACCGATGCCGCCCTCCACGCAGGACTCGAAGCTCGAGCCGGAGCTGCAGCTCCGCCTTCACGACCTGATGGTCAAGTCGCGCGTCCTCGAGGAGACGCTCATCTCGATGACCAAGTCGGGCGACGGCTACTTCTGGATCGGCGGTCCGGGCGAGGAGGCGTTCAACGTTCCGCTCGGGCTGCTCGTCGACAAGGGCGAGGGGCCGGCCCACGACTACCTGCATCTGCACTACCGCTCGAGCGCGATCCTCGTGGCCATGGGCGCGCAGATGATCGACAGCATTCGCCAGATGCGATCGGTCGCGACCGATCCCTACTCGGGCGGCCGCAACTTCGTGAACCACTTCTCGGTCCACGCCTGGAACGTCGTCCCCGTCTCGCCGACCATCGAGGTGCAGTACGCGATGGCGCCCGGCACCGCCCGGGTGCAGAAGCGCGAGGGGGGCACGGGGATCACCATCGTGAACGGCGGGGACGCCGGCGCGGCCGAGGGCGACTTCGCGACCTGCCTCAACTGGTCCTCGCGCCCCGGCCAGGAGCTGCCGGTCCTCATCCTGGTCGACCACAACAAGTACGGCATCTCGACGCCGTCGACCGAGCAGTGGCACCTGCAGGACATCTCGAAGCGGGCCGAGCCCTTCGGAATCCGCCGAGCGCTCGTGGACGGCAACGACCCCGAGGCGTCTTGGCAGGCGCTCTCGGAGGCGATGGCCTACATCCGCAAGGAGCGCAAGCCGTTCTGCCTGCAAGCGAACGTGAGCCGGCTGTACGGCCACAGCTCGTCGTCGGGCGCGGCGCGGGTGGACGAGCGCGACTGCATCGCCGAGTGGGAGGGAAAGCTCGCCGCGCGCGGGCTGCTCTCGGAGGAGCGGGCGAAGGCGGTCTGGGAGAAGTACCGGCAGGAGGCGAAGGCGGCGCTCGCGCAGGTGCGCGAGGAGCCCTTCCCGCCGCCCGAGGACATCTGGAGCCACGTCTACGCGGAGACGGACGGATCCGTCGGCCACGCCGGCCGAACGACGGGCGAGAGGACGGAGGGCTGATCGATGGCGAACATGGCGCAGGCGATCCGGCTCGCCCTCCACTACGGCGAGGAGCGGCTCGGCGTCACCGACGTCTTCGGCGAGGACGTGGGGCCGCCGCTCGGCGGGGTCTTCACCTGCACGCAGGGGCTCCGGACCGCCTGGAACACGCCGCTCGACGAGCGCGGCATCCTCGGCATGGCGATGGGCATCGCCATGACGGGCCGCAGGCCGGTGGCGGAGATCCAGTTCTGCGACTACATCTTCAACGCCATCGATCTCCTCAAGCTCGCGGGCAACGCCTGCTGGGGCTCTCACGGAGACTTCCAGCTGCCGATGGTGGTGATGACGCCGGTGGGCAGCGGCATTCACGGCTCGCTCTACCACTCGCACAGCATCGAGAGCATCATCTCGCACGTCCCGGGCTGGAAGGTGCTGATGCCGTCCACGCCGCTCGACGCCTACGGCCTCCTGATCTCGGCCATCGAGGATCCGAACCCGGTGCTCTTCCTGCCGCCAAAGGTGCTCCTGCGCACCAAGGGCGACGAGCTCATCCCGGGCGAGCCCGAGGACGCGCGCGAGCTGCACGCCCTCATCGACGCGCCGCTCGGCGACCGGACCCAGTGGAAGCCGCAGTGGCCGGACGTGCAGCCCTACCGCGTGCCGATCGGCGAGGCGAAGCTCGTGCGCGAGGGCAAGAACGCGACCGTCGTCACCTACGGCCGGCTCGCGCCCGTCTGCCAGAAGGCGGCGGACGAGCTGCGCGCCGAGGGGCTCTCGTTCGACGTCCTGGACCTCCGCTCGCTCGTTCCCTTCGATCTCGAGGCGATCCTCCGCTCGGTCCACAAGACCCGCCGGATCCTGGTCGTCAACGAGGACACCGAGGTGACGAACTACGGCGAGCATCTCCTGCGCAAGGTCGTCGACCGGGCCTGGGGCGAGCTCGAGGCGGCGCCGGTGCTGCTCGCGGGCGCCGACGTGCCGGGGATCGGCATGGCCTGGACGCTCGAGAGCGCGAGCGTGCCGCAGCAACCCGGGGTCGTCCGCGCGATGCGGCAGCTCGCCACCGCTCCCGCCCGCGAGACCGGCGGCTTCCTCGCGACGCCGCTCCAGCTCGCCCGCTACCGCTGAGCCATGTCCACTCCCGAAAACGAGCCCGTCGCCGGTTCCGAGCAGCCCCCCGTCGCGGAGGCGGAGAAGCCGCAGGCCGCCGCCGCCCCCGAGCCCGCCGAAGCGCCGGCCGAGCCCGCGCCCGGCCCGACGCCGCTCGACCTCCTCCGCGAGGCGCAGGAGCAGAAGCTTCCCGTCGAGGGCAGGGTCGTCGCGCAGCGCGGCTCGCTCGGCCTCGACGTCGACCTCGGCGGGGGCATCCTCGCGCTCTGCCCGCGCGCCGAGATCGACGTGCGCCACTCCGAGAACCCCGGGAAGCTCGTCGGCGAGACGCTCAAGTTCCTCGTCAAGGAGGTCTTGGAGCGCGAGGTCCTCCTCTCGCGCCGGGCCCTCCTCGAGGCCGAATCGAACGCCCGCGTCGCCGAGGCGCGGAAGCGGGCTGTCCCGGGGGCGCTGCTCAAGGGGAAGGTCACCTCGATCCGCGAGTTCGGCGCCTTCGTGGACATCGGCGGCCTCGAGGGGCTGGTCCACGTCTCGGAGCTGACGCGCGAGCGGGGCACGCACCCGCAGGACGTCGTCTCGGTCGGGCAGGAGATCGAGGTCGTGGTCCTCGAGGTGAAGCGCGAGCCGGGGAAGGGCGATCGGATCTCGCTCTCACGCAAGGCGCTCGAGCCGTCGGCCTTCGACCAGTTTGCGGCGGGGCTCGCCGAGGGGGCGAAGCTCGCGGGCAAGGTGGTGAAGCTCCAGCCGTACGGCGCCTTCGTCGAGATCGCGCCGGGGATCAACGGCCTCGTCCATCTCTCCGCCCTCTCGCCGAAGCGGATCTCGGGGCCGTCCGAGGTGGTCAAGGAAGGCGACGAGATTCAGGTCGAGGTGCTCTCGGTCGACCGCGAGAAGAAGCGGATCGCGCTCAAGCGGACGCCCACCGAGCAAGAGGCAGAGGCGGCCGAGGCCGAGCGCGCCGGGCGGCGCGAGGCGAACCGCGAGAAGCGGCAGAAGGCGAAGGAGCGGCGCGAGCTCGCGAAGAAGAAGCCGCACGAGCGCTACGAGGTCGGCGAGGTCGTGCAGGCGACGGTGGACCGGCTCGAGCCCTACGGCCTCTTCGTGAAGCTCGAGCACGGCGGCCGCGGCATGATCCACGTGAGCGAGGCCGGGCTCGAGAAGGACCAGAAGCTCGAGGAGGCCTTCCCTCAGGGCACGAAGATCGCGGCGGCGGTGCTCCAGATCGAGACCGAGCCGACGCCGCGCATCCGGCTCTCGAGGCTCGCCGCGAAAAAGATCGAGGAGGGCGGCACGCTCGAGAGCTACCTCGCCGAGAAGGCGCTCGTCGCCGCGAGCGATCGGGTTCGTCCCGGTCGCCCGGGCGCCGACGGAAAGCCGCGCGGCCCGCGCCGTCCGAGGCCGCCGGCCGCGAAGGCGGGCGCCGCCGCGGAGGGGGAGGCGACCGCCGGGGGGCCGCGGGGCGAACGGCCCCGCCGCGAGCGGAGCGGACCGCCGCCGGGCCCGAAGCAGAAGCCGGGCAAGCTCGGGACGCTCGGCGATCTCTTCCGGGCGAAGCTCGAGGCGACGAAGAAGTAGCCTCCCCCCTTTGGGGCCTTTCGGGCCTCGCGTCCTCGCGTCCGCGAAGCAGCGGCGACCCATCGACGGCAGCGGGGCCGGGCGAACGTCTTGCCCCTCTGCCCAGACTCGGGTATTGGTAAGGGTTTCCAGGGTTTATCGAACCATAACGCCTCAGGAGCGCCCCAATGGCCAATCCCGCGGGCGGCGTGAAGCCGTCGGCGTCCGAAATCGCGTCGCTCGAACAGGCGTTCGCGCAGGATCCCACCTCCGAGGCGTTCCTCCCGCTGGCGGAGGCCTACCTCTCGCACGGCCGCTTCATGGAGGCGATGGTCGTCTGCAAGAAGGGGATCAAGGCCCGCCCGAGCGAGGCGACGCCGCGGCTGCTGCTCGCCCGGATTTACGCCGAGCAGGGCAAGGACGCGAAGGCGCTCGAGGAGCTTCAGGGGGCGCTCGCGATTCAGCCGGGTGACGTGCCGGCGCTGCGGATGCTCGCCGCGTTGCAGTTCAAGGGCGGGCAGACGGCCCAGGGCGCCGAGACGGTCCTCAAGGCGCACGCGGCCGCGCCCGGCGATCCCGGCGTGCAGGAGCTGATGGCCCGCTTCGGCGTGCGGCCGCCCGCGCCGCCGCCCCCGCCTCCAGCGCCCGCGGCCCCAGCGCCCGCGGCCCATGCCCTCGCCGGGGGCGCGGCTCCGCCGATCCTCGTGCCGTCGGCTGGCCCCGTCGCGGCCTCGGGCCGGCTGCCTCCGCCCGCGAACCGGCCCGAAGGGGCGTTGCCGCCTCCGCAGCGCCAGGTCCCGAGCCTCTCGCGGGCGGCGCAGCCCGCGGGCGCCCGAACCACGGCTCCCGCGGCGGCGGTGCGGCGCCCCCCGCCGGTCGACCTCTCCCGCTACGAGGATGACGAGGAGGACGAGCGGCCGTCCGGAATGGGCCGCGGCGCCCTGACCAGCATCGGCCTCGCCGTGCTCTGCGCGCTCGGGCTCGGCGGCTGGGTCGTCTACAAGAACTACGCGAACCGGCGCGACCGCGAGATCACGAAGCTGCTCAAGCAGACGAAGGATCAGCTCGCGAAGGACGACTACGACGGTTACCAGGCCGCCGAGAAGCTCGCGGGGGAGGTCCTCGACCTCGATCCGTCGAACTTCGCGGCCGACGCCTACCTCGCCTACATCGACGCGCTCCGCTACGGCGAGAACGGCGAGGGCTCGGACTACCTGAAGCGCGCCCAGGACAGCCTCGCCCGCGCGAAGCAGAAGGGGCAGCCGCACGCCTACATCTTCGCGGCCGACGCCTACATCCACGAGTACACGGGCGATCCGAAGGGCGCGGAGGCGCTCCTCGAGGAGGTGCTCCACGACGCGGCCGGCGGGCAGCGCTCCTACAACAGCGACCTGCTCTCCGGCGCGCTCGGCATCGTGCAGATGGGGGAGGGCATGCTCGCGGAGGCGCGCAAGAACCTCATCGACGCGCACAACCTCGCGCCGGCCGACGTACGCATCACCTCGGAGCTCGGAAAGCTCGACGCGCGGCTCGGCTCCCAGGCGACGGCCATCGCGTTCTACCAGCAGGCGCTCCACGTCGACCCCGACCACGTGCCGTCCCTGCTCGGCCTCGCGCTGCTCGAGCTGCAGGCGACGCCGCCGGACGTCGACGGGGCGAAGAAGATCGTCTCGCACCTCTCGCAGCTCGGCGCGGGCGCGATCTCGCCGCGCCAGTCGGCGTTCGTGAAGTTCGTGCAGGCGGAGCTCCTCGCGGCCGAGGGCAAGGGCGCCGAGGCTGAAGCGCAGGAGAAGCTCGCGATGGACCTCGACCCGAAGAGCGTCGAGATGCCGATCGTCGCGGGCGAGCGGCGGCTCGCCGCTGGGCAGACCGACAAGGCGATCGCCTTCTTCCAGAAGGCGCTCGCGCTCGACCCCACCCGGCCCACGGCGCTGGCCGCGCTCGGTCGCGCCTACCTCTCGCAGCCCGGCGGCGCCGCGAAGGCCATCGCGAAGCTGCGCGACGCGGTGGCGCGGATGCCGCAGGACGCGGGGCTCGCCGTGATGCTCGGCGACGCCTTCGCCCAGACCGGCGACGGCGCGCACGCACGCGAGGCTTGGCAGAAGGCGCTCGCGATCGATCCCGAGAACATCGGTGCCCACTTCGCGCTCGCGAAGCAGTACCTGGCCCGGGGCGATTTGGCGAAGGCGAAGGTCGAGCTCACGGCCGTTTCGCAGCGAGCCGAGGGGGCGCGGCTCGCCGAGGCGGACACCGAACTCGGCAAGCTCGCCCTCGGGGCAGGGGATCAGGCGGGCGCGACGCAGTACTTCGGCCGGGCCATGGAGGCGGATGGAAGCTTCGCGCCCGCCTACTTCTTCGCGGGGCGGATGCTCCTGCGCGATCGGGCGAAGCGGCGGGACGGCAAGAAACTCGTCGCGCAGTATCTGAAGCTCGCGCCCACCGGCCCGCTGGCTTCCGAAGCGCGCCACCTCATCCGCTGAGGCGACATGATCATCCTCATCGTCTCCTTCGTCGCGCTCTGCGTGGGGTTCGTCCTCATCGCGTTCATCTCGCGGGCGGCTCCGCCGCCCGGCGAGGCGCTGGCGCGCGCGGGCGGGCCGGAGGCCTGGATCGGCCGGCTGCGGCCCGAGGAGTTCCAGAAGCTGCTCTCGCTGCTCCTCGCGGAGATGAAGTTCGACGTCGAGCAGAGCTCGCTGCGCGGGGGGGACGTCGATCTCTTCGCGGTCAACCCGACGCCCATCACCGGCGCCCGCATCTACGTGCGCGGCCTCGCGCACCCACGGCTCGGCCAGGTCGGGGAGGAAGAGGTGCGCATCGCCCTCGAGGCGGCGCGCGCCGAGATGGCGGGCAAGGCGATCGTCGTGACGCCGGGCAGCTTCACCGCCGAGGCCCGGGCGAGCGCCAAGGGAGCGCCGGTCGATCTACTGGACGGCCCCGCGCTCCTCGTTCTCGTGAAGAAGCATCTGCCGCAGATCGCGGCCGAACAGCGCGTCTAGCGAAGGCTCCCGCGCTCGCGCGCGGGCCGCGCCGTCACTCCTGCATGCGGCGCAGGATCTCGTCCTTGCGGCCTTCGGCGATCAGCTTGTCGTTCCGGAACGCGTCGCGCAGGCCGTAGAGGGTGAAGAAGCCGACGGCCACGATCAGCATGAGAATGGGGATGTTGTCGGGCTTCGAGACGATGAGCCAGATGTTGTCCCAGGAGTACATTGGCACGGCCTCCGAATGGCCGATCCGTATCCCACGCGCACGGCTCGCGGTCAACCTCCCGGTGGCGAGAGGGGCAGGCAGGACGGGCACCCTCCCGAGTGCTTGACACTCCGGGCAGCCAAGGTCTAAAAAGCGGCGACTCTCATTGATCTCCGTCATGTTCTTTGGTGCCCGTCAGCTTTTGGAGGTGAGAGCAAATGCCTGCCGAAGCCATCCGTGACGAGGGGAGCGGCGAGCACATCTGGTCGCGCCGCGAGCTCCTGTCCCTCGCGGGCTGGGGAGCGATCCTGACCTGCTTCGGGGCCGCGGGAGCCGCCTTCGTCCGCTTCATGTTCCCCCGCGTGCTGTTCGAGCCTCCCACGAAGTGGAAGGCCGGCTTCCCCACCGACTACACGGTCAACACCGTCTCCAGCCGCTGGATGAAGGACTACCGCTGCTGGATCGTCCGCTGGCCCGACGGCCTCTTCTCGATCCTCGCCGTCTGCACCCACCTCGGCTGCACGCCGCGCTGGCTCGCCGGCGAGGACAAGTTCAAGTGCCCCTGCCACGGCTCCGGCTACCACATGGACGGGACGAACTTCGAAGGTCCGGCGCCACGGCCGATGGAGCACATCTTCATCGCGCTGGCCGACGATGGGCAGCTCCTCTGCGACAAGGCGATCACCTTCCGAAAAGAGCTCGGCCAGTGGGGAAAGCCGGGCTCCTTCCTCAAGTTCCACGGCTGAGTCCCACAGCCTCTCCCTGGAGTCGAACGCATGCCGGACGCAAAGAAGCCACCCGAGAGCCCGAGCGCCCCCTCGAAGAAGGAGAGCTCGCTCGCCCGCCTCTTCACGAGCCCTGCCTGGCGGTCGATCTTCCGCCACGGCTACGAGGACTCGCCCCGAAACCGCGTCTTGCAGGTTTCGGCGAACGTCTGGCTGCACCTGCACCCCTCGAAGACCCGTCGCCACGGCATCCGCTATCGGCACACCTGGTGCGCGGGGGGGCTCACGTTCTTGCTCTACCTCGTGACCGTCGTCACGGGCGTCGTGCTGATGTTCTACTACCGGCCCGTGCAGGAATACGCCTACTGGGACGTCAAGTACCTCGACTTCGACGTGCCCTTCGGCTTCCTCATGCGGAACATGCACCGCTGGGCGGCGCACGGCATGGTGCTCTTCATCTGGCTCCACATGCTGCGCGTCTTCATGACCGGGTCGTACAAGCCGCCTCGCGAGTTCAACTGGGTCGTCGGCGTCAACCTGCTCGTGCTCACGCTCCTGCTCTCGTTCACGGGCTACCTGCTGCCTTGGGATCAGCTCGCCATCTGGGCGGTGACCGTCGGCACCAACATGGCCCGCGCGACGCCGCTCCTCGGCCACCAGGGTCCCTTCGGCCCGCAGCTCGGCATGACGGCGCGCTACGACGCGCGCTCCTTCCTCACCGCGGGCACGCTGGTCGGCGCGCCCACCCTGCTGCGCTTCTACGTCCTCCACTGCATCTTCATCCCCATCATCGCGAGCATCCTGATGATCCTGCACTTCTGGCGCATCCGGAAGGATGGCGGGATCAGCGGGCCGCTCTAGATCCTCCGCGCAACTCTCCATTCGAGGAGTCGCCATGGCTGAGAGTTTGGCTCCGATCGACAGCGGGTTACAGGCCGAGGAGATCAAGGTCACGGCCGGCAAGAGGCGCGCGGCCGCGCTCTCGGAGCTGCCCGACAAGGTGCACACCTGGCCGTACCTGGTCCGCGCCGAATTCATCGCGGGCTGCGTGCTGATCCTCGGCCTGCTCATCTGGTCCATCACCATCGACGCGCCGATGGAGGAGCCCGCGAACCCGACCAAGACGCCGAATCCGTCGAAGGCGCCCTGGTACTTCCTCGGCCTCCAGGAGATGCTCGTCTACTTCGATCCCTGGTTCGCGGGCGTCGTTGCGCCGTCGCTCATCATCGTCGGCCTGATGGTCATCCCCTACGTGGACATCAACCCGAAGGGAAACGGCTACTACACCTGGAAGGAGCGCAAGTTCGCGATGGGGACCTTCCTCTTCGGGTTCCTCGCGCTCTGGTGCGTGCAGATCGTCATCGGCGTCTTCTTTCGAGGCCCGGGCTGGAACTTCTTCTTGCCGGGCGCCTACTGGGATCCGCACAAGGTCGTCGCCATGACGAACGTCGACCTGCCTTACCTCCTCGGAGCGCGGACCGAGATTGGGCAGATGCTCGTCGGCATGGCCCTCGTCGGCGCCTACTTCAGCCTCATTCCGGCCGTCTGGTGGCTCCTGCGTGACAGGCCCTGGATGAGGGAGCTCGGGGCAGTCCGCTACGGCATCGTGTCGTTCCTCTTCTTCACCGAGCTCGGCATCGTGGTGAAGATGGTCCTGCGTTGGACGCTTGCCGTGAAGTACATCATGGTCGTCCCCAACGTGATCAACATTTGACGCTCGGCAGAGGGCCGATCCGTCACCGGGCCCGCGCGTCTTCTTCGAGAGAGGGTAGCCACCGTGGGTAAGCCGGTCGAACGACAAAATCTGAGCCTCGCCTTCTTCGTCCTGTCGACGCTCATCGCCCTCAGCACGGCGTGGGCGTTCTACGAGGAGTTCGTGGGCCGGCGCCCCTGGAAGCAGTACCAGGACGTCTTCGTCTCGAAGTACCTCGTGCCGAAGACCGAGCACGACCTCTCGGTCGCCCAGGCGGAGTACAAGACGCACGCGGACGAGGTCGCGGAGCTGAAGAAGCAGCTCGGCGAGGCCGAGGCGGCCGTTCGCGATCCCGCGAAGCGCGCACCCTACGAGAAGGCGCAGGCCGATCTCGACCGGCTCGACATCAAGGTTTCGGAGTCCGAGCAGAACGTCAAGTTCGCGAAGAGCGACCTCGACGCCGCCTACTATCAGTACAAGCACGCGGTCCACGAGGAGATGAAGGACGAACTCCCCGAGGCAGAGAAGGCGATGCATGAGGTCGAGCGGCGCGTCGACGGCCTGAACCAGACGCTCGCGCAGGTGACGATCGAGCGCGATCGGGCCCAGGCTCGCTTCGACCAGTTCGCGGGCCGGATCACGGAGCTCCAGAAGAAGCTCGACGACCTCGAGGCGCCCGTCCTCGACGCCCAGCGGAAGCTCGCGAAGGCGGCGGACAAGGGCACCGAGATGACGCAGCTCTGGCTGCCGGAGCTCGACCGGGTCGATCGTTGCGAGAACTGCCACACCGCCATCAACAGCTGCGGCTTCAGCGATCCCCACGAGGTCGTCGCCGACCGCAAGGCGATGGAGGCGGCGGGGAACGTCGACGACGCGGCGCTGACGAAGAAGTACTGCGTCGACGCGGCCCGCATCCAGAAGTGGGAAGAGGAGCTCGACAAGGATCCCAAGCGGACGAGCTTCACGGGCTACGACCTTCCGCTCGTCTTCAAGAGCCACCCGTACCGGACCGAGATCCTCGGCAACAACCATCCCCCGAGCAGCTTCGGCTGCACGGTGTGCCACGGCGGCGAGGGCCCCCAGACCAAGGGGATCGGCTGGGAGAAGTTCGAGCACGGCTACGACGATCATTACTGGGGCCACTGGAACGAGCCGCTGCTCGACCTCGCCAAGGTGAACGGCAAGACGCTGCCCGACCACGCCTTCGTCGAGGCCATGTGCGCGCAGTGCCACCGGACCGACACCGACCTTGCGTTCGCGCCGGTGCTCGATCGGGGCCGCAAGTTCATGGCCGAGATCGGGTGCGCCGGCTGCCACCCGATCGACGGCTACGAGAAGATGCGCCACCCGGGTCCGACGCTCACTTCGCTGCAAGAGAAGGTGACGCCCGCTTGGCTCATCAACTGGATCCAGTACCCGCGGGCCTGGCGGCCCCACACGCGGATGCCGAATTTCTGGCCCGAGGCGATCGACGCGAAGACGGGGAAGGTGAAGGAGGGCTCGCCCTGGGCTCGGCTGCGCCAGGAGGAGGTCACCGCCATCGGGGCCTACCTCTGGCAGAGCTCGGCGAAGAAAGAGCAGGACCTGCCCGACGCGCCGGCCCTCGCGACGGGGGACGCCGCGCGCGGCAAGGCCCTCGTCGAGAGCGTCGGCTGCTACGCCTGCCACAAGGTTCAGGCCGGCGACCCGAGGCGGCCCCTCGCCTCGAGCGAGGCGCGCGACTTCGCGCCCGACCTCTCGAACATCGGCGCCAAGGCGAACAAGCGCTGGATCTACTGGTGGGTCAAGAACCCGACCGCGATCTGGTCGGAGACCAAGATGCCGAACCTGCGGCTCTCGGATCAGGAGGCGGCGGACGTCGCCACCTTCCTGTCGACGCAGACCGGCGGCGAGGACTTCTCGAAGACCCCGCCCGAGTTCCAACCCGGCTACGACCCGCGCGCCTTTGCGGACCTCGTCGAGAAGGGTCGGTCGCTCATCGGCAAGTACGGCTGCTTCGGGTGCCACACCATCAACGGATTCGAGACGGCGCAGAAGATCGGCGCGAACCTCTCGGAGTTCGGCAACAAGGCGGTGGACCTGCTCGACTTCGGCGACGCCATCACCGATCCAAAGAAGCAGAGCTGGTACAACTGGCTCAGCCTGAAGCTTCGCCATCCGCGGGCTTACCGCTACGAGCGAGTCGATACCCGCATGCCGCAGTTCGACCTCGACGACGGCGAGGTCGAGGCGCTCATGGTCTTCCTCAAGTCGCAGAAGGGCGCTCCGAGCGTGCCGCACAAGTACCTCGCGGCGCAGGACGAGACGAAGCAGGCGATCATCGAAGGGACGAAGCGGGTCGACTACTTCAATTGCCGCGGTTGCCACGTCATCGACGGGAAGGGTGGGGTCATCCGCGACCGCTACAGCGACGACAACCTCTCCTTCGCGCCCCCCATCCTGAGCAAGGAAGGGGCCAAGATTCAGCCCGCGTGGGGTTTCCAGTTCCTGCGCCATCCGGTGCCGCTGCGTCCCTGGCTTCAGGTCCGCATGCCGACCTTCCCGCTCGGCGACGAGGGGGCGACCGCGATCATCCACTGGTTCGCGGCGAACGCGGGCGAGAGCTGGCCGTACCTGTACGCGGAGACGCCGATGCCGCCCGCCGCCGAGATGGACGAGGCGAAGAAGATGTTCGCTGAGCTCCAGTGCCTCCACTGCCACACCGTGGGCTCGCCTCCTCCGGGCACGGATCTGTCGACCGCGGCTCCGAACCTCTACATGGCGGAGCAGCGGCTGCGTCCAGACTGGATCCTGAGCTGGATCACCGATCCCCAGAAGCTCATGGACGGCACCCGGATGCCCTCGTTCTTCCCCGACGGGACGTCGCCGCTGCCGCAGTACTTCGGCGGCGACGCGCAGAAGCAGATCCAGACGCTGCGGGACCTTCTCATGCACCTGAAGGAGGCCATGCCTCCCGAGGCTGGCAGCTCGGCCGCGGCGGAGAAGCCGGTCAAGAAGAAGCGGCGCAAGGGCTAGAGGCAGTACCGCTCTGGCCGGTCGCCCGGCCACGGCGGGCGCGAGTCGCTAGGAGACCAGATGGCCTTTCGGATCATCGAGAGCTGCACCGGCTGCACGGCTTGCGAGAAGCGCTGCCCGACGAAGGCCATCTCGGGCGAGCGCAAGGAGCTCTTCGTCATCGATCCCGTGCTCTGCATCGATTGCGGCGCGTGCGGGGTCGTCTGCCCCGAGGCGGCCATCTACGACACCTATGGGGCGCCCCAGGAGCTGCTCAAGAAGAACCAGCGCCCCTACGCGTTCGTCGACGAGTTGGCGTGCACCGGCTGCGACAAGTGCGAGGAGCGCTGCCCGTTCGACTGCCTCCACCTCGCTCGGGTGGATGACCCGAACAGCCCCTATTTCGAGGTCATGGAGGTCGAGGAGAGCAAGTGCACGGGCTGCAAGGAGTGCGAGAAGGCCTGCCCGTACGACGCGATCTTCGTCTTCCGCAAGGATCAGCTCCCCGACTGGCTCGCGACCTCCAAGGTGCGGAAGGCGGAGAGCGAAGAGGCCGAAGCGGCCTGACGGCCGCAGAGGCGAAGGAGCGGAGCTTCAGGGCTCCTCGTCGGCCGACTCCTCGAGATCCTCCTCCTCGGCCTCTTCGTCGCTCTCCTCGTCGGGGGCGGCGACCTCGAGCTCCTCGGCCTCGGGCGCCTCCTCCTCGACGGCGCGTGCCCGGCGCTTCTCGGCCGCGGGACGGGGCTTCGAGCTGGCGGCGTCCCGCTGATCGGCGCCGCACTTCGGGCAGATTGCCTGCGGCTTGTGGAGGTCGTAGAACCGGGTCTCGCAGTTGAAGCAGGTGTGCTTGACGCCGAGGTCACGCGCCATGAAGTCGCTCCGACGAAGAGCGCCGGCGGGGGACCTGCCTCCGCCAGCGTACGATGGGAGCGGGGAATAACCACAGGCTCCGCTCGGGTGTCAAGCGCTCCGGGGGAGCGCGGACGGCCGTTGACCGCCGTCGTGCGAACACTCTAAGATGCGGAGCGTCGCAGCGCTCCTCGCGACGCGCGCCGCCGGTGGCGAGGCCACCGATGGCGGGAAATTGTCGCGGCGCTGAGGCGACCGCCTGAACCTCCGCGGACGAAAGGACCTCCGAGTTCGGCACATGCGGTTCGTCTGCGGAAAGTGTCAGACACGCTACACGGTCCCGGACGAGAAGGCGCGGGGCAAGGCGCTCAAGGTTCGGTGCAAGAAGTGCGGCAACATCATCTCGCTCAAGCCAGAAGCGGCGGCTCCGGAGCCCGATCCGGAGCCGATGTCCCAGGAATCCACGCAGATGGTGGACGCCGAGCAGCTCCGCCGGCTTCAGGAGTCGCTCCGCGCCCCCGCGTCCGAGCCGCAGAGCTCCCCGGCGCGCCGCCCCGCGCCCCCGCCGGTGCCCGCCGAGGAGTGGTTCGCGCTCGTGGGCGGGCAACAGGTCGGTCCGCTCTCCCGCCACGAGCTCGCCGAGCGCTTTCGTGGCGGCGAGGTCAAGGCCCGGACCTACGTCTGGCGGGATGGGCTCGAGGATTGGAAGCGGCTCGAGGAGGTCCCCGAGCTCGCCACCTGGATCGAGGGCGAGACCGACCGGCGCGAGTCTGCTCCCGAGCATGAGCCAGCCGCGCCGGCGGTCGTCGAGGAGCCCCAGCCGGTGGTCGAGGAGCCCGCCTCGGCGGTGATACCCGGCGGGGCCCCGGTGCCCTGGGACGCGCCCGCCGCCGCCCCCTGGGACGAGCCGATCGTCGTGGCGGCTCCCCGAGAGCCCGCCCCGGCGCAGAAGAGCCCCGGGGGTCTCGACGACCTCTTCGGGTCCGACGGGGAGGGCGCGGAGGCCGATGCGGCGAGCGCCGGCGGGAAGGCCGAGCTCGCGGCGAAGAAGGAGGCTGATCCATTCGGGTCGGTCCCCGACTCTCCCGATCTGGTGCAGCCGTCCGAGCCCGGCGAGATGACCCGTTTCATCATCGCCCAAGCAAAGGTCAGCGAGCATCGCTCCCCCAAGCGGATCGCGCTGTTCGCCGCCGGAGGGCTCTGCGTCCTGGCGGGGCTTCTGTTCCTTCTGTCGCGCCTGGGCGTCAGCCTGCCCCTCGTCTCTCATCGCGGCAGCCAGCACCAGACGATCTTCTCGGGCGCCGAGAGCGACGCGAAGATCAGGGACGAGCTCCTGGGGGCGAAGCGTCGAGCCGAGCGGCAGCAGCGCCAGGCGGTCGCGGCGATCGCCACCGGCCCACGGATCAAGGGGGCGGAGGGGCCCACCATGCACAAGGAAGCGCAGCACGTCGATAAGCTGGACGCCGCGGCGCGCCGGCAGCTCGCGAGCCTCTACGCGAAGCGACCAGGGGAGGACATCAAGCTGCCCACCAGCGACGAGAAGGAGGCTCCGGCGGTCGACCGGGCCGACGCTCCGCTCACCGCCGAGCAGGTCGCGGCGACGATTTCTCACTTTCAGAGCGGCTACGCGATGTGCATCGACCGCGAGCTCAAGCGCAACCCGGCGTTCAAGGGCGGGAGGGTTCGAATCGTCACGACGATCATGAGCTCTGGCCTCGTGCGGCAGGCCGAGATCCAGAGTGACGACGCGGCGCTCGTGCGACGGCTCGCGGGGAGCTCGCTCGGTGGTTGCCTCGTCGACCAGACCAAACGAATGGTCTTTCCGAACTTCTCCGGCGATCCCTTCGACGCCGAGATTCCGCTCGTCATCGGCGCCGCTTCGATGTGAGGGAGCCGGTTTCGGCTCGGCCACCCGCTGCCCGGCCCCCAACCTCGGGGGACGCCGCCCTGCGTGACGGATCGCGGTGAGCCGCGCTCGGTTGGCGGGTGGGCGAGCGGGTGTTATAAGGCCGACGCGAAGGGCGGCCGCCGGAGATCGAGCGGCGCCGGAAGGCCAGAGCACTCGAATGTATCTCGGCAAGGTGATTGGCACGGTGGTCGCCACGCAGCGCATCCCCGGGCTCGAGGGAAGGCGTTTTCTAGTCGTCCAGCCGGTCGACCACGCCGCGATTCCCTCGGGGGCGCCAGAGGTGTCGGTGGACGCGACGCAGGCAGGGCCGGGCGAGCTCGTCTTTCTCGTCGGGAGCCGCGAGGCGGCCCTGGCCCTCCAGCCGAGCTTCGTGCCGATCGATTCGGCGGTCATCGGGATCGTGGACGCGCTCCCGTGAGACTCTGCCGCGTCATCGGGCCAGTCGTCTCGACCGTGAAGCACCCCGACTATGCGGGGCGGACCTTGCTCTCCGTCCAGCCGATCGACGAGCGCTCCGAGGCGTTCGGGCGTTCCTTCCTCGCGATCGATCGCGTGCAGGCCGGGCCCGGCGACCGGGTCCTCGTCCTTTCGGAGGGCAATGGCGTCCGGCAGATTCTCGGCGCTGCCTCGCCGCCGCCCATCCGGTCGGTCATCGTCGGAATCGTCGATGCGATCGAGCTTGGGAGCGGCGGGTGAGGGCGCTCTTGAACCTTCGCTCCGAGCTCGCCCGCGCATCCCACCGGCTCCACGCCGCGGGCTGGGTCGCGAACCACGACGGCAATCTCTCCGCTCGGATCGGGCCGGATCGCTTTCTCGTGACGCCGACGGCTGTCAGCAAGGCGGACGTCCGAGAGGACTGGCTCGTCGTCGTGGACGGAGCCGGCCGGGTCGTCGAGGGGAGGCGCAAGCCGTTCGGCGAGCTCGACCTCCACCTCGCCTGCTACCGGGCGCGGCCGGAGGTCGGCGTGGTCTGCCACGCACACCCGCCGGTCGCTACGGCCTTCGGCGTGGCGGGGCTGCCGCTCGATCCCCTCCCGCTTCCCGAGGCGGTGATCTCCCTGGGCTCGGTCCCGACCGTCCAGCTCACGCCCCCACGCTCGCCCGAGGGCGTCCGCGGCGTGGCGCTGGCCGCCGCCGAGGCCGACGCCTTCCTCGTCGAGGGAAACGGGGCGTTCACGCTCGGCGACGGAGTCGAGCAGGCGCTCCTGCGGATGGAGCTGGTCGAGCACCTCGCCCGGATCCTGGCGGCGGCGCGCCCGCTGGGAGGCGCCAGAGAGCTGCCCGCCTCGCTCGTCGCCTCCCTGCTCGAGGCTCGCTCGAAGGCGGGACTTGGGCCGAGGCATGCCCAACGGAAGAGCGCATAGGAGACGATCATGGCGCTGCAGTCGGAGGATCTCGATCTCATCGCCGAGCGAGTGGCCGAGCGGCTGCGACGCCGGCTCGGGGCCGCACGCCTCGGCGTCGAGGAGCCTTGCGGCGCCGCCCCCGCGGCCTCTTCGGCGGTGTCTGCCCAGTCTGAGGTCGACTGTGCCGATCGCTGCGGCAGCTGCGACGCGCAGGACGGCTGCCCGACCTACCAGCTCGTCCAGCTCGGCGTGGAGCGCGTGGCGCCGCTAGGGCCGCCGAGGACCTCGGCGGACGTGGCGCGCCACATCGACCACACCATGCTCAAGCCGGACGCGACGCGCGAAGAGCTCGAGAGACTCTGCGACGAGGCCCGCCGTCACGGCTTCGCCACCGTCTGCGTCAACTCCGTCAACGTGGCGCATGCCGCCCGGCTCCTCGCCGGCTCGCAGACCGTCCCCATCGCCGTCGTCGGCTTTCCGCTCGGCGCGAGCGCTCCCCGCGCGAAGGCGTTCGAGGCGCGCGAGGCCGTCCGCTGCGGCGCCTGCGAGATCGACATGGTCGTGAACCAGGGGGCGCTCAAGTCGAAGGACTACGCGCTCGTCCTCGAGGACGTCTCGGCGGTGGTGCGGGCCGTCCCGGGCGTTCCGGTGAAGGTCATCCTCGAGACCGCCGCCTTGACCCAGGATGAGAAGATCGCGGGCTGCGTGCTGGCGAAGGCCGCCGGAGCGGCCTACGTCAAGACCTCGACGGGCTTCGGCCCGGGCGGGGCGACGGTCGAGGACGTTGCGCTCATGCGCCGCGTCGTCGGCAGCGGCATGGGGGTCAAGGCGTCGGGGGGAATCCGGACGAGCGAGGACGCGGCGCGGATGTTCGCCGCCGGCGCCGACCGGGTCGGCGCCTCGGCCTCGGTGGCCATCGTCACCGGTCAGAAGGCGGCCGCTGGAAAATACTGACGAACGGAGCGAGCGAAAGGGTCTACGACTGCGGGCGGCCCTCGCGGGCCGCGGCCGGCATCCTAGAACAGCGAGGTTGGCTTCTTCTGCCCAGGCCCGGTCGTCCGCGCCGGCGTCAAGACGGTCGAGCCGGGAATCTCCTTCTTGTCGTACTTGCCGGCCAGCACGTCCCGGACGCTTCGGTCGAAGCGGACCTTGCCGGTCGCGACCTCGCGGAGCGAGAGCACCGTCGGCTTGTCCTTGGCATCCTCGATGAGAGGCCGAGCGCCCGCCATGAGCTGGCGGGTGCGCTTCGTCGCGAGCAGGACCAGCGCGAAGCGGTTGTCGACCTGCGGGAGGCAATCTTCGACGGTGATTCGGGCCATGTCTTCTCCGAGAAAGGGAACCGGGGAGCCTAGAGGCGCCCCGGCCTGCAAGTCAAGGCTAACGCTTCGCGGTGGTGGTAGCGCCGCCGTCCTTCCCCGCGGGCGGCGCCTCGGCGAGGTCCGAGACGTCGTTCGGCAGCTGCGAGAACCGGTAGGAGTCGACCTCGAAGACGCGGTCGTCCGCGGCGGACTTCGCGTAAACCTTGCTCCCCGCGGTCTTCCCCACGAGCAGCTTCGCGAGCTCCTTGCCGCCGTCCCCGAAGACCGTCGCCGTCTTGACCGGCTTGTCGAGCCCGTCGTTCGCGAGGTCGGCCGCGGTGGCCTTCTCCGAGACGATGGAGGCGCCCTTCAGCGTCTCGAGCGTCGAGAGGAGCGATGAGAGCTTCCAGCGCTTCGCCGGCCCGAGGGTCGGGCTCGTGATCGTCCAGTCGTCCTGGGAGACGCCGCCATCGGCCGAGTGCTGCTTGCGCTCGACCGTGAACGTTCCCTTGGCAGCGGTGAAGGCGAGCCCTCGGGCGTCGGCCTGCTTGAAGGAGAGGATGGTCTTGTCGCGCAGATCCATCACGGAGGCGTCGAGGTCCTTGAGGATCGTCGAGGGGACCTCGGCCACCCACGCCTGCGAGGCCTGCTTCGCGTAGACGTGCTCCTGGCCCCCCTCCTTCTGCGCCGAGAGGATCAAGGTCTTCTCCGCCATCTCCTTGCCGAGCGTGAGCTGGACCGTGTAACCCGGGTGATCGAGGCCAAAGCGCTGGAGGTCAGCCTCGCTCGCCTGCTCGGAGGCAAAGCGCGTCGCCCGCAGGTTCTTGAGCGCGGAGGAGATCTGGGTGACCTTCTGCGCGTCCGCCTTGGCCTGGATGGGCGCGTCGAGCTTCCACTCCTCGCCCGACTTCTCGAGTCCGTAGGCGAGGCCGGGGGTCGCCACGTCGAGCTTCTGCAGCTGCGCGTCGTCGAAGTCGAAGACGCGCTTGTCGCGCAGGTCGAAGAGCCCCTTCTCGAGCGGGTACTTGAGCCCGCCCTCGCAGATCTCCACCTCGCCGTCGCCGCCGCGCTTCGCGAAGATCGTCCCGTCGAATGGGTTGTCGTCACCGACGTCCAACTCCTCGGTCTTCCCCGATTCGAGCGTCAGCACGATCTGGACTCGAGGCTTGCCGAGGCCGAACTGGGCGAGGTCGCTGGGGGTCCCGGCGCTCCGCTTCCGCTTGAGGCCCGCCACCTTGTCCACGAGCGCGTCGACCGAGAGCTTCTCGGCGTCCGTCTGGATCGGCGAGGCGATCCTCCAGCCCGCGTCTTTGCCCGTCCCGTCCCTCACCACGGTCGTGGTCTCGCCCTTCGCGGTCACGACGAACTGCTTCACGTCGTCCTTTTTGAACGAGAAGAGCGTGTCGGCCTGATCCTTGGCCTTCGCCTCCGCCTCGCCCTTCTGGTAGACGCCGAACCAGGCGTAGCTGCCGAGGGCGGCCGCGAGGGACGCCGTCACGGCGAGCATCGAGAGGATCTTCTGCTTCTGGGTCATGGCCATCGCCGGTCTCCAGGGCCGCGGACGGGGGTCACTTCGACCGACGGACGCGCCAGATCGCGATGCCCACCGCGAGTAGCACCACGGGCAGGACGTCGATGCTGAAGAACTGGACCGCCAGCATCTGCTGCTGGTTCATCGTCAGGTGGCTCGCGTCGCGGGCCTTCGGCCGGATGGTGATCCGCTCGCTCGAGTCGGTCATCCAGCTCACGGTGTTCATGAAGAGGTCGTCGTTGCCCGGGCCGACCTGTCCCCAGCGGTTGTCGGGGAACTGGCTGTCGCCGAAGACGACGAGCCGCGCCTCGGCCGATCGCTTGTCCGGGAGGGTGACGGGCTTCTCGGAGAGCACCGCCACCGCGAGGCTGCCCGAGAGCATGCCCTCCTTGCTGGCACGGCCCTCGGCGAGGAGCTTGAAGTCGGTCTCGCCCCAGGCGGTCGGGTTCGTGGTGGCGAGCGCGAGCGGCCGCTTCTCGCCGCCCTCCGCGAGCGCGGTCAGGCTGCGGGTCTGCGGGAAGACGGTCGCCAGGTTGAAGCCCTTCGTGATGGCGTGCTGCGCGTACTGCGAGACCACCGGCACGTCGAGGTTCGTCCCCGCGAGCCTTGAAAGGGGATCGATGATCTCGTCGTCGTTCGCCTGGATGCCATACTTCTTCAGGAGATCCGAGAGCCCCGAGTCGACCTGCGGATCGAGCATGGCGATCACGTGGCCGCCCTTCATGAGGTAGTCCTCGAGGACCGAGAGCTCCGGGGGCAGGAGCTTCTTTTGCGGCCCGGCGATGATGAGTGCCCGGCAGTCGGGCGGAACGTCCTTGGCCTCGAGGAGCGAGAGCGTGTCGCTTTCGACGCCCTCGTTGGCGAGCGACTTGACGACCTCCGAGTAGCCGGTGGCGCCGGTATCCTTGATGTCGGCCTCGCCGTGGCCCGTCAGGAAGTAGATCTTCTTCTCCCCGCCGTGGGTCACCTTGACGAGCGAATTCGTGAGCCCTTCCTCGCTCACCTGCTGGACCTTGTCCTGCTGCCGGCCCGCCTGGACCACCAGCTCCGGCCCCGCGTCCTTCTTGACCCCGAGCTCTCGCACCTTGCCCGGGTTCTTGTCGGGGTCGAGGAATTCGACGACGAACTTGTCGCCGCCGACGTCGTGGTAGCGATCGAGTAGCTCCTTCACTTGGCCGTACTGCCGGTCGGTCGGGACGTAGAACGCGTAGGCGTGGACCGTGGCCTTGAGCCCGCGGAGGGTCTTCTGGGTGTCGTCCGAGAGCGTGTAGATGTGGTTGCGCGTGAGGTCCCACTGCTTCGGGAACTTCGACGCGGCGACGTAGTTCGCCACCGCGAGCGCCGCGACGAGGACGATGCCGAAGCCGCCCGCGGTGGCCGCGAAGAAGGTGCCGCGGCCCGACAGGAGCCGCCCGACCTGCGTCGGATCGAGGGCGAGGTAGAGGCCGAGGAGCACGAGGCCGAAGATCGCCTGCCCGGCGACGAAGGTCGTGCCGGCGGCTCCGAAGAGCAGGAGGATGGGCGAGGTGATGAGCACCGCGAGGCCGACGGCGCCGAGCACCTGTCCGAGCGTCTTCTGGTTCATGGTTGTCTCTCTCCCGAGGAGTGGGGCGGTTTCACGCCCAGCGGTGGGCCTCGATCGCCCGCTCCGTGAGGAACGGTCCGAGGATCATGAAGGTGGCGAAGTAGACGACGTCCTTGAGCGCCGGGGCGCCCTTCGCGAACGCGTCGAGGTGGGTCGGCATCGAGAGGTAGTCGAGCACTTGCCGCGCGACGCCTTCCATGCGGCCCGCCTGCCAGTTGAGGATCCACATCACGAGCAGGACGACGAAGGTCACGAGGGCCGCGACGACGACGCTCTCGGTGAGGCTCGAGACGAAGAGCCCGACCGCCATCATGGCGCCGCCGACGAGGAAGAGGCCGATGAGCCCGGAGAAGACGGTGCTCCACTCGATGGGGCTGCCGGCGCCCGAGCTCATGATCGTGCCCGAGCTGCCGAAGAAGGAGACGATGGCTGGGAAGAGGCCGAGCAACCCCACCGCGACCGCCATGAGGGCGAGGGCCGCGAGGTACTTGCCGAGCATGATCTCGAACGGCCGGATCGGCACCGTCATGAGGAGCTCGAAGGTGCGGCTCCGCTTCTCCTCGGCGACGAGCCGCATCGCGAGGAAGGGCGTCATGAAGAGGAAGATGACGCCGACGTTCCGCAGGAGCGGGTAGACCACCATGTCGGTGAGGTTCAGGTGCTCGAGCAGCTGCGGCTGCTGGTACGAGAGGAACTGCAGCGACATGCTCTGGAAGTAGCCGAGCGCCGCGAGGAACATCATGCCGGCGATGAAGGTCATGCCGCAGAAGACCGCGTAGGCCGTCGGCGTCGTGAAGTAGATCGACAGCTCCTTGCGGGCGATGGCGAGGGCGTTTCGCATGGGGGTCCTCGAGGGGTCCGTGGGTGTTGGGTCTAGTTCTCGGCCAGCTTGACGAAGATCTCTTCGAGCGAGAGCTCGCGGTTCGGCTCTTGGTACTTCTTCGCCAAGCCGCCGAGATCGTCGCAGGCCACCACCTTGCCCTGGCGGATGATGAGGACCCGCTGGCAGGTGGCGGTGATCTCCGAGAGGATGTGGGTCGAGAGGATGACGGTGTGCTTGCCCGCGAGCGAGCGGATGAGGTCGCGGAACTCGCGGACCTGGATCGGATCGAGGCCCACGGTGGGCTCATCCAGGATCAGGACCTCGGGATCCCCGAGCAGCGCCTGCGCGAGGCCGACGCGCTGCCGGTAGCCCTTCGAGAGGTTCGCGATGACGCGATCCATCACGGCGCCGACGGAGGTGAGGTTCGCGACGCGCTCCATCTCGCTCTTCATCTTCGCGCCCGGCACGCCCTTCAGCTGCGCGACGAACTTGAGGTAGGCGTACACGGTCATGTCGAGGTAGAGCGGCGGCTGCTCGGGCAGGTAGCCCACCCGTCGCTTGACCTCGAGCGGCTGTTCGAAGACGTCGAAGCCGGCGACCTTCGCCGTGCCGGAGCTGGCCGGCAAGAATCCCGTCAGGATGCGCATCGTGGTGGTCTTCCCGGCGCCGTTGCGGCCGAGGAAGCCCAGGATCTCGCCCTTTTGTACGTCGAAGGAGACCTGGTCGATCGCGACGAGGTCTCGGTAGCGCTTCGTCAGGTTTCGCACTTCGATCATGTCGTCTCCCACGGAGGCGTTCCCATTGCCCGCGGCGATGAGGCGAGAACGCCGCATTTTGAAAACGCCGCACTGAAACAGCGGCGTTCGGTCGTGCATTCCCCGGGCTTTCCTCAATCGAAACGAGGCCTTGCAGCGAGCGCGGCGCCGGCTCCGCCCGGGGCGGGCGGACTATAGATCGCCTCGTTCACTTGTCAATCCGCCTTTGGGCATCGCGGGGGAGTTCGACGACGAACGTCGAGCCTTCGCCGAGGGCGCTGTCGAGCCGGATGGAGCCGCCCATGGCCTCCGCGAGGGTCCTCGAGATCCAGAGCCCGAGGCCGAAGCCGCCGTAGTGGCTCGTCGGGACGCCCCGCTCGAACCGCTCGAAGATTCTCGCTTGGGTTTCGGGAGGGATCCCGATGCCGCGATCGCGCACCGAGAGGCGGACCCGCTCCGCAGTGGCCTCGAGCCGCACGTCGATGGGCCGTCCTTCGCCGTACTTCACCGCGTTGCCGAGCAGGTTCTCGACGATCTGCTCGAGCCGGAGCGGATCCCAGTGGCCCGAGGCGGGGTCGCCCTCTCCGAGGTCGAGCCGAATCTGTCCCTCGCCCGCGGCGAGCGGGGCGAGCCTCTCACTGACGCGGCGGACGACCGGGACGAGCTCGGTCGGCGCGAGCTGAAGCTCCACGGGGTCTTCGTCCAGCCGCGAGAGGTCGAGGAGCTGCTCGACGAGCTGCGAGAGCCGCCGGGCAGAGGACTGCGCCCGCCCGATCCGATCCGAGAGCCAGTCGGGAGCCTGAGTGGGATCGCGCTCCAGTAGCCGGCCGATGCCGCCCATGTAGAGCTGGAGCGCCGAGAGCGGGGTGCGCAGCTCATGGGCCGCGACCGCGAGCAGCTCGTCGCGCTGCGCGACCGCCTGCCGCTCGCGCCGGGTCGCCTCGTTCGCCTCCGCGAGCAGGGCCCGGCGCCGCTCTCCGAGCCGCCAGAGGAGCGCCGCGGTGATCCCGAGCGCGCCCGCGGCGCTGACGCCGACGATCAGCGCCTCGAGCCAGCGCGGGAAGGGCGAGCGCCAAGCCGAGCGGAAGGCCAACCAGGGGATGGCGAGGACCGCGACGCCGTCGACCGCCGCGCAGGCCGCGAGGGCGCGGGGCGGGGCGTAGGGTAGGACGACGGCGAGGGGAAGCAGCGAGGCCGCGAGCGCCGCGGGGTAGCCAAACGGCACGACCCAGGCCACCGCGAGGAGGAGGAGGAGAATCGCGGTGGCGAGGAGCGCCGCGGCCGAGAGGAGCCTTCGCGGCGAGGCTCCCGGTCCGGCGAGCCCGCGCGAGATCAGGGCCACTGCGGCCATGGCGCCGAGCGCTCCACCGATCCCCTCGAGCCGGAGCTGGCCGAGCCGTGCCCCCAAGACGAGGTAGAGGGCCGCGACGGCGGATGCCGCGGCGGCGATCTGGGCGCTGAAGCGGCGCAACTGTGGCTGTTCGTTTGAAAACACGTGCAATGCCGGGCGGTTGTGGCTGCTTAGCAGCCAGGGTCGCTCCGGTCAAACGCGCTCGGGCGGCCCCATCCGTGACGAACGGGTGGGCGACCACGAGTTCGAGGAGCCGAGCCCGAAGGCGGGCTTCCGGTGCAAGGTCTGAGGATTCGAGGCGTTCAGTTGCAAATCGCGGTGTACCCGGTCGGAGCCAGACAGACCGAGGTGTTGTAGCCGCTGGGGCAGCAGGCGCAGCTTTCCCAGACGGGTTGGTTTGCGCCGCTGCTGCAGAAACAGATCGAGCCACCGTCGAGCTGGTAGTCGCAGCTGCTCCATTGGCAGGCCGTGCTGCAGCTTTGGACCCCGCAGTTGCGGCTTCCGCAGCTCTGCTGGAGGCCTGGCGTGCAGACCCCTTGGCCCTGGCAAGTGCCGTCGATCCAGCTGCAGTCGGACCCGCAGCTCTTCGTCATGCTGCCACAGTTGCCGCAGGGCGCGTTCATTGTCTGGCCCGGCGTACAGGCTGAGGAGCTCAGGCAGCTCGTCGGGATGCAGCCTCCGTTCGCGCAGCTCTCGGTCGAGGCGCACGAGCCGCACGCCTGGCCGGCGTCCCCGCAGCCCTGCGCCGATTGGCTGGAGGTCGCGAGGCAACCGCCGTCGGGCTCGCAACAGCCGTCGCAGGTTGGCGGCCTCGGGCACATGGCCCCGCACATCGAAGGGACCTTCGCGCCGCAGACTCCCGGGCAGCTGCAGCCGCCGTCGAGGCCGCCGCTGCTCCCCCCGGAGGTTCCCCCGCCCGAGGTCGAGCCGCCCGAGGTCGAGCCGCCCGAGGTCGAGCCACCCGAGGTCGAGCCACCCGAGGTCGAGCCACCCGAGGTCGAGCCACCCGAGGTCGAGCCACCCGAGGTCGAGCCACCCGAGGTCGAGCCACCCGAGGTCGAGCCACCCGAGGTCGAGCCACCCGAGG
>JAJXUD010000112.1 GCA_021783235.1 Myxococcales bacterium | reverse complement strand
AGGCAACCATGTCGCGGAACGTCCCGTCGCCCTTGTTCAGGAAGATCCCCACCGTCGCGTCGAGGCCGTTCGCCACCGCCAGATCTGGCTTGCCGTCGCCGTTGAAGTCGCCCACGGCGACGGCCTCCGGGGATCGACCAGTCCGGTAACAGGCCGAGGGCGAGGGTGAGTTTTTGGGAGCAAAGGGGCAAGGAGGGAACTCCGGCAGCGATGTATCCCGGAAGCGCCCTCCTCTTTCCGGGAGGGGGAGGTCCGAGAGTGCCTTTTCGAAGCCGTCCGTGGGCATGATCTCGTCGAACGCCGCGCCGGTTCCCTTCGACCCGAGGTTGAAGAGAAGGCTCAGCCCACCCGCGGCGGCGTCCGTCGCCGCGATGTCCGGCCTGCCGTCTCCATTGAAATCGCCAACGGCCACCGCCGAGACGCCCCGGTTCGCGTAGAGGCTCGATCGCGATGAGAACGGGGCCCCGCCGGTGGTCTCGCCGGCTCGGTTCACGAACACGTCGATGCGGCCCGACGCGCAGCCGACGACGAGATCGAGCTTCCCGTCCCCGTCGACGTCGGCGAGAGCCACGGACGACGGGCTTCCGTCGGTCCGAAGGCCGACCACTCGGTGACGGACGTCCACGCCCGAGGAGACGCGAACGCGGACCTCGTTCGCGAGGACCCGCGCGCTGACGAGGTCCGGCCTGCCGTCACCATCGAGGTCCCCGGCGGCCACCGCCAGACATGCGAAGGCTGGCTCCCAACGCCGTGGCGCTTGCGCCGCGCTCAAGAGGAGACCAACCATCAACCCGGCGCCACTCATGGTCCCTCCTCCGGTTCCGCCTGCCGCGGCGAGCGTCCGACCTCGACGCGAACGGCCTTGCCCGCCACGGAGACGGCCGCCCGCCTCGCGAGCAGCGACCACTGCGGCCCTCCGACGAAGATCGGCGCCGTCCAGCCCGGCGCTCGCGCCGCGAGCTGGTCGAGGACTGCGCGAGCACGTGGCCCGAAGAGATAGACCTCGGAATTGCGGCCAGGACGCTCCTCCACCAGACCCTGAACCGACCCCAGAGCCTCGTCGCCATCGAAGTAGAGAGAGCCAACCATGACGAGCCCGCGGACCGAGAACTCCAGATGGCTGTCGGGGATTGGAGAAAGACGTAGCAACGGAGGCTCGAGCCTCAGAATGCCACTCGCCTGCGTGGACAGCGTCTCCTCGGCGACCTCCAGCGTCATCTCGGACAGCGCCAAGGGAGCCGGCGGCAGTTCGCGATCAGCGACGATGGCTCGATCGGACGAGCCCACCCGCCGGAACAGCCGCGCGGAGAGCGCGCCGCCCGGCCACCCCTCGGCCTTCCACCCGGGCCAGCCGTCGTCGAGGAGGAGACACATCGCGGCGCCCGTGGCGTACGGCCGGTGCTTCGTGAACCAGAGATCCGCCGACAGGTTTCGCCCGCCCAGGTCGAGCCAGCGCGCCAGCCGGCGCTCTGCCTCGGCCCGCCCCCCGAGCGCCCGCGACGCAACCTCGAGTTCGAAGCAAGTCGCCAACCCCTCGACCAGCTCCCGGTCGTCGTTCACCGCGCCGAGGATCTGGTCCGCGACCAGCGCGCGACGCTCCGCCGCCCAGGCGGCGAGGTCGGGGCCGCGGGCCGCCGTGGATTCCCTCAGCAAGGTCGCGAGGTGACGCTGCTCCAGCAGCAGCCGCGCCTCGTTCGCCCGGCGATAGGGCTTCTGGCAGAAACTCGCGAAGTGGGGAAACCCATCGCTCAGCGGCCTCGACTGCCGTTCGTAGAGATGAAACAGTTCGTGGGCGGCGACCGCTCCACCGATCCAACCGGATTCCCGCGTCACGACCAGCGCAACGAGGTCCTTTTCGTCGAGCGAGAGCGGCGCAAAGTCGGTGCGCCAAGGCCGAGCGCCCTGCACGCCGATCAACCAGATCGATCCGTCGGGAGCGCCCTCGAAACTGCCCACCCCTCTTCGCCAACAGGGGCAACGATCACCGTGAATAGGGCTGAATCCAGCGCGGGGACGAGAGCCAAAGAGGAGGGCCCCGCGCGAGGACCGAACGACGACCGGAAACTCAGTCTTCTCCCAGTCAGGCCAAGAAGACGCATCCGCGCGAATCGCCTCGTAGAGCGGCGCCAGTCGAGCGGCCTGCGCGGCGATGCCGCTCCGTTCCGTCGCACTCACCGCGGAGCACGCGCCAAGCGGACACGCGAGGAGCAGCACCCAAGACACGGCGTCTCTAGGAGGCTTCGGCATTCAGGTCGATCACGATGTGTCCAGGCCGCGTTTCCACTGTGCCCTCCTTCGCCTCGATCGAGAGTTGGGGTGTCTCGAAATGCAGATGGCCCCGACCGGACGTTCGCGGAAGCGCGCCCCGTAGAATGGCCGCGGCCTGCCGCCCATAGACGAGGAGTTCTACGGTCTTGGTCGCCACGGAGAAGTGGGTCTCGCCGGCCAAGCGGCAAAAGATCCCCGCCCCCCAGACGTACCCGAAGCCGCTGTAGCGCTCGAGCGGTCGCGCAAGGTCCAGCATGTGCCAACCGAAGCTCCCGTGTCCATGGACGTGGACCTCGACGACGAGCGATGCCGAATCTTCGAACGTCACGGGAGGCGCCTTCGGGGCGAGGGCGCCCAGCGCGGCGGTGCCCGGCAACGGCCATGGCCCTGGCGCGTTCCCCGCTGGAACGGCGAAGCGTCCCGGATAGCGGAGCGCCTGGATTCGCTGGCCGAGCTCCACGCTCAAGGTGCGGAGTTCGCTGGGCTCTCGGAGCTCCTGTAAAAAGTGTGGCTCGAGGTCTTCGAGGCAAGCCACGATCGCCGCCCCCACGTACCTAGGACGACCCGTGACCCACCATGGGCCTGGCGCGAGGGGTCCGAGCTCCCAGTCGAGACCGCGCGCGAGCCGGCGCTCGCTCGCCTCCCGGCCAAGGTGGCGCCGCGCGCCCTCCACCTCGTCGACGAAGACCAGGTCAAGGCCGTTCAGCTCGTCCGAATCCTCCGCCGCCACGTTCCCGGAGAGCAGCTCGAAGTATTTGCGGGCGTCGAACCACCGGCGAAGCGTGCCCAGACGACCATCCGGAGGGCTCTTCAATGCCGAGGCGATGGCCTCCTGCTCCTCCAGCCCGGCAAGCTGAGCTCTGGGTGAGGGATACTCCTTCAGCCGAACGGCCTCGGACCGCTCGGGGACCTCGGAGAGCAGCCTTTCTCCCCCAGCCGCCCAGAACAGGGCCTCGGCGATATCCGTGGTTGGATCCGTCTGGCCGGCAGAAATCACCGTCGGCAAGGCATCACCCGCCCCTTCCACGGACTCCCTTCCCGTTGGATCCAGGCCAGGCATCGGCATCCGAACGACGGGGCCCCATCTCCAAGTCCCGTTGAGGCCGAGATCCGCGGGGTCCCCAGTCGGGATCGGGATGCGCCAACTTACCCAGCACGGGCACCCCTTCCCCTCTCTTGAATGGAGCCCTGGCAAAGGGGAGCCGGCCGGCTGCACCACCCAGCCATCGCCAAGGAGAAGAAGGTCCGGCGGAAGCGAAGGATCGAGCGCAGGCCAATTCGCTCGGGCGACCTCATGCGCCGCTTCGGCCGTCCCGAGCGCCGCGAGGAGGCTCTCATTCGCCTGGTCAGGCAGCGGCTCCGGTCGGACCAGCCGCGAGCAGCCGACGAGGAACACGAGTCCCAGGAGAGGGGGGCGGCACCAACGGGCGAGCGGCCGTGGCTCTCCTCGCACTTCGTCTCTCCTTGAAGGACGGAACCAAGCCGAGGGCTTCCCCCTCGGTCCGTTGGCCACGCCTGAAGTCGCCCCGTCGTGGTCGTACACCCAGTTCCCCATCTCCACCGATCCCTCGCCTACCGCTCGAACCCCTTCGCCCCAAGGTTGTGCAGGATCACCACCCCCTGCGTCGTCGCCACGACCAGGTCCGGCTTGCCGTCGCCGTCCATGTCGCCCACCGCCAGCGCGTTCGGGCTCTGCGGCACCCCGACCTCCACCGGCGCCGCGAACTTCATCCCCCCGAGCCCCCGCAGAACCGTCACCGTCTTCCCCACCCCCTGCCCGCTCTCCGCCACCGCCAGGTCCGGCCTCCCGTCCCCGTCGAAGTCCGCCGACGCCACCGCCACCGGCGCCGGCCCCGCCGCAAGTTTCAGCTCCGGCTCGAACGTCCCGTCGCCCTTCCCGCGCAGAAGGCTGAGGCGCCCGCGCTCGTCCTCGCCGTAGAAGTCCGCCACCGCGAGGTCCGGCTTGCCGTCCCCGTCGAAGTCCCCCACCGCGATCCAGATCGGCCCCTTCCCCACCGGGTAGGCAACCATGTCGCGGAACGTCCCGTCGCCCTTGTTCAGGAAGATTCCCACCGTCGCGTCGAGGCCGTTCGCCACCGCCAGATCCGGCTTGCCGTCACCGTTGAAGTCGCCGACCGCCAACGCCTCGGGCGACTCGCCGGTCTCGACGCACGACGACCGGAGGTCCGTCGACCGATCGCACCAGCGGATGTTCCGCTTATCGTGGATGAAGGGGCGGTCGAGCCTCCCCTTGCCGGCGCTGAAGAGGACCTCGATCCGGTCTTCCGCCGCCAAGGCGACGACCACGGCCGCTCGGTCTCCCCTCGGCTTCATGCTCGCCAGAGCGGAGACGGCCCGCAACTCGACGTGTTCGCTGATCCTGAAACCCTGCCCCGCCAGGAGCCCATCGCCAAGGTTTTCCCAGACGTCCAGCCGTTCTTCTCCCGTGTCCCCGACGATCACGTCTGGCTTGCCGTCGCCGGTGACGTCGCCGCAGACGACGGCGAAGGGCATCTTGCCCGCGGGAGCGCTGATGGGCCGCGTGAGACCACCGCCTAGATTCCCGAGCATGAACGCCCAGCGGCCCTCCGCCGGCAGTGCCACGACCACGTCGAGACGCCCGTCGCCGTCGAGGTCGCAGAGCGAAAGCGCGGTTGGATTTCCCGACACCGGCGCCAGGCGCACGGCTAAGGCGACGGCAAAGAACAGATCTGCGGTCATTGCATCCCCATCACGACCTCGAGATCCCGCCCCTTCCGCACCACGGAGATCCGCTGCCCGCGAAGCCGCAGGATCGGGCTCTCGAACCCCGCAGGGCCGACCGGCCCAGAAACGAGCCGCTCGATCACGTCGTCACCCCTTCGACCGAAGACTCGGACGGCCAGTTCGTTGTCGCTCCACGAAATCTCTCCGCTCAAGCCGATCGTCGTGCCGGCCCAAGAGCGTTCGGTCGATCCCATCCACCAACCTTGTTTGGGCCCGGCCCACGCGGCGCCGAGCGAAAAGCCCCAGTCCTGAGTTTCGATCCGGACGACCCTCCCACCCGGAGCCAGTGCCTCCGGCGTGCGAAACGACGCCAGATCGGGAGCCAACGCTTCGGGCAGGGGATCTGCTCGGGCGGCAGAACGCGCCCTCGGCAGCATGCCTAAGAGCAGATCGGCCAAAGTCACCTCGGGCACTCTCGTCCGCCACGTTCCCCCTTCGTCGTCCAGAAGTGCGCAAAGGGCGCCACCTGTCACATATGGCCGAGAATGGGAAAACCAGGTCTCGTCGTCGAGGCCGCGACCGCCTCGTTCGAGTTCACGGACCCACTCAGCCTCCAGGCTCGCGCGGGACCGACCCGCGACTCTCCAGAGGACCTGCGTCTCGAAGTAGAAGGCCGTCCCCTCGAAGGTCTCTAGGTAGGCGATCTTGCGTCCGAGCGTCCTTCCAACCATGGCCCTTCGAAGCATCGCCCATCGCTCGAGCGCGTCCAGACGATGCCCGGGAGCGCGGCGCAGCGCGTCGGCGAGAACGAGTTGCTCGCGAACCTCAGCCGAGGCCTCCTGTCGGCCAATTGCCGAGAGATTGCCCAATGGTTGCGGCGAGCGAGAGTACCAACTGGTCGCCTCTTGGTAGCCGTGGAAGCATTCATGGACCAAGAATCGACCCTTGACCCGCTGAAGGCTCGCCTGGTCGTTGATCACGATCCCGGCCTGCCCGACGCCCTGCGCTCGAGACCAACGAGACTGCAGCGAGACGCCGCCGTCCGTCTCCTGGACCCGCCCAACCAGACCGATGCCATCGGTCTCCAACGGAATTCCCGCGTCCATCTCGCAGGGGCACCGCGACCCCTCGCTCGGCCGGAACCCAAGCAGCGGCGGCGCGTTAAGGAGGAACGAGCAATTCGCGCCAACGAGAAAGACGGGTTGGAGATCGATTCGGAAGCCGGGCCATTGCTCGCCGATGCTCTTGGCTGCAGCCAGATAGCGTCCGAGAACTGCCACATCGTCCTGCCGCCCGCAGGTCGAGGGGCCTCGCGTCGGGACCGACGAACACCCAAACGAGAGCACGAGGCCAAGCCAGCAGCGCCTCAGTCGGACGCCGTTCACCGAGGCGCCTCAACGCTCGGAAGGCTCAGCAACCAATGGCCGCCGGGAAGCTTGCGCAACTTCCCTGCCCTCGTCAGTTCCAGCCGCGGAGAGGGGAGATCCTTGCCAGGTCGACCGGCGAAGTCGTAGAGTTCGAACCATTGCGCGCGCTCGCCGCTCTCCTCCATCCGGTTCGCCAGGAGACCAGACCAGCCAACCGATCGGTCGGACCCGCGAGCCGCGACGATGCCGATCGCGAACACGCCCTTGCCCGCCTCGTGAATCCTTAGCGGAGCCACCGTCCACTCGTAGTCGTTCACGTTCTCGATCCGCACTTGGACTCTGGCCTGGCCCTCGAGCGAAGCCAGGGCTCTCTCGTAGTCGACCCGAGGCATGGGGAGGAAAGACGGGAGCGGCTCTCGCGCTTCCAGATCAGCTCGAACGTCCTCTGGGTCCCGGAGCGCCTCCCGCACCCCGCCTGGGCGCCTTCGGCAAGTCGCCACCGCCTCGAGTGCCCCATCCAGCCCGGCTCGGATGGAAAACGATCCCAGCTCTTCTCCGGCGTCTCGAAGAAGCATGACCAAAGCGACTCCGACCGCCCCGGCGCGCATCTCCCCGAACCACGCCTCCGGCCAGAGGTCGCGCCCCCCGAGTTCGAGGGTCCGAGCGACGCGGTGCTCCAACGCCTCCGGCCCAGCTGTGCCGCCGAGCAGACTCTCGAGCGTCAGGAAGCCCTTCTTGCCTTCTGATAGTTCGGCGGGACGCTCGCCATCCGGAAGGAGCCGTTCACGCGCGAGGTACTCCCTTGCGGCGACCCAGTCATCGATCGCCATCCACCGGTGCCTGCTCCCCGATGGCGCTCGAAGTGCCCGAGCAAGCAGCGCCTGTTCCTCGAGCAGCCATGTGCCTTTGCGTCTGGCCTCTGGATTCTCGAGGCTGAGTTTGAGGGAGGCATCCGTCCAGAACGGCGGCGGCTCAGCGTCGAGCGCCTGCCTGAAAAAGGCCTCCAAGAACTCGGATTGCCAAGCCCTGCTCCAGTCGAGAAGGGACACGACCATCGCTTCGAGGGCCCCCGGACGATTCGCGAAGATCTTCGCCTCCTCCTTGCTCGTCGGTTGCCATTCCTTCCCCTCGTCGAGGATCCAGATCTGCCCGAAGGCCTCACCGACGACAGGGAACGCGCCCTCGCGCCAGCATGGGCAATCGCTCCCATTCAACGGAACGAACCCGTTCGAAGGCGCCGCTCCCAGCAGAAGACTGAAGCGTTGATCGTTCACGATAATCGGCCGCCCCCGAGGCATCCCCCCCGTCAAGTCCTTCGCGAGCGTCGAGGCGCGCCCGAGAAGGTCTCCCACTCGAGCGGCCCTCTCGAACGCCGCGGCCGGTGGCTTGGCGATCGGTCGGCGCGCCACCGTAGCGCAAGCGACCAATCCAGAGAGCACCAGTGCCAACCCCGGTCGCATCAGGTCCCCATGGGATCGCCCCTCGCGCCGCCACCGTACCGCTCCATGGCCTTGCTCGGGGCAGCCCCTGAAACCCAGCCATCGTCGTCCCCGGGCTCACATACGCGACCAATGATCCAGTCGGGACTCACGCCGCCACCGCCGGAGAAGGAATCAGAGGGCATGAGGTCAAGCTTCGGCGGAAAATGAAGCTTGGCTGGGTCTTCCGGCATGTCGGTGTCGTCGTCCCCCGGTTCGCTACCCTTGATCGGGACGCCGGCCGTCACGATCACATACTTGGCCTTCTTCCCTGGTTCAGGCTGGGCTTTCCAACCAGACTGGACCGAGCCTTGGATTGTCACGCCGCTGCCGTCGCTACCGCTACCGCCGCCTGGCTCAGGGGCGAAAAAGTCATTCGGTACTGAAGGACTCGCGCCGCCCGAAGACCCGTCGCCTCCAGAAGAAGCGGGCGGGCTCAGATCCAGTCCGCCCGGAACCAGCTGTGGCGTCCCATCAAAGCCCACAGACGCTGGCATCTGCTCTTGCGGATCCCCTTGGTCGTCCGAGGACGCCAGCCCCTGCCCTCCAGCGACGAGGGCGCCGTTGGTCTGGAGCGGGGACTGGTTCACGCCTCCGGCGTTGAAGAGGCCGCTGTAGGGGAGGCCGCCGCCGCCGAGTTGGCTGAAGGGGTTGCCGCTGCCGGGGTTGGTGAGGCCGCTC
>JAJXUD010000111.1 GCA_021783235.1 Myxococcales bacterium | reverse complement strand
GCCCGCGCGGCCGCGCGCGGCGGGGCGGCCGGCGGGGGATGCGCGCCCGGCCACCGGAGCCTTTCCCCGCTCGCGGAGCTCGAGGATCGTGTCGCCGATCTGGATCCGGTCGCCGTGCGAGAGCGCGAGCTCCTCGGCGCGCTCGCCGTTGACCAGCGTGCCGTTGCCGCTGCCGAGGTCGCGCAACAGCACGCCGTCCTTGTCGACCTCGACCTCGAAGTGGCGGCGCGAGACCGCCTCGTCGAGGATCGAGCACTCGCACTGCGAGGAGCGGCCGACGGTGTGGACGCCGGGCCTGAGCGGGAAGCGGGTGCCGCGCGAGCGGCCGTCGGTGACGAGGAGCTCGAAGCGGGCGGGCGCCTGGATGGCCTCGGAGGCCAAGATGCGCGTCGCCGCCGGATCCCCCTCCAGCTGGTCGAGCTCCGCGGTCGAGTGCGCGGCCGCCGGCCGCTCCCGAGGCGCCGGTCGGCGCGCCGCCGGAGCCTTGAGGCCCGGCTTCCCGGACGGCCGGGTGGTCTGATTGGTGAACCCGTCCATCGGCTCGGGCGGAGACGGGGTGACCACCGTCCCCTCGGCGGGCGGCAGCTCCGTCTCTCCGGTGCGGTCCACATCGGCGATCTGGTCGTCGGTGACCACTTCCGGTTCGGACAGCTCTCCCGGGCGGTTGGCTGGGCGCGAGGCCATTTCTCGAGTCCGGAGAGTACGGCGTCCGGAAGCCCCGAGCATACTGGCGCCTCGCGAGGGGGTCAACGCCGTGCGTCACCCGCACCCCTCGGCGTGGCCCCGAGCGCCTCGCCGGTCCAAGCCCACGGTTTTCGGGCCGGATCGGGGCGCGCGGCGCGCGAGTCTCCGATTGTGGGAAGAGGCCACTTGAAGTAGCTTGCGCCGTTCTCTCGTCCTCCATGCGCTCGCACCTCCTCCTCGCCCTCGCCCTCGTCACGGGCCCGGCGGCCCTCGCCCGCGCCGAGACACCCTCGGCCGACCTCATGGGCCGCACCTTGCGCAAGGTCGGCATCGAGGGGACGCGCCGCGTCGAGAAGGACGCCGTTCGGGCCGCGATCAAGGAGAAGCCGGGCTCGACGCTCAGCCCCGAGGGCGTCGCCTCCGACATCCGCGCCGTCTTCGGGCTCGGCTACTTCGAGCAGGTGGTGGTGCGGGCGACTCCAGACGGCCCCGACGGCGCCGACCTCGCCTTCGTCGTGACCGAGAAGCCGGCCGTGCGCGAGATCAAGTTCGTGGGCAACGACGAGATGTCGACCGACGACCTGAAGGACCTCGTCGACATCAAGACCTACTCGATCCTGAACGACGCGGCGGTGGTCCGCAACGAGCACAAGATCCACGACAAGTACCTCGAGAAGGGCTTCTACCTCGTCGAGATCTCGCACCGGCTGATCCCGAAGCCCGGCAACGAGGTCGTGGTCGAGTACGACATCAAGGAGCACGCCAAGGTCTCGGTCCGTCGAATCACCTTCGTCGGCAACCACGCGGTCCCCTCGTCGGACCTCGCGAACGTGATGGAGACGCGCGAGGGCGGCTGGTTCTCGTTCGTGACCCAGAGCGGCACCTACCGCGAGGACGCGCTCGAGCAGGACATCGTCCGGATCGAGGGGATCTACTACGACCGGGGCTTCATCAACGTGAAGGTGAGCAAGCCCGAGGTCCAGCTGACCCCGGACAAGCACTACATCTTCATCACGCTCCACATCGAGGAGGGAGAGCAGTACCGGCTCGGCAAGCTCGACGTCACGGGCGACCTCCTCGGGACCAAGCAGGAGTTGCTCGACAAGCTCACCATCCACGCGAAGGAGCTCTTCAACCGGACGAAGCTCCTCCACGATCGAGCCGCGCTGGACGACGTCTACCAGGACAAGGGCTACGCCTACGCGAACATCACCCCGCTGACGGCGGTCCACGAGGAGCAGCGGACCGTCGATCTGACCTTCGAGATCCAGAAGGGGCAGAAGGTCTACGTCGAGCGGATCGACATCGTCGGCAACACGAAGACCCGCGACAAGGTGATCCGGCGGGAGCTGCGGCTCTACGAGGGCGAGCTCTTCAGCGGGGCGGGGCTGCGGACGAGCAAGCAGCGCGTCCAGGCGCTCGGCTACTTCGAATCGGTCGAGGTGACCACGAAGAAGGGCGACGCCACGGACCTCATCGTCGTCACCGTCACCGTCAAGGAGCGGCCCACCGGGACCTTCCAGGTCGGCGCCGGCTTCAGCTCGCTCGAGGCCTTCATCCTGACCGCGCAGGTCTCGCAGAACAACCTGCTCGGCTGGGGGCAGACGGCCTCGCTCACCGCGCAGGTCTCGGCGATCCGGCAGTACCTGAGCCTGCAGTACATCGACCCCTACTTCCTCGACACCAAGTGGACCTTCGCCTTCAGCGCGTTTCGCACCGAGACGGGCCTCTTCACCTACCTGCGCAACGCGACCGGCGGCTCGCTCACCTGGGGCTACGAGTTCCTCGAGGACGCCCGGATCTTCCTCACCTACACGGGCCAGGACGTGAGCACCTCGCCGTTCTTCGAAGGGCAGCAGCAGCTCGAGCTCGCGAACGAGTTCCAGACCGGCGTCGAGTCCATGATGGGCGCGACCATCACCATCGACAAGCGCAACGACCGGATGTTCCCGTCGAGCGGCTGGATGGTGAGCCAGACCGCGGAGATCGCGCCGTCGTGGCTCGGCAGCCAGTTCCAGTTCACCCGCTTCAGCGGCTACGCCCGCTGGTACCACCCGCTCTTCTGGGGCTTCGTCTTCAAGACGAACTGGAGCTACGGCCTCATCCAGGGCATCCAGGGCGGCGACGCGCCGGCGGCCGAGCGCTACTTCGTCGGCGGCATCAACTCGCTGCGCGGCTACTACATCTTCACGGTCTCGCCCACGCGGCCGGTCGGCAACCGGTCCCCCGACTCGAGCACCCAGGACTTCGAGATCGGTGGCGCGAAGGAGATCGTCATCAACAACGAGGTGGAGTTCCCGATCATCGACAAGATCGGCATTCGCGGGGTCGTCTTCTACGACCTCGGCGACGCCTACTCCGAGGGCGAAAACTTCTTCCAGGACAAGCAGTACCCGAACCTGCCGCTCGGCATGCTCCACGCCGTCGGCTTCGGCGTCCGCTGGTTCTCGCCCATCGGGCCGCTCCGCTTCGAGTGGGGCTTCCCTCTGACGCCTCGCCCACAGGACCAGCCGGTCGACTTCGAGTTCACGATCGGGAACTTCTTCTAGGCGAGCTCGCCCGCCTGTTGTGGCGGCAGCCCCCGCGCGTATGCTCGCGCGCGTGGTGCGACCCGCCGCCCTCTTCTTCCTCTTCGCGCTCGCCGGCTGTCCGCGCCCGCCGCTGCCGGCGGACACGGTGGTCCTGCTCGTCGAGAGCGCCCCGGAGACGCTCGACCGGCGGCTCGCCCTCTCGTCCGTGGCCGAGAACGTCGCGGGCAACCTCCTCGAGCCCGGTCTCGTCCGCGTGGGCGAGGACGGACGGCCCGCCCCCGATCTCGCCGAGCGCTTCGAGCAGCTCGACCCGACGACCTGGCTCTTCACGCTGCGGCCCGGCCTCCGCTTCCATGACGGCACGCCGCTGCGCGCCCGCGACGTCGCGGCGAGCCTCGAGAGCCTCGTCGATCCCCGCCTCGGCTCCCCCCTCGCGGGCAAGTACCGGGTGATCCAGTCGGTCGAGCCGCTCGGCGAGCTGAGCGTCCGGGTTCGGCTCGAGGAGCCGGACGCCCCGTTCCTCGCCGACATGGCCATCGGCGTCGTGCCCGCGCTCGGCGCGGCGGCCCCCGGCCGCGACGGCTTCGGCCGCCACCCCGTCGGGGCGGGGCCGTTCCGCTTCGTCTCCTGGGACGGCGAGGAGCGGCTCCTCCTCGAGGCGAACCCGGACTACTACGGAGGGGCACCCGCCATCGGCCACCTCCTCGTGAAGACCGTCCGCGACGAGACCACCCGCGCCCTCGAGCTCGAGGCGGGCGAGGCCGACCTCGAGATCAACGCGCTCAGCCCCGAGATCCTGCCGTCGATCGAGCGGATGCCGCGGCTGCGCGTCCTCTCCGCCACGGGCGCCAACACGGCCTACCTCGTCTTTCAGACCTCGGACCCGAAGGTCGCGGACGCGCGGGTGCGCGAGGCCGTCTCGCTCGCGATCGATCGCGCGTCGATCGTCCGCTTCAAGTTCCATGGCCACGCCACCGTGGCGAGCTCCCTCTTGCCGCCGGGCAACTGGGCGCACGCGCCCGGGCCGGCCGTCCAGCGCGACCTGCCGCGCGCCCGCGAGCTCCTCGCCGAGGCGGGCGACGGGCCCGGCCACCCGCTCTCGCTCGTCTTCGAGAGCTCGACCGACCGGTTTCGCCGGAGCATCGCCCTCGCGCTCGCCTCGCAGCTCGGCGAGGCCGGGATCGACGTGCGGCTCCGGTCGCTCGAGTTCGGCACCTTCTTCGCCGAGGTCAACCGGGGCGACTTCGAGCTGGCCGCGCTCAAGTGGGTCCCGATCCTCGATCCCGACCTGCTCTGCTGGGCCTTCTGCTCCGGATCGATCCCGACCGCGGAGAACGGCTGGGTCGGCGGCAACCGAGAGCGCTTCCGCGATCCCGCGCTCGATTCGCTCCTCCTCGAGGCGCGCGGCTCCTCCGACGAGCGGCTGCGGCTCACGGACTACCGCGCGGCCCAGGCGCTGCTCGCCCGCGAGCTCCCGTACGTCGTCCTCTGGCACGAGGACAGCGTCGCGGTGGTCCGCGACGACCTCGAGGGGCTCGCGGTCTCCCCCTACGGCTTCTTCGACGGCCTCGCCCGCGCCCGGCGGCTCGGGGTGGGCCCGTGAGGCGCCGCCACCCGCTCGCGCGGCAGGCGATCGGCGCGCTCGCGGCGGCGCTCGCCGCCACGCTGCTCGTCTCGGTGCTGCTCGACCTCGTCCCCGGCGATCCCGTCGAGCTCTTGCTCGGGGAGCAGGCGCAGCCGATCGATCGGGCGGCGCTGCGAAAGGCCATGTGGCTCGACCTTCCGCTGCCCGTTCAGGCCTTCCGCTTCCTGCGCGGCTTCGCGACGGGCGACCTGCGCAGCTCCGTGCCCCCCTTCCAGCAGCGGATCTGGCCGCGGCTGCGCGAGGTGGCCCCGCGCACCGCCCTGCTCGCCTGCGTGGCCATGCTGTTCGCCGTCGGCCTCGGCGTGCCGCTCGGGGTCTTCTCGGCCGTCCGGGCCGGGGCCGCGATCGACCGGCTCTCCCTGGCCGTCTCGGTGCTCGGCGTCTCCGCCCCCTCGTTCCTGCTCGGCCAGCTCCTCCTCTGGATCTTCGGCATCCGGCTGCGCTGGTTGCCCGTCTCGGGGGACGACCGGATGCTCTCGGCGCTCCTGCCCGCCCTGACCCTCGGGCTCGGGCTCTCGGCGCTGCTCTCGCGGGTGACGCGCGCCGCGATGCTGGAGGCGCTGCGGCAGGACTATGTCCTCGCCGCCCGGGCCCGCGGCCTCTCCGAGGCCCGGGTGATCTGGCGTCACGCCTTCCGCAACGCGCTCCTGCCGGTCCTCACCATCGCCGGCCTCCAGTTCGGATCGGTGCTCACGGGATCCATCGTCGTCGAGAAGGTCTTCGCCTGGCCGGGGCTCGGGACCCTCCTCGTCGATTCCATCGACAAGCGCGACTTCAACGCGGTGCGCGCCTGCGTCCTCGTCTTCACGCTCACCTACCTCGCCGTGAACCTCCTCACCGATCTCGCCTACGCCTGGGCGGATCCGCGGGCCCGGGGGGGCGGCGCATGAGGGCGCGAGGCCGGCTCGCGCTCGGGGGCGGCATCGTGCTCGCCCTCTGCGTCGTGGCGCTCCTCGCTGGCCGCCTCGCGCCGGCCCGGCCGGGCGCGCTCGACCTCGCCCACGAGTGGCAGGGGCCGACCGCGGCTCACCCGCTCGGGACCGGCGACGACGGGCTCGACGTCTCGACCGAGATCCTCTACGGCGCCCGGGTCTCCCTGCTCGTCGGGCTGCTCGCGGTCGCGCTGGCGGGCTCGTTCGGCACCGTGCTCGGAGCGGTCGCGGGCTACGCGGGGGGCGCCGTGGACCTCTTCGTCATGCGGCTCGTCGACGTGCTGCTCGCCTTCCCCGGCCTCCTCTTCGCGATCTTGCTCGTGGCGCTCCTCGGGCCGTCGCTCTTCGGGCTCGTCTTCTCCCTCTCCGCGACGGCCTGGGTCTCGTACGCGCGGCTCGCCCGCGGCCAGGTCCTCTCGCTCCGGGATCGCGACTTCGTGCTCGCGGCCCGCGGGCTCGGCGCCTCGCCCGCCCGGATCGTCTTCCGCCACCTCGTGCCGAACCTGCTCGGCCCGATCCTGATCCAGGCGACCTTCGGGATCCCCGGCGCGATCCTCGCCGAGGCGGCGCTGTCGTTCCTCGGGCTCGGGGTTCCGCCGGGAACGCCCTCGTGGGGCGCCCTCGTCGATCAGGGGGCGTCGCACCTGCTCGACGCGCCGCACGTCGCCCTCTTCGGCGGCGCGGCGATCGCCCTCGCGGTGCTGGGGTTCAACCTGCTCGGGGAGGAGCTGCGAGACCGGCTGGACTCGCGAAGCCGGGCCGGCCCTTCGGCGCCCTAGGCCTTCGGCGCGAGCGCCGAGATCGCCTTCGAGAGGCGCGCGATCTGGCGCGAGGCGGTGCGCGGGTGGAGCACGCCTTTGGTCGAGGCCTTGTTCAGCGTCTTCATGGCCGACCGCAGCGCCTCCTTCGAAGCGTTTGCGTCCTTCCCCTCGACCGCCGCGCGGACCTTCTTGACCGCCCGCCGCACCGTGGTCCGGACCGCCGCGTTGCGGACGCGCCGCTTCTGGGCCTGCCGGTTGCGCTTGATGACCGAGGGGATGTTCGCCATGGGCACTTCCTTCTCGAGAAACGGAGCGCGCTACCTAGCAGGGGCTGCCGTTGGGGTCAAGCCTCCTCGCGCGGGGCCGCGCAGTCCGCTGCCGCGAGCGCTCGCCCGCTCGCTCGCCCCAGAGTTTCGAGCGCCCGCCGCTCGCTCGATTCGCGCGCCCGCATGCCGCGCGGCTCCGATGTCGCACTGGCCCGCAGGGCAGCGAAAGGCGCGGGGGAGCGAATGAAATGTCTCGGATCCCCACGTTTCATGCGGCCGAGCGACGCAGCGACTCGCCTCGGTTATCCACCGGAGCCGTGGGCCCGGGTGAGGCCTCGGTGACGGAGGCGACAAATGTGTGAACAACGTCCGCCTGGAATTCATCAAGCATTTGATCTTGCTGTGGCTCTTCGGTTGCACAGGGACTGGGCAAAGGCGGGGCCGGCTGCGCCAAATCAGCGCCCGGGCGCGATCTCGACAGCCTTCTCTTCAGCTTACCAACAGCTCGTGTGGAGAAGGCGGCGGCTCCCCGGCTGCAACGATTCGTTCAATCAGGGCCGCGCGAGGCGGCGCTTCGCCTCGTTCCAGAGCCGATCGAGCTCCTCGGGCGAGCAGTCGCTGGGGGAGCGGCCCTCCGAGGCGAGAGTCGACTCGACGGCCCGAAAGCGGCGGGAGAAGCGGTCGATGGCGCCCCGCAAGGCGTCCTCGGCGGGCGTCTCGAGCCAGCGCGCCAGGTTGCAGACGCTGAAGAGGAGATCGCCGAGCTCCTCCTCCATGTGGCGGCGATCCCCGCTCGCCACCGCCTCGTCCAGCTCCCTCAGCTCCTCGTCCAGCTTGGCCCGCACCCCGTCTCGGCTCGGCCAGTCGAAGCCCGTCCGGGCCGCCTTCTCCCCGATCCGCTCGGCCCGCAGGAGGGCGGGCGCCATCGTCGGGACGCCGTCGAGCGCCGAGGGGTGGGCGACCCCCTTGCGCCTGCGCTCCTCGAGCTTCAGCGCCGCCCAGCTGCGCAGCGCCGCCTCGGCGTCGAGCGGGGGCACCTCCCCGAAGACGTGCGGGTGGCGCGATTCGAGCTTGTCGGCGACGCCGCGCACCACGTCCCCGAGGTCGAAGTCGCCCTGCTCCCGCGCGAGCTGCGCATGGAAGACGATCTGGAAGAGCAGGTCGCCGAGCTCCTCGCGCAGCGCCGCGGCCGAGCCCTCGTCGAGGGCGTCGAGCACCTCGAAGGCCTCCTCGACGAGGTAGGGGCGGAGCGAGCGGTGGTCCTGCTTCCGGTCCCAGGGGCAGCCGTCCCGCAGCCGCTCCATGATCCCCATCAGCCGCGAGAGTTCGTCGGGAGCCGCCCTCTTCGTGTCGGTGTCGCTCATGGGACTGAGGTATACTCCACGCACTCGATGCTCAGAACCACCCCCTCAGCGCGGTCCGCCAAGGCCAGAACCATTGGGTTGGGCGCGCGTCCCTTCCTCCTCGCGCTGGCGGTCGGCCTCGCCGCGGCGCCGGCCTTCGCGGCGGTCGAGGCGGTCGACGAGGGCGAGAGCTTCCCCGAGCGGGCGCCGCCCGCGAAGGCGCCGAGGCGCAAGCCGCGCCGGGCCGCGCCGCCCCCCGCGGAGGACGAGGAGCCGGCCCCGGAGGCGGAGCCGCCGCCGGAGCCCGCGCAGATCGCTCCCGAGCCGGAACCGGAGCCGGTCGAGGCGGCTCCGGAGC
>JAJXUD010000003.1 GCA_021783235.1 Myxococcales bacterium | reverse complement strand
CCCGGCCCCGGCGCGCCCGCCCCGCTCGGCGCGGCCCCGGCCGGCGGCGGGCCCACGGGGGTCTCGACGCTCGCGTAGTTCGACAGAAAGCCGCTCGCCATCTCCGCCGAATGGATGAAGTGGCGGCTCGCCTGCACGGCGACCGAGGCCACCCGTCCGTCGGCCACCTCGATCCGCTGCGCCTGCCGGAAGGGCTCGAGGATCCCGCCCCGGCGGAGGAAGTGCTGGAGCAGCGGGGCGGCGATGACCTCGCCGAGGCCGCCGTTCATGTAGCGCATCGCGACCGCCTCGTAGCTCTGGCTCACGAGCTGGATGGCCGCGATCGCCGCCAGCGTCGACATCGGAAACGGGTAGATGAAGGCGGACTGGGTGATGAAGCGGAAGAAGGAGCTGCCGAGGATGGTCTCGGAGAGGCCGTGGGCGCGCGCATAGTCCGCGAACGGCGTCTCGTCGAGCCGCTGGCGTTCGCTCTCCGAGAGCCGGTCGATCTCGATGACGAAGAGCGAGGCGAGGAAGCGGAAGACCGAGAGGCCGTCCGCGGGGCCGTAGAGGCCGGACTGGAGCCCGCCCGCGAGGAGGTGGAGCGGGCTCGGGAGCGGGATGGCCCCGAAGCGCCGGACCTTCCCCTCGCTCCAGATGAGCACGTCGTGCCGCAGCTCCGTCAGGCCGTCCATCGCGCCGAGATCGCGCAGCCGGGCGCCGAGGTTCGCGTAGTCGAAGAAGACGTGGAAGCCGTGGTCCACCGTGAACGTCCGGCCGGTCGCGGGGTCGACGTGGGGCATCGAGGACGCCTTGCCGCCGGTGACGTGGCCGCGCTCGAGGATGCGCACACGGAACCGGTCCGGCGCCGCCTCGAGGAGCTGGATGCCCGTCGCGAGCCCCGCGAGGCCGCAGCCGAGGATGACGACCTCTCGCTGTCCCATGCCACGAGGTTCGCCGGAAGCTCTGGAAATGGCAAGGAGTCAGCACTACCGGTCGAAGGCGCCGGGAGCCGTGGCGGCTCCCGCTCACCGCCGCCGGCCCGCCGCCCGCCGCCGCTTCGGCGTGGGCCCCTCGCCCGCCGGACGCCCCGCGGGCGACGGGCCGAGCCCGAGATCCCGATCGCGCAGGGCGCGGATCCGGTCGCGCAGCGCCGCCGCCTCCTCGAAGTCGAGCCGCTTCGCGGCCTCGAGCATCTGCTCCCTCAGCTCGGCGAGCTTCTCTTCGAGCCGTGCGCCGTGGTAGCCGGCGAGCCCCTCGGCCGCGAGCGAGCGCTCCAGGTCGTCCCCGGCCCCCGGGCCCCCGAGCGACTGCTGGATCTGCTTCTGGATGGTCGTGGGCGTGATGCCGTTCGCCGCGTTGTACTCCCGCTGCACCCGGCGCCGCCGCTCGGTCTCCTCGAGGGCGGCCTTCATCGACCGGGTCACCGTGTCGGCGTACATGATGACCCGGCCGTTCACGTTGCGGGCCGCCCGGCCGATGGTCTGGATGAGCGAGACCTGCGAGCGGAGGAAGCCCTCCTTGTCCGCGTCGAGGATGGCGACGAGCGAGACCTCGGGGAGGTCGAGCCCCTCGCGCAGGAGGTTGATGCCGACGAGCACGTCGAAGGCGCCCTTGCGCAGGTCGCGCAGGATCTCGGCCCGCTCGAGGGTGTCGATGTCGGCGTGGAGGTAGCGGACCCTCACGCCCACCTCGGCGTAGTGCTCGGTCAGCTCCTCGGCCATCCGCTTCGTCAGCGTCGTCACGAGGACCCGCTCCCCCTTCGCGGCGCGCGTCCGGATCTCGGAGAGGAGGTCGTCCACCTGCGAGAGGACCGGCCGCACCTCGACCTCGGGATCGACGAGGCCGGTCGGCCGGATGATCTGCTCGACCACGACGCCCTCGGTCTGGCGGAGCTCGTAGTCGGCGGGCGTCGCCGACACGTAGACCGCCTGCCCGACGAGCCGCTCGAACTCCTCGAAGCGGAGCGGCCGGTTGTCGAGGGCCGACGGGAGCCGGAAGCCGTAGTCGACGAGCGTCTCCTTGCGGCTCCGGTCGCCCCGGTACATCGCGCCGATCTGCGGGATCGTCTGGTGGCTCTCGTCGACGACGAGGAGCCAGCCCTTCGGGAAGTAGTCGAGGAGGCAGGGCGGCGGCTCGCCGGCGAGGCGGCCCGAGAGGTGGCGCGAGTAGTTCTCGATGCCGGGGCAGAAGCCCATCTGCTCGATCGCCTCGAGGTCGAAGAGCGTCCGCTGCTCGAGCCGCTGCGCCTCGAGGAGCTTCCCCTCACCGCGCAAGGTCCCGAGCCGCTCCCGCAGCTCCTCGCGGATCGACGTCATCGCGAGCTGGCGCCGCTCGGGGCTCGTCACGTAGTGGCTCGAGGGGAAGACGCCGGCCTTCTCCACCTCGCCGAGCACGAGGCCGCGCAGCGGATCGACCTCCTGGATTCGCTCCACGGTGTCGCCGAAGAAGGAGAGCCGGAAGGCGCGCGCCTCCTCGTACGGCGGGAAGATCTCGAGGGTGTCGCCGCGGACCCGGAAGGTCCCGCGGTGGAAGTCGACGTCGTTGCGCTCGTACTGGAGGTTCACGAGATCGCGGGCGAGCCGGTCGCGCGGGTACTCCTCGCCCGCCTGCACGCGCACCACGAGCTCGTGGTAGGCCTCGGCCGTGCCGAGGCCGTAGATGCAGGAGACCGAGGCGACGATGATGACGTCGTTGCGGGTCATCAGCGAGTGGGTCGCGGCGTGCCGCAGCCGGTCGATCTCGTCGTTGATGGTCGAGTCCTTCTCGATGTAGCTGTCCGAGGACGGCACGTACGCCTCGGGCTGGTAGTAGTCGTAGTAGGAGACGAAGTACTCGACCGCGTTCTCCGGGAAGAAGCCCCGGAGCTCTCCGTAGAGCTGCGCCGCGAGCGTCTTGTTGTGCGCGATGACGAGCGTCGGCCGCCGGAGCCGCTCGATCACGTTCGCCACCGTGAAGGTCTTGCCCGAGCCGGTCACCCCGAAGAGGAGCTGGGCCCGCTCACCCGAAAGGAGCGCCCGCGAGATCTGCTCGATGGCGCGCGGCTGGTCCCCGGTGGGGCGGTAGTCCGATCGAAGCTCGAAGTTTCGAGGCCCCTGCGAAGCCGCGGCCCCTCCGGTGCGCTCGTCCATTGCCACGAGGGTTACCACGCACGGGAGCGGCTGTGCATTCCGTTGCCCACCCGAGGCGGCAGCCACCACGCCCGGCGGGGAGGGAGCCTGGCAGGCCACCGGCCGGCTCCCTAAATCTCGAAGGGCGTGACGGGAGGCGAGAGAGCCTATGGAGCTCCAGGGCACGAAGGAGGGGACGGAGGGGGCGCTGCCCGCGAAGCCGCCGACCTACCTCTGCGATTCGCTCGAGCTGATGACCGGAAGGCCCACTCCCCTCGCGACCGACCCGCTGCTCGGCCGGACGATCGATCGGTACCTGGTGCTCGAGCGGATCGGCGAGGGCGGGATGGGCGCCGTCTACGCCGTCGAGCACGTCATGCTGCGCAAGCGGATGGCGATGAAGCTGCTCCGGCCCGAGCTGCTCGGACAGGACGAGCTGCTCGGCCGCTTCCACCAGGAGGCGATCGCGGCGGGGCGCATCGGCCAGGAGAACATCGTCTCGGTCACCGACTTCGGCCGGACCGAGGACGGGCTCGCCTACCTGGTCATGGAAGAGCTGCGCGGCCGGTCGCTCGCGCAGGCGATCGCGCAGGCGCGACGGCTTCGCCCGGCGCGGGCGGTCGCGATCGCGACCCAGATCGCCCGGGCGCTCGAGGCGGCCCACGCCGCCGGCATCGTCCACCGAGATCTCAAGCCGGACAACGTGATGCTCTTGCCGCGCGAGGAGGGAGAGCTCGTCAAGATCCTCGACTTCGGCGTCTCGAAGATGAGCTTCGACGACGATCAGCGGCGGACCCAGGTGGGGATGATCCTCGGCACGCCCGACTACATGTCCCCCGAGCAGGCCGCGGGCCGGCCGGTCGACCACCGCTCCGACGTCTACTCCTTCGGGGTCGTCCTCTTCGAGATGCTCGCCGGGAGGACGCCGTTCGTCGCCGAGAACCCCGTCCGGCTGCTCCTCAAGCACCAGTCCGAGCCGCCGCCCCCGCTCGAGAGCGTCGCGCCGACCGCGGCGGCGGTCCCGGGGCTCGCGGCCCTCGTGGCCGCCTGCCTCGAGAAGCGGCCGGAGGAGCGGCCCCAGAGCATGTCGAGCTGCCTCGCGCGGCTGCGCGCCCTCGCCCTCGAGCTCGCTCCCGCCCCCGGAGCGCCGGACGCGGGCTCGAGCTCTCCCGCATCGAGCCCGACCGTCGTCGTCGCGCTCGATGCGGCGCCGACGCTGCTGACGCCGTCACCCGCGCCACCCGCCCGTCCGTCGCTGAGCCCGATGCTCCTCGGCCGCTACCGGCTGACGAGCCTGGGGCTCCGCGAAGCGAGCCTCTCACCGGAGGAGGCGTTCGTCGCCTCGCGGCTCTCCGGCTGCGAGCTGTCGGCGAGCGATCTGCTCGCCGCGAGCGGCCTTCCTCGGGAGCGGACCCTCGAACTCCTCCGAGCGCTCATGGGCAAGGGCGTGGTGGAGCGGCGCCCGGGCACCCCGAGGCCCGAGGCCCCTCCGGCCACCGGGCGAGAGCCGGCGCAGCGAGCGGCCCCGGCGCAGCGGCGCCCCTCCGAGCCCGCCGGTCCGGACAGCCCGCTCGGACGGGCCGCGGCGCTGCGCCAGCTGGGGCGCGGCTCGGAGGCGCTGCGCGAGCTGCGCGCCGCGCTCGCGCAGGATCCCAACGGGCCTTCGTCGCCGGCGCTCCGGGCGGCGCTCGAGCGGCTGGAGGGCGAGCTCGCGCTCGAGGCCTACGAGGACGGGCTGCGCGCCGACGCGCGACGGGACTGGGAGGCGGCGGAGGAGGCCTTCGCCCGGGCGCTGGCCTTGACCCCGCGCAACCCGCGCTACCTCGAGCGCGTGGCCCGCAAGCTTCTCTACCGCCGCGGCGATCCGGCCGAGGCCCGGCGGCTCGCGGAGCTCGCGAAGCGGCTCTGGCCGGACGACGTCGACGTGCGCATCACGCTCGGGAACGCCTACTCCAGCAGCGGCCTGGAGGATCTCGCGCTGCGGGAGCTCGACGCCGCGCTGCGGCTCTCCCCGGAGCACCGCTACGCGAAGTCCCGTCGGCGCAAGCTCCGGTGGGGGATCTAGCCCGTCCACTGCCGCGGCGAATTGGGGACGGGGAGGGGTTGCCTTCGGGGGAGCGGGCGTGTTGAATGCCGCGCCTTCCGCCCCCTCGAGGAGCTCACCCATGCTCAGCTTCGATCGCCTCTTTGTCGCCGCGCTCGCCGCGCTCGCCCTCGCCGCCTGCAGCAGCGCGCCCGCGACGGGCGGCAGCTGCAGCAGCGACGCCGACTGCGGTGGAGCGGGGTTCCACTGCCACCTCGGCCGCTGCTACGCGCCGGTCGCCTCCGCGAGCGGCGGCTCGACCTCCACGGGCGGGTCGAGCGGCGGCTCGACGACGACGGGCGGCCAGTCCAGCTCGGGCGGCTCCAGCACGACCAGCGGCGCGGCGAGCTCGAGCGGCTCGACGAGCAGCGGCTCCACGACGACGGCGGGCGGCTCGACGTCCGGCGGCAGCAGCTCCGGCGGCTCCACGACCTCTGGCGGCAGCACGTCCGGCGGCTCGACGACCTCCGGCGGCAGCACGTCCGGCGGCTCGACGACCTCTGGCGGCAGCACGTCCGGCGGCTCGACGACCTCCGGCGGCAGCAGCTCGGGCGGCTCGACGGGCGGCGCCTGCCCCGGAGGCTGCACGGCTCCGTTCAGCTGCGACGCGGCCTCGGGCCTCTGCAAGAACCAGGGCGTGCCGCAGCTCTCCCACGTCTGGATCGTGCTGATGGAGAACACGAACTTCAGCTCGGTCGCCGGCCAGTCGGCGAGCTCGTACATGGTGGGGACGCTGTTCCCCATGGGCGTCGAGATGACGAACTTCACCGACGGGATGGTCCACCCGAGCCTGCCGAACTACCTCTGCCTCACCGGCGGCGACAACTTCGGCATCACCGCGGACGGCCCGGCCTCGAGCGCGAACTACCAGGTCGCCTCGGGCACCCTGGACATCGCGATCCAGCTCGAGAACGCCGGCCTCAGCTGGCACGAGTACTCGGAGAGCCAGACGAGCCCCTGCCAGCTCTCGGACAGCGGCTCCGACGCCAACAACGACCACTACGTCTCGAAGCACAACCCGATGCCGCACTTCCTCGACACCCAGGCGAGCGCGACCTGCCAGACGAACGACGTGAGCTGGGAGCCCGAGAGCGGCATGCCCGGGATCGCCGCCGACCTCGCGGCGGGGACGGCGTACAGCTACAACTTCATCTCCCCGAACCTCTGCGACGACGGCCACGACACTTGCACGAGCACGCCGCTCCAGCAGCAGGACGACTGGCTCCGGGCGAACCTGCCGACCATCCTGACGTCGTCCGCCTACCAGCGGAACGGCCTCGTCATCGTCACCTGGGACGAGGGCGAGAACGACACCGATCAGATCATGACGATGATCCTCTCCCCGATGCTCAAGAGCCCCGGCACGCAGAACGGGACGCTCTACAGCCACTTCTCGACGCTCGCGACCATCGAGGCCGGCTTCGGGCTCGCGAACCTGCCCGCGCAGTACGGCCACACCGACGCGCTGATCACCGACCTCTGGAAGTAGGGTCAGCTCCCCACCTTCCACTGCGCGCCGCGGGGCGTGTCCATGATCTCGACCCCGAGCGCGGCGAGCTCGGCGCGCAGCGCGTCCGCCCGCGCGAAGTCCTTGGCCGCCCGCGCCGCCGCGCGGTCGGCCATCAGCCGCTCGACCTGGGCGACGTCGAGCCCCCTCGCCGCGGCGAGCTTGCCCCGCCGCGCGTCCAGGTAGAGCTGCGGCTCGCGCTCGAAGAGGCCGAGGAGAGCGCCCGCCGCTCGCAGCGCCTTCGCGAGCGAGCTGGCCTCGCCGAGGCTCCTGCGGCGCTGCTCGCCCTTCCCCGGCTTCTCGCACAGCTCGTTCAGCCGCGAGAACGGCGCCGAGAGCGCCCCCAGGGCGCCGGGCGTGTTGAAGTCGTCGTCCATGGCGGCCGCCAGCTCGCGGCCCAGCGCCTCCTCGACCGCGCCGTTCGGGAGCGGCTCGACGCCCGCGGTGGCGAGGTCGGCCTTCCCGAGGCTCTCGTAGAGGTAGTCGAGCCGCCGCTCGGCCTCGGCGACGCCCTTGTCGGAGAAGGCGATGGGGCTCCGGTAGTGGGTCCCGAGGAGAAAGAGCCGCAGCGCCTCCGGCTCGAACTTCGCGGTCACCTCGCGGATGGTGAAGAAGTTGCCGAGCGACTTCGACATCTTCTCCTCGTCGACCGTGACGAAGCCGTTGTGCATCCAGACCCGGGCAAAGGGCTCGCCGCTCGCCCCCTCGCTCTGGGCGATCTCGTTCTCGTGGTGCGGAAAGACGAGATCCTTGCCGCCCGCGTGGAGGTCGAAGGAGACGCCGAGGTACTTCTCGGACATCGCCGAGCACTCGATGTGCCAGCCCGGACGGCCCGGGCCCCAGGGGGAGGGCCAGGCCGGCTCGCCGGGCTTCGCCGCCTTCCAGAGGGCGAAGTCGAGCGGGTCGCGCTTCTGCTCGCCGGGCTCGACGCGGGCGCCGGCCCGCAGGTCGTCGAGCTTGCGGCGCGAGAGCTTGCCGTAGCCCGGGAAGGCGCGGACCGAGAAGTAGACGTCCCCCTGCGACGCATAGGCGAGGCCGCGGGCGACGAGCCGCTCGATGAGGGCGAGGATCTCCGCGAGGTGATCGGTCACCTTCGGCTCGACGTCCGCCGGGCGAACGCCGAGCGCCGCCATGTCGATCTGGTACTCGCGGATGAATCGCTCGCTCACGGCCGACGGAGGCTCGTGGAGCTCATTCGCGCGCTGGATGATCTTGTCGTCGACGTCGGTGTAGTTGCGGACGTAGCGGACGCGGTAGCCACGGTGGCGGAGCCAGCGGACGACGACGTCGAAGGCCACGTAGACCCGCGCGTGACCGATGTGGCTCATGTCGTAGACCGTGGGGCCGCAGACGTAGATGCCGACCTCCGGCGGGCGAAGCGGCACGAGGTCGACCTTCTCGCCGCTGAGCGTATCGAAGATGCGCTGGGGGCTCATGCCAGGCGGAAGCTACCACAAGCGGCGGGCCGAGATCGGGTGCGAAGAATCCGCCACTGGTGCGCCCCTGCTCCACTTTCCCGGGGGGTCGACCCCACGCTGGACGGCGGCGGCGGGCCACGCTGAGTCCAAGTCGTCGGAATTGCTACCCCACGCGACTGGCCCACCGCTTGCGATGGGTAGCAGTGTGACCCACTCCGGCTCCCAGGCACGCCAGCGCATCGCCCGAGCGGCCCCGTTCCGCGAGCAGCGGCAGCCGCGGCGGCCCCGCCCGGCAATGGCCGCCCCCGTGGAAGAGCTCGAGCCCTCGGGACCGGAGCGGCTCGCCGAGCTGCTCCGCGAGCGCTGGGACAAGCTCCTCGTCGCCGCCGTCGCCGCCTGCGCCGGATCCGCGCTGGTGGCGGTCGCCCTGCCGCACCCCACGGCGCCGCCGGTCTCGATCGCGGGGCGCACGGTGGCGGCGGCCGTGGCCTCCCCCCGCGCCAGCCCCCTCGCGGCACCCGCGCTCCGAATTCCACCGCCTTCCTCGATCGTCCCGCCCTCTTCCCCGCCGTCCGCCCGAACCGTTCCGGCGGCCGTTCCGGAGAGGCCGACCCTGGCCAAGGTCGCCCCGAAGCCCGTCCGCGCGGCCGTTCCGGAGAGGCCGACGCTGGCCCAGGTCGCCCCGAAGCCCGTCCGCGCGGCGGCGAAGCCCTCCCACCCGACGAGGAGGTCGAAGCCCGCCCGCCGCCGGGCCCACCGGTATCAGACGACGCGGGCGGCGTGGCCCGCTCCGGCGCCCCGCCACGCAGCGGCCCGCGAGATCGATCCAGGAGTCCTCGCCTCGGCCCGCTCGGACTACGTCGCGGGCAACCTCGCCGACGCAGAGCAGAGGCTCGAGCGGGCGGGCCTCCCCGGCGCCTCGCTCGCCCAGCGCATCGCGGCCGTCTCGCGCGATCTCTCGCAGGCCAAGCTCGACCTGCGCTCCCACGACGAGGAGGCGGCGATCCGGGAGTTCGAGGCCACCCTCCAGGCCGATCGGGCGGTGGGCCTCGGCCGCGGCGCGGTCTCCCGCGAGGCCGGCCGGCAGCTCGGCCTCCTTCACTTCGCGGCGGCGTTGCGGGACGAGCGATCCGGCCAGGCCAGCGAAGCCCGCCGTCAGCTCGAGTCCGCGCTCCGGGCCGACCCCACGAGCGGGCGCGCCCGCATGGAGAAGGCGAAGCTCGACCTCGCCGCCGACGTCGAAGCGACCGGCCCGTAGCGCTCTCGGCCCCCTCCCCTCGCCCACCAAAGGCTTGGCAGGCGGCGATCCCGTGGTTAAAAAGAGGGCCTGCGCCCGGAAGGGGCGCAGCTCGAGCCGGAGAGGAGCGACATGGCAAAGCCGAAGCCGATCTGGAAGATCGCGGTGGGCGACGAGGCGCCGGGATTCACGCTACGGGCCACGGGCGACACCGCGGGCAAGGGGCAGACCTCCAAGGAGGTTTCGCTCGCGGACTACCGGGGCAAGAAGAACGTGGTGATCGCCTTCTACCCCGCGGCCTTCACCCCCGTCTGAACGGTCCAGATGCCCTCGTACGAGGAGGATCTCTCCGAGTTCGAGCGGCGCAATGCCCAGGTGCTGGGCATCTCGACGGATCCCGTTCCCTCGGTCGAAGCCTGGGCCAAATCGCTGGGCGGCCTCTCCTACCCGCTGCTCTCCGACTTCTGGCCGCATGGGCTCGTCTCGGTCCGCTACGGCATCCTGCGCGAGGGAGGCATCGCCGAGCGGGCGATCTTCGTCGTCGACAAGCAGGGCGTCGTCCGCTACGTCGACGTCCACGACATCGGCGAGCAGCCGCCGACCGACAAGATCATGGAAGCGCTGGACAGGCTTCGCTGAAAGGGTGCCCGGTTGGCGATCGAGCTCTCCCGCTACTGCATTCCGTTCACGCCGTTTCGAGGAAGGCTCGAGGAGGCGGCGGTCTGTCTCGTGACGACCGCCGCCGTCCACCTCCGGACGGATCCTCCCTTCGAGGTCGATGGCGACAAGAGCTACCGGGTCATCCCCGGCTCGGCGACGGGCGCCGATCTGGCCTATGCCGACGCCCACTACGACCACGCCTGCGTCGACGCCGACATCAACTGCGTCTTTCCGCTGGATCGGCTTCAGTCGCTCGCCCGCGAGGGGCGCATCCGGGCGGTGAGCGACCGCCACTTCTCGATGGGCTACAGCCAGGAGCTGCGGGCGCTGCGGGCCGAGACCATCCCGACCATCGCTGGCGAGGTCGACCGAGTCCGCCCCGACGCCGTCCTCTTGACCGGCGGCTGACGGCTCTGCCATCGCACGGTCGTGACGATCCAGAGGACCATCGAGCTGCTCGGCATCCCCACGGTGCTCGTCACGGTCGAGCCGGAGGAGAGCGGCCAGGCGAGGCCCCCGCGGGCGCTCTGCCCACGGGGCTTCATCGCGGGCCACTCGCTCGGACGGCCGAACGACGAGGCGTTGCAGAAATGGATCTTGATGGACGCCCTCGGGCTCCTCGTCGGCCCGCCCCGCCCGGGCGAGGTCGTCACGCGCGACTACAGCTAGCCGTTCGCGCTACAGCCGCGCGCGGACGGCGCCCGCTACCATCTCGATGGCGACGTCGTTCGAGCCGCCGTGCGGAATCACGATGTCCGCGAAGCGCTTCGACGGCTCGACGAAGCCGAGGTGCATGGGCCGGACGGTCCGAAAATACTGCTCGACGACGCTCTCGAGGGTCCGGCCGCGGTCGCGGACGTCGCGCTCGATCCGGCGCAGCACGCGAACGTCGTCGTCCGTGTCGACGAAGATCTTGATGTCGAGCAGCCGCCGCACCGGCTCGATGGCGAGCACGAGGATCCCTTCGATGACCACGACCGGCGCCGGCTCGACGCGGCGGGTCTCCTTCCCCGGGGTGTGGGAGGCGAAGTCGTAGATGGGCTGATCGACCGGCCGGCCGGCCCGCAGCGCTTCGAGCTGCGCGACCATCTTGTCGACGTCGAAGGCGTCCGGGTGATCGAAGTTGAACTGCCGCCGCTCGTCGAACGAGAGGTCCGAGAGATCGCGGTAGTAGGCGTCCTCCTCCAGATAGGCCACCCGGCTCGCGTGGACCGCCTCCACGATGCGGCGCGCCACCGTCGTCTTGCCGGAAGCGGTGCCCCCCGCGATGCCGAGCACGAGCGCCATGTGCCGGGTTCTAGCCGACTGGGGCCCGGCGCGCAAAGCCCAGGAGGCCGCCGGCTGCCGTGGGCCCCGTGGTTCTGGAGCCGACCGAGCGAGTGACGCCTGCGTGACAATGTCGTAGGGTTGGCTAGACTCGTCGGGTAGGCGTTCGGGGGAACGGAGGCTTCCGAGTGGCGGCGTCGCTCCTGGGCAGGTTCGGCGAGGCGGGATTTCTGAGGCGTCACAAGGGGTCGGAGCTCTTTCTGGAGCTCGCCGTTCGGCTCCGGGGAAGCCGCGGCCTCTCGGCGGCGGGCGCTCGGGCGCTCGCGGCGTCGGTCGAGTGCCTGGTCCCACGACCAGAGCTGCCCTCCGGCGCCGGGCCGGCGGCGCGGGTCCCCACCGGGGAGCAGCTCCGCGCCATCACCTTCCGCGCTCAGGCCCAGCTCTACACCCTGGCGCCCCGGGACCGCCGCGACCTCTGCGCCTTCCTCGACCTGCTCGAGCACGCCGTTCCGATCCTCGCCGGGGCGGGTCTGCGCTTTTCGCGGCTCGGCCTCTCCGCCCGCGGCCGCTGCCTCGCGCTCTGCGAGCGGTCGTCCTTTGGCCTGCTCGCGACCGGCCACGCGGCCGTCCGCCACCTCGCGCTCGTGGCGTTCATGGAATCGCCGGAGATCTGGCCCGCCCCCCGTTGAGGAAGGCTACCGGTCGCCTCGGCCGGCGTGCTATCAGCGGGGAATGACGCGACGGCTCGGCCGATACGAGCTGCTGGGCAAGATCGCCGAGGGCGGGATGGCCGAGGTGTTCCTCGCCCGCCAGAGCGGTCCGATGGGCTTCTCGAAGCTCGTCGTCATCAAGAGGATCCTCCCTGCCCTCGCGGTCGACGAGAAGTTCGTTCGGATGTTCCTCGACGAGGCCCGTCTCGCGGCGCTCGTCAACCACCCGAACGTCGTCTCCATCCACGAGCTCGCCGAGGACCCCGACGACGAGACCGTCTACATGGCGATGGAGTACATCGACGGGGTCACCCTCAAGCGGCTCTGCGAGGAGCTGCGCGCGCGCCGTGAGCGCATCCGGCTGCCCCTCGGCCTCCGCATCCTCGCGGACGCCTGCGCCGGCCTCGACTTCGCCCACAACCTCAAGAGCCCTGCGGGCGAGCCGCTCCGGTTCGTCCACCGCGACGTCTCGCCCGAGAACATCCTCATCACGTTCAGCGGGCAGGTGAAGGTCGTCGACTTCGGCATCGCCAAGGCCGCCGCTTCGCAGGAGCGGACCCGCATGGGCGAGTTCAAGGGGAAGCTCTCGTACGCGTCGCCCGAACACGCGCGGGGCCAGCCGATCGACCGCCGCGCGGACGTCTGGGCGCTCGGCGTCACGCTCTACTGGATGATCGCGGGCCGCCGCCCTTTCCGTGCCGAGCGGCCGCTCGAGCTGATGCGAAGGATCGTCCAGGACGAGCCGCCCCCCCTGCGCCAGTACGCGCCCCACCTGCCCGCGGAGGTCGAAGCCATCGTGGCTCGGGCGCTCGCGAAGAGCGCGGACGAGCGATTCCAGAGCGCCCGAGCCCTCCAAGAGGCGATGGAGGCCTGGATCCGGAGCTCCGGCGAAGACGCTGGCTCGACGCGGCTGTCCGACTACATGAACGACCTCTTCCCGGAGACGAGTTCCCCACAGCGACTCCGGATCCGGCAGCTCGTGGCGGGAGAGGCGGCGGACCCGTTCGAGGCGCCCCAGCGGATGGGGACCCCCGTGAGCCCGAGTGGCAAGCTGCTGGAGGAGCCAGATTCGCCGACCGAGGCCACCTACGAGGCCCGTCCGCCGAGCACCGACGCCGAGGTGACCCACCGCGCGGCCCCGCCGGAAGAGCCGGTGGAGGTGACGGCGCGAGCGCGCCCCCCCGAGCTTCCCTCCGGCCATCCACCTCCCGGAGCCGCGCGGCTCGAAAAGGCGATCGCGCGACAGCCCCACCCCATCGATCAAGCCACCGTCCCGAGCGTCCCCGTGAAGGCCCCCGAGATCTCCCTGTCCCTCTTCGACGACCTCGATCTCTCGACGACCAAGACGAACCTCGTCCTTAGAGCGGAGAACGGGCCGAAGAGCTCACCGGACGACGGGCGGACGAACTCGCCGGATGACGTCGATGACCTCTTCCCTCCTCCGCGCCGGAAGAGACTCTGGGCGGGGATCGGCCTCGGACTCGCCGCGCTGGCCATCGGCCTGCTCCTCGCCCATCGGGCGTTTCCCCACCGCCGGCCGTCTTCACCGGCGGTCGAACCGAGCCTCCTCCCGCCCATGGCCGCCAAGCCCGCCCAGGAGGCTCCGCCCCGAGCCGTCGCCGGCCAGCCCGCCGCGCCCGCACCGGCATCCCCCGAGCCCGCCACACCGGCGCCGCCCGCCAGCCCTCCTTCAGAGGGTTCTCCGGCCGCGGCGCCTTCCCCCCCGAGCTGAAGCCGGCCGGTCGGCCATCGCCCGCCCAGAGGGAGCTCAGGCGCGAACCTTGTTGCGGCCGGTCCGCTTCGCCTCGCGGAGCTTCTCTTCGGCCCGATGCAAGAGCTCCTCGGGAGCGCTCGATTTGCCACGGTACTCGGCGATCCCGACCGAGAGGGTGATGCTGGCAGCCTCCCCAGCGACGTCGAAGCCGCTCCTCTCGACGAGCCGCCGCAGCTTCTCCGCCGTCTGCTGCGCCTGGGGCAGCGCGGTCTCCGGTAGCGCCAGCGCGAATTCGCCGCCCGAGAGCCTGGCGAAGACGTCCTCGCGCCTGACCTGGCCGCGGAGGAGAGCCGCGAGCTGCCGCAAAAGCAGGTCGCCGGCCACCTCGCCCAGCCGGTCGTTGAGCCCCTCGAGCCGGTCGACGTCGAACAGCGCCACGGCCAGGCTGCGACCGTAACGGCGGCAGCGCGACATCTCGCGCTCGAGCTGCTCGAGGAAGTAGCGCCGGTTCGCGACCTGCGTCAGCGCGTCCGTGGTGGTGAGCCGGTAGATCTCCTCGTGGTAGAGCTGCCCGAGATCGCCGCCCTCGAGAAACTTGAGGATCGCGCGACCGACCTCGACGACGTCGCCGTGCCGCAGCGCGTAGTCGTCGTCGATGCGCTGGTCGTTCACCCGCGTGCCGCCGGCCGAGCCGAGGTCGCGGATCAGCACCCCGCCGTCGCTCTCTCGGGTCAGCAGCGCGTGCCGCCTCGACACCCCTTTGGGATCGAGGACGAGGTCGACCTTGGGCCCACGTCCGACGACGAATTCGCCACGGACGATGGGGTAGAGACGCCCGACCTCCCCCCCGTGGAGGACGAAGAGGGCCGCCCCCCTTCCCCACCCCAAGAGAGAGCCGGCGGCGGGGCCTCCGCGCGCACGGCCCTTCGGCTCGTCAGCCATCCGAGAACCCGCAACGGATCGAGGAGGGCCCTCGCTCGCGAGGCCCCTCCCGAGCCGCTCAGCCGCAGACGCTGGAGGGATCGCCGGCGTCGGTGCCCGGACAGACCGGCAGCAGCGTAATCGAGCTGAAGGCCGCCATGTGATTGACGAGGTCGGCCGCGACGGGGCCATTCGTGAAATCGAGGAACGACGAGTAGTTCGTTCCCGAGACGGCCTCGACGGCCTGGGCCGAGGTGGAGGACGCCTTGCCGCCGCTGGCGTCGCTGCTATAGGTGCGGTCGTCCATGCCCGTCGGCGGCACCGGAAGGACGGCGCCGGTGGTGGTGGGATCGAAGTAGACGACCCACTCGCGCTGGGCCCCGTCCTGGAAGCGGACCCGCATCCAGCTCGCGCCCGGGACGCCAGAGGGGTTGGCGAGGGTCCGGGTCGACCAGCTGTAACCGACCGACTCGGCGTAGCCGAGGAAGCCGTTCGCCGCGCTGGGGAAGGCCACGCTCTGGCCGTACGGCAGCCCCTGGGGGAACGTCTGGGCGATTCCAGAGATCGCGGTCTTCCCCTTTGCGCTGCCCGTCAAGGAGCCGAGATCGAGCGCGAGCGCCACGACACCGTAGGGCGAGCGCTCGACCCCGCCGTGCTCCGGCGCGAGGTGAACGGTCACGTGACCGTTCGCCACCGGGGTGCCCCCCGCCGGCGTGTCGCTGTCGTAGGTCTGACCCGTCGAGCTCGTAACCCCACCCTGGGTATTCGTCCCGGCCGAGAGGCCGAGCGGCAAGAGGCCGATGCCCGCCTCGTCGGCGCCCGCGAGGACGAGCGCGGTCTGCTGAAACTGGCCGCCGACCTTCGGCAGCGCCGGCAGGGTGACGCTCGCGGAGAGGGCGAGCGGCGTGTCGAGCGAGAGGGTCACGTTCGAGTTGAGCGCCGCCGGGTTCGGGATCGGCGTCGCGTCCGGGAAATTGCTGCCGGTGCAAGAGTCCTTGACCTGGTTGGCGGGCACCGGCGGCGCCATGGTGTAGGGGACTTCGTAGGCAACCCCGGAGTTGAAGCCGCTGAAGAGCGGCAGGACTGAGCCCAGAATGGCGCCGACGTTGACGCCGCTGGTGCCGCTGCTGCCGATCTGCGAGGTGATCATCGTGAGCGGGACGCTGCCGCCGAGGCCCCACGCGCTGCGCTGGCCGCAGGCGAACCGGCTCTTCGCCCAGTCGGCCGCCGAGGGGCTCGTCTCGGAGTTCAGGCAGCCAGAGGTCTGGCCGGCCGCGCAGGGCGGCAGCCCGCAGCCGCCCGGCGCGCCGAGGCCGTCGTAGCTGCAGGTGTAGTAGGTCGCGTCGGAGAGACCGAACTCGATTCCGAGCGGCAGGTTCTGCGTCGTGTTGAACTCCGTGAGATCCACCGGGTGCTTGGGGCCGAGCAGCTCCGTCAGCGAGATGTCGAGCATGTCCTGGGGAATCGCCGTGCCGGCGAGGCCGAAGTGGACCTCGCCAGACTGGCTCGCGGGCTCGCCCTTCTTCGGGTCGAGGATGCCCGGCTCGCTGCGGTAGTCGCCCGTGTAGCCGCCGACGAGCGGCTGGTTGGTCGCCGCGTCGATAATGGGGTTCTGGCCGAGCAGGAGCACCATGTCCGCCGGCAGGCTGCTGCCGGCCGGCGCCGAGACGGAGACGTACTGGTAGTTCGGGTCGAAGACGTTGAGCAGGGCCGCGGTCGGGGGAGTGGCCGCGACGGGGTAGACGCCGAGGGCATTGCCCGTCACCGGGGTGAGCAGCAGGGCGCCCGAGGCATCCGAGAACTGCACCTGGGCGTCGGTCACGGGCAGCAGGGTCTGGGCGTCGAGGAGCACGAGCTGCGAGCCCGCCGTCGCCGGCGCGTAGACCGTCGCGATGGCGGTGCAGGCGACGCTCGAACCGCCGCTGCCGAAGGTGGCGGTGATCGTGGTGTCGCCGAACGCCGTCGAAGGCGTCGCGCCCACGGTGAGCAGGCCGTTGGTCGAGCTGCTGAAGCTGCTCGCGCCGGCGCCGGCGCCCGTGATCGACCAGGTCGCGCTGCCGGGAGCGGTGAGCAGCGCGTTGCCGCTCGAGTCGAAGGTCGCCACCGTGAACTGCTGGGCCTGGCCCGCGTGCAGCACCGCCGGGTTCGGCTGGACGACGCAGGTCGCGACGGAGGAGACCGGATCCGCCGTCACGCAGCTGCCGCCCTTGCAGACCGCGCCGCTCTGCCCCGAGCAGTCGCTGTCCGCCGAGCAGACCTTGGTCGAGCAGACGAGGTTGTCGCAGACGCAGCCGAGCGCGGAGCTCTTGCAGGGCTCGTTGTTCGCGACGCAATCCTGAGCGGTCGTGCAGTAGAACTCGCAGCAGTTCGCGACGCACTTGTAGTTCGCCTGGTTCGGGCAAGTGCTGTTGTCGGTGCCCGAGCAGCTCGTCGCGCCGCTCGTCGCGCAGCCTCCCGAGGCCCCGCCGTCCGTGCCCGCCTGGTTTCCGGCGTCCGAGGAGCCCGTGGACTTGCCGGAGCAGTCGAGCGTGGCCACGGCGAAGCCGCCGGCCAGGCCGATGAGGAGCATCGCGAACGAGCGCTTGAGCATCGGGAATCCCTCGCGTTGGAGAAAAAATGAGAAGCGGGCGCGCATTCGATCACGCGCCCGCTTCCCTGTCAAGGAGCCCTGGAACCGCTCGCTCTACTTCCGTTCGGACATCGCGACGTAGTCGCGCTTCGAGGATCCCATGTAGATCTGGCGCGGCCGGGCGATCTTCTGCTCCTCGTCCAGGATCATCTCCTCCCACTGCGCGAGCCAGCCGGCCGTGCGGGGGATGGCGAAGAGGACGGGGAACATGTCGACCGGGAAGCCCATCGCCTGGTAGATGAGCCCGGAGTAGAAGTCGACGTTCGGGTAGAGCTTGCGGCTGACGAAGTAGTCGTCCGAGAGGGCGATCCGCTCGAGCTCGAGGGCGATGTCGAGGAGCGGGTTCTTGCCCGTGACCTCGAAGACCTCGTCGGCGAGCTGCTTCACGCGCTTCGCGCGCGGATCGTAGCTCTTGTAGACCCGGTGGCCGAAGCCCATGAGCTTGCCCTCTCCCGTCTTCACCTTCTTGATGAACTCGGGGATCCGGTCCTTGCTCCCAATCTCCTTGAGCATCCGGAGGACGGCCTCGTTGGCGCCGCCGTGGAGCGGCCCGTAGAGCGCCGCCGTCGCGGCGGCCACCGCCGAGTACGGGTCGACGCGCGAGCTGCCGACCTGCCGCATCGCCGAGGTCGAGCAGTTCTGCTCGTGGTCGGCATGGAGGATGAAGAGCGTGTCGAGCGCCCGCTCGAGGGTCTTGTTCGGCGTGTAGCGGACCTCGGCGATCCGCTTGACCATCGCGAGGAAGTTGCCGGCGAACGAGAGGTCGTTCACCGGGTAGACGTACGGCATTCCGAGGCTGTGGCGGTACGAGAAGGCGGCGATGGTCGGCATCTTCGCGATGAGCCGGATCATCTGCGCGCGCCGAGTGGCCCGGTCGCCGACGAGCTTCGCCTCGGGGTAGAAGGTCGAGAGGGCCGCGACCGTCGCGACCAGCATGCCCATCGGGTGGGCGTCGTAGCGGAATCCCTCGATGAAGCTCTTGATGTTCTCGTGGACGAACGTGTGGGTCGTCACCGAATTCGCGAACTCGTCGTACTGCTTCTGGCCGGGCAGCTCGCCGTTCAGGAGCAGGTAGGCCACTTCGAGGTAGGTGGACTTCTCGGCGAGCTGCTCGATGGGGTAGCCCCGGTACATCAGGACCCCCTTGTCGCCGTCGATGTAGGTGATGGTGCTGCGGCAGATGCTCGTGTTGAGCAGCGCCGGGTCGTACGTCATGAGACCGAAATCCTGCGTGCCGGTCTTGATCTGCCGCAGATCCATCGCTCGGATGCAGCCGTCCGCGATGGGCAACTCGTAGCTTTTTCCGGTCCGATTGTCGGTGACGCTGAGGGTGTCCTTGGCCATGATTGGCTCCCGGGCGAGAGGTCCGCCGTTGGTATAGCGAAAGCGGCGGCGGCTGTCAGCCCGCCCTGCGCTCGCCCATCCGGCGACCGCCGCCTCCCGAAGATCCGCCGGCTCCTCCCTTCAGCGGCAACAGCATCGGATCCGGCGGCACCAGCTCGAGGAGCGAACGGGCAGCGTGGGCGACGAGCGCGGACGGCGGCGCCTCCTCGAGCTCGAAGAAGCGCCGCTCGCCGAACGCGGCCTTCGACAGGAACGGGAGCGCCCGCAGCGGCAGGCCGCGCGGGTGCAACCCGAGGTCGCGGTAGGAGATGGGGACGCGGAGCTCCGCGGCGACGAGCGTCCGCAGCGGCTCGAAGGCGAACGGGTAGACCACGGTCGAGGCGTCGTGGAGGAAGCCGACCGGCGCCCGGTGGCCGGCCCTGAAGCCCTCGGCGAGCCAGCGCACGACGTTCGCCGGTTCGCCCTGCAAGCTCACCACGGCGATCCGTCCCTGCACGACGACGCCCGAGGCGACGATCAGGTCGACGAGCTCGGACCGGTCGACCATCAGGATCGCCGCCGGGAAGTAGGCCGCCCACTCGCTCGGCAACCGCCCGGAGCCGAGCCGGTGCCTCCGACGCGGCAGCAGCCCCAAGATCGGACCGCGCCGCAGCCGGGCGGCGAGCGGCCCGCGCACGAAGGCCTCGAGCTCTCCCCGGCCAGGGCGGCTCGCGAGGCCAGCCCGCCGCCGCGCCTCGTGGAAGAGGTTCGCCGCGCTGAAGGCCCGCGAGCTTTCGGACAGCGCGCGCGCCGCCGCCTCGAGCGCCTTCGCGCCGACCGGGACCGGCTCAACCACGAAGCCTCTCGCGCGCGAGACGATCGAGCGATTGCTGCTGCAGCTCGGTGACGAGGACGATCCAGAGCTTCTCCGCCCAGCGACTGCGGGCGAGCTCGGCCGGCGTCTGCTTCCCGGCGAGCAGCTCCCGCACGTAGCCCCAGCGGAAGATCCCCCGCCGGCGCACGGCGCGCTCGGTGAGCGTGTCGTGCGCGAGCACCCCGAGGGCGCCCCGCAGCCAGGCCGAGAGCGGCACCGCCATGCCCCGCTTCGGCCGCTCGACGACCGAGCGCGGGAGGCTGCGCGCGACGGCCGCCTTGAGCACGATCTTCTCCTCCGTGCCCCAGAGCTTCTGGCTGGGAGGAATCCGGAACGCGAGCTCCGCGAGCCGGCGCGAGAAGAGCGGCGAGCGCAGGGCGAGGCCGTGGGCACCGACCATCTTCGCGACCTTCACGAGGATGTTGTTGCCCCCCTTGAGCAGCGCGTTCGCGACCATCAGGGTGCCGACGAAGCTGCCGCCTGGGGCGCGCCGGCCGAGCTGCGGGCCGATGAGCCCCCGCACGAGCCCCTCCCCGTCGAAGGCCGCGAGGGCCTCGGGAGCGACCGCCCGCTCGAGATCCTCGGCCAGGTGGTGGTGGGCCGCGAGGTAGGCCTCGGCGAGCGAGGGGGCGCCCGGGTGGCGGCGATAGGTCCAGGCGAGCGCGAGCCCGATGTTCTTCGGACCGCCGAAGAGCGGGTCGCCACCCTCCCCCGTGAAGAGGACGTCCACGTGCCGGGACGCCCAGCGGGCGAGGAGGTAGTTCGGGACCGCGATCGGCTCGGTGAGCGCGTCCTCGAGCTGGGCCAGCGCCGGCTCGACGCCGTCGCAGAACTGCCGCGCCCCGAGCTCGAGGACGTGGTGCGGCACGCGCAGATGGCGCGCCACCGCGCGGGCGTAGCGAATCTCGCCGGGGAGGCGGTCGCCGAAGTGGAGCGTGAACGCCTCGACCGGCCGGCGGGCGCGCACCTTGGCGAGCACGAGCGAGGAGTCGAGTCCGCCGGAGAGGAAGGCGCCGATCCGGCCGCGCTCCGGAAGGGCGGCCTCGACCGCCTGGTCGAGGGCCCGGTCGAGGCGACGCGCCACCTCCAAAAGCGGGCGTGGCGGGCCCAGCCGTTCGCGCAGCCGCCAGTGGATCCAGCCCTTCGGGCGCGGCGAGAGGCGGCGAACCTCGCCCGGCCGAAGCTGAGAGACGCCCTTCACCGCGGTCCCGGGCGCCGGGACGTAACCCAAGAGGAGGCTCCGCACGACGGAGTCGAGGTCGGCCCCAGACGCTGCGCCGAGCCGGACCAGCGGGGCGATGGCCGTCGCGAAGGCGACCGCCCCGCCCGGGAGCTCGGCGAAGTAGAGCGGCCGGCTGCCGACGCCGTCCCGGAGCACGTGGAGCTCGCCGGACGCGCGAACGGCGATCGAGAGCTCCCCATCGAGCCCCTCGAGGAGCCGGGGGCCGCGCCTTCGCCAGCGCTCCAGCAGCTCCCCGGCGGAGAGCTCGCGACCGTCCTCGGTCGCCCAACCCCAGAAGGCGAGCCCGCCGTCGTCCGACTCGGCGAGGCCGACGTCACGCGCCCCCACGACGCAGAAGAGCGCCCGTTCGGAGAGGCGCGCCGCCCGACCGCCCCCGAGAGCGGCGCGAAGCCGCCTCGCGTCGTCCGGCGCCCCGGTCGACAGGCCGGCGAAGCCGACCATCAACCCCCTCCCGCGACGTCCCCCGAGGCGTAGCCGCTCGAGCCGGTGGCCACGGCGTTGTCCGCGCAGATCTCGCCGGCCAGCCCGCCGTCCGCCCCAGGGCCGGCGTCTGGCTGATCGAAGCACCACTCGCTCGTGGGCGTGCAGGCCGCCGTCGCGAGCCCGCCCACCGCGAGGATCGCCCAGCGCAGGAAGGCCCGGCGGGCGACCGGGTCCTGGCCGCGATCGGCGGCGAAGGTCGCGAGGCCGGCGAGCGCCAGCGGCGCCGGCGACGTCCTCGGCCGAAGCGACGCGCGACGCCGCCGCGGCGGCGCGAGCCCAGGCGAGAGGCGCCTGCCGCCCCGCGCGTCCTCGGGCGTCGCGGGATCGAGCTCGTCCTCGGGGGCGTCGATGAGCTCGACGCTGGCGAGCGGATCGCCAGCGGCATGGCCGTCGTTGATCGCGGCGATCAGCGCCGCGAGATCCGCGTCGGCGACTCGAAGTCCGCCGCGCGTCGGGCGAAGCCGCCCCCTCCGGTCGAGCGGCCCCCCGTGGAGCATCAGCGCCTCGCGGCCGTTCGCCCCCGCCTCGAGCGCGAGCCCACCGACCGGGTGCAGCCAGAAGCCGCCGAGCCGGCCGAAGCGAACCGGGCGCCGGTGCGGAAGACCGGGCGGAAAGGAGCCGGCCACGACGTAGCTGCCCGAAGGCGGGTTCCCGAACGGCAGCAGCGGATCGCAGGCCGCGTTTCCGTGGCGCCGCGCCACCCGCTGGCTCGCCGTCGCGAGGATTCGGAAGGGACCGAGCAGCCGCGCGCCGTCCTCGCCGAGGAAGGCAGCGCGCCCGCAGCGGTCACGCTTCTCCGGGACGACGAGGAGCAGGCGCGCCATTCACTCCTCCGCGCGCCCGGTCGCGGCGTCGAGGAGCACCGGCCGCTCCCTGACGATGAGGTGGAAGAGGCCGATGAGGTCGACGTTCGCCGAGACGAAGTAGCCCGCCTGGAGGGTCGGGTGGGTAATCCCCTGGAGGCTGGTCCCGCTCGGAAGCTGCTGTCCGAACGAGTAGCCCGAGTTCAGGGTCGCTTCCCGAAGCAGGTAGGGGCCGAAGTCGATCGAGCCGATCCCCTCGGCGCCGACGCCCGCGCCGACGAAGAAGTTCTGGGTCGGGTCGCGCGTCACCGGGACGGCGATCACGGGAAAGCGCAGGATCCCCGCGGCGGCGCGGTCGGGCCAGAGGAACTTGGCGGGCTCGAGCTCCGCGGCGACGAGGCCGACGAACTGGTCGACCGATCGTTGCACGAGGACGTTGCCCGCCTTGATGCCGGGGAGCGACGGCAGCCCCCCCGTGTAGCCGACGCCGGCCGAGAGGTCGAAGTACGACGGATCGACGACGGTGAAGTGGTAGACGACCGGCTGGGCCTCGGGCTCCGGCGCGGCGGTCTCGTCGCCGGCCGGCGGCGGCAGCGTCGCGGGCAGCGCGTCGATCTCGAGCTTCGCCTCGCCGCCCATCTGGAAGCGGGCGATCCGGACGGGCACACCCGGCCGCAAGGAGCCCATCGAGGCGACGACCCAGTCGAGCGCGGCGGCGTCGTGGCCGAGCTGCGACGCCAGCAGCGCCGCGGACGGCGCCTCCGCGACGAGCGTCGTGGCGGCGCCCAGCGCGGCCCCGAGGCCGTCGATCGCCCCGGCGGCCTTCGACGGGTCGAGGGTCGAGGCGAGGAGGAGCGAGCGGGCCTGGGCGCGCCGCTCCTCGTAGCTCGCGAGCTCCGTGCGGAGCCGCGCGACCAGCGCCTCGGCGGCGGCGGGGCGGCCCGCGGCGCAGCCTTGGAGGAACGCGCCCGGATCGGACGCGGGGGCCCCCTTTCCGAGCTGCCCGCACCAGGTCGTCAGCAGCCCCGCGAGGCGCGAGAGGCCGTCGAGCCGCTGGGCGACCCGCCGGACCGCAGCGTGGAACGGCGGGGTCGCGACGGCCTGGTAAGAGGCGCGCGCCAGCTGCAATCGATCGGTGGGCGCGTGCCCGGGCCCGAGCGCGGGAAGCTCGGAGAGCGGCTGGCCCGAGTGCGCGAGCCCGTGCAGCGCGGCGGCGAGCGCCCCCGCGGCCCGCTCCCAGCGGCGCAGCCCCGCGGGGTGGCCGGGAGTCGAGGCCTCGTGGAGCCGGTAGGCCACCGGCGAGGCAGGAGCGGCGGGCGAGAGCTCGAGGTAGAGCTGCCGCCCGGCGACCACGTCCTCCTGGGCCTCGCCCTCCCGGCAGATCTCGAAGCCCGAGGGGGGCGAGAAGACGATCACCGTCCTCTGGGAGGCCTCCTCGATCCCCTCGCAGACGCTCCCCGGGGCAGTCGCCGCGAGAGCGGGGGCGGCGAGCAAGAAGACCGAGCCGAGCAGCGTCCAGACGATCGCTCTTCCCATCGTGGGCTCCCTCCGGGGCGGGATCCGCTTCGTTCGACCTTGTACCATGCCTTCCATCCGACGAACCTTCACTCGCACACCGCCGAGCCGGGCGGAGCGCCGGCGTCGGGGGGTGGCCCGACGACCACGGCGGGAGGAGAGGTGGTGCAACTCCCGCTCGTGCAGGCGCAGCCCGACGGGCAGGCCTGCCCCCGACGGATCGGGCCGGTGGTCCCGGGGCATGCGTCCACGCAGCAGCCGCCCTGGCAGAGCTGCCAGTCGTAGACGATGCCGTCGCTGGCGCAGCGGCAGGTGAGCGCCGGACAGTCGTTCGCGGAGCTGCACGCCGCCCCCTTGCAGGCGTGCGGGGCGCTCGCGATGGCCGCGGTCAGGCAGACGGCGCCGCAGGCCGCGAGCGGGGCGACGGCCAGCGCGAGCACGACGAGCCGATGCCGCATGAACGTCCTCCCTCCGGGCCCGAGGGCCTCATCCTAGACGAAGGGGCGCGGCGTCGCATTCAAGACGGCGCGCTCGAAGCGCCGGGGAGGGGCGCGTTCGCCTCCTCCCCTACAGCCGCGGCTCGGCCGGCTGCGCCGACGGCTTCGCGAAGAGGTAGCCCTGCATGAGGTCGCAGCCCAGGCCGACGAGCGCGTCCCGCTCCTCGACGGTCTCGATGCCCTCGGAGATCACCCCGATCGACATCTCGCCGCAGAGGAGCCGCATCGACCGGACGAGCTTCTGCTTCGTCGGCGCGCGCTGCAGCTCCCGCACGAGCCCCATGTCGAGCTTGACGAAGTCGGGCTCGAGCTGCGCGAAGCTCCCGAGCCCCGCGTAGCCCGCCCCGAGGTCATCGAGCGCGATCCGGTAGCCGAGGCGGCGCAGCTCGGCGATGCGCGCCCGGACGTCGGGGACGCCGTCGAGCGAGGCGCGCTCGGTGACCTCGAGGACGACCCGCTGGGCGATCCCCGAGAGCGGGGCGCGGCGCGAGTAGAGCTCGTCGTCGAGCAGGTCGCGCGGGTGGAGGTTCACGAAGAGCCCGGGCGCCGCCGGAGCGCGTGCGGCGAGTTCGCGGACGCGTCGGCCGACCTCCTCGACGCGGTTCAGTCGCTCCGCGGCGTCGAGGACCGCGCCCACGTCCGGAAGGGCCGGCTCGGACGAGCGCATCAGCGCCTCATGGGCGATGACCCGCTTCTCGCTCCAGCTCACGATCGGCTGGAAGGCGAGCCAGAGGCCCCGCAGCGCGAGATCCAGCTTGGCGTCCAGCCCGGCGAGGTCGCCCACCTGGAGCTGGTTGCCGAGCAGCGGCACGGCGGCGCGGCGCAGGTCGGCGAGCCGGCGCTGCCGGACCGCCCGCCCGACCACCTCCTCGAGCGCCGCGGGGGCGACCGGCTTCGTCAGGTAGCGGAACGCGCCGTGCTCCACCGCCTCGGCGGCGCTCGCCACGGTGGGCGACCCGGTGACGAGCACGACGGGCACGTCGAGGTCCGAGCGGCGGATGATCCGCAGGAGGTCGAGGCCGCTGATGCCCGGCATCGCGACGTCCGTGACGACCACGTCGAACCGCTCCCGCTGCAGCGCGGCGGTCGCCTCGGCCCCGCTCGCGGCGCAGGTGACGGAGTGGCCGGCCGACTGGAGCAGCCGCGCGTAGCCACGCAGGAGGGTCCGCTCGTCGTCGACGAGCAGCAGCCGAGCGCCGGGCGCGCCGGCGCCGCTCTCGGGGGGAAGGGCCGCGGCGGAGGTCTGAGTGCGCATGAGGCTCTCCTCGCGCAAGCGCCGGGCCAGCCCGCAGGCGAGGAACTCCGATGGGTTGCGCCCTTCCGACGAGCGCCCGCGTCGGGTCCCGGCCACCCGGTGGGTCAGCTGGCACCTTGGGGCGCTCCCCAGGCGGCACTCGCCGATCCGTGAGGTCGCGGCCGGCCCCCGACGGCGACCGACCTACATGTACATGCCGCCATTGACGTGAAGCACCTGCCCCGTCACGTAGGAGCCGCCCGGCCCCACGAGGTAGGCGACGCTCTCGGCCACCGCCTCCGGCTCGCCGAAGCGGCGCAGCGGGATCTGCTCGAGCAGCTTCTGCCGCACCTCGGCGGGAACGCCGTTCACCATCGGCGAGTCCATGAAGCCCGGGCAGATGGCGTTGACGGTGACTCCGAAGCGCGCCGTCTCGCGCGCGAGCGCCTTCGTGAGCCCGATGAGGCCGGCCTTCGAGGCGGCGTAGTTCGCCTGGCCGAAGTTTCCCATCGCCCCGACGATCGAGCTGATGTTGACGATGCGGCCGTGGTTGCGCGCCCGCATCCCGGCTACGACCGAGTGGCAGACGTTGAAGGCGCCCTTCAGGTTCGTGTCGAGGACCACGCTCCAATCCTCCTCGGTCATCTTCTGGATCGACCGGTCCCGCACGAGTCCCGCGTTGTTGACGACGACCGTGACGTCGCCGAGCGTCTTCTCCACCTCCCGGATCATCGCGGCGACCTCTGCCCCCGAGCGGACGTCCGCCCGAAACGGCCCGGCCACGCCCCCCGAGGCCTCGATCTCCGCGGCCAGCCGTCGCGCCGCCTCCTCCCTCGAATGGTAGTGGAGCGCCACCGCGAAGCCACCGCGGGCGAGCCGCTCGGCGATGGGCTTGCCGAGGGCCCCGGGGGCCCCCGTGACCAGCGCGACGTTGTGCATGGACATCCCTCCCGGGCGGTCAATCTAGGCACCGGCCCCGCGATCGAGGGAGCCGCCCACGAACCGCTTGAAAAACGAGCCCCAGGTTCCTAACCATGCAGACAACCCGGAGGCCGAGAGCGATGCCAGAGCGGAAGGCGCCGACGCGCGGGCGCTACTACGAAGACTTCGAGCTGGGGGCGCGCTTCGCGCACCACTGGGGGCGGACCATCACCGAGGGCGAGGCCCAGCTCTTCAGCACCTGGACCATGAACGCGAACCCGCTCTACTTCAACCGGGTCTACGCGCGCTCGCTCGGCCACCCCGCCTGCCCGGTCAACCCGCTCCTCTCGATGAACGTCGTCTTCGGCCTCTCGGTCGAGGATCTCTCCGAGCAGGCCATCGCCCACCTCGGCTACTGGAAGCTGCGCTTCCTCGAGCCCGTCTACCCGGGCGACACGCTCTTCTCGGACTCCGAGCTGCTCGACCTGCGCCCCTCGGAGAGCAAGCCCGACCGGGGCATCGTCCACGTCCGCACCCGCGGCACGAACCAGGACGGCAAGACCGTGCTCGAGTACGAGCGGAAGATCCTCGTGAAGAGGCGCGCGGCCCACGCCGCCCGGGAGGCCCCCTAGATGCTCACCGCCGAGCAGCAGCAGATCCAGGAGTCGGTCCGCGACTTCGCGCAGAAGGAGATCGAGCCCATCGCGGCGAGGCTCGACAACGAGGGCGCCGAGATCCCGATGCCGGTGATCCGCAAGATGGCCGAGCTCGGCTACTTCGGCCTCGTCTTCTCCCCGGACCACGGCGGCTCGGGGCTGGACGTCCTCTCGATGGCGATCGTCGCCGAGGAGCTCTCGCGGGCCTGGCTCTCGGTCGGCAGCGTGATGACACGGATGATCATCACGGGCTCGCTGCTCGAGGCGAACGGCACGCCCGAACAGCAGGCGCGCCTCCTCCCGAAGATCTGCTCCGGCGAGCTGCTCGCCGCCGCGGCCTTCACCGAGCCCGACGCCGGCTCGGACGCCGCCGGGGTCAAGACCCGGGCGACGAAGAAGGGGAGCCGCTACGAGCTCCACGGCGAGAAGACCTGGTGCACCTTCGCGAACCGGGCCCACGTGCTCACGACGACCGTGCGGACCGACGCCTCGGCCCCGAAGCACAAGGGGATGTCGATCCTGCTCGTCGAGAAGGAGCCGGGCGACCGCTTTGCGCCGCCCAAGCTCTCGGGCAGCCCCATCCCCACCATCGGCTACAAGGGGATGAACTCCTACAGCCTGGCCTTCGACGGCTACGAGGTCCCGGCGGAGAACCTCCTCGGCGGGGTCGAGGGCAAGGGCTTCTACCAGCTCATGTCCACCTACGAGATCGCCCGCGTCCAGACGGCGGCGCGGGCCGTCGGCGTCGCCCAGGCGGCGCTCGACGCGGCGCTGCGCTACGCGAAGGAGCGGACGCAGTTCGACCGGCCCATCGCCGAGTTCCAGGTCATCCGGCACAAGCTCGCCCACATGGCGACCGAGCTCGAGGCGGCGCGGCAGCTCACCCGGCACGCGGCGCGGGCCAAGGACCTCGGCAAGCGCTGCGACCTCGAGGCCGGCATGGCCAAGGCCTTCGCCGCCGAGATGGCCGAGCGGGTCACGAGCGAGGCGCTTCAGGTCTTCGGCGGCTACGGTTACAGCCGCGAGTTCCCCGTCCAGCGCTACTGGCGCGACGCCCGCGTCTTCCGCATCTTCGAGGGCACGAGCGAGATCCAGTACGACGTCATCGCCAAGAGGCTCCTCGAGTCATGATCTCCGAGCGCCAGATCGATCCCGCCGGCCGCCAGCTCACCCGGTCCGACAACTACTTCGAGGACTTCGAGCCGGGCGACGTCATCGTCCACCCGCGCGGCCGCACCCTCGGCGAGAGCGAGCACATGATGCTGACGAACCTCGTGCTCAACACCGCCCAGCTCCACTTCAACCAGGCGATGTGCGACGGCGACCCGAAGAGCTACTTCGGCGGCCGCCGCGTCGTCTACGGCGGCATCGTCCTCGCCTTCGTCTGCGGCCTCGCCTCCGAGGAGACCAGCGAGAACGCGATCGCCGAGCTGTCGATGGACGAGGGGCGGCACAAGGCGCCGGTCTTCGCGGGCGACACCCTCTTCGCGGAGTCGACGGTCCTCGAGAAGCGCGAGTGGGAGGGGGATGGCCCCCTCGCCGGCCCCCCGTCCGGCGTCGTGAAGTTCAGGCTCGTCGGCAAGAACCAGCGGGGAGAGGTCGTCCTCGAGATCGATCGGGAGCTGCTCGTCAAGCGCCGCCCCGTGGAGAGGTGAACATGGCAAGCGACTACCGGCAGCTCGTGATCGCGCGGGACTTCTCGGTGCGCCGCACCGAGCTGACCTGCCCCGCGCACAGCCTCAAGATGATGTCGAAGGCCGCCGCCTCGGCGGCCGACGAGGTGATCCTGGACCTCGAGGACTCGTGCGCGGTGAGCCAGAAAGAGGGGGCCCGCAGGACGCTCGTCGACGCCCTGAAGACGCTCGACTTCAAGGGGAAGATCCGCGCCTTTCGGCCGAACAACGTCCAGACGAAGTACTTCTACCGGGACGTCATCGAGGTGGTGGAGGGCGCGGGCGACGCGCTGGACGTGCTCGTGCTCCCGAAGGCGCTCGGCCCCGAGGACGTCCTCTTCGCCGACCGGCTGCTCACCCAGATCGAGCAGGCGGTCGGGCTGCCCGTGGGCCGGATCAAGATCGAGGCGCTCATCGAGAGCGCGAAGGGGCTCCTCCGGGCCGCCGATATCGCGGCCTGCACGCCCCGCATGGCCTCGCTCATCTTCGGGATCGCCGACTACGCCGGGGACGTCGGCGCGAAGGAGCTGACCACGAAGCAGTTCGAGGTCTACCACTACCCGAAGGCCCACACGATCGCGGCGGCCCGTGCCGCGGGCATCGACGTGGTGGACAACGTCACGCTCCAGTTCCGCGACCTCGAGCAGTGCCGGCGCGACGCCGAGCAGGCCTCCCGAATGGGCTTCGACGGCAAGTGGGCCATTCACCCCGCGCAGATCGACGTCATCCACGAGGTCTTCACGCCCTCCCGAAAGGAGCTCGAGCGGGCGCTCGCGATCCTCGAGGCCTACGGGAAGGCCGACCTCGAGGGAGGTCAGGGCGCCATCGTCTTCGGCGACGAGATGGTCGATGCCGCCACCTTGCGGGTCGAGTGGAAGAAGGTCGCGGTGGCGCGCCGGGCCGGGCTGCTCGACGAGAACGATCGGATCCTGGACGAGGGGCCGGTGGCGGCGGAGAGCGCGTGAAGCGAGAGCGGCCCGAGGCCGACGGCGAGACCTTCGCCACCCGCTCCGGCCTTCCGCTGGAGCCCTGCTACGGCCCCGAGAGCGTCCGCTCCCCTCCCCCGCCGCCCGGCGCCTTCCCGTTCACGCGCGGCATCCACCCGACGATGTACCGCGGCAAGCCGTGGACGATGCGCCAGTACGCGGGCTTCGGCACGCCCGCGGAGACCAACGAGCGCTTCCGCTACCTGCTCGCGCAGGGACAGACGGGGCTCTCCCTGGCCCTCGATCTGCCGACCCAGCTCGGCCTCGACTCGGACGATCCCGAGGCCGAGGGCGAGGTCGGCAAGGTGGGCGTCGCCATCGACTCCCTCGACGACATGGAGGCCGTCTTCGAGGGCATCCCGCTCGGCCAGGTCTCGACCTCGATGACCATCAACGCCACCGCGTCGATCCTGCTCGCCATGTACGAGGCGGCCGCGACGCGGCAAGGGGTCCCGCCCGAGCGGATCGCGGGGACGGTTCAGAACGACCTCCTCAAGGAGTTCGGCGCGCGCGGCGCCTGGATCTTCCCCATCGATCCGTCGATGCGGCTCGCCGTCGACGTCATCGAGGACTGCGTCGGCCGGCTGCCGCGCTTCAACCCCATCAGCGTCGCGAGCCACTACCGGGACGCCGGCGCCTCACCCGCCGAGGAGCTCGCCTACACGCTGGCCGCGGGGACGACCTACGTCCGGGCCTGCCTCGACCGCGGGATCCCCGTCGACCGCTTCGCGCCGCGCCTCTCGTTCTTCTTCTACACCTACACGAACTTCTTCGAGGAGGTCGCGAAGTACCGGGCCGGGCGGCGCCTCTGGGCGACCCTGATGCGCGATCGCTTCGGCGCGAAGGAGCCCCAGAGCCTCGCGATGCGAATCGCCTGCGTCTGCGGCGGCCACAGCCTCACCCGCGCCGAGCCGCTCGGCAACGTGGCGCGCACGACGCTCGAGACGCTGGCGGTCGCCTGCGCGGGCGTCCAGTCGGTCTTCACGGCCGCCCACGACGAGGCCTTCGCCATCCCCACCGAGCTGTCTGCCCGTACGGCGCTGCGGGTGCAGCAGATCGTGGCGCAGGAGACCGAGGTCGCGAAGGTGGCCGATCCGCTCGGCGGCTCCTACTTCGTCGAGGCGCTCACCGACGCCATGGAGGATCGGGGCCGCGAGATCCTCGACGAGCTCGAGGCCCGCGGGGGGATGGTCGAGTGCCTGCGCAGCGGCCTCGTGCAGCAGCGGATCGCCCGCGGCGCCTACGAGCAGCAGCGGGCCATCGAGAGCGGCGCCCAGCCGCTCGTGGGGGTGAACTACCCGCCGGGCCTGCCCCCCGCCGGAGCGAGAGGCGAGGAGCCCGACGGGATCGCGACGCAGCGGCTCTCGCGCACCGCCGCCATGGAGAAGGCGAAGGCGCTCGCGCGGCTGCGGAGGGGGCGCGACGCCGGGCGGGTGGAGCTCTCGCTCTTCCGGCTCGCCGACGAGGCCCGCGGCACGCAGAACCTCATGGCCCCGATCCGCGAGGCGGTGCTCGCCTACGCCACCGTCGGCGAGATCGCCCGCACGCTCCGCCAGGTCTTCGGCATCTACCAGCCGCCGACCGCCTTCTGAGAGCCTCGCGAACCAATGGCCGCTCGCCGAATCCGTGTACTCATCGGCAAGCCTGGCCTCGACGGCCACGACCGGGGAGCGCGCGTCGTCGCGATGGCGCTGCGCGACGCCGGGATGGAGGTGGTTTACAGCGGCCTGCGCGCCAGCGTGGCCCAGCTCGCCTCGGCCGCCGAGCAGGAGGACGTCGACGTCATCGGCCTCTCGGTGCTCTCGGGAGCCCACCTCTCGGCCTGCCGGCGGCTCATCGAGGAGCTGCGGCGCCGCGGGATCGAGATCCCGCTGGTCCTGGGCGGCGTGATCCCGAAGGAGGATCACGAGGAGCTGCGGCGGCTCGGCGTGGCGGCGATCTTCGGGCCCGAGAGCCCGCTCGAGGAGATCGTCCGGACGGTGTCCGGGCTTGGCTTCAATGGGGGGAGCGACCGATGAAGAGCCTACCGCTGTACGAGTTGCCGGAGGAGATCGGGCGGCTGCCCGAGAAGATGCAGGCCCTGGTGATCCGCCGGGAGCGGGAGGGCGAACCCGCGCAGGCGATGCAGCTGGAGGAGCTGCCGCTGCCGCCGATCGGGCCGAACGACGCGCTGGTGCTCGTGATGGCCGCCGGCGTCAACTTCAACGGCGTCTGGGCGGCCCGCGGAAAGCCGGTCTCGGTCTTTCAGATGCACCGGGATCCGTTCCACGTCGCGGGCAGCGACGCGTCCGGGATCGTCTGGAAGGTCGGCGAGAACGTCCGCCGCTGGAAGGTCGGCGACGAGGTGGTGCTCCACTGCAACCAGAGCTGCGGCCAGTGCCCCGAGTGCAACGGCCTCGACCCGATGGCCTGCACCGAGCAGAAGATCTGGGGCTACGAGACGAGCTGGGGCTCGTTCGCGCAGTTCACCCGCGTTCAGGCGCAGCAGCTCCTCCAAAAGCCGAAGCGACTGGGCTGGCTCGAGGCCGCCTCCTACGGCCTCACCTACTTCACCGCCTACCGGATGCTCGTCCACCAGGCGCAGATCAAGCCCGGGGACGACGTGCTCGTCTGGGGCGCCGCCGGGGGGCTCGGCGTCTTCGCCGTCCAGATCTGTCGCGTCATCGGCGCGAACCCCATCGGCGTCGTCTCCTCGGAGGAGAAGCGGGAGCTCCTCCGCACGCTCGGCTGCGACCGGGTGATCGTCCGAAAGGGCTTCGACCTCGCGAAGCGCGAGGGCGAGACCCCCGAGCAGACCGCCCACCGGCTCTCGGAGACCAAGCGCTTCGGCGCCGCCCTCCGCGAGCTGACCGGCGGCAAGGACCCCGACGTCGTCTTCGAGCACGTCGGCCGTCAGACCTTCCCCGCGAGCGTCTTCCTCGCGAAGCGCTTCGGCAAGATCGTCATCTGCGGCGCCACGAGCGGCTTCAACCTCGAGTTCGACGTGCGCCACCTCTGGATGCGCCAGAAGCAGATCCTGGGCTCGCACTTCTGCAACGCCTACCAGGCCGAGCGGGCCAACCGGCTCGTCGCCGAGGGCAAGATCGTCCCCGTCCTCGACCGCGTCTTCCCCTTCCCCGAGGGCGCGCTCGCCCACCAGCTCATGGCCGAGAACCAGCACCGCGGCAAGATGGCCATCGCGGTGCAGTGCGATCCCACGGGCGGGGCGGCTCGATGAGCCGGGGGCCCAGCGGCCTCAGCGTTCGCCGGGGAACATCTTGCCGGGGTTCAGGATGCCCTTGGGGTCGAAGAGCGCCTTGATCCGACGCTGCAAGGCGATGAGCTCGGGCGACTGCTCGAGGCCCAACAACTCCTTCTTCGCGAGGCCGACACCGTGCTCGCCGGTGATGGTCCCGCCCATGGCGACCGCGGCGCGGAGCAGCTCGGCGACCGCCTCGTCGACGCGCGGCCGCTCCTCCTTCCGGTCGTAGAGCACGTTCGCGTGGAGGTTGCCGTCGCCGGCGTGGCCGTAGCAGGCGACCTCGAGGCCGAGCTTGCGCCCGATGGCCTGCACCGCCGCGACCAGCTCCGGGATGCGCGATCGGGGCACGGCCACGTCCTCGCTGATCTTCATCGGGTGAAGCGACTTCAGGTTCACCGAGACGCGACGGCGGGTCTCCCAGAGATCTCGCCGCTGGCCCTCGTTCTGGGCGAGGAGCACGTCGAGCGCCCCCTCGCGCGCGCAGATCTCGCCCACCCGCTCGAGCTCCCTCGCGCAGGCCTCGGCCAGGTTGCCGTCGACCTCGGCCACCAAGGCGGCGCCACAGCCCTCGGGGAAGTTGAACGGCGCCTTGGCGACGCGCGAGGCGCGGATGGCGACGTCGTCGATGAGCTCGAGGGCCCGCGGCAGGACGCCCGCAGCGAGCACGGCCGAGACGGCGCGGCTCGCGCGCTCGGTGTCGGGGAAGAGGCAGAGCGCCGTCTGCACCTCTCGCGGCAGGGGCAAGAGCTGCGTCGTGATCTCGGTGACGACCCCGAGCATCCCCTCGGAGCCGACGAGGAGCGCGGTGAGGTCGAAGCCCGCGACGCCCTTGATGGTCTCCTTGCCCGTGCGGAGGATCTCGCCGGTCGGCAGCACCAGCTCGAGCCCGAGGACGTAGTCGCGCGTGACGCCGTACTTGAGCGCCCGTGGGCCGCCCGCGTTCTCGGCGACGTTTCCGCCGATCGTGCAGAAGGCGAGCGAGGCCGGATCGGGCGGGTAGAAGAGCCCCACGGCCTCGACGGCCTTCATGTAGTCGCCGGTGACGACGCCCGGCTCGACGCGGCCCACGAGATCCTCGCGCCGGATCTCGAGGATCCGGTTCATCCGCTCGACCGAGAGCACGACGCCGCCGCGCACCGGCAGGCAACCGCCGCTCTTGCCGCTGCGGGCCGCGCTCGGGGTGACCGGCACGCCGCGCTCGCCGCAGAGGACGAGCAGGCGCGAGATCTCCTTCGCGGTCGCCGGACGCACCACCACGTCGGGCGGGAACTCGCCGAGATCCGACTCGTCCTTGCCGTAGGGGACGAGCCGCTCGGGGTCGACGAGGACGTTCTCGGGCCCCACGATCGCCCGCAGCTCGGCCAAGAGCGCGAGCGCCGGCCGCTCGGCGGGCGTCACCCGAAGATCTCCACCGCGGAGCCCGTCATCGCCTCCGGGGCCTCGGCGGCGAGGAAGCGGATGACGCGGGCGACGTCGTCCGGGCCGAGGTCGGGCGCAAAGCCCGAGCCGACGAGCATCTCGGTGTCGACCGAGCCCGGTAGGACCGCGGTGACCGAGACGCCGCTCCCCGACAGCTCGGCGGCGAGCGCCTTGGTGAGGCCGATGAGCCCCCACTTCGAGGCGCAGTAGGCGGCGAGCTTCGGCGTGCCGAGCGTCCCCGAGATGGACGACACGTTGACGATCCGGCCGCGCCGCCGCGAGAGCATGCCAGTGGGGCCCGCGAGCGCCGCGCGGGCGCAGAGGAAGGCGCCCTTCAAGTTCACGTCGAGCTGGAGATCCCAGTCGGCCTCGGAGAGCTCGACGAACGGCCGCCGCGCCACGACGCCCGCGTTGTTGACGAGCACGTCGACGGGCCCGAAGGTCCGCTCGGACGCGGAGAAGAGCGCCGCGACGTCGCCCGCGCTCGAGACGTCGGTGGCGACGGCGAGCGCCTCACCGCCCTCTTTTCGGATCTCGCGCGCCACCTGCTCGAGCTGCGCGAGCGTCCGCGCGGCGAGCGCCACGCGCGCCCCCTCCCGCGCGAGCGCGAGTGCGACGGCACGCCCGATGCCGCGGCCACCGCCGGTGACGACCGCCGTCTGCCCCGCGAGGCTCACGGCGCGAGCTCCCGGGGCCAGGGCTCGCCCCCGGCGGAGATCGAGCGCGCGAACCGCGCTCGCAGCTCGGCGGCGCCTGATCCCCGCGCGAGCGCGCCGACGTAGGACTCGGCGGTGGCCCGCGCGCGGCGCCTGTGGCGGCCCCGGCACGAGAGGCAGGCCTGCTCCGCCTCGAGCACGCAGGCCGCGCCGCGCGCACCCGTGCCACGCCAGAGCTCGCGCGCGATCTCGGCGGCGAGCGCCTCCTGGAGCAGCAGCCGGTGGGCGAGCGCGTCGACGAGCCTGCCGAGCCGGGAGAAGCCGACGAGGTGGCGCCCGGGCAAGAACGCCAAGTGCGCGAGGCCGCGGTACGGCAGGAGGTGGTGCGGGCAGATGGAGTGGAAGTCGAGGCCGGTGACGCAGACGAGCCCCTCGCCCGCCTCGGCGTCGATCAGCGGTCCGAGCGCCTCGGCGGCGCTCGTCGCGTAGCCGTCGAGGAAGTTCGCCGCCCAGGCCTCGGCGACCCGCTCCGGCGTGCCCTCGAGCTCGCCCTCGAGCGGGCGCCCCGCCGCCGCGAGGAACGAGCGGACCGCCCGCGCGAGCCCCTCCCGGTCGATCGCCGCCGAGCGCCGAGCCGGAGCCTTCGCGCGCCGCTCACTCTCCGCGATAGGCGACCGCATACTGAGGCGTCTCCCAGAGCCGGATCTCGGCGAGCCCGGGCAGCTCTGGGGCGAGCGCCTTCCAGATCCAGCGGGAGATGAGCTCGGCCGTGGGGTTCTCGAGGAGGTCGTTCAGCGTCTGGTGGTCGCACTTCGAGAGGACGGCCTGTTGCACGATCCGCTCGAGCTCGACGAAGTCGAGGATCATCCCGGACTTCGGATCGGGCGTCCCCTCGACCGCGACGACGAGCCGATAGTTGTGGCCGTGCATCCGGAAGCAGGGGCCATCATAGAAGGGCAGCCGGTGGGCGGCGGCGAAGTGGAAGTCGGCCTCGAGACGCATGTGGCTCCTCTAACCGTCCTGGTTCGCGCCCGCGACCGAATCGGCGGCCGCCGGGGGAAGCGCCACCTCGACGCCACCGTCGACGACGCGGATGGGAAAAGCCTCGACGCGGGCCCGAGGGTTTCCCGGCGAGATGCCGGTCGTGAGGTCGAAGGCCCAGGCGTGCAGCGGGCAGTGGACGACGCAGCCCGAGACGTCTCCCTCGGAGAGCGGCCCACCGCGGTGGGGGCAGCTGTTGTCGATGGCGAAGAGCTTCTCTCCCACCCGAAAGAGCGCGACGTCGCGGCCGCCGATGGAGACGCAGCGGCCGCGGCCGTCCGCCAGGTCGGCCAGCGGGAGAGCGGGCGAGAAGGGGGACATGGGCCGGCACCATAACCCGGCCCCGCGGTGGCGCTCAACGCCCATCTGGAGTGACCCAACGGTGGGAAATGCGTTGCCCCGCGCGGAGAACCGGCGCGACATGGCTGTCAGGGGCGCCCCTCGCGAACGGGGGCGGCGGGCGCCGCAAGCCGTTGGAATCGTAGGACCTCCACCCCCGCGGATCGCTGGCACGCCCCCTGCTTGATCCCGTCTCGGACGTCGGACCGAAGGGCAGAAAACCATGGGCGCGATCTTCAAGTGGCTGGCGGCGGCGACGATCTTCCTTCTACCGGGCGGCTCGTTCGTCCTGCTCGCGGTGGCGGCGCGCCACGCGGTCAAAGAGCGCGGCTGGGGAGCGCTCCGGCTGCCCGGCAGCGCCTCGCTCTTCCGCCGATCGCCTCAGAGCTGACCGGCGGCCATTCAACGGGACGCCCGCCGAGGGGACGGGCGGCCCCGCCGCGCCACGCCGGGAAGCCGTCAGCCGCCACAGCTCCGCGAAGCGCCCGCTCGCTCCCCCGAAAAGGCGACGGGCCGAGAGCCAACGGCTCCCGGCCCGTCGCGATCTCCGACGAAGCTGCCTAGTAATTCATCATCGGGTCGGTCATCCAGTAGTAGTAGACGCCCCGAAGGATGTCGAGGAACGCTCCGGCGCCGACGCCGACCGCGGTCCCGCTCGCCTGCTCCTTCGCCGCGAGCTGCACGAGCTGGTAGCCGGTCGAGTAGTAGTCCTTCGCCGTGATGCCGTTCGGGTCGGTGATGTTTCCGAACGACGGCACGTAGCGGACCGCGTAGTAGGTGTAGCCCGACTGCGGGTCGGTCACCTCGGCGTACCGCAACGGGTTGCAGGTCGTCGCGCTCGGGCTCGCGGGGTTCTGGCAGATGCCCTGGCAGCTGCTGCCGTCCGCGCAGCTGTAACCGCGCGGCAGGCAGATCGAGCTGTCGCTCGGGCACTGCGTGCCCGGCTGGGTGCAAGCGGTCCCGTCCTCGCAGCTCGGCGTGCCTGGGCTGCAGGTCGAGCCGTCGCCGCACGACAGGGCCTGGAGCTGCGCCGCGTCGTAGGTGTTGCCCTTGACCGAGACCTTGAGCGACTGGATGAACTGCTGGTTGTCGATCGGCGCCGTCAGCCAGACCGCGCCCAGGTAGGCCGCCGCCAGCTTCTCGTAGTAGACCGGGCCCGGATCGACGTTGAAGATCTGGTAGCCGGCCGCCTGGAGCTGGGCGGGATCCTGTTCGTAGCTCGTGACGGTCGGATCGCCGCTGCAGAACGGGTTCCCGCCGTCCTTGCTCGGCGCCGGGCACCAGGGGTTCATCGGCCCGGAGAGCCCCTGCGGCTGCGTCACCGACTGGAGCGCGTGGCTGTTGCGGTAGAGCGTGATCGGCGGGTGGGTCGGATCGGTCGGGTTGTTGTAGACCGCGATCTTCGGCGCCCACTTGGGATCGTCCGCGATGAAGCCGCCGATGGCCGGCTCCACGTCGCGGAAGAAGAGATCGTTCATGCTGAGGAGGAAGCTCAGCGGCTGGCTGTTGAGCTGGCCGACGATGTAGCTGTACGGGTACGAGAGCGCGTTGATGGCCAGGACCTTGTCGAGGTACATGCCGATGACGGTCGGCTTGTAGAGGAACAGCATGCCGTACTCGTTCAGGCTGTACTGCGAGATGTCGTACTTCGAGTCGTTGCCGGGCAAGAGCGAGATGGGCGTTGCTCCCGTGGGGTAGCCGGGCTGGCCCGGGCCCGTCGAGCCGTTGAAGCCGTCGGCCGCGCAGAGGCCGTAGGACGACGGGCAGAACGTCCCCGTTCCGGTGTCGTAGTTGTAGGTGTCGGTGGTCGGCGTCTGGAGGATCTTCGTGAAGAAGTCCACGATGTCGATCGAGGCGGTCAGCCGGTCGAGGCCGCACTGGACGCCCTGGATGTGGTCGACGAGGCCGCCCTCCGGGCACATCCACATCGGGTCGCCGCTGCTGTCGACCTGCTTGTTCTGGTAGCGGACGATGAACTCGTCGTTGAACATCTGCTGGTAGATCGTGACGAGCAGGTTGAAGTTGCGCTCCCAGAGCCGCTGCTGGTACGAGATCTCGTTGTCGTAGACGTCGAAGCTCTCGCGGCCGAGCTTGAAGTTGTTGAAGAGGTAGTTGAGCTTGTACTCCTGGATGAAGCCGTTCGCCTGCTCGTAGGCGTCGGCGCCCTCGTCGAACCAGAGGCAGTGCGCCTCACCGGTGTTGTAGATGTCGCTGCAGAACCGGTAGGGGACCATGAGCGAGGACGAGAGCGAGGCCGCGTTCGGCAGCCCGTTCGCGTGGGCCAGCGCGTCGGTCGGGTTCGGGTTCATGAGGTCCGAGTAGCGGACCCACTTGCGGGCGTGGATCATCTTCTGGATGCCCTCGGCGAGCGTGGTCTTCTTGCCGCCGTTCTGCAGCTCCGAGGCGAGTCCGTCGTTGATGAGCCACGGGTACATCGTGTAGTGGCGGTTGAACGGCACGAGCAGCGTGTCGTGGACCTGGTGCCCGTGGTTCACCTGATCCGCGTTCGGCGGCACGTTCGGGAGCTGCTGCGAGTCGAAGACCTCCACCGTGTTGGCGTAGGCGTACATCCGGCAGGCGTGGTCGTACTTGCCGATGCCCTGGAAGTCCGAGTTGAACTTCGCGTTGTAGTCCATGATGGACGTGTACTGGTACTCGCGCAGCCCCTGCCCGAGCTGATCCATCGACGGCGCCTGCATCCACTCGGGGGCGAGCACCGCCGGCTGGCCGTTGTTCACGTCGTTCGGATTGTCGATGGCCGGGACGCTGCCGAGCCGCGAGGCCAGGAACTGACTGTTCGGATTGGTCGAGACCGCCGAGACCGGGATCGTGTTCTCCTGGCGAATCGACCAGTAGGGGTCGAAGTAGTTCAGGGCGTCCGTCGAGCCGGCGAAGTTGTGGTACTGGCCGAAGGTGTGGCCGACCTCGTGGAGGGAGTAGCTCCGCCAGAGGTTGCCCAGGATCTCCTGCCGGGCCGACTCCCAGATGCAGGTCTTGTAGTCGGCGCCGCTGGTGTCGCTGTACGTCCCCTTGCAGGGATCGTTCTTCTGGAACTTCTGCTGGTAGTACTGCGCGAGTCGGACCGCGGTGGGCTCGATCTCGTCCTGGCCGAGGATGTGGCGGTCGTTGAAGACGGCCCGCATCGCCTTGTACTGGGAGTTCCAGTGGCTCGTGCTCGGCGGCGCGATCATCTGCCCGAGCGAGATGCTCTGCGCGACGGCCTGCGGGAGCTGGTTCTGGATCCCCTGGTTGCCGTTCTGCGCGAACATGGGGGCGAAGCCCTTGACCACGTCGTCCGAGAGCGGCTGCTGGAGCAGGCCAAAGGCCGGCCCGTTGGGATCGTTCATCATCCGGTACCAGTTCTGGGTCACCCAGTCGCCGATCGAGTTCGGATCGCGCATGTGGCCGAGCACCTGGCTGCGGACCTGCTCGACGAGCCGGCGCGACTGCGTCGGGTGGGACGAGTCGCCGAGCATGCCGGCGAGCCGCGCCGCGGAGAAGACCGGCGGCGGGTGGGACGGGACGCCGTAGCCCTGCGCCTGGGCGTCGAGCTGGGCCTGGACGTAGTTCTCGGCCACCGAGCCGGCGAGGAACTGGGAGACGCTCTCCCAGCCGTTCATCACGGTGACGAGGTCGGCGCCGTAGGTCGCGAGGTTCTCGACGGCGCGCGCGTAGATGTAGGCGTGGGCGGTCACGATCTCGCCCGTGACCGGATCCATCGCCGGCTCGCCGATGCCGCCGGGCGAGTTGTCGTCCGGCTGCGGCACCCAGGCGAGCATGTGGTAGCGCAGGTCGCCCATCTGCGGGTTGAGCGGCTGAGCGGTCCGCTCGGCGTCGCTGCGCGGGTCGCAGGCGTCGGGATCGCCGACGGTGGAGAAGTCGAAGGAGGCCGGGTTCGTGGAGTCGCTCTTGTCGGCGATCGTGTTGCCGTTCGCGTCCTTGACGATCCGCGGCATGACCGGGTTGTGGCACATCATGAACATGCGAGGGACGACCGCGTACGGGACGTGGCCGATGCCCATGCAGTACTGCTTCGTCGGGTCGCAGGGGGTGCAGGTGCCCGGCGTCTCGAGGTCGAGCGCCGTGCAGAAGGTGCCGTCGCCCTTCACGTAGCTCATGTTCGGCCGGATGCCCTCGTAGCCGTACTTCTGCGGATCGAGGTAGCGGGTATCGGGCGGATAGGCGAGGTAGTCGAGGCCGATGGTCCCGGAGTAGCTGACCTTGCCGTCCGTGCCGTAGCTGATCTTGCTCGTGTCGGGGCTCGGGATCTTGTTCGGCTGGAGGTACTGCGCCTCGACGGAGTTGGGCCCGCCGCGCAGCGCCGCGGCCGCGACGCCGCGCATGTCGTCGTCGTAGTCCTCCGCGAGCAGCGCCGCGTGCTTCCACATCGTCTGGTGGGTCGGGTCGTTGTAGGCCGGCCAGCTGTCGCTCACGTAGTAGATGATCGGCTTCGGCGTCCGCTGGTTCAGCGGCATGACGCAGTTGGGGTTCGCCCCCATGTCGTTCGGATCGCAGGCCTGGCCCGTCGTGGGGTCGGTCGCGAGGTGGTCCTTCTGCCAGATGTGGTGCATCACCGCGAACTGGTTCGCGGCGAGGTTGCTCTCGAGGTAGCCGCGCTGCGGGTCGTAGACCGAGCGGCTCTGCTGCCACATCCCGAACATCTGCTCGTCCTTGTCCGTGAAGACGCGCGGGATGTAGTCGTGGTTGTCGGGGATCTTCTCGAACGAGAGCCGGACCTTCACCTCGCCCGGGCCGCAGTCGCCGAGGCTCGTGCCGACGAGCGCCGAGAAGTCCATGCACTTGTAGATCGTCTGGCCGTAGTACTGCGAGGCCTGGGTGTCGACCTCGGCCTGGTAGGAGAGCTTGTTGACGATGCCGATGTAGGCCGGCGTGATCTCGGCCCGGTCCTTGTTGGTCGGATCCTCGTCGTCCGGGTAGTAGGCAACCGGGCTCACGAGCGTCTGGGTCGGATCGAACTCGCCGACGCCCATGCCCGCCGAGAGGAAGTTGAAGCCGCCGAAGGAGTTGTTCGACCAGTCGACGCGGATGTACTGCCGCTCGTACCAGGGCCGGTCGGTCGTGTTCTCGACGATGACGTTGTCCTGCTCACCGGTCTGCGCGTTGTACTCGCGCTCGACGTCGAAGTGGCTCAGGATCGGGTAGGCGGCGACGGGCGTGCCGAAGTAGGGCGTGTGGCTCGTGCCGGTGTAGTCCTGCTGGTCGACCGGCGTCGGGTTCATGCCCGGGACGACGAGGCCGGTGGCCAGCGCCTGGCTGTAGGTCGTCTGCGAGCCGGTGATGAACTCGTAGTTCCGGTAGGCGATGAGCCAGTTCTCCTGGACGTCCCAGACGATCCGCTCGGGCGGGAACGACGACTCGCCGACGAACGTGAACTGGGTCGAGGGCGGCACGTCGACGACGGTCTGGAGGAACCACCACGGCTTGCCGTCCGTCAGGATCGAGGTGTCGATCTTGTGCGGCTGCGTGCGATTGATGTCGCCGACGTTCTGCGCGCAGCCGGCGAACCAGCCGGTGAGGGCCGCGAGGGCGGCTGCGAGGACGAACCGACCAGACCGATGAAACATCACTGCCTCCTGAGGAATATCGCTCGGTGAAGCTGCTGGTCCGACACGCCGACCCGCTGCCCGTTAAAGAACGGGCTGTCCTACCACGCCGAGAGTTCGCCCTGCAAGCCGGGGGACCGGTCGCTCTCTGCGGGCGTCGACCGCCCGTCAGGCCGGCCGGTAGACGCGCCAGTCGATGTCGGGGAAGAGGTTGTCGCGCCCCTCGACGTGGGCGAGCCAGCCCTCGTCGATGGCGCCGCCGCGGATCTGATCGTGCAGCCGGAAGAGCCGCAGCACGTGCTCCTTGGTCCGGCGGACCGCGTAGTCGACCATGGTGCCGGTCTTCATGATGAAGGCCCAGTCGGACGACTGGGCGAGGAGCAGCTCGCGGGCCGCCTGGTTCAGCGCCCGCCGCCGCAGCCCGTCGGCCTCCGGGTAGTCGCGCGCGAGGCCGATCATCCGCTCGGCGCCCTTGTGGAGGTGGCGGTAGATCCAGTCGTTCGTCTGATTCAGCCAGACGTCGGCGTAGCCGCCCGCGCCCCACGAGCAGAAGGGCGGCTGGGCGATCTGCTGCTCTTGCACCTCGCGCAGGTAGTCGGTGGGGGTCGCGAGCTTGAAGGTCTTCTGGTCGTAGGCGCTCTTGCGGATGAAGAAGTCGAGGAAGTCGGGCCCCTCGAACCACCAGTGGCCGTACAGCTCGGCGTCGTAGGGCGAGACCACCACCGGGGCACGCCCGATGGCGCCGCGCAGATGCTCGATCTGCTTCTCGCGGTTGAACATGAAGTTGCCGGCGTGCGAGGCCGCCCGCTCGCGCGCCGCGCCGGGGTCGTACGGCTCCTTGTGCGGCGTCTTGCCGGTGATCCGGTGGTACTTGATGCCGATGTTCTTCCGCTCGCCCGTCGCCTGGACGTAGGGCCGGACGTAGTCGATCGGCAGGTCGTAGCCGATGTCGCGGTAGAACTCGCGGTAGAGGGAGTCGCCCGGGTAGCCGTGCTCGGCGCTCCAGACCTGAAGGCTCGACTCGTGGTCGCGCCCGAAGGCGGCGACGCCCGCCTCGGTGACCACCGGCGCGTAGGCCCCGAAGCGCGGCCGCGGCACCGCGTCGAGGATGCCGTGCGTGTCGACGAAGAAGTAGCGGATCCCCTCGTCGGCGAGGTAGCGCTCGGCGCCGGGGAAATAGCCGCACTCGGCGAGCCAGATGCCCGGCGGGCCGCGGCCGAAGAAGCCGCGGTAGGCCTGGGCCCCCACCGCGATCTGCGCCCGCACCGCCTCGGGGTGCGGCTGCAGCAGCGGCAAAAAGCCGTGGGTCGCGCAGCAGGTGACGATCTCGAGGACGCCCGCGTCCTGCAGCCGGCGGAACGCCCCGACGAGGTCGCGCTGGTAGCGGTCGTGGAAGAGCCTTCGGAGGTGGTAGAAGCGCTCGCGGTAGAACCAGGCCGTGCCGCCGAAGGCGGGATCGCCCTTCGTCCGGTGGACCTCCTTGTCGGCGAGCTCGCAGAGCTTGTCGAGCCGCCGCCCGTAGCGCGCGACCAGCAGCTCGTCGCGCAGCATGGAGGCGAGCGTCGGGGTGATGGTCATCGTCACCCGGCAGGGGACGCCGTCGTCCGCGATCCGGTCGAAGACGTCGAGCAGCGGCAGGTAGGTCTCGGTGATGGCCTCGTAGAGCCAGTCCTCCTCGAGGAACTCCTCGTGCTCGGGGTGGCGCACGTACGGCAGGTGCGCGTGGAGCACGAGGGTGACGTAGCCCTGGATGTCGGTCGAGGGCATGTCGCGCTACCGGACCGCGCCCGAGCCCGGCCAGGCGCTCCAGCTCGAGCCGACGCTCTCGACGCCGCCCGGGAGCCAGGGGCGCAGCGGCGGCCAGGACGAGGGGCCGCCCGCGCCGAGCCGCCGGTCGGGTTGCGCCGTCCCGGGGACCGCCGTCGGCTGCCAGCGGCCGCGATCCCAGAGCGACCAGAAGCCGACGAAGCGATCGTCGACGATGGACGAGGGGCCGAGCGGCGCGAGCGCCACCGCGTTGGACGGCCGGCCGAGCCGCCGCCGCGTGCCGTCCTCCCCGACGAAGTGGATCTCGGCGTGGTAGATCCGGCCGGGCGGCAGATCCGAGAGATAGAACTGCCGGCTCTCGAGCGCGAAGTCGACCTCGCGCACCCGCTCGCCGCCGGCGTAGACGCCCAGCAGCGCGCGGGGGCTGCGCAGCCCGCGCGCCGCCTCGTCGCGGCTGCCCGGGGCGAAGTCCCAGTAGACGAAGAGCGTCTTCGGGTCGAGCGGAAGCGCCACGAACGCGTCGTCCTCGTATCGGTCGGGCAGCTCGCCGAGCCGCTCGTCGTACATCGGACGGGGCTCGCCTCCGGCCGCGGGCCGCGCGGCGATGGGCCGCGCGCCCGGCTCCCCGCCTCCAGCGGAACGCTCGGAGGGCGGCTGGGGCTCGGGAGTCCCCGAGCTCGCCTTCGCCTTCGCCTTCGCCGGCCCCCCGCCCGAAGCCTTCTCCCGCTTCGCTGGGGCGGGGGACGGGGGGGCCTTCTTCTCCGCCGGCTTCTTCTCCGCCGGCCTCTTCTCGGTCCGCCCCGTCAGCTTCGCGAGCAATCCCTTGGCGGTCGCCTTGTCGATCCCCTCGGCGAGCGCCTTCACGAGCTGCGACTTGGTCTTCAGCCGCGAGTAGCCGGGCCCGAGCTGCTTGCGGGCGAGCTCGCGCAGCGCCTGCACCGTCATCGCCTTCAGCGCTTCCGCGACGTCCGCCATCTTCATCCCACCTCCCGAGAGCCGCGCCGCCTTCCGGCGCGGATGTAATCCTCGTCCGACCGCCCGGCAACCCTCAGGCGCGCGCCGCGAGCTGCCGCAGGACGTACTGGAGGATGCCGCCGTGGCGCAGGTACTCCACCTCGTCCGGCGTGTCGACGCGGGCCAAGAGCTCGAAGGTCTGGTCGTCCGCCTTCACCCGCAGCCGCTTGCCCACCGTGAGCCCCTCGCCGATCCCCTCGACGTCGAAGCGCTCCTTGCCGGTGAGCCCGAGCGAGGCGACCGACTGCCCCTCGAGGAACTGGAGGGGGAGGATCCCCATGCCGATGAGGTTGCTCCGGTGGATCCGCTCGAAGCTCTCGGCGATCACCGCCCGCAGCCCGAGCAGCTTCGGCCCCTTCGCGGCCCAGTCGCGCGAGCTGCCGCTGCCGTACTCCTTGCCCGCGAGCAGCAGCAGCGGCACGCCCTCCTTCTGGTAGCGCATCGCCGCGTCGTAGATGGAGAGCTGCTCGCCCGACGGCTGGTGGAGCGTCACCCCGCCCTCGGTGCCGGGCGCCATGAGGTTGCGCAGCCGGATGTTCGCGAAGGTGCCGCGCACCATCACCTCGTGGTTGCCGCGCCGCGAGCCGTACGAGTTGAAGTCCTGGGGCTCGACGCCGAGCGAGCGGAGGTACTTGCCGGCCGGCCCGTCCTTCGCGATGTTGCCCGCGGGCGAGATGTGGTCGGTCGTCACCGAGTCGCCGAGCACGGCGAGCGCCCGCGCGCCGCGCACGTCGCCCATCCCCGGCGGATCCTTCGGCATCCCGTCGAAGTAGGGCGCCTTCTTGATGTAGGTCGACCTCTCGTCCCAGGCGAACTGCACGCCCTTCGGGACGTCGAGGCCGCGCCAGAGCTCGTCGCCCGCGAAGACGTCCGCGTAGCGGCTCTGGAACATCTCGGGGGCGAGCGAGGCGCCGAGGAGCTTCTGGACCTCCTCGGGGGTGGGCCAGATGTCCTTCAGGTAGACCTCCTCGCCCTTCTTCCCCTTGCCGATCGGCTGGGTCGCGAGGTCCACGTCCATGGAGCCCGCGAGCGCGTAGGCGACGACGAGCGGCGGCGACGCGAGGTAGTTCGCCCGCACGAGCGGGTTGATGCGCCCCTCGAAGTTGCGGTTGCCCGAGAGCACCGCCGCGGCGACGAGGTCGCCCTTCTTGATGGCCTCGCCGACCGGCTCGGGCAGCGGCCCGCTGTTGCCGATGCAGGTGGTGCAGCCGTACCCGACGAGCGAGAAGCCGAGCGCCTCGAGCGGCTTCATCAGGCCCGCCGCCTCGAGGTAGCTCGTCACGACCTTCGAGCCCGGCGCGAGGCTCGTCTTCACCCACGGCTTCTGCGTGAGCCCGCGCTCGACCGCCTTCTTCGCGAGCAGCCCCGCGGCGATGAGCACCGAGGGGTTCGAGGTGTTCGTGCAGCTCGTGATGGCCGCGATGACGACCGCCCCCTGCCCGAGCTCGAAGCTCTTGCCGTCCATCTTCACCGGCACGGTCTTGCCGGCGGCGGCGCCGTCCGTGAGCATCTCGGCGAGCGACGCCTCGAACGAGCGCTTCGCGTCGGTCAGCGGCAGCCGGTCCTGCGGCCGCTTCGGTCCCGCGAGGCTCGGCACCACCGTCCCGAGGTCGAGCTCGAGCCGCGAGGAGAACTCGGGCTCCGGGCTCGCCTCGTCGTGGAAGAGCCCCTGGGCCCGAGAATAGGCCTCGACGAGCTTCGCCTGCTCGCCGCGCCCCGTGAAGCGCAGGTAGGCGAGCGTCTCCTCGTCGATCGGGAAGAAGCCCATGGTGGCGCCGTACTCGGGCGCCATGTTGGCGATGGTGGCCCGATCGGCGATGGAGAGCGCCGCCATGCCGGGGCCGAAGAACTCGACGAACTTGCCGACCACGCCCGCCTTGCGGAGCAGCTGCGTCGCGGTGAGCACGAGGTCGGTCGCGGTGGCGCCCGCCGGCAGCTTGCCGGAGAGCCGGAAGCCGACCACCTCGGGGATGAGCATCGAGCAGGGCTGGCCCAGCATCGCCGCCTCGGCCTCGATGCCGCCGACGCCCCAGCCGAGGACGCCGAGGCCGTTGATCATGGTGGTGTGCGAGTCGGTGCCGACGAGCGTGTCGGGGAGCGCAAGCGGATTGCCCGTGCCGGCCGCCGGCCGCGTGACGACGACCCCCGCGAGGTACTCGAGGTTCACCTGGTGGACGATGCCCGTGTCGGGCGGCACCACGCGGAAGCTCTGGAAGGCGTCCTGCCCCCAGCGCAGGAAGGCGTAGCGCTCGCGGTTGCGGAGCTGCTCGAGCTTCGCGTTGAGCGCGAAGGCGTCCTTCGTGCCGTAGTGATCGACCTGCACCGAGTGGTCGATGACGAGGTCGACCGGCTGGAGCGGGTTCACCGCCTTCGGGTCCTTGCCCATCGCCTTCAGCGCGTCGCGCATCGCCGCGAGGTCGACCACCGCCGGGACGCCCGTGAAGTCCTGCAGCAGCACCCGCGCCGGCATGAAGGCGATCTCCTTCGACGGCTTCGCCCTCGGGTCCCAGCGAATCAGCGCCTCGATGTCCGCGCGCTCGACGGTCCGCCCGTCCTCGCGCCGCAAGAGGTTTTCGAGGAGGACCCGCAGCGAGAACGGCAGCCGCGCGAGGTTCGGCGCCGCGACCGGGAGGGCGAAGTAGTCGTACTTCGCGCCCCCGACGTCGAGCGTGCGGCGGGTTTTGAAGCTGTCGTGCGTCGAGGCCATGGAACGCGTCTCCCGGGGGTGCGATCGGCCGGGTAACTTCCGTCCGGCGGGCCCCCGTGTCAACGGAAAGCTGCCCAGGCGCCAGGGCGGCCTCCCGACCGCCGCCGGGCGGAGCATTCGCTTTCGAGCCCCCCGCGGTTCGGATCGGTCGCTCGCGCTTCCCTACCCTCCCCACCGGACCGCCCGCGGGCCTCTCCTGCCCTCTGCTTCTGTAGATGGGTCAGAGGGTCGAGATCCGTGACAGCGGGGGCGACGCGGCCCTCCTCTCCCTCGGAGACGAAGCGCTCTCCTTCGTCCCCATCGACCATTCCCTCCGAGGCAAAGCACTTTTCCTTCGAGGGAATGGTCGTTCCCTCCGAGGCAAAGCACTTTCCCTCCGAGGAAATGGTCGTTCCCTCCGAGGCAAAGCACTTTTCCTCGGAGGAAATGGTCGTTCCCTCCGAGGCAAAGCACTTTTCCTCCGAGGAAATGGTCGTTCCCTTCGAGGCAAAGCACTTTTCCTCCGAGGGAATGGTCGTTCCCTCCGAGGCAAAGCACTTTTCCTCGGAGGAAATGGTCGTTCCCTCCGAGGCAAAGCACTTTTCCTCGGAGGAAATGGTCGTTCCCTTCGAGGCAAAGCACTCTTCCTCCGAGGGAGAGCTCGTCGTCTTCGAGGGAATGGCCCCTCTTCGCTCGCCGAAGCGCTCGGACGACTGGGAAGAGGTCCCGTCCGCGCTCGGAGAGCTCGTGGCCGCCCTCGGAGGGCCGGTAGGCTCGCTCGGGGGGGGGCCACCCGGTGAGCGAGAGCGGCGATCCGTCGAAGAAGGCGTCGGCCATCGCGGTCGGCAGTCGCGGCCCCTGCCACCCCGGTGCCAGCGCAGCGAACGGGCGGTTGCACCCCGTCCCCCCTTGCTGCTACTCCAAAGCCATGCGGCTCGCGCTCCTCCTCGCCGTCGCCCTCCTCCCCGGCTGCTTCGTCTTCGTCCTGCCCCTCGAGGCCCCCGGCGGCGACGCCGGGATCACCCAGCCGGTCACCCTCGCCGACGGCGGGACGGGCTACGTCCTCCCCGACGGCGGCGTCGCCCAGAGCCTCGTCGAGCCCGTCTGCCAGGTGAGCCCGCTCCAGACCAGCGCCGGAACGCCCGTCACCTTCGACGGCCAGAGCTCGCAGGGCTCCCCCGGCGCCGAGGTGGTCGCCTGGAGCTGGACCTTCGGCGACGGCGCCTCGGGACAGGGCGCCCTCACCTCCCACGCCTACGCCGATGCCGGCAGCTTCGTCGCGACGCTCACCGCCACCGATTCGGTGGGGCAGACCGGCTCGATCTCCTGCTCCACCGTCACGGTTTCGCCGTAGGAGAGCGTGCAGGTCGACGACGTGGGGCAGCCCGAGGGGGCCCATTCGATCGACGGGACGGACGTCTGCGTGCTTTCGGCGAGGGAAGGGAGCGGCACGGGGTGGACCCATTCGATCGAGCTCCAGGCCCAGGATCACGCCGGCAACCTGGCGGTCTCGACCACGGACGTGGTCGTTCCCCACGACGATCGGCCGCCGGAACGCTGCCCGAGCTCGAATGCGGCCCTCTCGATCACGCTGCCGATCGAGTGCATCGATGGAGGTGCCGCTCGAGACGCTTTTCGTTTCTCCTTCCGCTCGTGCTCGCGTGTCAGGGGCCGCGTTGTCCGTCGGGCCTGTACCTCTCGACGCCGACATCTTGCGCGGCCGTCTGCGCGCATGCGCACGACTCGATCTGCGAGGCGCCGGCCTGTCGGGCGCGAGGCTACCGCTGGCTCGGGCCCAACGGGCGACTCGTCGAGGGCGCCTTCCTCTCGAGTGGTGACGCTAGCCGCCTCGTGTGGAAAGTTTCGTCGGCGGGGTGGCGCACACGAGGCGCGAATCTGCTGCTCCCGCTGCCCGGCGCGCCGGACCGGGTTCTCGGGTTCCGCTGCCTCCAGGACGGGTCGATGAGGAGCGCCGGTGGAGCCACGTGGACCGTGGGCGATCCGGCCGCCTTGCCCAGCGCTGCGCTCCAGTGAAGCCCGAGCTCTTCGCGGTCGCACTCGGCCTCGGCGCGCTGGCCGGTCCCCTCGGAAGTCGCTTCGAGGGGCTGGGGGCACCCCTTGCCGCCTCTCCCGACGCCTACGTCCTGCAAGGGGATTCGATGGCTCGGGTACACCTCGGGGATCGAGTGTGCATGACGCCTGTCCGTGGCATCGTTCACCTCGAGTTCGAGCCAGGCGGGAGGCGTGCTCGGGCCCGCGTGGCGTTTCGTGGGGGGCCGGCGGTTCCACGCGATTTCGACGCGATCACCGGGCCGGTCCCGGCCGCCTGCTCGCCCGACGGCACACTCGACCTTCAAGTCGTCCACCTGGCAACCGACGGCGCGGCGGCCTTCGTCCGCGACGACGGAACCGTCGCCATCGCCGCCGGCGCCCTACGGGTCTTCGCGGAGGGCGTCGTGCGCCATGGGGGCTCGACCGGAGCCGGGAGCGGCGCGACGACGGACCTCTTCGATCTGCCCGGCCACTTCCCGCCCGCTCCAACGGACTCGCCCCTGCTCGGGTCCATCGACCGCGCGCGCGGCGATCTTCGGCTCGAGGGCCGGATCTCGCTGACCGATCGACGGTGGGCGTCGATGGATCTGCACGCGATTCGTGAATCCTTCCTCGCGCGTCCCGTAGCGAGGGTGACGGTGACCCGCGCCGGGAACGACCTCCTCCTCGACGGGACGAGGAGCCTCCATCCACCCTCACCGGCCGGGGACGTCCCGTCCAAGCTGGTGAGCTTTCTCTGGTCCTTCGAGCCGCTCGGTGCCGAGGGCGGCAATGGAAAGCAGCGATGGACGAGCCTCGGCCATGGCGCCCTCCTCGAACTGAGGCCACCGGGGCGAGGGCTCTATCGTCTGGACGTGTTCGACGATCGCGGCATGCACGGCTTCGGCGCAGTGCTCTTCGACCCCCAAGTCTCCCAAAGCGGCCCCACGCCGCTCCGGCCGCCGGATCGGCCGCTCCGCTGATGGCCGGAGCGGCTTGGTTTTCAGCAAGGAGGACGAGCCATCATCGACTTCCAGGACAACCTCCGAGTGCTGCTTCCTTGCGCCGCTGAACGAAAATGCGCCCGCAAATTTCACTGAGCAGACGGCAGGAGTTGATATGCGGCCAAGAGCGGAGACTCCGATGGCGTCTGGCCCCCGGCTGCCAAGACGAGCACGCCACCGCGATCCGCGAGGGGCGGCAGACCAATCCGCTCCCTTGGGAGAGCCGCCTTTGCGAGCACCGAGCCGTCGTCGCGGATGACCTCCAGGGTGGGCGAGGCCCAACGGTCTACGAGGCGAAAGATGATTCCTTCGCTCCCAACCGTGGAGAACAAGGCGTCGTCCCTCGCGTCGTCCAACGCCCAGGTCGGCGAGCCATCGATTGATGCGGCGCCCAGGAAGCCGTCCCCCGGCGCATCGCAGGTGCAGCCGGGAGGACGAGCAAGGCCCACCTCCATCGCTCCCCAGCGCCCTTGACCGGTGATCGACGAGTGGAGGAGAACGGTCCCGTCCCAAGTCGCTTGGATGAAGTTCTCACCCACGAAGGCCCCCCAGGCCGAAGCAACTCCAGCCACCGTCATCGACCAGCTGAACTGAAGGGTCGGATCGAGATCGACCAGCACGAGTGAATAGCCGGCCGCGCCCCCTATCACCGACCCCGCGAAGGATTCGGGTCCCCAGGGAGCGAGCAGTAGTAGCACGCCTCCGCGACCGTCCCAGGCAGCCGCTTGAAGGGGAGGAGACCCAAGGTCGGCGAGGATCTCGTCATTCGTCAGATCGACAATCGTGACCAGTTCGTCCTCGCCAATCAGAAGGCGCGCCCCATCTGATGAGAACGAGGTGCGGCATCCCGAGACCAGGCAACCTCCGCCGGGAACATCGATGTCGACCCAACCGTGAGTTCCACAGCGTCGGTGATGCAGGACGGCCGGCCCGGAAAAGCCCCCGTCGGCACTCGTTTCCAACACCACCTCGTCACCGTTCGGGCCGAACTGCGGCAGCGCACCAAAGGGCGCCGGCGCAGAAGAGAGGATCCGGCCGCTCAATCGATCGAGGGTCTCGACGATCGATCGCGCTTTTCTCGCAGCTTGGTTCCCGCCCCCGGGTGTGAAATAGGCGAGCACGTCGCCCTCTGCGTCGAGCCCGAGGTCGTCCGGAAGGGCATCGAGCGCGCGCTCCCAAATCTTTCCTATCGTCGAGCCGCTGCTGGGCTGCCAGGTAGGCGACAGAGGCGACGACGGCGGATGGGGCGGCGGGGGCGGACACTGCTCGGGCAATTCGGAGGGAATCTCCGGCGTCTCCGGCGGAGGGAGTGGCTCGTAGACCACCGACCGGCCGCAGGCGGCGAGGAGGAGCGACACCGCGAGGCAGAAACGCGTGCGCATGGTGGGCGTGCCCGAAAGCTGGAGGCCGAGAAGGCCCTCGGCAAGTCCCACCACCGAGGCGCGGGCGGCCGATCAGCCGCGTGACTCCGCCGATCAGCGGCCTCACTCGGCCGATCAGCCGCGTGACTCCACCGATCAGCGGCCCCACCCGACCGATCAGCCGCGCGACTCCGCCGATCAGCGGCCCCACTCGACCGATTAGCCGCGCGACTCGGCGGATCAGCAGCCCCACTCGACCGATCGGCCGCGCGACTCCGCCGATCAGCGGAGGAGGCCGCGAGCGCGGCGGCGGCACGAGCGCAAGCAGCGCCGCCCTGCGCGCGAGCGGCGGCCTCCTCCGAGAGCTCGGCAGCGCTCGCGGACGTATCGGCAGCGACACGAGTAGAAGCGGCAGCGCTCGCAGCCGTGTCGGCAGCGATACAAGCAGGAGCGGCAGCGCTCGCAGACGTATCGGCAGCGACACGAGCAGGAGCGGCAGCGCTCGCAGACGTATCGGCAGCGACACGAGTAGGAGCGACAGCGCTCGCAGCCGTGTCGGCAGCGGCACGAGTAGGAGCGGCAGCGCTCGCAGCCGTGGCGGCGGCGACACGAGTAGGAGCGGCAGCGCTTGCAGCCGTATCGGCAGTGCTACGACCAGAAGCGGCAGCGCTTGCAGCCGTGGCGGCAGCGACATGAGTAGAAGCGGCAGCGCTTGCAGCCGTGGCGGCGGCGACACGAGTAGGAGCGGCAGCGCTTGCAGCCGTATCGGCAGTGATACGACCAGAAGCGGCAGCGCTCGCAGCCGTGGCGGCGGCGACACGAGTAGGAGCGGCAGCGCTTGCAGCCGTATCGGCAGTGCTACGACCAGAAGCGGCAGCGCTTGCAGCCGTGCCGGCAGCGACGCGAGTAGAAGCGGCAGCGCTCGCAGCCGTGGCGGCGGCGACACGAGTAGGAGCAGCAGCGCTTGCAGCCGTATCGGCAGTGATACGACCAGAAGCGGCAGCGCTCGCAGCCGTGGCGGCAGCGGCACGACCAGAAGCGGCAGCGCTCGCAGCCGTGTCGGCAGCGGCACGAGTAGGAGCGGCAGCGCTCGCAGCCGTGTCGGCTCTCCCACCCGCTCGATGAGCCGCCGCGCCGCGCGCAGCGCCTCGCCCTCGCCCACCCGCATCGCGAGCACGTCGTCGCCCGGCGGCGAGTCGCGGAAGGCGTGCGCCGAGAGCAGCTCCACCCGCGGCACCGCGAGGTTGCGCGAGAAGTGGAGCACGTTCCCCGGCCCGATGCGCTCGGCTGCCCCGGCGCCACCCGCGCGAAGTCGTCCACGAAGGCGCCGTGGTCGCTGCCCGGGTCCGCGAGGTGGCTCGGGATCGCGCCTCTCGGACAGAACGATCTCTCGACGAAGGCCCCCCGATCGACTTCGTCCATAGGCTGCGCTTGCTCAAGCCCTGCGCCGCCATGGGAACCTGCATTCGCAACTTCTCGAGTTCACCGTTCTAGCTGAAAGGCGGTCAGCAATGCCGGCCTGTCAGTTCCGTCAACTGTGACAGCCTCGAAATAGACGCGCCCGGTGGGGGTGAACAAAGCGGCCGCTCCGCCCAGGGCCTTGAACGGAAGCGACACGCTGTCACCCAATGGGGCGCCATCCGATCCGAGCGCCGAGATGTCGTCGTAGTAAAATGGTGGTCCAACCGTGAGGCTCACCCCATTTGAGCCCGTTCCAAGAGCGCCGCTCAGGCTGCCCCAGAGCGGCCTGCCATTCGAACCTGCGGCAATCAAGAAACCGCCGATCAGGGTGTTCCTGATTCCCCAGTTGTCGACCTGAACCGGGGCACCAACGGGGGTCGAGCCCCAGGTGCCCGACCCCTCGACGCCCCCCGCAGCGATGATTGAGCCATCGAAGATCGGTTGAATGGAGGCTCCTGGCCACCATAAGGGCGAGAACCAGACGCCGACCATGGAGCTGGCCCACTGGAGGTTGAAGTCCGGATCGAGGGACACCAGCGTCACCGCGGGCTCGATGGGAAGGGTCAGCGGATGGCCGGCAAAGACTTGGTCTGCGCCGTGGCTGCTGATCAGGGCGAACAGCCGCCCGTCGAAGCCCCATGCGACCGCACCGATCGGCCAGGAGCTGCTCACGAGTTCGCGGTCAACCCCGTCGGTCCCGAGGTCCACGATGACGATCCTGTCGAATGCGGCGACCGCCAGGCGACCGCCATCCGAGGAGATGGATCCCTGGCAGCCGGCCGACCACCCGCAGGCCGCATCCGTGATCGGTAGGTCAGTCCAATGGCCGGTCCCGCAACGGCGGTGGTGGACGGTCGGCGATCCCTGGCCCCCCGAGATCACGATGGCGTCGCCGGTGGGCGAGTACTGCGGAAGAGCGTCGAAGGGGGCCGGGCCCTTGGCGAGGAGCGCGCCCGAATCCGGGTCGTACGTCCGAAGGGTGCCCGACGAGGAGACGGAGAGGATCCGCCCTTCGGCATCGAGGCCGATCGCCGTCGACGGCTCGATCGAGCGGCTCCAGATCTGCGTGAGCTGCGAGCCCGGTGGGGGAGGCGATGGGCTCGGGGGCGGCGGGGGCGGACACTGCTCGGGCAATTCGGAGGGAATCTCCGGCGTCTCCGGCGGAGGGAGTGGTTCGTAGACCACCGACCGGCCGCAGGCGGCGAGGAGGAGCGACACCGCGAGGCTGGAATGCGTGCGCATGGTGGGCGTGCCCGAAAGGTGGGGGCCGAGAAGGCCCTCGGCAAGTCCCACCACCGAGGCGCGGAAAGTGCCCCCAGAGGCGCCGCGGCGCCGCTCTGCCATGGGCTTCGCATGCTCGATCCATGCGCCGCCATGGGAGCCTGCGTTCGCAACTTCCCGAACCCACGCCGAACGGGACCCGCCGTCCTGACGTTTCGCGATCTGAACAACCCCGCGAACGCGAGCCCCTGCTCGGCCCATCCGGCCAACTGCTCCCCGGGAGATCACGGCGTTCGGCGCACGGGAGCACCGCCGGTCCCGGCCAAGGGGGGCGCGAAGTGCCGGGTGGACCCCGTTCGGGGACGGGACGGTCGCGTCGCCGCGTTACCCACTTGGGCCCGGCTCGGCGTCGGGCTGGCCAAAAGTCCCGCGATCGACTATAGGCTCATCGCGGAAAAGACGCGTGCGGCAGCAGCGAGTTTTTCGGCTCATTCCGGGGGCAGCGAGGAACCATGGAGAGCACGGCTCAGAAGACCCTAGGCGACGATTCTCACCTGCGCGTCGTCCCCCCGACCGTCGAGGAGCTCGACACGGTCACCGTCCGCTTCTGCGGCGACTCGGGCGACGGAATGCAGCTGACCGGGACCGAGTTCACGAAGAGCACGGCCATCCTGGGCAACGACCTCGCGACCTTCCCGGACTACCCCGCCGAGATCCGCGCCCCCGCGGGCACCCTCCCCGGCGTCTCGGGCTTCCAGATCCAGTTCTCGAGCCACGACATCTACACGCCGGGCGACGCGCCCGACGTGCTCGTGGCCATGAACCCCGCGGCGCTCAAGACGAACCTGCCGGACCTCTTGCCGGGCGGCATCCTCGTCGTCAACACCGGCGCCTTCAACGAGACGAACCTCCAGAAGGCGGGCTACGCGAAGAACCCGATCGACGACGAGCAGCTCCAGGCCAAGTACCGGCTCTTCAAGGTCGACATCACGAAGCTCACCGAGCTCTCGCTCGAGGGCTCCGGCCTCGGCTCGAAGGAGATCGCGCGCAGCAAGAACATGTTCGCCCTCGGGATGATGTGCTGGATGTACGGCCGCCCGATGGACAACATCATCGACGGGCTGCGGCAGAAGTTCACGAAGAAGCCCGAGATCGCCGAGGCCAACGTCCAGGTGCTCAAGGCGGGCTTCAACTACGGCGAGACCACCGAGGCCTTCTCCCACAAGTACGAGGTCAAGCCCGCGAGGCTCGCGCCGGGCAAGTACCGCAACGTCACCGGCAACCAGGCGGCGGCGCTCGGCTTCGTCACCGCCGCGGCCCGCTCGGGCGTGCGGCTCTTCCTCGGCAGCTACCCCATCACGCCGGCCTCGGACATCCTCCACGAGCTCTCGTCCTACAAGAACTACGGCGTCATGACGTTCCAGGCCGAGGACGAGATCGCCGGCATCGCGAGCGCCATCGGCGCCTCGTTCGGCGGCTCGCTCGCGCTCACCACCTCCTCGGGCCCGGGCGTCGCCCTCAAGACCGAGGCGATGGGGCTCGCGCTCATGCTCGAGCTGCCGCTCGTCATCTGCAACGTGCAGCGCGGCGGCCCCTCCACCGGCCTGCCCACCAAGACCGAGCAGGCGGACCTGCTGCAGGCGGTCTACGGCCGCAACGGCGAGAGCCCCATCCCGGTGCTCGCCTCGTCGACTCCCGGCGACTGCTTCGAGGCCGCCTACGAGGCCTTCCGGATCGCCGTGAAGTACATGACGCCGGTGCTCTACCTCACCGACGGCTACCTCGCGAACGGCTCGGAGCCGTGGCTCATCCCCGACCCCGCGAAGCTGCCGCCCATCACGGTGAAGTACCGGACCGATCCCGAGGGCTTCCACGCCTACCAGCGCGACCCGAAGACCCTGGCGCGTCCCTGGGTGATCCCGGGCACGCCGGGCATGGAGCACCGGGTCGGCGGCCTCGAGAAGGATTCGCTCACGGGCAACGTCTCGTACGATCCGCAGAACCACGAGAAGATGATCCGCACCCGCGCCGAGAAGGTGGCCCGCGTGGCGGACGAGATCCCGCCCACCCAGATCTTCGGCGAGCCGTCGGGCGACGTGCTCGTCCTCGGCTGGGGCGGCACCTACGGCGCCCTCCACCAGGCCGTGGAGTCGCTCCAGAAGAGGGGCAAGAAGGTCTCGCAGGTCCACCTGCGCTGGCTGAATCCGCTGCCGAAGGATCTCGGCGAGGTCATCCGGCGCTTCCAGACGGTGCTCGTCCCCGAGCTGAACCTGGGGCAGCTCTCGAAGATCCTGCGGTCGACCTACCTCGTCGACTGCGTGACCTTGAACAAGATCCAGGGCAAGCCGTTCAAGGTGGCGGAGATCGTCGCCAAGGTGAACGAGCTCCTCGAGCGGCCGCGGGCCTGATCCCCTATCCTTCCTCTTCGGAGACAAAGACCATGAGCGCCGACCTCATCCCCGTTTCGCAGAAGCAAGCGCTGACCAAGAAGGACTTCCAGTCGGATCAGGACGTCCGCTGGTGCCCCGGCTGCGGCGACTACGCCATCCTCGCGCAGGTGCAGAAGCTGATGCCCGAGCTCGGCATCCCGCGCCACGACATCGTCTTCATCAGCGGCATCGGCTGCTCGTCCCGCTTCCCGTACTACATGAACACCTACGGGATGCACTCGATCCACGGCCGCGCGCCGGCCTTCGCGACCGGGCTCAAGGCGAGCCGGCCCGAGCTGTCGGTCTGGGTGGTCACGGGCGACGGCGACGGCCTCTCCATCGGCGGCAACCACATGATCCACACGCTGCGCCGCAACGTGGATCTCAAGATCCTGCTCTTCAACAACCGGATCTACGGCCTGACCAAGGGGCAGTACTCCCCCACCTCCGAGCTCGGCAAGAAGACCAAGAGCACGCCGTACGGCTCGGTGGACGCGCCCTTCAGCCCGGCGCAGCTCGCCCTGGGCGCGGGGAGCACGTTCGTCGCCCGCTCGGTCGACGTCGAGCCCCCCCACCTCCTCTCGACCCTGCGCGCCGCGGCGACGCACAAGGGCTCGGCCTTCGTCGAGATCTACCAGAACTGCAACGTCTTCAACGACGGCGCCTACTCGTACATGACCGAGAAGGCGGTCAAGGCCGACGCGCAGCTCGTCCTCGAGCCGGGCAAGCCGCTCGTCTTCGGCAAGGCCAAGGACAAGGCGATCCGGATGAACGCGAAGCTCCAGCCCGAGGTCTTCACGCTGGGCAAGGACGGCGACCTCTCGCAGGCCATCGTCCACGACCCCACGAACGAGACCCTCGCCTGGATGCTCGCCCACCTCGCGCCGCCCCACTTCCCCACGCCCATCGGCGTCTTCCGCTCGGTCGAGCGGCCCGCCTACGACGCGCTGATGAACGACCAGGAGAAGGACGTCCTCGCGAAGAAGGGCAAGGGCGACCTCCAGAAGCTCCTCAACGCCGGGGAGACCTGGGTCGTCAAGTAGCGGACGCCTTTCGCGGAGGGGTGGGTGGGCGGTAGAATGCCGGGGAGGCGGCCGAATTGGCCGGCGGGTCGGGTTCCGTGCGCGAGGTGCTGAACCAGGCGGTCATCGAGCTGCTGCTCGCCTGCCGGCGCGACGGGATGGGAGAGTTCCCGGGTCTCTTCGCCGGGCTCCCATTCGACGAGCGGTCGCTCGCGCGGCGGCCGCTCGGCCGGGTGGACTGGGAGCCGTTCTCCCTCTTGCTCGATCGGGTCGCCGAGGCCCGGGGTGGCCCGCCGGGGATGCTCGCGCTCGGCCGGCGCACCTTCCACGACCACCCGCTCTCCGATCTCCTCCGGCTCCTCGTGGGCCCCCGCCACCTCTACCGGCTGGTCCTCGGCTCGATCGGCCCCTGGCTCTGGCCGGCGCTGCGAATGGGGCATGCCTTCCTCGCCGGCGACCGGCTGCGGGTCGAGGCCGAGCTGCCGCCGCTCGCCCGCGGGTCGCTCCCCTTCTGGTACGTCGTGGAAGGGTCGATGTCCTCGCTTCCGACTCTCCTCGGCCTCCCCGACGCGGTGGCGGAGCCTCTCGAGCGGACGCCGCACCGCCTCCTTCTGGCGCTGCGGCTGCCGCCGGCGCGGACCATCCGCTCGCGCCTCCAGCCCGACGAGGCGCTGATCCGCTCGCTCGAGCTCCAGTGGTCGGAGCGGCAGGCCGAGCTGCGAACCCGGCTCGGGGAGCTCGAGGCGAGCGTCCCGGCTCCGGCGCGGCCGCGGCCCTCGGAGGCGGCGCGAGTGCTCTGGCGGCTGACGGCGCGCGAGGAAGAGGTGGTCGCGCTCGTCCTCGAGGGGCTCTCGAACCGCGAGATCGCCGAGCGGCTCGGCTGCCACCGGGGCACGGTCGAGGCCCACCTGAGCCACGTCTTTCAGAAGGCCCGGGTGGGCGGACGCGTCGAGCTGATGGGGCGGCTCTTGCGAACGGAGGGATAGGGCGCGGTGCGCGAGGTCTTGAACCAGGTGGCGCAGCAGATCCTGGCCGGTGCGCGCCTCGAAGGAGCGCGGGATCTCGCGCCGCTCTTCGCGGGGCTGCCGTTCGACGAGCAGAGCCTCGCGCGGCGCCCCTTCGGCCGGATCGACTGGGAGCCGTTCACCCTCCTGCTCGACCGGCTGGCCGAACTCCTCGGCGGCCCCGAGGAGTTCCGGCGGTTGGCCCACCACTTCTACAAGGGCCATCCCCCGATGGCCGGCCTCCTCCGCCTCGTGGCCGGGCCGAAAGAGCTCTACCGGCTGGTCTACGACTCGATCGTGCCGTGGCTCTGGCCGACGCACAGCCACCGCCACGCCTTCCTCCCGGGCGATCGGCTCCGGCTCGAGTACGATCTCCCGGCGGGGGCGCGGGGATCGCTCCCCTTCTTCTGGGGGACCCAGGGGGCCGACGAGTCGATCCCGGCCTTTCTCGGGCTGCCCCATTCGGTGGCCGAGGTCGCGGAGCGGACTCCGCATCGGATGGTGATGACGCTTCGCCTGCCGCCGTCGCGGACCCTGGCCGCCCGGCTGCGTCCGGCCCGGGCGCTGCTCCGCTCGCTCGAGCTCGAGTGGGCCGAGCGGCGGGAGGAGCTGCTCGCCGGGCTCACGGACCTCGGGACGGAAGGCGGGGGCGCGCCGCTCGGGATCGAGCGGGCGCAGATCGCCTGGCGGCTCACGCCGCGCGAGCGGGAGGTGGTCTCCCTCGCGATCGAGGGGCTCTCGAACCGCGCGATCGCCCAGCGGCTCGGCTGCGCCCCGGGCACCGTCGAGGCCCACCTGAGCCACGTCTTCGCGAAGGCGCAGCTCGAGGGCCGGCTGGAGCTGATGAAGCGGCTCTTGCGGGCGGAGGGGTAGCCACAGTGCACGAGGTCCTCGCGCAGGCGATCCACCAGATCCTCCTCGCCTGCCGCAAGGAGGGCATCGCCGACCTCTCGCCGCTGACGGACGGCCTGCCCTTCAGCGAGCGGACGCTCGCGAGGCGGCCGTTCGGCCGGGTCGACTGGGAGCCGTTCACGGAGCTGCTCGACCGGATCGCCGACGAGCTGGGCGGCCCCGGAGCGCTCGCGCGGATCGGCCGCCGCTTCTATGCGGAGCACCGGCCGCTGAGCGACCTCCTGCGGCTCGTCGTCAGCCCGCGGAACGCCTACCGCGTCTGCGGGACCTCCATCGCCCCCTGGCTCTGGCCGGCGAACCGCTGCCGCCACGAGTTCCTCCCCGGCAATCGCGTGCGGCTCGTCGGGGAGATCCCGAGCGGGCTCCGCGGCTCGCTGCCGTTCTGGCACGGCACCGAGGGCGCGGCCGTCTCGGTTCCGCGCGCGCTCGGGCTGGCCGAGTCGAAGGCCACCGTGGAGGAGCGAACCCCGCGGCGCCTCGTTCTCACCCTGCGAATGCCCCCGGCGCGGACGGTCGCCGCGCGGATGGCACCCGGCGAGGAGATCCTGCGGGCCATCGAGGCGCACTGGGCCGAGCGGATCGAAGAGCTTCGGACCCGGCTCGGTGAGCTCGCCGAGATCGAAAAGAGTCGCCGAGCGCTCCCGCCCGCCCTCGCCCGCGCCAAGGCGGCCTTTCGCCTGACGCCGCGCGAGGCGGAGGTGGCGGCGCTCTTGCTCGAGGGGCTCTCGAACCGGGAGATCGCCGGCCGGCTGGGCTGCGCGCCGGGGACGATCGAGGCCCACCTGAGCCGAATCTTCGAGAAGGCCGCGGTGGACGGGCGGGCCGAGCTGGCGAAGCGGCTCTGGAGCGGCGAGCGCTGAAGCCGCCGGCTTCGCTCGGGATTTCGAAGATGAACGGATAGAGGTTCCAGGGCCATTGGCCCGCGAACCCCCCGCCAAGGCACGAACGCATTGGCCCCGGAACCTCAGCGCCGGACTATCGGGCGCGGCGGCCGCTGAAGTCCATTGGGGAAAACCTTAGTCTCCGTCGGAAAGAGCCGCCTCCGCGGGGCCAAAGGGGGAGCCCTGCGCGGGCAGCAGGCCGGCTTGACTTGGGATGCCGGGGGTTTAGAACAACGACCAGCCCACCGAGGGCGGGAGTCTGCCCATGTCCAGAGCGCTCTTCGAGCTGTCGTTCTTCACCTACCTCTTCGCCTTCAGCGACTACGTCTGGTCGCTCGTCTCGAGCCGGCGAATCTGGAAGATCCTCGGGCCGGCCGCCGTCGCCGTCGGGCTCGCCATGCAGGCGGGGGCGCTCGTCGCTCGCTGGGTGATGGCCGGCAAGGCCGAGCTCGCCGCCATGGAGGGCTCCCTCGGCCACCCGCTCCACGGGATCGACTGGTTCCTCACCGCGGTCGGCCACCCCCCGTACACGAACTTCTACGAGAGCCTGACGTTCCTCTCGTTCATGGTGGTCTTCATCTACTTCGTCTCGGAGCGGAAGTGGCACTTCCCCACGATGGGCTGCGTCGCGGTGGGAATCGGCCTCCTCCTCCTCGGCCGCGCGCTGCTCGTGCCGAACCCCGAGGTCGAGCCGCTCGTGCCGGCCCTCAAGAGCTACTGGATCCTCATCCACGTCTGGAACCTCTTCATCGCGTACGCCTGCTTCCTCGTCGCCTGCGGCTTCGGCATGGCGTTCCTCTTCAAGGTCGAGACCCCCTCGCACGAGATCGGCGCCTTTCTCGCCGCGCTCGCGGCGCCGGTCGTCCTGCTCGCCGGCGGCGTCCGCTCGCTCTTCGGCCACCTCGCCTTCCAGCTCTGCCCGGTGGGCCTGAACGAGGGCGGCCGCCTCTCTCCGCTCCACTGGATGGCCCCGGGAGCCGACAAGGCCCAGCGGCTCTTCGTCGACGTGCCCGGCGTGGGGCCGTTCTTGCTCGCGGCGGCGGCGGCCTACCTGCTCGCGGCCGCGCTCTACTTCCGGCAGATCCGGCGCCTCAAGGGTCAGAGCGGCGACCTCGGCGCGAAGGGAGCGGCCTTCGGGGCGCTCTCGGCCGCCACGGCGCTCCTCGCCGTGGGGGTCGCGATCCTCTTCGCCCACCTCTGGTTCGGCGGAGCCGTGCAGCTGCCGCAGGTCGCGGGCCAGCTCGAGCAGGACCTCGTGGGCCCGTACCGCTTCGCCCTCGCGGGCAACCCCGACGCGGTGGGGCTGCTCGTCCTCACCCTCGTCTGCAGCGGCGTCTTCCTCGCCGTCACCCGCTTCCGCGGCAGCCTGAAGCTCGAGCTGCCCGAGGCCAAGAAGCTCGACGACATCATCTACCGGGTGATCACGGTCGGCTTCCCGTTCCTCTCGGTGGGGATCGTGATGGGCGCGGTCTGGGCCCACTACTCGTGGGGGCGCTACTGGGGCTGGGACCCGAAGGAGACCTGGGCCCTCATCACCTGGTTCGTCTACGCGGTCTACCTCCACACGCGCATCACGCTCGGCTGGACGGGAAAGCCGGGGGCGTTCATCGCCGTCGCCGGCTTCGCGGTGGTCATCTTCTGCTACATGGGCGTGAACCTCGGCCTGACCGGCGAGGGGCTGCATTCCTACGGGGCGGGCTGAGCGAGCTCGGCCTCTTACCCGGCGAAGCAGATCCCGAACGCGGCGTCCTGCGTCGAGCTCGGCTGAAAGCAGCTCTGGCCGGCCGGACAGGCCGGGGAGCCGCTCGTCGGGTCGCAGAGCTGGTAGCAGACGTTCCCGTTCGGCCCCTGGGCGCAGAAGTCGCCCGGGGGGCACATCTGCCCGAGGTCGGGCCGCGTCGCCGTCGGATCGCAGCCGCCGTCGGAGCTGCCCCCCTGGAGGCAGAGGCCGAGCTGCTGGCCGCCGTCCAACTGCACGGGCAAGCAGGTGCCGTCGGCCGTCCCTTGGGCGTTGCAGATCCCGTCGAGCACGCCGTTCGTGAGCCCGTCCAGGCTGACCCCGCAGGCGTCGAGCGCGCAGCCGCCGAACGAGCTGCAGACGGTGTAGGCGGTGGGGCACTGGGAGGTCGACTGGCAGGGGTACTCGCAGAGCGACCCGTTCGCGAACGCGTCGTGCAGGCAGGCGAGCGGGCAGGAGCAATCCGCGTCGACCTGGCACGGCTGAAGCTCGTTCGCCGCTGCTCCCGGCGGAGGCGGGGCGCAGCCGCCGCCCGTGCCGCCGCCGCTGCTCCCGCCGCTGCCGCCTCCGCTCGAACCGACGCCTCCGTCGCCAAAGCCGCCGCTCGTGCCGCCGCCGCCCTGGCAGACGCCGAGCTGCGGGTCGCTCGAGCGCGGGGCGCTGCAGCTACCCTGCTGGCAGCCGGGACTGCCCGTCTGAGGGTTGCAGAGCGGCTCGCAGACGCCGCCGCCCCTCCCCTGCCGGACGCAGTAGTCGCCGGCCACGCAGGCCTGAGAGAGATCGCCGCGGGTCGCCCGCGGGTCGCAGGAGCCGGTCGCCTGACCTCCCTGGTAGCAAAGACCGGCCGTGAAGCCCTGGAAGCTCACCGGCACGCAGCTCCCGTCGCTCTGTCCGAGCGCGTTGCAGCGGCCGTCGAGCGTGCCGTTCTGCGGACCCTGGAAGGAGACGCCACAGAGGTTCGGCTGACAGCTCGTGCCGTCGCAGAGCGTGTCGAGCGCGGCGCAGTCCTGCGTGCTCTGACAGGGCTGCTCGCAGAGCGAGATCCCATAGCCCGACGGGAAGCAGCCGAGCGGGCAGGGGCAGTCCGAGCTGCTGCGGCACGTCTGGGGGATCTGACCCGCGGGGCGGCCGTTGGGGTTGCAGCCGCTGCTGCTCCCACCGCCAGAGCTGGAGCCGCCGCTCGAGCCCGTGCTCCAGCCGCCGCTCGAGCCCGTGCTCCAGCCGCCGCTCGAGCTCGTGCTCCAGCCGCCGCTCGAGCTCGTGCTCCAGCCGCCGCTCGAGCTCGTGCTCCAGCCGCCGCTCGAACTCGTGCTCCAGCCGCCGCTCGAACTCCAGCCGGTCGTGCCGCTGCCCCGACCGGCGCTGCCGCTCGTCCCCGAGCCGCTCGTCCCCGACGTCGAACCGCCGCTCCCGGCTGGGTAGCCCGACTCCGCGACCGCGTCGTAGAAGATCGAGCGACCGCAGGCGGTCGCCAAGGTCAGGCTGAAAAGGGTGAGCAGGGTCGTGCGCATGGTCGCCTCCGGCGCGAGAGAGCATACGATCTGCCGACCGATTGTCCACGCCCCCCCCCCAGCCGAGCGACCTCGGATCCGTCAGCTCGACCGGGCCGCCCCGATCCGCCGAGCGAGGAGGCGCCGCCTGCCCTGGCGCGCCTCGGCCCGAGAGCGGCGGATCCGGCGAAGCCACTTGGCGGCCTCGGAGAGGAACAGAAGGCTCGAGGCCAGCACGAGCCCTCGTCCGAGCTCTCCCGGGGTGAGCGGACCCGTCCCCAGGAGGCGCTGGAGGGGCGGGGCGTAGAGCGCGGCGCCCTGGAGGCCCATCGCGAGGATCAAGGCGCCGACCATCCAGGGGTTGCCCGGCAGCTCGGCCAGCGTCCGCTCGGTCGATCGGTTGGCAAAGGCGCTGAACCACTGGAAGGCGACGAGGGTCGTGAACGCCAGGGTCCGGGCATGCGCCACGGCGACACCTCGGCCGAGGTCCCAGGCGAACGCGGCGAGCGTTCCCGCCGCCATGAGCGCCCCGGAGGCGAGCAGTCGGAGGGCCGCCGGTGCCGACAGGATGGGCGCCGAGGGGCGCCGCGGCGGCCGGTCCATGACCCCTGGCTCGGCGGGCTCGAGCGCCAACGTCTTGTCGAAGAGTCCGTCGGTCACGAGGTTCAGCCAGAGGAGCTGGACCGCCCGCACGGGAAGCGGCAGCCCGAACGCGACCGCCGCCGCCATGGTGAGCGCGCTCCCGGCGGAGGTCGTGATCAGGTATTCGAGCACGCGGCGGAAGTTGCTGGAGATCGTCCGACCCTCCTCGATGGCGGCCACGATGGTGGCGAAGTCGTCGTCCGCGAGCACGATGTCCGAGGCGGCCTTTGCCACCTCCGTCCCGCTCTTTCCCATGGCGATCCCGACGTCCGCCCGGGCAAGCGCGGGAGCGTCGTTGACCCCGTCGCCCGTGACCGCCACCAGCTCACCCTCGCGGCGAAGCGACGAGACGATCCGGAGCTTGTGCGCCGGGGTCGCCCGCGCGATCACCGCCGCCCCCCGGAGCGCCTCGCCGACCTGCGAGTCGGACATGTCGTCGAGCTCCGGTCCCGATACCAGCCGATCGCCGGCCCCTCGCACGAGGCCGATCTGCCGGGCCACGGCCTCGGCGGTCGCGGGCAGATCCCCCGTCACCATGATCACTCGGACCCCCGCGCTGCGACAGCGAGCGATCGCGCTCGCCGCCCCCGACCGAGGGGGATCGGCGATACCGACGACCCCGAGCAGTTCGAGCGTCCCTCCCTCCACCAGATCGGCGCTGAAGCTCCCGGGGTGATCGATGTGTCGAACCAGTCCGAGCACGAGGACGCGCAGCGGCACCCTGGCGAGGGTGGCGACCGCACGACCGTAGCTGGGATCGGGCGCCGGACCAGCCTCCGTCCCGCGCAACAGGACATCGGGCGCGCCCTTGACGAAGGCGACGAGTTCGCCGTCCGGCGCCTCGTTCAGCGTCGCCATCCAGCGCCGCTCGTGACCGAAGGGGATCTCCTGGATCCGACGCCAGTCCTCCGTCCTCCCCAGCTTCCCCGCGAGCGCCTGGAGCGCGGCCTCGGTCGGGTCGCCGAGAGCCCTCCAGCGGTCCCCCTCCCTCTCGAGGACGGCGTCGTTGCAGAGGTGGGCGCAGCGCCCCAACCAACGCAGCCTCGCGAGACCCTCGACGGAGACCGGCCGACCGGCTTCGGTGACGCTTCCGTGGGGAGCGTAGCCTCGATCCTCGAGCTCGAAGCTCCGCCCGCTCGCAAAGAGGCGGGAAGCGACCATCGCGTTTCGGGTCAAGGTCCCGGTCTTGTCCGCGCAGATGACCGTCGCGCCGCCCAGCGCCTCGACCGCCGGGAGGCGTCGCACGAGCGCGTGGCGGCGCGCCATCCGGTGAACGCCCACGGCGAGCAGCACGGACAGCACGATCGGCAGCCCTTCGGGGACCACGGCGACGCCCAGGTCCAGCGCCGTCTGGAGCAGCTCCCAAAACGGCAGGCGCCGCCAGAACGCGAGCAGCAGGACGAGCGCCACGGAGGCCACGGCCGCGGCCCCAAGCCCCCGGCTCAGTCGGACGAGCCGTCGCTGAAGCGGGGTCGACGGCTCGCCACCGGCGATCGCGAGCGCGATTCGCCCCACCTCCGTCGTCGCCCCCGTGGCGAAGACGATGGCGCTCCCGCGCCCCGCGGTCACCGAGGTTCCCTGGTAGACGAGGTCGCTGCGCTCGGCGAGCGGCGTAGACGGCGACACCGCGGCGGTGTCCTTGGGGACCGGCTCCGATTCCCCGGTCAGCTCGTCCTGAGCGACCTGGAGGTCGTAAGCCTCGAGGAGCCGCGCATCCGCGGCGACCCGGTCTCCGGCTTGGAGGAGCAGGACGTCTCCTGGGACGACCTCCGCCGCCGCCACCTGGATCGGATCCCCGCCACGCAGCAGCCGCGCGAGCGGCTGGGAGATCTCCCGCAACGCTGCCAGCGCGGTAGCCGCCCGGTTCTCGAGCAGAAAGCCGACGGCGGTGTTGATCGCGATGACGCCCAGGATCACCCAGACGTCGAACGGCTTGCGCATGACCAGCGCGAGCAGGGCCGCGGCGGCGAGGACCAGCACGAGGGGACTGAGGACCTGCCGGAGCAGCCGCGCGATCCACGGGGGGCCGGCGGCCAGATCGATCCGGTTGGGGCCCGCGGAGGCGAGTCGCCGGGCCGCCTCCTCGATGCGGAGCCCGTCCAGCCGGCCGGCCGCTCTGTCGACTGCCTCCAACGGCGAGAGGGCGTGCCAAGCCACCGCTTCCCGCGCAGGCTGCGCCACCTTCGGCACGCGATTGATCTAGTCAGCCTTGACCGCACTCGCCGCCGGGGATAAACGGGGCGGCTCGAATTGCCGGCCGAGAGGGGGCCCGTGAGGCGGGCGGATTCAGCGGAGAAGCGGGCCCGGACGACCGGCGGGGCGGGGGGCGACGAGGGGGGTCGGCGAAGAACCGTCGTCGCCCTGGCCGTCGCGACGGGCGCCGTGGCGCTCTCGCTCGCGGGGCTGATCGTCTTCTACGGCTTCGAGCTCCGCGAGGTGAGACCCGCGACGCAGGCGATCCGGAGCAGGGGCGCGCCAGGGACGAAGGCGCTCGATCTCGCCGAGGCCGCGCTGCGGCGGCTCGACGGATCGCTGGACGAGCAGCTCCTCAACGCCATCCAGGGAAGGCCGGTCTCCCTGGCCCCGATCCAGAAGGCGCGCGCCGAGCTGGCGGCGCAGATCGCCGCCTATCGCGGGGCGCACCACGAACCGCGCGACGCCGAGCTCGACGCCGCCGTGGCGACCCACTTCCAGGCGCTCGACGGGACGCTCGGGCGCCTCCTCGGCGCCCTCGACCGGCGGGATCTCGAGGCGTCGAACCGGATCGAGAACGGCGAGTGGCGCAGCGTCAGCGACGCGCTCGACGGGGACTTCCACGACCTCACCAGCGCCCAGATCGGACACATCCTCGAGAACGCGGACGAGATCGATGGCCGCTGGCAGAGCGCCACCGCCGGCGCGCTCGGGATCGGGATCTTTGCCCTCGTGCTCGTGCTCGTCTCGATGCGGGTCGTCGCCAGCGTCGTCCGGCGGCAGCAGCGCCTCGGCGAGGAGCGAGCCCTCGAGCTCGAGCTCTTCGCGCAGCGGATGGCCCACGACGTCTCGAGCCCGCTCGCCGCGACGCTGATCGCGCTCCAGCTGGCCCAGCGGACGGAGGACGAGCGGATCCGAAAGGCGTGCGCCCACGGGATCGCCTCGCTCCACCGGTCGCAGTCCGTGGTCGAGGCGCTCCTGGACTTCGCCCGCTCCGGCGCCCGCCCGGAGATCGGCGCCCACGCTCCCGTCGCGCCCCTCGTCGCGGGGCTCCTGGAGGAGCTCCGCCCGCAGGCGGACGAAGCCGGGATCGAGCTGATCGCGAGCCCGGCTCCCGAGGGCGAGGTCGCCTGCCCGGCGGGCGTCCTCACGGTCATCCTCTCGAACCTCGTCCGCAACGCCCTCAAGTTCATGGGCGACCGGACGACCCGGCGGATCGACCTTCGAGTGGAGTCCAGGCCGAGGAGCTTCGTCTTCGAGGTCGAGGACACGGGGCCCGGCCTGCCGAGCGGCGTCGGCCCCGAGATCTTCGAGCTCTACGTCCGCGGCCCCACCGGGGGGGCTCGCGGCGCCGGGGTCGGCCTCGCGACCGTGCGCCGCCTCGCCGTCGCCTACGGGGGCTCGGTGGACTTCCACTCGACGGAGGGGCGAGGCACGACCTTCCGCGTGGAGCTCCCGCGCTGGCTGGGGCCGGCGAGCCGACGGGTGGGACACTCCCCCACGGGCGAGCCTTGACCGTCCCCGCCGCGGGGAGTAACCGCATTCGACCGAAGGGGGAATTGGGGGAACGGTTGGAGGCTCGGGAACCGATGGCGGCCTCGGTCACGCGGACGGCCAGCCCGGTCGGCCAGGATTCCGAGCGCGAGGCCTCGGTCGGCCCCGTCGTCTGGCGCCAGCCGATCCGAGCGCTCAAGGTGGCCACCGGCGCGGTCGCTCTCTCGCTCTGTGGGCTCACGATCTTCTTCGGCCTCGCGCTGCGCGAGATCCGCCCCGAGGCGGAGCGGATCGAGACCATGGGCGCCGTCGGCACCGAAGGGCTCGCGGCGACCGAGACCGCCCTGCGCCGCCTGGACGGGAGCCTCGACGACGCGCTCCTCGCCCTCCGGCAGGGGCGGCCTCCCCCACAGGACCGCATCGCCTCGGCCCGCGCTGAGCTCGGCCGGCGGATCTCCACGGAGCAGCGCGCGCCGGTGTACCGAGGCGAGCTGGCGCTCCAGGCCAACGAGTCCTCCCACCTCCGCGCCGTGGACTCGGCGCTCGATCGGCTGCTTCTCGCCATCGACCGGGGAGATTCCTCGGAGACGAGCCGGATCGAGGCCACCGAGTGGCGCCCCGCGAGCGACGCGCTCGACGACGACCTGCGGGCGCTCTCGAGCTTCCACGTCCGCCGCATCGTCGCGCATGCGGCCCGGATCCGGACCCTCTGGCGGATCGCGACGCTCGGCGCGCTCTGCCTCGGGGCGCTCGAGGTGCTGCTCCTCCTCGCCTCGATGCGAATGGTCGCGAAGCTGGTGAACCGCCAGGCGGTCGCCGACGAGGCCCGGGCCGTCGAGCTCGAGCTGTTCTCCCAGCGGATGGCGCACGACGTCCAGAGCCCGCTCGCGGCGGCCCTCCTGGCGCTCGACGTCGCCCGCCGGGGCACCGACGAGCGGATCCGGAGGATGGCCGAGCGAGGCGTCAGCGCCCTCGAGCGATCGCAAGGCGTCGTCCAGGCTCTCCTGCGGTTCGCCCGCTCGGGGGCTCGGCCGGAGGTCGGCGCGCACGCGGCGGTGGCGGCGCTCGTGGCGGAGCTCGCGGACGAGCTCCGCCCGCAGGCCGAGCTGCAGCAGATCGAGCTGTCGGCGGGCCCGGTTCCCGAAGGCGAGGTCGCCTGCCCGGCCGGCGTCCTCACGGTGCTGCTCGAGAACCTCGTGCGCAACGCCCTCAAGTTCATGGGGGACCGGAAGGTCCGGCAGGTGACCCTCCGCGTCGAGGCGCGGGAGAAGAGCTTCCTCTTCGAGGTCGAGGACACGGGCCCCGGTCTGCCCGCCGGCGTCGGGCTCGAGATCTTCGAGCCGTACGTCCGCGGACCGACGACGGAGACCGCCGGCGTCGGATTGGGCCTCGCCACGGTGCGCCGGCTCGCGCTCGCCCACAACGGATCGGTCGGCTTCCGATCGAAGGAAGGGGTGGGATCGACCTTCTGGATCGAGCTGCCGCGCTGGGCGAGCGAGCCGGTCGCGGCCTGAAGGCGACGGTTCGCTCAGCGAGCCGCGCCCGGGTGCGGCAGCAGGAGGCTGACGACTCCGGTGGTCACGGCGGGCACGTAGGTGATGACGAGGACGCCGAACGCCATGATGGCGAGGAAGGGCAGCGCCCGCTTGTAGAGCACGGGCAGCGGCTTCTCGAAGCGCTGCGCCGAGAGGAAGAGGTTCAGCCCCATCGGCGGGAAGAGGAAGCCGAGCTCGAGGTTCGCGAGGAAGACGACGCCGAGGTGGATCTGGTCGATGTGGAAGGCGTTTCCGAGCGGCACGAGCAGGGGCGCGAGCACCACGATGGCCGAGTAGATCTCGAGCACCGATCCCAGGACGAGGAGGAGCCCGTTCAGGGCGAGCAGGAAGAGCTCGGGGGAGTGGATGTGCGCCGTGACCCAGCCGAGCAGCGCCTCGGGGATCTGGGCGTCGACGAAGTAGCTCGTGAGGCCGAGCGCGACGCCGAGCAGGATGAGCACCGCGCCGACGAGCGTCGCGGCGTCGGCCATGACGCGCGGGAGCTGCCGCCAGGGATCGAGCTCGCGGAAGACGAAGATCTCGACGATGAGCGCGTAAGCGGAGGCGATGCCGGCGGCCTCGGTGATCGTCGCGAAGCCGCTCGCCACGGCGAGGATGACGAGCAAGGGCAAGCCGAGATCCCACTTGGCGGTCCAGAGGTCGCGCAGCGCCTTCTTCGCGTCGAAGGGGTGGCGCGGCACCTTGGCGCGGACTCCCGCGACCACGCCGTAGGCGGCGACGAGCACGATCATGATCGCGCCCGGCACGAGCCCGCCGACGAAGAGCCGCTCGATGGCGACGCCCGCCACCACCCCGTAGAGGATCACCGGCAGCGACGGCGGGAAGAGGAGGCCGAGCGAGCCGGAGGCGGTGACGAGCCCGAGCGAGAAGCCCTCCGGGTAGCCCTCCTTGACGAGGGCCGGCAGGACCAGTCCGCCGAGCGCGAGGATGGTGACGCCGGAGGCTCCCGTGAAGGTGGTGAAGATGGCGCAGACCGAGACCGCCATGATGGCGAGCCCGCCCGGCATCCAGCCGAAGACCGACTGGTAGGCGGCGACGAGCCGCTTCGCCGCGCCGCCCTCGGAGAGGACGTAGCCCGCGAGCGTGAGCAGCGGGATCGCGGGCAGCGTCGGCGAGGCGACGAGCCTGAAGGTCTCGGTCGGCACCGCCGCGATGGGCGTCCCCTCGGCGAAGAACAGCAGCATCGCGACGCCCGCCATCGCGACGAAGACCGGCGCGCCGACGAGGAAGGAGAGCAGGAGCACGACGACGACCGGCCAGACGAAGGGATCCGGGTGATTCGCGGCGAGGCCGATGGCGAAGGCGAGCGGCACCGCGAGGAGCGCGAGCGCGCGGCCGAGCCAGCCCCCGGGGGCGAGCCAGGCCGTCCGCAGCGCCATGGCCGCGAAGACCGCGGGCATCACGAGCTCGCTCCACCACTCGGGGATGCCGCCCGCGAGCACGTCCTGCCGGACGCGGTCGGCGTTCACGAGCTCGACGGCCGCGTAGCAGAGGAGCGCGAGGACCGCCGTCGTCACCATGGCCGAGAAGACGCGGGCAAAGAGCCGCGGCTTGCCGGCCGGGAGAAGCTCGGCCACCGAGAGGCCGAGGTGCTTGCCCTGCCCCGTCGCGAGCAGCGCGCCGAAGAAGCCGACCCAGAGCGTGCCGTGCTGCACGTAGACCGCCGCCCCGGCGAGGTCCGCGTGGAAGAGCTTGCGGGCGAGCGCCTGGGCGACCGGCAGCGCCGTCATGCAGAGGAGGATCGCCGTGACGAGGAGCCCCTCGGCCCGCGTGCCGTGGCCTCCGTCGGATCTCTGGGGACCAGCGGAGTCGGCGAGGTCCGGCGGCTGGGGGTCGAGGGTCGCGGTCACGGTGGGCAAGCGCTCGGAAGAATTGGTTGACCAGCTTCGGGGCCGTCCCTTATAGCACCGCCCCGTGCCGTCGATGAAACAGATCGCGATTGGCCTGGCAGCGGGCCTCGCGGCCTCGCTCTCCGCCTGCTCGCCGACCAACCTCGCGGAGAACTCGCTCGCGAGCTCGCTCGCGACCGGCACGGGCGGGACCTTCCAGTCGGACGACGACCCGGAGCTCGTCGGCGAGGCGCTCCCCTTCGCGCTCAAGCTGATGGAGAGCCTCGCGGCCGACCTACCGCGCCACGAGAAGCTGTTGCGCGCCCTCGACTCGGGCTTCACGGGCTACGCCTACGCCTTCGTGCAGGAGCCCGGCGACGAAGCCGGGGATCCGGCCCGCGCGCAGGCGCTCCACGAGCGGGCGCGCAAGCTCTTCCTCCGCGCGCGCGGCTACGGGCTGCGGGCGCTCGACGTCGACCACGCGGGGCTCCGCGAAGCGCTCCTCGCGGCCGACGCCCAGGCGCGCCGCAAGGCGCTCGCGGGCACGGTGGCCGCGGACGTGCCCGACCTGTACTGGACCGCCGCCGCCTGGGGGCTCGCGATCTCCGACTCGAAGTCCGACGTCGCCATGATCGGCCAGCTCCCGGCGGTCGCCGACCTGGCCGAGCGGGCGCTCGCGCTCGACCCCGACTGGGACGGCGGCACGCTCCACGAGTTCTTCGTCTCCTTCGACGCCGCCCGCGGCAAGGCCGACGACGCGAAGAAGCACTACGAGCGCGCCCTCGCGCTCGACCACGGCACCCGGCTCGGGCTGCAGGTCTCGTATGCCGAGAACCTCCTCGTCCCGGCGCAGGACAGGGTGGGCTTCGTGAAGCTCCTCGACCGGGTCCTCGAGTTCGACGTCGACCGCCCGGACGCCCGCCCGAACCGGCTCGAGAACGTGCTCGCCCAACGACGAGCGAAGTGGCTGCTCGGACGCGTCGACGACCTGTTCTTGTAGGACCCAACGCAGAAGGAGTGGGAATGAAGCGCATCGCCTGGCCTCTCGTCGTCTCCCTCGCCGGAGCCCTGCTCTCCGCCGCCCCGGCCCGTGCGACCGTCCTCATCAAGCTCGGCACCGTCGCGCCCCAGGGGTCGCCGTACGACGTCCTCCTGCAGGAGATGGGGCGGCGCTGGACGGAGGCCTCGGGCGGCCTCGTCAAGGTCCGCATCTACCCGGGCGGCGTCGCCGGCAACGAGGGCGACATGGTCCGCAAGATCGGCGTGGGCCAGCTCCAGGCGGCCTCGCTGACCACGGTCGGCATGCACGACATCACGCCCGAGCCGCAGACGCTCGACGCGCCGATGTTGTTCCAGAGCGAGGCCGAGCTCGACTACGTCCTCGCGAAGATCCGGCCTCGGCTCGAGCGGGCGCTCGAGGCGAAGGGCTTCGTCGCCGTCAACTGGGCGAACGTGGGCGTCATCCGCTTCTTCTCCACCTTCCCGCTGAAAAAGCCCTCCGACGCCGCCAAGGCCAAGATCTGGTCGTGGCAGGGCGATCCGTCGGCGGCCGACGCCTGGATCAAGATCGGCTTTCAGCCGGTGGTCCTCTCCTCGACGGACATCATCCCCTCGCTCTCGACGGGGATGATCAACACGGTCTCGATGCCGGCGCTCTACGCCTTCGCCTCGCGCCTCTTCGACCGGGCGAACCACATGCTGAACCTCGACTGGGGCATGCTCACCGGGGCGACGGTGGTGAAGAAGGACGCCTGGGACCGAATCCCGCCGGACGTCCAGCAGAAGCTCCTCGCCATCGCCGCGGAGAGCGGCAAGAAGCTCTCGGACGAGGTCCGCAAGATGAACGACGACGCCGAAAAGCAGATGAAGGCCCAGGGCCTCGTCATCGATCAGCCCGAGGACGTCGCCGGCTGGAAGGCCGCCGCGCGGCGGAGCTGGAGCGTCGTCCGCGGCAAGGTCGTCCCCGCCGACCTCTTCGACGAGGTGAAGCGGCTGGTGGAGGAGTACCGCGCGCAACACCAGTAGAGTCGCCCTCGCGGCGCTCGCGCTCTGCGCGACCGGAAGCGCCCGCGCGCTCGATCCGTTCGAGCTGCAGGTCTACGACGCCGAGACCCTCCCCCCGGGCGAGACGATGATCGAGGGGCACCTCATCGCCCACCCGGGAGCGGCGGGCAGCGGCCTCTCCCCGTCGTCCGGGGCGCTCGACCCGAGCCTCTTCCACGCCACGCTCGAGCCGCAGGTCGGCCTCTGGAAGCAGGTCGAGCTCGGCGCCTACCTCGAGAGCTCCCTCTGGCCGAACGGCAGCTACCTCTTCGAGGGCGCGAAGCTGCGGCTCAAGGGGCGCATCGCCCCCGGCGCCTGGCCGTTCGAGGCGGCGCTCAACATCGAGGTCGGGCGCAGCGACCCGCGCTCCGGCGAGCCGCCCTGGGCGGGCGAGATCCGACCGATCCTGTTCAAGGAGTTCGGCCGCTGCCGAGCCATCTTGAACCCCATCATCGGGCTCGCGCTCTCGCCCTTCGCGGCGCCGAGCTTCGAGCCCGCCGCCAAGGCGAACTGCGTCGTGGCCTGGGACAGCGCCCTCGGCCTCGAGTACTACTCCGACCTGGGCCTCTTCCCGTCGCTCGAGCCGCTCGCCGCCCAGCAGCATCTGCTCGTCTACACCCTCGACGTCTACCGCTGGCCCAAGGTCGAGCTGAACTTCGGCCTGGGCCAGCCGCTCACCCGCGCGAGCGGCGGCTGGGTCCTGAACTCGAACCTCGGGCTCGAGCTGCCCTGAGCCGGCCGGCTCTCGCTCGGCTGGTGAACGCGGTGAGCGACGACGCCTTCTCATCGGGGCAGCCGACGAGAAGGCATGGCTCCCTCACAAGAGGCGCTCTACGCCCGATTGACCAACCCCTGAACGGCCGAGCGCCGGAGCTGCCACGCAATCGGCCGCCTCTGGCGTCGGATCGACCGAATGGTCACCCCGCTGCGTGTGAAACGCGGCCGGCGACGGACAACCCCGCATCCCGGTGCCACCGTCCGCCGCGTCCGAGGACGAGACGCCGGAGTCCGCGCGAGGCGCGTCGAGATCGCGCGCGACCTGCTGTGCTCACCGTAGATTCCAGATGTCCGACACCCTCGACGCGCCCGCGCGGAGGCTTCGCGGTGGTTGCGGGCACCTGGGCCCTGAGATACATTGTCTCGCATGGCCACCAGCACCATGGTTCACGTCCGGCTCGACGAGCGCGTCAAGGCGCGTGCAGAGAAGGCGCTCGCGGCGATGGGGCTCTCCGTGTCCGACGCCGTGCGCGTCCTGCTCACGCGGGTGGCCGCCGAGCAGGCACTGCCCTTCGAGCTCAGAGTCCCCAACGCGAAGACCCGAGCGGCGATGGAGGAGGCGCGCAAGGGCAAGCTGCGCGCGTCCCGTTCGGTGTCCGGCCTGCTCGCGGATCTGAATGCGAAGGATTGAGCACACCACGGCCTTCCGCCGGGACCACAAGAGAGAGAAGGCGGGGCGACACGGCAAGGTGCTGGACCGGCTGCTGGCCGAGGTGGTCGGGCGGTTGGCAGGCGACCAGGCGCTGCAGGCATCGAACCGTGACCATCCGTTGATGGGCGAGTGGCGGGACCACCGTGATTGCCACCTGCGCCCCGACCTCGTGCTGATCTACCGGAAGCCGACCGCCGACGTGCTCCAACTCGTTCGTCTGGGATCGCACGCCGAACTTTTCGAGTGATCCCCACGGCCCGTCTCGATGAGGATCTCGTCGTCGGGACCACGGCGCGTCGGACTCCCTGGCCATCGCTGCTCGGCTCTCTCCGCATCAGGGAAGCGCGGCCGGTGACGGACGACCCCGCCTCCCCGTGCCACCGTGCGCCGCGTCCAAGATGATACGCCGGAGGCCGCACGAGGCGCGTCGAGATCGCGCGCAACCTCCTGTGCTTACGGGCGCATCCAGATGTCCGTCACCACGCCCTGCATGCTGAACCTCGACTGGGGCATGCTCACCGGGGCGACGGTGGTGAAGAAGGACGCCTGGGACCGAATCCCGCCGGACGTCCAGCCGCTCGAGCCGCTCGCCGCCCAGCAGCATCTGCTCGTCTACACCCTCGACGTCTACCGCTGGCCCAAGGTCGAGCTGAACTTCGGCCTGGGCCAGCCGCTCACCCGCGCGAGCGGCGGCTGGGTCCTGAACTCGAACCTCGGGCTCGAGCTGCCCTGAGCCGGGGCCTGCTCCAAACGGCGGGTTCGGTTGACGCCTCGCAGCCCGGCTCCTATAGAGTCCGGGAGGGAGAGGTGGCTCATGGCGAAGTGCGCCTCCGCGCAAGAGAAAAAGTCTGTCATCGTAGAGGCTTACGCCGACGCGCCCCTGCCGACGCGGCGCGGCACGTTCCAGATCCGGGTCTTCCGGGAGCCCGGGAGCGGGCTGGAGCACCTCGCCCTGACCCTCGGCGACGTGCGGCGCCCGGAGGGGATCCTCGCGCGCGTCCACTCGGAGTGCCTGACGAGCGAGGTCTTCGGCAGCCTCAAGTGCGACTGCCGCGATCAGCTCGACCTCGCGCTCGACCGGATCGCCGAGGCGGGCGCGGGCGTGCTGGTCTACCTGCGGCAGGAGGGGCGCGGGATCGGCCTCGGAAACAAGGTCCGCGCCTATGCGCTCCAGGCGCAGGGCGCGGACACCTTCGAGGCGAACCGGCGGCTCGGCTTCCCGGACGACCTGCGCCGCTACGACGTGGCCGCCGAGATCCTCTGCCAGCTCGAGGTCGGCCCCATCGACCTGATGACGAACAACCCGCGCAAGGTCGAGGAGCTGCGGGCCCACGGCCTGTCGATCCGCAGCCGCGTCCCGGCCCCGGGCGCGGTGACGCCGCACAACCACGCCTACCTCACGGCGAAGAAGCGGCGGCACGGCCACCTCATCGACATCTGACCAGCCGCGTCGCGAGGGCTCGGCTTTGATCGCCGTCAAGGCGCCGACCGTTCGCGGAATTAGCGTGAAGCGCATGCCTCCCAGCGCGCGTCCGAAGCCGCTCCTGCGCGGCGTCTCTCACGAAATCGCCTTCGTCGTCGCCACCGCCGGCGCCATCGCCCTCGTCGCGTCGGCGCACGGCGCGCGGGCGACGACGGCAGCGGCGGTCTACGGCGCGAGCCTCGCGGCGATGTTCGGCATCAGCACCCTCTACCACCGCCCCACCTGGGGCCCCACGGCGCGCCGCTTCATGCGGCGGCTCGACCACGCGACCATCTACCTCTTCATCGCCGGCACCTACACGCCGGTCTGCCTGCTCGCGCTGCCGCACCCTTGGGCCGTCGCGCTCCTCTGGGTCGCCTGGGGTGGCGCCGCCCTCGGGATCGTCCAGTCGATCCTCTGGGTGCAGGCCCCGCGGCTCGTCTCGGCGGCGGGCTACGTGGCGCTCGGCTGGGCGGTCACCATCGCCCTGCCGAAGCTCTCGGCGGCGCTCGGCGTCAGCGGCCTCTCCCTCCTCCTCGGCGGCGGGCTGCTCTACGTCGCGGGGGCCGTCATCTACGCCCTGCGGCGGCCCGACCCCGCCCCGAAGGTCTTCGGCTACCACGAGATCTTCCACGCGCTCGTCATCGCGGCGAGCGCCTGCCACTTCGTCCTCGAGCGGCGGCTCCTGCTCGCGCCCTAGTTGTTCCTGCCGAGAACCACGACGATCACGACCCTCACAATGGCTTCAGGTGGGCTTGGTAAGTCGCTCCGAAGTCGGGCGTGGGCGTCCCGGTGGCATAGTCGGTGATGAGAAGCGGCGGGGTGTCCGTGTTCCACGACCATGCGATGTAGCCCTGGCCCTGCCCTTCCATGTAAGTCATCAGTCCGTCGAGCCAGCCGTCGAGCTCGGTGATCTGGGCGGGAGAAAAGGGGGCGGCGGTCGACGCGGAATAGGCCGAGATGCCCATCTCGCCGATCACCACGGGGAAGCCTGCGGCGAGTACGCCGGTGACGCCCGAGTTTGCGGCGGTCTGCTGGCCGGTGTCGCAGGTCGCCGAGTAGCCGTTGAACTGGCTCGGGCACCCCGAATCAATCGAGTTGAAGTCGTAGGCGTGCCAAGAGGCAGCGACGTTGGCGAGGGAGAGGCCGTTCAGAGGCGGAGGAAGGCTCGGAATGCTCTGAACCGACGAGACCCATTGCGACAGGTCACTCGAGTACGCGAGCCCGCCGAGGATCACGACGTTCTGAGCCCCCGCGTTGCGCACCGCCTGCAACAGGCTCGCCATCCCGGCCACCGCGTAGCTCACCCCGCTCTTGTCATGGGCGCAGCCGGCGCTGGCCGGGGCGCCGGAGGTCCAGCAGTTCCAGCCGGTGATGTTTGGCTCGTTGAAGAGGTCGAAGATCACCGAGCCATCGCCGGCGAAGGTCGCGGCCACCGAGCTCCAGAAAGCTGGGGCGTGATCCGCATCGGCCATCGGGAGCTGGCCGATGCTGCTGTCGGTCACCTCGCTGCCCGGGGCCGCCCAGTGCAGATCGACGATGGCGAGGAGACCGTTCGCCTCGAGCAGCTTCACCCAGGCGACGATCGCCGCCTGGTAGTTGGCCGCGGTGTCGTTGACGGGAAGGCCGTTGATCCCGAGCCAGCAGTCTTCGTTGAGCGGCACCCGGACGGCGTTGATGTGCCAAGCGAGCATCTGGTCGATGCCGGCCTGATCGTTCGGGCCATCGAAGAAGCCCGGAAAGCCCGCGGCTGCGCTGCCGCCGGCCTGGAAGGAACAGGCGAATTCAGTGCCGGAGCGGTCGGCGCCGTGGATCTGGACGATGTTCCCCGAACCGTCGACGATGTGTCCCGCGCCGCTGCCGCTCCCGTTGACGACGTGAAGCCCGGTGGGAAGCGCTCCGCCTGAGCTGCCGGCGCCCCCGCTGGAGCTTCCGCCCGACCCAGAGCCGCCGGTCGAGGAGGCCTGCGCGCCGGTCGAGGCGCTGCCAGTGGAGTTCTGCGAGCCGCCCGAAGAGGAAGAAGCCGCGGCGCCGGTCGAACCTCCTGAGCCCCCGGTCGTCGCGCCCCGCGTGCAGACGCACGCACCCAAGCTGCCGTCCACTTGGCAGACCTGCGCGCCCGTGGAGCCATCGGCGCAACTGCAAGCGTCACTGGCACCGGGCGCGCACGTCTGCGCCTGAGAGCAGGCCGCGAGCTGGATGGCAGCAGCGACCTCGAGCAGACGCCAACCCCTCGACCTCATTGGAACTCTCCTCTCGTCTGGACACCGCCCGGCACGATGGCACCCAGGCCGTAGGCAAGCCAGGGCCAGAGTTGCTCTCGGCTGAGCTCGCTCTTCCCCCGTCTCCCAAGCCACGCGCCCGCGCTGAAGGCGAAGCCCGCGGCGATCGTCGCGTCGCGTAGAGCGTTCGGCCATGGAAGTCCAGTTATTCTAGAGATACCTCTCCACCTGCTCGAGGACGTCGATCCGGTCGACGAGGTCGGTCAGGTAGTCGAGCCGGTCGGATTCGATGGTGACGATGGGCGAGAGCTTCCAGCGCGCCATCCAGTCCTCGTAGAGCTCGTTCAGCCGGCGCAGGTAGGCGGCGGGGACCCCCTGCTCGAAGTCGCGGTTGCGCTGCCGGATCCGCTGCCTGAGGGTCCGCACCGGCGCCCTGAGGTAGATGAGGAGGTCGGGGGGCCGGAGCGCCTGGGAGACGACGCGGTAGAGGTCCTGGTAGACCGCCCAATCGCGCTCGTCGATGGCGCGCCGCAGGTGGAGGTTCTGCGCGAAGATCTCGGCGTCCTCGTAGATGGTCCGGTCCTGCACCGCGGCCCCCTCCTCCCGCTCGAGCTCCCGGTGGAGGCGAAACTTGTGGGTGAGGAACCAGATCTGCGACTTGAACGCGTGGGCCTTCATGTCCGCGTAGAAGTCGGCGAGGTACGGATTCGCGTCGTTCGGCTCGTAGAACGGCCGCAGCCCGTAGCGGCGGCAGAGGAACTGGCAGAGCTCCGTCTTTCCCGCGCCGATGTTGCCGGCGAGCGCGATGAAACGCCTCGACATGGGGGCGTCCTACCCTCCGCGCCGGGGAGGGGTCAATCGCCGCCGCTGTTGAATCGTCCGGGCGTCTCGGTTAAGCAGGGACCTCCATGCGCCGCACCATGCTCCTCTGCGCAGCCCTCGCCCTCCCGGCCTGCCACCAGGCGGGCCAGACCCACCTCGCCCGCGGAAACGTCTTCCAGAACCAGGGCAAGGTGGACGAGGCGATCGCCGAGTACCGGGCGGCGGCGCAGGAGAACGCGACGCTGTCGGCTCCCTGGCTGCGGATGGGAGATCTCTACTCCCAGAAGGGCGAGCGCCAGGCCGCGACGGCGGCTTATCGACAGGCGGTCGCGCGCAATCCCGCGCAGATCGAGGCCTGGATTGGGATCGCGCGGATCGAGAGCGACACCGGCGACGACCGGGACGCGCGCGCCTCCCTCGCGCGCGCGCTGGCCGTCCGGCCGAAGAACCTCTACGCGCGCCTCTCCCGCGCCGAGCTCGCGTTGCGGGACGGCGACGGCAAGAGCGCCCTCGAGGACGCGAAGGCGGCCGAGGCGCTCGACGACAAGGACCCGCAGGTCCTCTTCGTCTACGGCTCGGCCATGGCGGCCACCGGCGACGAGGCCGGCGCGCGCGCCGCCTTCGACCGGATCCAGGCGCTCGACCCGAAGAGCCCGCTCCCCGACTACGGCCGCGCGAGGCTGCGGCTCGCGAAGGGCGACAAGGCGGGAGCGCTCGAGGCGCTCGGCCACGCGCTTGCGCTCGCGCCCGAGCAGCGCGCCGAGCTGCGCAAGGACCCCGCGCTCGCCTCCCTGCGCGGCGACCCCGGCTTCGAACGGCTGCTCCTCCCCGGCTCCCCCGCGGCCGCGGCGCCGTCGTCGGCGCCCTCGGGCGGCTGAGCGTTGCGCCGCCCCCTCGTGAAGAGCTTTGGACTGTGGCTCGCGTTCGCCGCGGGCTGCGCCACGCTGCCGCCGCACCAGGCGGCGCTCCGCGACGACGCGAAGGGGCTGGACGACCTCTCGTCCGACAAGCCGTGCGAGGCGCTCTCCGAGTTCCACGACGCCCTCGCCGTCGAACCCGGCGCCTGGGCGCCGCTGCGCCACGAGGTGCTCGCGACGCGCCGCTGCGGCGGGCTCGACCGACTGCTCGAGAGCGCCCGCTCCCGGGTGGCCCACCGGCCCGAGGAGCCGCTCGGCCACTACCTCCTCGGCCTCTGCCTGCTCGCCGGACCGGGCGGCGAGCGCGAGGGGCTCGCGGAGCTGCAGAAGGCCCGGGCGCTCGCGCCGAACGATCCCGAGCTCGCGCTCCGACTCGGCATCGCGCTGCTCGAATCCGAGAAGTGGTCCGAGGCGGTCGAGCCGCTCGAGCGGGCGGTCGCGCTCGCCCCCGCCGATCCGCACCCGCGCTTTCCGCTGTCGCTCGCGCTGCACCGGACGGGCCACGACCACGAGGCGCTCGCGTCGCTGGCGGCGGCGGTACCCCTGCTCCCCACCGACAAGGATCTCGAGGCGGGCCGCAAGCTCGTGCGGCTCCTCCACGACCCCGAGCGCGGCATCCCCCTGCCCGCGCGGCCGCGCTTCGAGGAGGGGATGTCCTGGCTCGACCGTCACGAGGCCGGCCAGCGGGCCGTCGAGGTCTTCGAGGCGCTCCAGTCGGACTACCCCCAGCTCGCGCCGCTCCAGGCCGCGCTCGGCCTCGCCTACCAGCAGCTCGGCGACGCCGCGCAGGCGGTGGCCCACTTCGAGCGGGCCGCGGAGCTCGACCCGAGCCTGCCCGAGCCGCACCTCTACCTGGGCGAGCTCTACCTCGGGCTGCGGCGCCACCGGGAGGCGGCGCAGGAGCTGCGGGCGGCCATCGCCGGCGATCCCTTTCTCGAGGAGGCGCGCGCCAAGCTCGAGGAGCTCGCCGTCGACGCCGGCGACGTCCAGACGGCCATCGCCCAATCGCAGGCGCTCGTGGGGCTGCTCGGCGGCAAGCCAATGGCTCGGCTCTTGCTGACCCGCGCGCTCGCGCTGGCCGGCGATCTCGAGGGGGCGGAGGCGCAGCTCCACGCCATCCTCGAGAGCGATCCGAAGAACCTGCAGGCGAAGATCGACCTCGCGGCCATCGACGTGAAGCGATCGATGAACGCCGCCTCGCCGGAGGATCGCCACCGGCTCACCGACCGGGCCCGGAAGCTGCTCGGCGAGGTGCTCGCGGATCAACCGGAGAACGCGGCCGCGAACCAGCTGCTCGCGACCCTCGCGAAGAAGTAAGCGGCCCGCCCATCTGATATCCTCCCGGAAGCGATGCCGGGAAAGCCCGCCACCTTGAAGGAGCGCCTCCGCGCGGCGCTCGCCGACGGCCTCTCGGCCTTTCGCGCCCAGGACCGCTACTTCAAGCTGCAGGCGGCGCTGGTCGCCGGCTGGCTCGCCGTCTCGGTCACCACCGTCGCGGCCGTCGCGCTCGGCGGCCCGTCCGAGGGGAACCACCTCGGCGCGCAGGTCCGGGCCGATCTCGCCATCGGCGGCCCGGTTCTCCTCGTGATGAATGGCGGCTCCACCGCCTGGACCGACGTCACCTACCGGCTCAACGGCGACTACGTCTACCGGCAGGCGACGCTCGCACCGGGCGACCACGCCACGCTGCCGGTCGGCCGCTTCCGCAAGGGCGGCGCCGCGGGGAAGCGCGCGCCCCGAGATCTCGAGCCCAGGCGGCTCGAGATCTCCTGCGAGGAGGGTCAGGCGCTCTTGCCGATCGACCGGATGGTCAAGAACGAATGAGCGGCCACCGCGAGGTGCTGCTCGTCGACGACGACCACGAGGTGCTCGACTTCCTCGAGCTGCTCCTCTCCGTCGAGGGCGTCTCGACCGTCCGCGCCGACGACGCCGCGGCGGCCGAGAGGGCGCTCGAAGGCCGCGACGTCGGGCTCGTCCTCGTCGACATCGCGATGCCGGGGGTCGACGGCCTGGAGCTCTGCCGCCGAATCAAGGGCGCCGACCGGACTCGCGCGCTGCCGGTGGTCGTCCTCTCCGCGCGGCCCGGCCAGCAGGCGGAGGCCGAGGCGCTGGCGGCCGGCGCGGATCTCTTCGTCCGCAAGCCCTTCGACAACGCCGAGCTCGTCGAGATCGTCCGCGAGAAGCTCGCCGGCGGTTGACCGACGGCCGCGGGGTCAGGCGGTGGGGCCGACGAGGGCGATCCCGAGCTTCTCGGCCACCGAGAAGATCCGGTCGTCGCGGTAGAACTCGCCGTAGACGATCCGCTGGATCCCCGCGTTCGCGAGCAGCTTGAAGCAGGGCCAGCAGGGGCTCGCGGTGATGTAGCAGTCCGCCTCGCCGATCCGGACCCCGTTGCGGGCCGCCTGGAGGATGGCGTTCGCCTCGGCGTGGATCGTCGCGACGCAGTGGCCTCCCTCCATCAGGTGCCCGACCTCGTCGCAGTGGGGCATTCCGCGGATGCTCCCGTTGTAGCCGGTGGAGAGGATGGTCCGGTCCCGCACGAGCACCGCGCCCACGTGCTTGCGGTCGCAGGTGGCCCGCGAAGCGACCACGCGGGCGATCTCCATGAAGTAGGTGTCCCAATCCGAGCGCGCGTGCATGGCCCCGACTCCTACCACCCGGCCCCGACAGCCCATTCCCGTGACCGCCGGGGCGCCGGCCGCGGACGTGAGCGCCACGCCGCGGCGCGGCCCGGCTGGCCCAGGCCGGGTCGAGTGCTCACCTTTCTGGAGGAGGAGACCACCCATGAAGCGCTTCGTCGCCCTCGCGTCTGCGGCCTTTCTCTCGGCCGCGGGCTGCGCCCACGGCCGGGACGAGGCCGGCACCACGAGCCACCTTCCACCCGCCACGTCCGAGGCGCCGTTTGCCACGACGAACGCCGAGCCGCTCCACTCGTTCCAGGAGCGGCAGCCGGAGACCATGCCCCTCGCCCACACCCCGCGCATCGGCGTCATCCGCGGCAAGGTGCTGGACGTCACCGCGAACAAGATCGAAGTCGGGGGCAAGCCGCTCGCGGGTCCGTTCGCGGCCGTGACGATGTTCGTGGGCCCCGTGACCCGGGTGACCCTGAACGGCAGGAAGGCGAGCTTCCGGGAGCTCAGGCCTGGAATGAACGTCGAGGCGAGCTTTACGCAGGAGCGCTCGACGGTGATCGCCGACCACCTCGACGCGCGAACGCCCGGGCGCTGAAGCGATCAGCGGCTGGTCGCGACCTTGGCGGGGTCGCGGCCCTCGAGGATCGCGGTCAGGCCGTGGACGAAGAGGAAGCGGCGGATCTTGGCGGCCGGCGCGGCGAAGGTCTCCCCCGGCATGGGGACGTCGAAGCCGTACGTCTCCCTCTGCACGGGGAACTCGACGCGCGCCGTCCGGTACCCCTCGATGACGCCGAGCAGCCGGCCGTCGCCGACGCGGAAGATTCCGCCGCCGCTCGTGCCGTAGCCGATGGGCGCGTCGGTCTTGAGCGAAACCTGCTGGCGACCCCGCCCCTCACCACCCCAATCGAGCGACGAGACGAGGCCGCTCGAGACCGTCAGGTTTCGGCCGAAGGGCGCACCCACGACCACCACGTCGTCCCCCACCTCGGGCGAATCGGCCTCGGCGAGCCGTGCGGCCGGCAAGGCGACCCCGTCGACCTCGAGCAGCGCCAGATCCTCGTTCGGCACCGAGCCCTGCGCGACGACGCGCGCCGGAAGCTCGCGCGAGCCGCCGCGGGGCTCCTCGACCACCACCGCGAAGCTGGGCGCGGCCGGCAGCTCCCCCCGCTCGACCACGTGCTCGTTCGTCAGCACGAAGCTCCGCCGGGCCCCGGCGTCGCCGAGCAGGCAGACTCCCGAGGCCGTCCGCGCGAGCTTTCCCTGGGCGAGGACGTGGACCCGCACGCTGGTCGGCAGCGCGCGGCGCACGGCCTCCGAGTGACCGGGCGAGCCGCCGGTCGCGAGGCCGCCGGTGGCCCGCGGGGCCGCGCAGGCGGCCATCAGGCCGAGGCTGGCGCCGAGGGCGAGGACCGTGGCGCGGCGGGCGGTGCGGCGGCGGGACAAGGGCGACCTCCAGGACGAGAGTGGGGGGCTCTTCAGCTCGTGCACCCGTTCCCCCCCAACAGCCACGGGCGCAAGAGATTCCGCGCCCGGGGCCGCGCCGCCCCGTCAGTCGGCGTAGCGCTTGCGAAGCAGGAAGAGGATCGCGTCCTTGGCGCACTCCTGGCAGTAGCCGTAGCGCTCGGTCATCGTCGCGAGCATCTTCTCGACCTGCGCCACCTCGCGCGGCGACATGCCGGAGCGATCGCCCGCGAGGTACTTGAGGACGTTTTCCTTGTTCCGCCGGAGCAGCTTCTCGTGCTCCTCGAAGTAGTGATCGCGCAGCCGCCGGAACTGGTCGGGGAAGATGCGGGCGTACTCGATGGCCTCGCTGCCCGGGTGGTCGAGCCGGAAGGCGCCGATGGCGGCGATGAGCCCGCGCCGGAAGTCGCCGCGGTCCTCGTCCTCCGGCATCACGATCCCCTCGAGATCCGCCATCCGCGCCTCGTCCGGCGGCTCGAACTCGCCCGTCACCCGGTTGCGAAGCTTCTCGCCCTTCACCCAGTTCGAGACGTGGAGCACGTAGCGCTCGAAGAGCTCCCGGTACTGCGCCTCGCTGACGAGGCCCATCGAATCGCGGATCTCGTCGTCCACCGCCGCGAGGATCCGCTGCTCCGCGACCCGCACGAACTCCTCGTGGTCGTGGAAGCCGTCCACCACCTCCTGCTGGAGGAAGTCGTAGACCGACTTGTCGCGGCAGATGGCGGCGACCTCTTCGAGCACCGCCTGCGGGGTGAGGCACTTGTACGCCGGGTGCTGCAGCGCGTTCGAGATCGCCGTCTTGAGCTCGCGCGGGCTCGCGCCGGCGCGCCCCTCGTAGTTCGGGTAGGCGTCGCTCTCGCGCCAGATCGCCTCGGCGCTCTTGCGCAGCTCCTTCGCCTGGGTGGTCGCGAGCCGGTCCGGGGCCTCGCCGTCGTCGTAGAGCTCGAGCTTCTCGATCGGCGAGAGATCGTCGACGACGTCCCGCAGATCGCCCCCGTAACGCTCCGGAATCGGCTTCTTGAGCCGTGTCAGGACGCCCCAGGTGGCCGCCACCTCGGTCGCGTGCGGCGCGACGTGGCGGCCTGGGCTCGAGCGCGCGAGCTGCTGGTCGTAGATCTCCTGCTCGAGGCGCCGGCGGCGGAGGTAGGGCACCCGCACCAGCTCGATCCGACCCTTGAAGCTCGCGAAGTCGGGCGTCTCCTTGAACGCGGCGAGGTGCTTCTCGTTCGAGGACGCGAGGAGGACGGTATCGAGGTAGAGGCTGAAGTGATCGAGCGACACCTGCGCGGTCTCGGAGAGTCCGAGCAGGTACTTGAAGTGCTCGAGCGGCCGCTTGAGCAGATCGCTGTAGGCGACGACGCCGCGGTTACCCGAGACGAGCGGCCCCGACGGTTCGAAGAGCGAGACGCTCTGCAGCGCGGGTGGCAGGCTCCCGTGGCTCCGGTCGGCGGTGACCTGCCGGAACGAGGCGTCGACCGAGAGCTGCGGCTCGATGGTCGAGAGCGCCACCTGGTAGCGCGGCGAGGCGTGGAACCGCTCCACCTGGACGTGGCGCAGGACGCGCAGGTAGTCGCCCTGGTAGGCGCCGAGCAGCGCCTGGTAGATCTGCCGGCACTTCTGGCAGAGATCGCCGCTCTGCAGGTAGTCGGAGAGGAGGAAGCCCTCGACCTGGCCCGCGGGACGCTTCCCCGCGTCGCCCGCCCCTCGCAGCGCGCCCGGCCCGAGCAGCTTCTCGAGGAGCCGCCTCCGTTCGGGACGCGGCAAGAGAAAGAGCGGGTGGTCCTTCACGTCGCACGAGAGGCGCGCGTCGATGGCCTGGCCCTCCAGGTGGGCGAAGGAGGGGACCTCGCCAGCGGGCTCGCCCGGGAGCCGGTCTCCGAAGCCGATCGAGCCCTTCGAGAGCTTCTCGCTCGGGAAGACCCAGTTGAAGCGGTAGAGCGCCCCTTCGGGCTTCTGGCTGTAGGCCTCGACGGCTCCCTGGATGGCGGCGACGAGGCTCGACTTCGCCGAGCCGTTCGGACCGTGGAGCAGGACCAGCTTGTCGATCCGGCCCGTCCGGACGAAGTTGCCGAGGATCCGGTAGATGGAGGCCTGGACCTCCTCCTGGCCGGCGACCCGCCCTTCCCCGTCGGAGAAGGGACAGTCGAAGAGCCGGAAGCGGCGCAGCCGGCCGACCGGCGTCTCGAGGTCGTCGAAACCGTAGTGGTCGAAGACGTCGCGCAGGTACTGGGCGGCGTTGCGCGCGTGCCGCATCGGCTCCTGCGCCACGAGGTCGAGGTACTGCTCGAACGACAGGATGGTACGGCTCTGGACGAAGTTGTCCTTGACGTCCGAGCCCAACGAGCTGAGGAAACGCCTGGCTTCCAAGCTTTCTCCGGGGTGCGCGCGCCTCGCGCAAGGTTGAATTTTCTCTAGCATGCCCGGATCGTCCGCCACAAGCCACCTGCCCGCGACCGCGCTCCGTCACGAAGGCGATTTGGCCGGCCAGTTGGCGAGCGGCTGAAACTGAGGTACTACTGTCCTGGATCATTTTCTCGCTCAGGGGGAACGAGGAGCCATGCCCGCACCCATCATCGGCATCGACCTAGGGACGACGAACTCGTGCGCCGCCGTGGTCGAGGCCAACGGCCAGGTCAAGCTCATCCCGTACAAGGGCGGCGACTTCACGATCCCGTCGATCTTCGCGATCGACGACAAAGGCCGCGAACTCATCGGCCACGAGGCCAAGCGGCAGTGGCAGCTGAACCCGCGGAACACCGTCTACGCGGCGAAGCGGCTCATCGGGAGAACCTTCAAGTCCGACGTGGTCGACACCATGAAGAAGGTGGTCGCCTACGAGATGGACGAGGGCACCAAGAACGACGTCGTCATCAAGGTGGGCAAGCAGAAGCTCGCGATGGCGGAGATCTCGTCCCGGATCCTGAACAAGATTCGCGACGTCGCCCAGGACTACTTGCAGCAGAAGGTCGACCGCGCCGTCGTCACGGTTCCGGCCTACTTCACCGATCGGCAGCGGCAAGCCGTCAAGGACGCTGGCAAGCTCATCGGCCTCGAGGTGGTCCGGATCATCAACGAGCCGACGAGCGCATCCCTCGCCTACGGGGTCGGCAAGAATCTGAACGAGCGGGTCATCATCTACGACCTCGGCGGCGGGACGTTCGACGTCTCGATCATCGAGATCCGCGACCGCGTCTTCGAGGTGAAGGCCACCGGCGGCGACATCTTCCTCGGCGGCATCGACTTCGACAACGCGATGATTCTGCACGTCATCGAGGACTTCAAGCAGAAGCACGGCATCGATCTGTCGACCGACCCGGTGGCGATGCAGCGCATCAAGGATCTCGCCGAACGGACGAAGATCGACCTGTCGGCGCGCATCGAGGCCCCCTTCCACATCCCGTTCGTCTCGATGACCCCACAGGGGCAGCCGCTCAACATCGAGATGACCTTCACGCGCAAGCTGCTCGAGCAGCTGACGTCGAAGCTCGTCGACCGGACCATCGAGGTCGTGCACCGGGTCCTCGCGGACGCCGGACTCGCGACGAAGGACATCGAAGAGGTGATGCTCGTCGGCGGCCAGACGCGCATGCCCGTCGTGCAGGAGCGGCTCACGAAGTTCTTCGGCAAACCGCCCTCGAAGGGCGTCCACCCCGACGAGGCCGTGGCCATCGGCGCCGCCCTCTACGCCCACTCCCTCGAGACCAACACCAGCCTCAAGCTCCAGCTCCTGGACGTCATCCCGATGGCCATCGGCATCGAGAAGGCCGACGGCAAGTTCCACGTGGTGTTCCAACGCAACGCGGCCATCCCGAACGCCAAGGCCATCACCGCCACGACGAGCTTCGACGGGCAGACCGAGCTCGCGATGCGCATCTACCAGGGCGATCACGACGACGTGACCGAGAACGAGCTCCTCGGCGACTTCCTCTTCTCGGGCATCAAGACGGGGCCCAGGGGAGCGGCCCAGGTGCAGGTCACCTTCGACGTGAGCGTCGAGGGCATCCTCACCATGAGCGCGCAAGACCCCGCGACCGGCCGCCAGATGAAGACGACCATTCGCGTGACCCAGAGCTGAGCGCGTCGTCGGTGGAGCCGTTCAGCGCCGCCGACCGCCCCCGCCGCGGAAGCCACCGCCCGAGTGGAAGGACGGATGAAAGCCTCCCCCGCTGAAGCTCGAGGAGGGGTGGAAGCCGCCGCCGCCGAAGCTCGGATGGTAGCCGCCGCCGAACGACGGGTGGTAGCCGCCGCCGCCGAAGCTCGGGTGGTAGCCGCCGCCAAACGACGGGTGAAACCCTCCTCCGCCAAAGCTCGAGGAGGAGTGGTAGCCGCCACCGCCGAAGCTCGAGTGGACGCCGCCACCAAATGACGGGTGGTAGCCGTCGCCGGAGCTCGGCTGATAGCTCGTGGAGACCGGCGCGTGGTAGCTGCTCACCGGCCAACCGCCCGGCGAGCGGAAGCCCCCTTGCCCACTGGAGACGCCGTAACCACGGCCGTGGAAATCGACCGTTCCCACGTTCGGGTGGTAGGGACGAGGCGGTGGCATCTGTACGCCCCCGCCCTGGCCGTGAGGGGCGTTCCAGCCCGGCTGCCCGCCGGCGACCGGGCCTCGCCAGGGCTGCCCGCCGAGCCCGCCCGGGCTGACCGTTCCACCGCCCCCACCCCCCCATGGCTGGCCGAAGCCGCGGTTCGGCTGGTTTCCGCTCCAGCCGAGGCCCGCCGAGGGAGCTCCCGGCCCGCCCGCTCCCGCGGCCGATCCCGAGGGGCCAAAGTGGTTGCCGAAGCCTTCGCCGGGCCGGCTGCCGTTCCAGCCGAGGCCCGCCGAGGGGCCTCCCAGTCCGCCCGCTCCCGCGGCCGATCCCGAGGGACCAAAGTGGTTGCCGAGGCCTTCGCCGGGCCGGTTGCCGTTCCAGCCGAGGCCCGCCGAGGGGCCTCCCAGCCCGCCCGCTCCCGCAGCCGGTCCCGAGGGGCCGAACTGGTTGCCGAAGCCTCCGCCAGGCCGGTTGCCGTTCCAGCCGAGGCCCGCCGAAGGGCTGGCCGTGCCCGCGCCGCCACCGCCGAAGTGGTTGCCGTTCGCCCAGCCGCTCGCGCCCGGCAGCGGCCCACGGTAGGGCGTGAAGCCGCCGCCCGGACGCTGTACGCCGCCTCCCGAGAATCCCCCGCCGCCCAGCCCGCCCGCGCCGCCGAACGGTCCATGGAACCCAGCCGAGCCGCCGGCGGAGGGTGGGACGAGCGGACCGACGCCCACCGGCCGGTTTGGCGGGACGATCGAGGGAGCCTGGCCTCCCGCTCCTCTGAAGGGGCTCGGCGCATGGTTGAACGTGGGGGCGAACACGTTCAGCTGGCCGCCGCTCGGCTGCCCGCACTGCGTGACCGATCCGACCGGGTGGATCGCCACCGGAACCACAGGGTGACCGACGCTCTGGGAGACCCAGGCCTGTGACGGGCCGACGTAGGTGGCGCCGCCCTGGTAGAAGGCCCCGCCGGGTCGCGTCATCCCCCAGGCGCCCGCGACCATCCCTGGCCCGAGGAGGTAGGATCCGACCGGACCACCGTAGAAACCGCCCGAGGGCACGAAGCACCACTGGTCGTAATTGACCGGGTAGCTGTCGAGCCAGTCTCCTCCGTAGTCCCAACCCGGCTGCAGCGGCGTCCAGCCGACGTAGTCGCCACCATACCGCCACGAGACCCAGGCGGGCCCCCAGGTGTAGCCCGGCACCCAGCACCAGCCGATCTCCGGGAGGACGACCCAGCGTCCGTAGTGGTAGGGCGCCCAGGCCCAGGGCTCGTTGCCCACCCAGGTCCAGCCGTAGGCGGTCCAGCTCCACTGGCCGTCCGAGTAGGGACGCCAGCCCGGAGGCTCGTTCGGCGCCCAGACCCATCCGTACTCCGGGCTGTAGATCCACGAGCCATAGGGCGCGAGCGCGTCGTGGAACGTCTGGAAGTCCGCTGCATCCGGCGGCACCTGCGCCGCGGCAGGAGTCCCCTCGTCGAAATCCGAATCGTACTGGGCGAGGGCCGCCGGAGCGGCCGTCAGAACGGCGAGAACGGCGAGGACAGCGACGACCCGAGCGACCCGACCGCGTGTCTGCATGGCGTCACCCTCGGCAAGCTCACGACCATCAGACGGCCGGACCGCGGGGGCTATTCTACCGCCAAGCGAGGGATTGGGCGAGACTCAGGCCGACTTCTTTTCCTTCTCGAAGTAGAGGAGCGGCTCTTCGTGCCGGACCACCACGCCCTCGGTGATCTTGCACTCCTTGACGCCTTCCTTGAAGGGGACCTCGTACATGATGTCGAGCATCGCGTCCTCGATGATGGCGCGCAGGCCGCGGGCCCCGGCGTTGCGCGCCATGGCCTCGTGAGCGATGGCGCGCAAGGCCTCCTTCGTGAACGAGAGCTTCACCTTCTCGAGCTCGAAGAGCCGCTGGTACTGCTTGACCAGGGCGTTCTTCGGCTGGGTGAGGATGGTGACGAGATCGTCCTCGGTCAGATCGAAGAGCGTCGCGATGACCGGCAGCCGGCCGACGAACTCGGGGATCATCCCGAACTTCACGAGGTCCTGCGGCTCGACGCGCGAGAGCAGCTCGCCGATCCGCAGATCGTCCTGCTTCTCGACCTTCGCGCCGAAGCCGAGGGCCTTGACCCCGACGCGCCGCTGGATGGTGTGCTCGAGCCCGTGGAAGGCCCCCCCGCAGATGAAGAGGACGTTCGAGGTGTCGACCTGGATGTACTCCTGCTGGTTGTACTTCTTGCCGCCGCGGGGGGTGACGTTTGCGCGGGTCCCCTCGATGATCTTGAGCAGCGCCTGCTGGACTCCCTCGCCGCCGACGTCGCGCGTCACGGACGGCGTGTCGCCCTTGCGGGCGATCTTGTCGATCTCGTCGATGTAGACGATGCCGCGCGAGGCCTTCTCGACGTCGTAGTCGGCCGCATGGAGCAGGTTCTGGATGATGTTCTCGACGTCCTCCCCGACGTAGCCGGCTTCGGTGAGGCTCGTGGCGTCCGCGATGGTGAATGGGACGTTGAGGAAGCGGGCGAGCGACTGGGCGAGGAGCGTCTTGCCGGATCCCGTCGGACCGAGCAGGAGAATGTTGCTCTTCGCGAGCTCGATCTCCTCGACCGGCTGCCGCACCGCGCCAGGGCGCGGCCGAGGCTGGGACGTGCGACGGGGGTAGATCCGCTTGTAGTGGTTGTAGACCGCGACGGAGAGAACCTTCTTCGCCTGGTCCTGGCCGACGACGTAGTCGTCGAGGAACGCCTTGATCTCTTGCGGGGTGGGAAGCCGGACCTGGGGCCGAGTCTCCTCCTTCTCGTTGTCCTCGGCGATGATGTCGTTGCAGAGGTGGATGCACTCGTCGCAGATGTAGACCGTCGGGCCCGCGATCAGCTTGCGGACCTCCCGCTGCCCCTTCCCGCAGAAGGAGCACGCCAAATTGGTGGGATGATCTTTCCTGCTCAAGGCGGCCCTCCAACGGAGCCCTTCAGGGCGAATATAGCCTCAAACCGCGCCCCCCGCACGCGCCTTCCCCAGCCTTCCTGTCCCCGAGGCGAAGTCATCGGCCGACGCGGAAGGAGTCCGAGAGGGTGGCGCGCTCGCCTTCGTACGACACGAAGTGCCATTGCTGCATCGACCTCCAGAAGCAGGCCTGAAGGGGGCCGTCCTTGAACTGGGCGTCGTCCATCCAGAGCTTCGCCACGCGCCCCTCGTTGCCGACCGCCACCGTGAAACGGATGTCTCCGCGGAAATCGGGCTGCCGCCCGAGCTCGGCCTTGATGCACGGGACCAGCGAGGACTTCTGACGCACCTCGGCGGAGATGATCGAGCTCTTGTCGAACTTCGACTGGGTGATCTCCTCCCCGCCACTCCGCGCCGCCGGGGCTGACGCGCGCCGGCCGCGACGGGCTCCCGCTCCCCCTCCGGCCGCGGACGGGAGCGCCACGTCGGCCTCGGCCTGAGGCCTCGCGCCGGCCGCGGCGAGTTCGGGCGGGTTCGAGACGATCGGAATGTCCTCGATCTCGCGCTGTAGCCGCTGCTGCCGCTGCACGACGAGGAAGCCGGCGCCGCCCGCGGCGGCGGCCACGGCGAGCACGATGACCACCGCCCCGACCGCCACTCGGGCGCGCCGATTCCGCTGCTCGACGGCGGCGATGGCGCCCTCGTCGCGCTCGACCCGGAGCTTCGCCTCGGCCTTCGCGAGGTGGATCGTGAAAAAGGCGACGTCCTTCAGGTCGCGAAAACCCTCTTCCTCCTCACGGGCCACCTGCGTGTCGCGACCGATCTCGCCCGCGTAGAGCTTCTCGATGACGACCCGGGCCGGCACCGGACCGAAGAGCATGCCCTCCTGCTTGAAGACCCAGTTGCCGCCGGTCGTGCCGAGTTCGACGCGGGAGTTCGATCCGGGCTCTTCTCCGGACGACCTGGGGAACGCTGAGGAGGCGCCTTCGACCATGCGTCCAGGTTATCATAGGGTGGAGACCTTCGCTCCGAGGTAGATTCGCCCCCGCCGTGGAACGCGTCGCCTACGCCCTCGAGATCGCTTACTGCGGCAGCCCTTTCGCCGGCTGGCAGCGGCAAGCCGGGCGCGCGACCGTGCAGGAGACGCTCGCGGCGGCGCTCGAGGGGCTTGGGATCGAGGCGGCGCTCGCCGCCGCCGGTCGCACCGACGCGGGCGTCCATGCCCGAAGACAGGTCGTCTCATTTCGAATCCGGCTCGCGCTCGACCTCGAGGCGGCGCTCGGCTCGCTCCGCGGCGCGCTGCCTCGGGCGATTCGACCGCTGCGAATCGCGCGGGCGGGCCCATCGTTCCACGCTCGCGCGAGCGCCACGGCGCGCGAGTACCGCTACCGAATCATCGTGGGTCCCGGCCCCTCCCCGCGCGCCGCCTGGCGCCTCCCCGACCCTCGAAGCATCCCCGCGCTTCCCCCGTCCGGCCGGCTCGACCTCGAGCCGATGCGCGCCTTCCTGGCCGAGCAGCTCGGACGGCGCGATCGGGCGCCGTTCAGCACGGGTCCCCACGGCCCGCACGTCACCGAGCTGCTCGAAGCCGACGTGCGGGAGCGCGCTCGGCCGGGCGGCAGCGGCTACGAGCTCCGCTTCGTCGCCACCGGCTTCACGCGGCACCTCGTGCGCCACTGGACCTTCGCGGCGGCTGCGCGCGGCGCGGGTCAGCCGCTCGATCTCTCGGCGCTCGCGACGGAGCGGGGCTGGCGCGGCCCGCGCGCTCCTGGGCGAGGACTCGTCCTCTGGAACGTGCGCTACCCCGACGATCCCTTCGAGCCGTCTCGCGGGTAGGGCCGAGGCCGTCGTCGATCAAAACCGCGCCTGTGCCCCGAGGTTGCCGTCGAGGCTCCGGTAGAGGACTCCGCCCACCGCCACGCCGACGCCGATCTCGACGAAGAGGCCGAACGACCGGCTGAAGTCGTACTGCCCGCCGACGCCGCCGTGAGCGCCGAGGGCCCAGAACGGCGCCGTCAGGCCGAAGAGCTCAGCGGCGGCGAAGCTCTTGAGTTCGTCCTCGCCGAAGTAGCTGCGCCAGCCGGCGAGGACCATCGGCCAGACGCCCGGAGAGTCGAGGAGCCGCAGGCGTAGGGTCAGCTCGTCGCCGGTGTCCGTCACGGCCACCGTGCCGCCCACCTCGAGCGCCGGCGAGAAGGTCTCCCCGAAGACGTTTCGGGCGAGCGGAGCCGCGAAGTCCCACTCCGTTCCGAGTGACGCCGTGAGCCCCCACTGGTCGCGGTGATCCTCGATTGGCTCAAGCGCCCCCGCCCGCGGGGCGAAGGCGACGGCTGCGAGAACGAGCGCCCCGAGGGAGAGCCCCCAGCTCACTCGCGGCGGCGGCGCCGCAAGAGCCCGAGGCCGAGCGCCGCGAAGGCCATCCAGGACGCCGCGCCGGGGGCCGTGCCGCAGCCTCCCGAGGGCCGGACCGCGGCCCTGGCCTCCGCGGGCGAACCGCCCTCCGCGGCGCCGCCTCCGACCGGGGCGAGACCGCTCGAGTCGGCCGAGGCGACGTTGCCCACCGAATCCCGCGCCTCGACGCGGAACGGCCCCCGTGCCGCGAGCGCATTCGGATCGGGCACGCCGACCTCGAAGGCGGAGAACGGCGCTCCCGCCACGGAGGTGGCCCACTCGATCTGATCGGGAGGTGTCAGGTTGTCGGTCGCCGAGAGCTCGAAGCGGCCGCTGTCGCCACGCGTCAGCGCGATGGTGGGAGGCGTGTAGTCCGCGAGGAAGTCGAGCGTCCGAGCGAACCCGTCGGCTCGGCTCCCCACGGGCCGGGTCCGCAGGTCGATGGTGTGGTGACCTTGGAGGAGGAAGAGCGGCGCGGTGACGGCCACGCGGCCGCCGCGCACGTACGGCGACCAGAGCCCCTGATCGACGCTGTAGCTCGTCTCGGAGGGCCCCTCCTTCTCGTCCACCGCGAGCAGCGCGGTCGGCCAACGGGTCAAGGTCCCGCCGGGGGCCACGTCGGCGAGCAGCGGCTCGACGTTCTGCTCGATCCGGATCGAGGGGCCCTCCCCGCCCGGCAGCCAAGCGCCGGCCGGACCGGTGGTCAGGTCCGCGAAGAGCCCAACGTCCTGGTAGCCGCCGTCCCCCTCGGCGACGATGCCGCCGATGCCGTCGATCGTGACGCCGAAGCCGGCGAGCGACGGAAGGTTGAAGTTGGGCAGCGAAGCGAGCTTCGGCCCGGCCATCTGCAGCACGAGCGGGATGAGCTTCAAGATCTGGCTCGGCCCCTCGGCGAGGATCTTGCCGTCCATCCCGTTCAGGTTGGCGAGGATCTTCGAGGGATCGCCCATCAGGACCTCGAGGGACGTGCCGTTCGGGCCGACGCCGAGCGCGAGGGGAAGGGAGACGTCCGCCGAGATGGCGAAGAGACGAACCGGCCGCTCATCGACCGTGGCGAATAGGTCGATCCGCAGATCCTTCATGTCGACCGTGAGGAGCGGGTCGACGATCTGCCCGTTCTGGATGGTCCCCTTCCCGACGGTGATCGTGGGCGGGTTCTGTGGTCGCAGCACGGCGTAGGCGGGAGCGTCCGGCGCGATGTTGCCGAGCGACGGCAGGACGGTCGTCAAGACCGAGGTGCTGAGGATGCTCTCGTTGTAGCTGTCGATGTCGAGGCAGAGGGCGCCGGCGGCGTAGGCCTGGTAGGCCGCCTGGCCGAGGAACGACTGCGAGAGGCCGACCCCCACCATGTACGAGGCGAGGCCGAGCTTCTGCGCCTCCTGGTCGAAGTCGATCGGCGACGGGGTGGCCGGCGGAGGCGCCGGCCGGGCCGGAACGCACGAGGAGGGGCTCGCCGCCTCGGCCCCGGTGACCAGGCGCACCGTCAGGCCTCCCCCGTTCTGCGAGATGAGCGGCTCCGCCGAGGCGCTCTGGTTCTGGCCCGGGAAGAGCTCGAGCTGCAGCGGCGCGGGGGGCGCGCCGAACTTCCCGAGGAAGCTGCCCGCGTTCAGCGTGCCGACGAGCCCCAGCGGCTTCGCGATGCAGCCGTCACCCCCGCCGCCGGCGCAGGGCGTCCCGGGCGCGCAGCAGGCGGCCTCGCCGCTCCGGTCCTGGCCCACCACGCTCCCCGTGGGGCAGCCGCCCGTGTAGAAGCTCGGGGTCATGCAGAGCTGCTTGTCCAGCTGCTGCCCGAGCTGCGAGGAGAGCATCGACTGGATCTGGCTGTTCATCAGGCTCGCGACCGTCCCCGAGAAGAGGTTCGCGATGTCGCCGAGGACCCCGCAGTTGAAGCTGAAGTCGGACGATTGGATGTTCGCCCCGACGTTCCCAATCGAGATCGAGAGCGCCTGGCTAATCGGGTCGATCGTGAGCGTGAGCGGAAGCTGCAGCGGCTTCCGATCCATCGTGAGCTGCACCTGGCTGCAGCTCACGCAGCCGCCGCCGAGCCAGCCCGGGAGGCAGAGATCCGTTCCGACCCAGATGTCGTTGCGGCAGGTGGCGCCGCCGCCTGCCTCCGAGCACTTTCCTCCGCCGAAGTTCCATTCCCTGTAGTCGATGTCGAAGGTCAGGGTGGCCGAGATCTGGTTCGGCGCCACCGTCGCGGTCTGAAGGCCGTCGAGGACGATGGCGACCGGGCAGGCGGCGCCGCCTCCCGGCGCGTAGCAGTCGCCGTTGTCGTAGCCCGAGTAGGGGCACTCGTTCTGCCGGCAGACGTAGGCGGTCGCGCCGATGCCGGCGTACGAGACCGACTTCGTCATCTCGGGGATCCAGAAGGTGAGCCCGCTCGGCAGCAGGGTCGGGAGGAGGTTCTGGAAGTTGTTGTCGAGGTAGCTGAAGGCGCCCGGGGTCAGGTAGGCCTGCGCGCCCGACTGCGTCGAGTGGCCCGGATCGAGCGGCGCCGCCAGCGGGGCAAGGGTGCCGAGACAGCCGCACGAGCTCGTCTTCGCGCAGCTCGCCAAAACGAGCACCGCGAAGGCGATTCTCGGCGCGGGCCTCACAAGGGTTCGGATCACGGCGCCGCTCCTCTCCCCGACGGCTTCCGGAGATACCTTGATCTATCGGCCGGACGGCCGCTCGGTCAACCATCGGCTGCCCCGAACTCGCCGACGCGCCGCGGCGAGTAGGCTCGGCGCGCGGGCGCCGCCCGCGAACCGCAGGTCAGGCGAGCTCGATGATCCGCATCCAGAGCAGGATCGCGAGGCCGAGCCAGGAGACCGCCACCACGGCGAGCATCGCCGCCCCCCAGCGAGGACGGCGGGCGCCCACCGTCGCGAGGGCCAGCACGAAGGCGGCCGCGCAGCCGTAAGCCAAGAGGTCCGGCGCATGGAGGCGCGGGAGCCAGAACAAGAAGACGATGACCGGGGTCCAGAGCAGCGCGCCGACCGCGCCCGCCAGGGCTCCCAGGATGCGAAGCCAGACCACCTCAGACCCGCTGGGCGACGAGCCGGGCGAAGCGCCCGCTCTCGAAGGGCTCGAGGTCGACGGCGACGAAACGGAAACCGCGCCGCTTGATCGCCTCCACCAGCCGCTCGCGCAGGGCCGCGTCCGCGAGCCGCCCGAGCTCGTCCGCCCCGAGTTCGATGCGCGCCACCTCGCCGTGGTGCCGCACGCGGAACCGTCGAAAGCCGAGCTCCGCGAGCTCCTCCTCGGCGCCCCCCACCGCGGCGAGCCGCTCCACGGTCACCGGGGTCCCCGTCGGGAGCCTCGAGGAGAGGCAGGCGGCCTGGGGCTTGTCCCAGGTCGAGAGGCCGAGCGCCCGCGAGCAGGCGCGGACCTCCTCTTTGGAGAGACCGGCGAGGGCGAGGGGCGAGACGACGCCACGCTCCTGGGCCGCCCGCTGTCCCGGACGCACGTCCCGCCGGTCATCGGCGTTGAAGCCGTCGACGATCGCGCCGAGCGACAGCTCGCGGGCGGCCCGCTCGCAGAGCGCGTAGAGCTCGGCCTTGCAGTAGTAGCAGCGATCGGCGGGGTTGGCCGCGTAGCGTGGATCCTCGAGCTCGCGACCCTCGACGACGAGGTGGCGCACCCCTTGCGCCGCCGCAAAGGCGCGCGCGGCATCGAGCTCTCGCGGCGGCAGGCTCGGCGAGCTGACCGTCAACGCCACCGCCCGCTCGCGCAGCTCCAGGGCCGCGACCGCGAGGACGAGCGCGCTGTCCGCGCCCCCGGAGAAGGCGACCAGTGCGCCCGGGAGACCACGGACGAACCCTCGCAGCCGCTCGAGCTTTCCTTGGACGTCGGGATCGAGCATCAAGGGATGATCTCTCGAGGAGAAAGCTGGGGCGAGAAGACTCCCGGCCCTGCTGATTCCTTAGAGCCGTCGAGGCAAAAACGCCAGCCCAACGCCAGACTAACGACGGGCCCGGCGGCGCGTCTGCTTCGCGGGCCGGACCGCCTTGCGCTCGGCGGGACGCTGCTTGGGCCGCGCTCCGTCGCGACGGGCGGCGCGGGCGGGACGCGCGGGGCGCTTCGCGGGCAGCGGCCGGCGGCGCGCCTTCTGGCCGATGATCGCCGAGACCTCCGCCGGTTTGAGGTAGCCGAGATCGAGCAGCGCCTGAAAGATCTTCTGCGCGCTCTCCTCGACCCGCTCCTCGTGCGTGCGGATCACCACCTCGGCGTTCGCCGGCGGCTCGTAGGGGGCGGTGACGCCGATGAAATCGGTCAGCTCGCCCGCGAGCGCCTTCTTGTAGAGTCCCTTGGCATCCCGCTGCATCAGCGTCTCGACCGGGCAGTCGACGAAGACCTCGACGTAGCGGCCGATCTCCCGCCGGTTCTGATCGCGGTTGTCGCGGTAGGGGGAGAGAGACGCGGCGATGGCGACGACGTTGTTTCGCGAGAGCAGCCTCGCGAGGAAGCCGAGCCGGCGAACCTCGCTCTGGCGGGCCTCCTTCGTCTCGAAACCAGCCGAGATTGCAGACTTTTCGAGCTCGTCGCCGTCGAGAACCTCGACCTGCCGGCCGACCGACTTGAGCCGCTGGCCGACGTAGCCTGCGAGCGTCGACTTCCCGGCGCCCCGCATCCCGGTCAGCCAGAGCGTGAACCCTGCCTTTTCGATTGGCGTCCCCATGGCGCCGGGGCTTATACCCCAGACGTGCAATCCGAACAAGAGGCGCCCCCCCGCTCGCTCGGCCCTGGAGAGGCGGCGGGGCCGACCCGAGAGCGTTCCCGCTGGGCCTTCGCACCCTTCCTCGCCGTGGCCCTCGGCATCCTGGGTCTCGGCCATTACTACGTCTGGGCCCGGCTGGTCCGCGACCTGCCCTGGCCGGAGCCCGCCCGGCTCCTCTTCAGCGGTCTTCTTTTCGCGCTCGCGGCGGGCGTTCTGCTCTCGTTCGTCCTGCGCCGAGCGCGGCGGCGCGGGCTCGCGGCCGGGCTCCAGACCGTGCTGCTCGCCTGGCTCGGCGTCGGCTTCCTCCTCATCGTCGGCCTGCTCGCGGCCGATCTCGCGCTCGGCCTCCTCGGCCTGGGCCGGTCGGCCGGGCTGAGCGGCCTCTCGCGGGTCGAGGCGCGGGAGATCTTCACGCTCGCGGGCGCCGCGGCAGGGGCAGCCGCCTCGCTCGCCGCCCTCTTCGGAGCCCTTGGGCCCCCGCAGCTGCGGGAAGTCGAGGTCCGGCTGCCGGCTCTTCCGAGCGGCGCGCGCGGGCTCACAATCGTCCAGCTCTCGGATCTCCACATCGGCCCGACCCTCGGCCGGCCGTTCCTCGAGCGGATCGTCCGGCGCGTCAACGCCCTCGAGCCGGATCTCGTCGCCATCACGGGCGACCTCGTCGACGGGCCGGTCGAGCGGCTCGGGGAGGCGATCGAGCCGCTGCGGGAGCTGCGGGCTCGGCACGGCGTCTACTTCGTCCCAGGCAACCACGACCACTACGCGGGGCTGCCAGGCTGGCTGCGGCGGCTCGGGGAGCTGGGCGTCGAGGTCCTACAGAACCGCTGGACGCTCGTGCGCGCGGGAAGCGCGGGCGAGGCCGAGATCGTCCTCGCGGGCGTCGACGACCCGGCTGCCCGCTGGCTCGGCACCGGCGGCCCCGATCTCGAGCGAGCGCTGTCGGGTCGTCCCGAGGGCCGGCCGGTGGTGCTCCTCGCCCACCAGCCAGGCCAGTTCGACCGAGCCGCTGGCCTGGGGGTGGCGCTGCAGCTCTCCGGCCACACCCACGGCGGCCAGATCTTCCCTTTCCACCTCCTCGTCCACCTCTTCCAGCCCTACGTCGCGGGCCTCTACCGCAAGGACCGGAGCCAGCTCTACGTGAGCCGCGGCACGGGCTTCTGGGGCCCCCCGCTCAGACTCGGCGCGCCCGCGGAGATCACGCGGCTCGTGCTGGAGGCGGCGTAGGGCTGGCTTTCGGGGGCGAACCGGCCGGCCAGCCCCGCCTAGGGCGCGATCGCCCGGATCGTCCCGTGAAACGGGTCGGTCACGTACAGGGTCCCGTCCAGCCCGAGGTCGATGCCCATCGGGTTCGCGATCTCCGCCTGCGAGGCCGGCCCGTCGAGCGGCTCCTCGAGGCCGTTGCCAGCGTAGGTGTAGACCCTGGTCGTCTGCGGGACCGCGCCCGGGACGACCAGCCGGATCCGGTCGTTCGAGCTGTCGGCGACGAGCAGCGTGCCGTCCGGCCGGATGACGAGGCCGTTCTGGGGCCGGAACTGCGCGACGTCTCCGCTTCCGTCCGCGTAGCCCTGGAGGTTCGCGTCCTCGGGCAGCCCGCCGGCGATCGTCGTCACCGTGTGGGCGGCGTCCGCGGCGATGAGCTTCACCTTCCCGTTGAAGCTGTCGAGGACCCAGACCTGGCCGTGGCTGTCGGCGACCAGCGCGGTCGGGTAGTCGAACTGCGCCGCGGCGCCCGGACCGTCCTGGTCGCCGATGCTGCTCCCCGCGAGCGTCGAGACGGTCCACTGACCGTCGTTCGCGATCCGGCGGACGCGGCAGTTCGCCATGTCGGCCACGTACAGATTCCCGGCCGCGTCGATGGAGAGGCCGGCGGGCCGGTTGAACTGAGCCTGCGCGCCCGGGCCGTCGGCGAAGCCGCCCGACCGGGTCCCAAGCTGCCCGGCGATGGTCGAGACCGTGTGGGCCGCGTCGTTCGCGATCCGGCGAATGACGTGGTTGTCCGAGTCGGCCACGAAGACGCTGCCGTCGGCAGAGACCACCGGCGAGAGCGGCCAGCGGAACTCGGCCTGCGCGCCCGGCCCGTCGATCTCGCCCGGCAGCCCGTTTCCCGCGATGGTCGTGACGGTGTGCGCCGCGTCCGTCCCCACCGTCCGGACCGAGTTCGCGAGCGTGTCGGCGACGACGAGGAGCCCCGAAGCCGCCTTGAAGACGCCCGCGGGACCAGCGAACTGCGCCTGCGCGGCCGGCCCGTCCTTCGTGCCCGGCGTCCCCGTACCGGCGATCGTCGTGACCGCGCCGCCCCATTGGCCGATCGTCGTCGGTGCGGGCGGCGGCGCGATGGCCGAGAAGTCCGGCGGCGGCCGAACGGGGCGCTTCCAGGCGGCCGACCGCTCGAGCACGTTCCAGGACATCCGGTAGATCCTCGGGTCCCCCGAGCCGTTGCTGGGTCCGAGCCCTTGCGTAAAGTAGATGCTCCCGGCCGAGAAGACGATCTGGCCGCCCGGGAGGGTCCGCACCACCGCGTTCGAAACGCCCGGAGTCCCCTCGGCCGTCGCCACCGGCGACGTCGCGAGCAGGTCGACCTGCGGCTGCGCCCCGTTCTCGAAGACTCCGTCGAACTCGTAGCCGACGAGCCCCGGGAAGAGCTCGCCCGCCGAGACGCCGGTGCCCGCGAAGACCCAGTGCGACGGATCCGCGACCCGCAGCGGCGCCCCGAAGAGCTGCCAGTCGAGGTACATCGAACCGAAGAGCGCGTTCTCGGGCTCGGGGTTCGGCGGATCGCGGTAACGCGTCGTCGGCTCGGTTGCCCCGAGCGGGTCCATCGCCGCGAGGTCCTTGTAGCAGGTGACCGTCCGAAAGGGCGCGCCGTCGTGCAGCGCGGGCTCGAGCCGCACCCTCCAGTAGCCGCCGTTCGCGCCGAAGTAGTCGAGGCTCAGCTCGCCGGCCGCGAGCGACTGGTCGAGCTGGTCGCGCTCGGTCTGCGCCCAGTATTCGTCGTGCCCACCGCCGCCGATGAAGGCGGCCGCCCCCGAGAGGAAGCCCGAGAAGCGCGAGAGGTCCGGGTTCGTGCCGTAGGTGACGTCGAAGCCGTAGCGCTCGAGGTACTCGATGAGCGGCGCCTGCCACCAGAGCAGATGCTCCGCCCCCTGCCCTTCCGCATAGGGGCGGTCGTAGCTCGCCCGCATCGCCATGCCGCTCGGACTCACGCCGGCCGCGTCCTGGTAGAGGCTCTCGCCGCCCCAGGGGTTGTAGGCCTGCCAGGTGTTGGTCGGGAGGACGGCGACGAAATCGGCGATCCGATGGTCGCGCACCACCAGCGGCACGTACCTCTCGAGGCCGCTGTCCTCCCGGTGAAGCTTCACGACGTAGGCGCCGCTCGTCCAGTTGGACCCGACGGTCAGCGTGAACGTGGGCGGCCAGCCGCACTCGATGAGCCCCGTCGTCTCGTCGAGCGGGCAGGCGGGCTGGGCGGGGGCCCAGAGCGGCCCGCCCGAGGCCACCTTGCGCGCGAGCGCCCCGCCGTACCAGCCGAGCCGGTAGAGGGTCCAGACGAAGCTTCCCCCGGAGGGCTCGGCGTTCACCGAGAAGCCGACCGTGTCGCCGGCCTCGGCGCTCTCCTCGGAGGCGTAGCCCTCGACCTCGTGGTCGGTCGCCTCGTTCGAGATCGGCCAGGAAGGGTCGCCCGCGAGCGCGTTCTCCTGCACGATGGGGCTCGGCGACGCCACCCGCCCGTAGTCCTCGGACGGGAACGCCGTCGAGGGCACGAAGCCGTGCGGGCCGAGCCGAACCAGGTCACCGTAGCGCGAGCCGAGGTCGATCCCCGAGCCCGCCGGGACCTTGCCGCTCCCCCCGCCGCAGCCCAGCAGGGCCGCGAGGGGAGCGAGCGCCACTCCGAGTAGCCGCCTGCCGTCCATGGCGCCAAGGGTGTGCACCGGGCGACCGCTCCGGAAGCGGCCGGCGGGCCCGCCGCATGGTAGCTTTCGGGACGTGCTCTCGTTCGTCGCGCTGCTCTCGATGCTGGCCGCGCAGCCGTCGCAGCCGTTCGAGCCGAGCAGTCAGCTCGTCCCCCAAGGGGAGGAGGGGCCAGCCAGGCTCCCGCCCGAACTTCAGCCGCCGGCAGCGCCGACGGATCTCGAGCGGCGGGAGCTCCGGCTGCTAGAGGCGCGCGAGGCCGCGGGCGACGGGCTGCGGCTCGGGCCGGGCCCGAAGGATCCCTGGCGAGCCGTCGCCCTCTCGTGCGAGGGGACGCTCGTCGGGCTTCTCTTCCCGCCGCTCTTGACGATCGGCCCCGCGGCCGGGCAGCTCTACGCGGGCCACTTCGCGCAGGCGATCACGACGAGCTCCCTGCGGGCGCTCATCCTCATCGGCATCGGCGCCGCCGCCCTGCAGTTCGCGCTCGCCGCCGCGCCGGGGCGCGCCTCGGTGGGCGGCCTCGCGAACGCGTCCGCGATCCTCGACCTCTCCCTGCTCGGAGGTGGAGCCGGCCTCGGGGTCCTCTCCGCGCTCGACATCGCGACGGCGTACGGCGAGGCCAGCGCGGAGAACCGCCGCTGGGAGGATCGCGCGGCCGGGGAGTGAGCGCTCGTCATCCCGAGCCGCTCGCTGACTCCGAGCGGGTCGAGGAAGACTCCGGCGCGCTCTCAGTCGCCGCCGCCGCCGTGGACGATCACCCGGCGCTGCTCCGGGGGCGGCGGCGCGTCGGGGGAGGCGTCGGCGCCCTGCTCCCCGCCAAAGCGGTAGTCGCTCGCGAGGCCGCCCTCGGGAATCTGGTCTTCCGCCACCTTGGCCGGAAGGCGGAGCTCCTGGCCGGGATCCGAGAGCCGCGACTGGATCTGGCTCACGAGCTTGTCCATCTGCAGCCCCGCGTCGAGCAGCTCGTTGTCGAAGGCCACGCGGCCCAGCCGCACGAGGTGCCCGCCCTGCGACTGAAAGAGGAAGGCGTCGAGCCCGAGCCCGTCGATGGTCCGGTGGAGCGCGCCGAAGACGACGAGCGCTGCCCCGGTCGTCGCCGCCACCTGCTTCACCGATTCGAGCGCTCGCGGCTCGAGCCGATTCTCGGCGAGCTCGGCGTCGATCTCGGCGGCGGGCCCCTCGGCGCCGCTCTGGGCGCGCATCCGGCCGCCGTCGCCCTCCACCCGCGCGAGCGCACCCCACTGCTCGCCGGAGGGGAGGACCGCGCGCAGGTAGTGGGCCCCTTTCGGCAGCTCCCGGATGACCACGGGCGCCTTGCCCGCGTCCTCGCCGTCCACGAAGACCTCGGCCCCCTCGGGGGTGGAGTCGATGCGCAAGCTCCCCTTTGCGAGCTTCGCGGCCTCGGCCGCGAGCCGCTTCGCGATGGGCGCGTAGCTCGGCGCCTGGGCGATGGCCTGGATCGGCCGGCCAGCGGCCAGCCGAACCGCGTCGAAGAGCAGCGCCCGGCCGCCGGCGTCGTCGCCTCGCCGGTAGTGGAGCGCCCCGAGCTCGGCCTCGCACTCGAGGAGATCGTGGAACGACGCGAGCGCCGGGAGCGCCTTCTGGAACGCCGCGAGCGCCGCCTCGTAGGCCGCCTGCGCCGCCTTCGGCTTGCGGGCCGAGAGCTCCGCCCGGGCCTCGGCCAGATCCTTCTCCGCGAGGTCGAGCGCCGCCTTGGGCGCCCCCTCGTCCCGCTTCGCGCGGGGGACGACGTCGAGGCTCGCGATGGTCTTGAGCTCGTTCGCGAGGATGTCCGCGGCCTTGTCGCCGGCGCCCACCGGCAGGTCGCCGGAGAGCGGCGCGAAGGCGAGGACCGCGACTCGCGCCGCGGCGAGGGCGGGCAGCGGGAGGAGGAGGGCGAGCGAGAGGGCGAGCGAGAGGACGCGCGACATGGCCGCCGGGATCTACCACGCGCGCGCGCCGACCGTCGAGGCGAGACCCCACCGGGACCCCCTTGCCGAACCGGCTCAGAACAGCCTCTTCGAGTCGAGCAGGATCGTGACCGGCCCGTCGTTCACCAGCTCCACCTCCATCGTCGCCCGGAAGCGTCCCTCCGCCACCGGTACGCCGCCCGCCCGGCAGCGCTCGACGAGCGCCCGGTAGATCGGCTCGGCGGCCTCGGGCGCCATCGCCGCCGAGAAGCCCGGCCGCGAGCCTTTCCGCGCGTCGCCATGGAGGGTGAACTGCGAGACGACGAGCAGCGATCCCGAGACGTCCTTCACGGCGAGGTTCATCTTGCCGGCGGCGTCCTCGAAGACGCGCAGCGCGAGGAGCTTCTCCGCGGTCCAGGCGACGTCCTCCGGTCCGTCCTCGCGGCCGACGCCGACGAGGACCAAGAGACCTTGGCCGATCTCGCCCACGGTCTCTTGGGCGACGCGCACCCGGGCGCGCGAGACGCGCTGGACGACGGCCCTCAAGGCGACCTCACGCGGCGCCCCGCGCCGCGGCGGCGGCCGCCGGGTGGCAACGGCCCAGGTAGTCGCAGCCGATCGCTCGGCAGCCCGCGGGGTCGAGACCCGTCCAGGGCGAAAAGCCAGGCGACTGCGAGAGGGCCGCCGCCGCCGCCGCGCGCAGCTCGGACTCCAGCGCCACGAGCCGTCCCGGCGTCACGGCGAAGCGGCGCGGCCCGCGCTCGGCCTCGCCGAGAAACCAGAGCGCGCCCTCGATGGAGAGTCCCCCCGCGATCAGCCGCGACGCCGCGAGGGCGTAGAGCTCGACCTGGGCGCGGTAGCCGGCCGTCTCGCGCGGCGGGCCGCGCTTGTAGTCGACGACGAGCAGCCCTTCGTCGAGGACGCAGCAGAGATCGATGGATCCCCGGACGACGAGCGGCCCCACCCGCAGGACGAACGGCCGCTCGCGCAGGATCCGCTCGGGCGGCAGCGCGCAGAGCCTGCGGCCGAAGGGGGAGGCGAGCAGCGTCTCCACCTCGCCCGTCACCTCGCGGTCCTCGCTCGCCGGAGCGCCCAGCCTTTCGGCGGCCTCCGCCACGGCGCGCGCCGGCTCCCGGGCCGCGAGCCCGAGGTCGACGATCTCGAGCAGCTCGTGGGCGCGGCTGCCGCGGGCGCGTGGGTCGTCGTCGCGCGGAAGCTCCACCGTGGGCTCGGCACCGATCTCGCGCTCGGGGAGCCGCCAGAGCTGCCGGAGCTGGTAGCGGCGCGGACAGAGGACGAGATCGGCTGCCGCGGTCGCGGCGACCCTCAGCCGCTCGAGCCGCGGCGGCCGCGGCGAGGTGGCCGCGAGCGCCGCCTCGGCGAGCCCGGGCTCGACCGCGGCCGGCGCGAAGGGCAGCGGCTCTGGCGCCGCGAGGATCGCGCCGCCGTCGAGCCGGGCGAGCCCCTCCTCGGCGTCGAGCAGCTCGCGCCAGCTCCCCTTCGCGTGGTTTCGCGGCAGCTCGCCCGAGAAGACGAGCAGCTCGCGCGCCCGCGTGGCCGCGACGTAGAGCAGCCGCAGCGCCTGCGCCCGTTCGCGCGCCTCCCCGAGCTCCCGCGCCGCCTCGTGCGCGAGGGCCTTGCCCCAGGAGCCGCCCGGGCCGCGCGCCTTCACCCCGAGCCCCGCGCCGCGCACGTAGATGGCCGCCGACCGATCGGGGAAGCCCGTCGCGCCGCACTCGGGGACGACGACGACCGGGAACTCGAGCCCCTTGGCCTCGTGGATCGAGAGGAGCCGGACCGCCTCGAGCGCCCCATCGTCGGCGGAGGCCGCGGGCGGCTCGCGCCGCTCCTCCCCCTCCCCGCGGCAGAGGCGGGCGAGCCGGTCGGCCGCCGCGGCGAGACCGAGCCCCTGCGCCTCGAAGGCCGCGAGGACTCCGCGCAGCTTCGCGAGGTTCGCGACCGCCTGGGGATCCTCCAGGGAGGCCGCGTAGGGAAGCCGTGAGAGCGCGAGGCCGAGGAGCCGAGCCGGCCCGAGCGCCTCGCCGGCCTCCTGCCAGGGGCGCAGCGCCTCGAGAAGCCGCGCGAGCCGCCCAGCCTCCCCTTCGGCCAGCGCCGGCGGCGGCTTGGCGAGGAGCTCTCTGAGGGAGAGGCCGCGCCGCTCGCCGCGCGCGAACGAGAGCCGCGCCACCGACTGATCCAGGAGCCCCGCCCAGGGCGAGCGGAGGAGCGTCAACGTCGCGAGCCCGTCCTCGCCGTCCGCGCAGGCGGAGAGCAGCGCAGAGGCGTCCCGGATCTCCTGCGCCTCGTAGAAGCCCGAGCCGCCGCCGACCGCGGTGGGGAGCCCCAGCCCGGCGAAGGCCTCGCGGAAGACGTCGGCGTTCGAGAGCCGCCGAAAGAGGAGCGCCACGTGGCCGGGACGGAGCCCCTGGGGCAGCGCCTCGCGCACGGAGGCCGGGGGCTCCCGCAGGAGCCCCCCGACGAAGCGGGCGAGCGCGCGGGCCTCGGCCTCGCGGGGCTCCGGGAGCCCCTCGGGCAGCTCGAGCAAGAGCGCGAGCGGCTCGCCGGCCTCGGGGCGCTCCGGCTCGAGCGCGTCCTCGTCCCCGAAGCGAACCTCGAAGTCGCGCTCGCCCCCGGCGAGGACGCGGCGGAAGAGGCCGTTCGAGAGCCGGACGAGCTCCGGGCGGCTGCGGCGCGATCGGCGCAGCGCGATCTCGCGGCCGCCCGTGGCGCGGATCCGCTCGGAGAGCCGCTCGAACACCGCCACGTCGGCGCCGCGGAAGTCGTAGATCGACTGCTTGCGATCGCCCACCGCGCAGAGGCTGCCCGGCTCGAGATCGATCGAGAGGTCGATCCGCTCGCCCGGAGCGAAGCGGGCCTCGCGGCCGCGCCGCTCGCAGAGCAAGAGGCAGAGGTCGAGCTGCAGGCCGTTCGTGTCCTGCGTCTCGTCGAGCAGGAGCGCGCCGACCCGCTCCTTGGCCGCGCGCCGGGCGGCAGGATCGTCGCGCAGGAGGTCGCGCGCCCGGCGGCAGAGGTCCGCGAAGTCCACCGCCCCTTCGGCGCGCTTGCGCCGCTCGTAGCGTTCGCGCGTCGCGCGGGCGAGATCCACGAGCGAGCGCCAGTGGAGCGACGAGCGCGCCTCGACGAACGCCGCGATCAGCGCCTCGTGTGCGGCCTTCGCCTCGCGCCGCTCCTCTTCGCCGGCGCCGCGCGTCTTCTGGAAGGCCCGCTCGGCCCGCGAGAGGTCGCCAAAGCGGGCGGCGATCGCCTCGGGATCGGCCGCCGCCGGCAGCGCCGCGAGGCCGGCGCGCACCGCCGCGACGTCCACCCTCGGGCCGCCCGAGCGCGCCACCCGCTCGAAGGCGGCCCGCCAGGCGGCGAGCGGCCCCGCGAGCGGCGGCGGAGGCGGAGGCGCGCCGAGGTCGTCGAGCGAAACGCCGTCCTCGGCCATCCGCTCGTGCAGCCCGACGAGAACGTCGAGGAGCCCCTGCCCGAAGTCGCCCCGCCCGGCGAGGGGAAGATCGAGCAAGAGCTCGCCGACCGGAGCGCCCGGCGCGAGGACCACCTCGCGCGCGGCCTCGCGGAGCGCCTCGCGGGCCCGGGCCTCGTCCCAGGTCTCGAGGCCGCCGATCGGCCCCGCGCCCGGCAGCTCGCGCAGGAGCGCCGCCCCGACGCCGTGGAGCGTCGTGACGCGGCAGGCCGCCACCTCGTCCCAGAGCCGCGCCCAGCGCTCGGCGGGGGGAAACGGCCGCCCCAGCTGCTCGGCCGCCTCGGCGAGATCGCGCTCGGCCGCCGGGCCGCCGCCCTGGGCGAGGCCGCGCAGCCGCTCGCGAAGCCGCCCGCGCAGCTCGCCCGCCGCCTTCTCCGTGAAGGTCGCGAGCCAGAGCCGGTCGGCCGGCGTCGCCCCGCCCCGCCGCAGCCCGGCGAGCAGCTGGAGCGCGAGCGTCACGAGCGCGTGGGTCTTGCCCGTCCCCGCTCCGGCGCGCAGCAACAGGTTCTGGTCGAGCGGCGGCAGGAGCGGATCGGTCACGCCTCCTCCGCGTAGTCGGGGCCCACCCGGCAGGCGGCCACGTAGTCGCAGCCGCGGCAGTGGCCGGGCGTCGCCGGCAGCTCGCCGCGCCGCGCCGCGCCGACGAGCTCCTCGATGCGCGCGAGCAGGTTCGGCCGCCCCTCGGCCCGCGCGCGCGCCCGCTCCCGCGGATCGAGCGAGAGGAGCAGACCGAGCTCGAGCCGCTGCGCCCCGCAGATCTCCTCGACGCCCTTCGTCAGCTCGCCGTCCTCGATCGACAGGTAGGCGGCGTCGACCTTAGCCCCGGGGGCGAGCCGCTCGCGGGCGAGGAGCGCGTAGACCAGGAGCTGCAGCTGCGTCTCGCCGAGCCCACGGAGGAGCCGCTTCTGGTAGCCGTCGGCCCGGCCGCTCTTGTAGTCGATGACCCGCAAGGCGCCCGGTTGGACGTCGACCCGATCGATCGCGCCGCCGAGCGCCGCCGGGCCCGACTCGAGCTCGAGCGGCAGCGGCGGCAGCGCGGGCTCGCTCGGCGAAGGCGCTCCCTCGCGGGGTGGCCCCGCCCCGAAGGAGAGTTCGAAGCGCTCGGGCAACCAGCCGGGGTCGCCGAGCTCCCGGTCGTGGATCCGGACGAGGCGCCGCTCGAAGGACGCCCGCTCGGCGCGCCAGGCGACCGGGTGGCCGGTCGGGGCCTCGCGCTCGGCGAGATCCAGCTCGGCCCGCGCCGCGGCCAGCATCACGTCGAGCTCCCGCCCGCGCCGCGCGCCGCCCTGCAGCGGCAAGAGCCGCTCCCGCCGCAGCGCCTCGAACGCCGCCCGCAGCGCCCGGTGGCGCACGGATCCCGCCTCGCGCGCCTCGAGCTCGTCGCCCCGTTCGGTCGGCGGCAGGACGCGCAGGAGCTTCTCGGCGAAGGCGCGGAAGCCGCAGGCGGCGAGCCGGTCGAGCGTCGAGGCCGACAGCGGCTTCTCGGGCGGGAAGGCGAGCAGCCGCGCGAGCGGCTCGCGGAGCGCGGGATCGGCGAGCCGCCCGTTCGTCGGGGCCGCGCGGCGCGCCCGGATCGCCTCGCGCCTCGAACGCTCGCGCTCCCGGAGCTCCCGGACCTCGGCGGCGAGCGCGGGCTCCGCCGCCTCGAACGGCGGCTCGCCGAGGTGCGCGGCCGCGACCTCGAGCCGGTCGAGGCAGGCGGCGCCCCGCGGCCGGCGGCCGGCG